>JAFGSJ010000104.1 GCA_016934675.1 bacterium | reverse complement strand
TCATGGTGCGCATTTTGGGGAAAATGTTTTTTTCTGATCGACCAAAATCGCTCCGCTCTTTGGTCTATAGACATCGCACATGGCTCGGCGAGCAATCTGCGCCTGTTCGAGTGTGACAGCTTCAATTTCAATACCCGCCCGGAGAACAAAATTATCCAGTTGGCGACTCGCTTCAGCATCACCATGGACATCTATAACGATTGCTGCCTCAAGGAAATTTACGGCTGACATTCGGCAAATAGGCGATTTGGCAATAGCCTGGGTAAACAATAAAGCCTCATCCTCCTGAAAGAGAATTGCGAGAAGTGCAGATGTGTCGATTATCATTGTGGCATTCCCGTTTCATCATACAGAAAATCACCATGTTGCTCAGAACTCACTACTTGTCTGAGATGCGTTACACAACGTTTACCAATCATCATTAACTCCTGCACTCGAGCCCTCTCTCCACGATTGCGCTCAAGTATACTCAAATGGTGCTCGAGAGCCTCAATCACAATTGCCGTCATGCTTTTGCCTGTTAATTCAGATAATCTAACTGCTAATCTATGTGCTTCATCGTTTTTAATATTTAACCCCACGTTGCACCTCCTTTTCTACAAAGAAAGAAGAAGTTCTACCTATACGGAACATATCGAGAGCACACCTGCAATTTGTGGTGATAATGTAACTTTTTTGCTGATGTGCTATTTCATGATTGGGAAGAGATTCTTGAGCGGTGAGAAACGGGGTTACCATGATTGGCGAGACTTTGAGTAATCGATATCTGATCGAAGAACAACTGGGTCGGGGCGGGATGGGCACCGTCTATCGGGCCACAGATATTGCTCTCAACCAGAAAGTGGCCATCAAAGTGCTGCCTTTCGAGTTCTCGCATTCAGCGGAAACCGAAAAGCGTTTCCAACGTGAATTCCTGGCCCTGGTTAATCTCAGCCATCCCAACATCGTGTCTGTGTTCGAATACGGCCAGACCGGCTCGATCATTTTTTTTGTGATGGAGTATCTCGTTGGGAACGATCTCAGACGATATATGAAAACGAAGCCCAAAAGAAACTCTGATTTCATAACCCTGATCACGTATTTTGTGCAGGTGTGCCAGGCCTTGGCCTACATGCACTCGAAAGGCATCATTCACCGCGATTTGAAACCGCACAACATTTTCATTCAGAAAAACGGCGAGCTTAAGGTCATGGATTTCGGTTTAGCCAAGATACTGGACTCCTCGGTGAATTTGACGCAGGAGGGGGCCATTCTCGGGACGGCAACCTATATGTCCCCTGAGCAGGCTCGGGGTAAGAACATCGATTTTCGGAGCGACATCTATTCGCTTGGCGCCATCATTTATCATTGCCTGTGTGGTGTACCGCCCTTTTCGGGCAGGAATCCCATGGATATTCTCAACAAACACTTGACTGATGTTCCTCAGACCCCGACCTATTTTAATCCCTTCATTTCCCAGAAGCTCACCGCCGTTCTGCAAAAAGCCATGGCAAAGGGGCCGGAGAACCGCTATCAATCCGCCGAGGAATTTTCGCTTGATCTCCAGAAATCGCGTCGGGCTTATGAAAAACCGGCCAGCACTGCTTCGATCAAGCAAAAACCAACGTTGATTCAGCGGCTTCTCGGTTTTCTGTCCGGAAACTGAGAACCAGGTAATGCTCAAGTCCGTTTGCTGATCAGATAGTGACCGAGGACAAGATGCTGGAGGTCGGAATCGAGCATGACCCCGATGGCTTCCTGAGGCAGGTTGACCATGGGCTCGCCGTGGAGATTCAATGAGGTATTGAGCAGGGCCCCGATGCCGGTTTTCTGGTGAAATGCGGACAAAAGGTCGTAAAAAGGCGGGTTGAAGGACCGCACCAGGATTTGGGGCCGGACCGTTTTGTCGGCCTGATGGATGCCGGCAATGATCTGGTCGCGGTACTCGGGTCTGGTATCAAAACCCATGATCATATAATGCGATGATAACTGGCTGGGATTAACCAGGTAACGGTCGGCACAAACATCGAGCAGGGTCAGGGCGAACGGCATCCAGAAGTCGCGTCGTTTGATGGTATTGTTCAGCCGTTCGATATTGCGGACATCGGAGGGATTGGCCAGTATGCTGCGATTGCCGAGGGCGCGTGGGCCGTACTCCATGCGGGACGAGCAGACCGCAACGATCTGGTTCCTGGCCAGGAGGTCCGCGGCCAGATCGTTTATCGCGTCACTCTTTACGATTTCAAACCGGGTCGTATCCAGACCCGCAATGGTTTTTTCTATCTCGGTTTCGATTTCTTCGCCCCAGTAATAATGGGTAATCGGTTTTAGATCAATGGATAAGCCCTGTTGCCGTCTGAGATCGGCATAGCCGAGGTACCCGGCTCCGATGCTGATGGATTCGTCGCCGGCAGCTGGAAAAATGAATATGTCCTCGGGCTGGGCCTGTTCCACGATCTTTTTATTGGCTTTGATGTTATAAAATATTCCTCCGGACAGAGCTATTTTTCGGACCTGAAAGTGGGCCATGGTTTTGGTGATCCATTCGGACAGGGTTTCCTCGAGAACACGTTGGACCGCATACGCGACATAATCGAAACGGGGATTATTCAGGGTCCGGTTCATGTGGGCCAACAATGAATTGCAGGCGTAGCCGCAAAAATTTCGGTAGGTCGAGCCGTGGGGACCCCACATCCGTTTTATTTTGCGGTAGACTTCTTCGGCGGCTTTTTTTCGTTCTCCCCATGGTGCCAGGCCCATGACTTTGTATTCGTCCTGCCAGGGCTTCATGCCGATGAAGCGAGTCGCCCTGCTGTACAGCCCGCCCAGGGAGTGAATCGAGGAAATGGCCTGCTTGGTCTCGAGACGGTCACCTTCTCCCAAACCGACGTAGGAGCAATAACCATCTCCATTACCATCAGCGGTGAAAAACAGGACTTTGTCACGCCAGGGTGAAGCAAAATAGGCTGTTGCGGCATGACAGGTATGGTGATCATAAAACTTTATTTTTGCCGGTGAAATACCCAGATCGAGAAAATAAGAGGTGTTCTTGCGAAAAAACTGCCAACGATTGTAAGTATAGAAAATTGCCCGGTACACTTTGCGTAACCAGGCGGTTTCAAGTATTCGCAGGGGAACAAAATAAGCCGCTCCGGATAAAAGTCGAGTCGCCAGTCTGTATTCATGGTCCTGGGCCAGGTTCGAGTCAAACTGTTCGCACATAGTCCCGACGGCTACATGGTCTATATCCCCGGGTTCTATGCCCGCAACAGCGATGACCTTGCGAATGCTCAGGGCCGGAAACCCCGCATCAAATTTACGACGGGACAAACGTTCCTCGAGAACGGCCGCTTTGACTTCGCCATCAACAATAATACAAGCGGAACCATAATGACTCAAAGAAATACCCAGAACAATTGTCATCGTAAGGCCTCAATCCCAAAACAATCTGAAACCGGTGCATATTCATGCTTCATCTGGCTTAAAACAACATTTTTATTCAATTATACCAGGCCGGGACCAATATCAATATTCGATTTACCGGATGCTTGTCTCCGATAATCGAATGTCCCTGGTCTGCTAAAAATGATGGTATATGAGGGGAACAATGCAAAATGAATGATTGTGTAGTATGTAACTAGGGACCAGATCCAAAAGATCAGACCGTCATCGAAGGACATTGCCATAGAAAGGACGTTCCGGTGTTTTCAGCCGACGCTGTCACGGACAACCCGAACCGTACGCTCTACCTGATCATGGCCCTGGTGTCGCTCATGTTGCATCTGGTCCTGGCCCTTTTGTTTATGAGTGTTCGGGCCCGTTTGCCGGTTCGACCTCCTACTGCTCGCGAGGATATGATCGAGAAGAGGATTGAATTTGAGTTGGTTGATGTGCCGCACGATGCCGAACCGCTTGAACAGAATGTTGAGAGTCGTTATGTTTCAGACCGCAGTGCCCGGGCCCGCGATACGATCACGGACCCGAGTGTGCCGCGCGGTGAGGCCGGGAGTGAAGGTCTTTATGAGCATCTGGCCGAATATGGTCAGCAGGAAGCGTTTACTCAACCAGTTTTGGACCGAACCAGTCCTGCTTCTGACGGTCAGGCTCACTCACCCGAGCAGCAACAGTTACGCTATCAAGAAAACCGGGAGCAGTTTCGTGACTTTTCTTTTTCAAGCAAGTATTTTGAGCACAACAGGTCCGATTCTCAGCGACAGGTAGCGCCTGCGCCTGCACAAGCGCAACCAGCCCGACCGCTCAGGAACAATACCGAAAGCAGAGCCCCTGATTCGGGTGGATTCAGTTTGAATACCTATGATTGGGAATTTGCCCCCTATATGCAGGAATTAAAACGCAAAATCCAGCAGAACCTGTATCTGCCTGAAGCATTTGCCCAGATGGGATTGATTTATGGTGAGACCGTTATACGCTTTCGGGTGTATCGCGATGGGCATGTGGAAAATATCGAGGTGCTGCGGACGACGGGGCATGAATCGTTGATGCACAGCAGTATCAACTCGATCAAGGCAGCCCAGCCGTTTAAACCTCTCCCTCCCGATTTCCCTAATGAGTTAGAATACCTGGAGATTACCGGACTCTATACATTTTCAATCAGGAGATGAACGCCTAGACATAACATTCGAGGCAGAAAGGCGATATTATGGAACAACTTATGAACATGGTCGAACACTTGTGGCTCTGGTTGGAAAAGGGGGGGCTGGTAATGGTCCCGCTGTTACTCTGCTCTGTTATTGGCCTGGCTATTGTGCTGGTCAAGCTGGTCCAGCTCCGTCATCACAAAATCATCATTCCAGAGATTGTGCAGATTATCAAGTCCTTTGCGGGGCCCGCTGATGCCGAGATGGCCCTGAGGGTCTGTCGCGATAAGAAAGGCCCATTCGCGACCATCATCAAGCTTGGTTTGGAAAACCGGGACCTGCCCGCCGACGGCATCCGTGAGATCATCGAGGACCAGGGCCGCCAGGAAACGCGAGCGCTCGAACAGGGACTGATCACACTCGAAACCATCGCGGCCATAGCGCCGTTACTCGGTTTACTGGGAACGGTCCTGGGCATGGTCGATGTCTTCAACGAGATTGCTTCCGCAGCCTCGGTCCAGGTCAACCAGCTCTCGACCGGA
Source organism: bacterium (assembly GCA_016934675.1). Classification (GTDB taxonomy): domain Bacteria; phylum CSSED10-310; class JAFGSJ01; order JAFGSJ01; family JAFGSJ01; genus JAFGSJ01. Next base: position 80,923 of record JAFGSJ010000104.1, on the reverse strand, counting down.
ATCTCGAAAGCCTTGATTACAACCATCGTTGGACTTTCTATTGGTATCCCGGCCCTGGTGGCTTACAATTATCTGCTCAACCGGGTCGAGTCTCTGGTCCTTGATATCGAAAAACATGCCGCCATTCTCTTTCACAAATTACGGCGATTGTCAGAAACCCCTGTCAATGGAGATATCCAGGAATGAAACTGTTCCGCGCCCATCGCCGCAAAACATCGATTAATATTACCTCTTTGATCGATGTCCTGTTCCTGCTGCTGATCTTTTTCCTGCTGTCTTCGACCTTCAAGGAGCAACCGGGTATGGAACTCGAACTTCCCGAAAGCCAGACAGCGGAGCAGGAAGAAATCAAGGACCTGGTCTTGGTCGTGGATTTCGATCAGGCCAATGCACTGCAGTACAAACTCAACAATACACTCATCTCGCCCGGTGCCCTGGCTGCCCGATTGAAGGAATTGGCAACCAGCCGGAACTTGTCTGAATTGACCCTGAAGGCGGACCAGAAGGTCCCGCATGGTACCGTGGTCCATATCATGGACCTGGCCAAACAGAACAATATCAAGAAAATAATCATTGCGACCCGCTATCCGGGCGGACAAGACGGACAAACATCCTCTAACAGCGAATGATACTCCCGGGAAGATTATGAGGTCCGGCCCAGATACTTATTGAGTTTGGACACAAGCAATTCCTGGTCAATCGGTTTGGTAAGATGGTCATGTATACCAATTGATTTGCTGTAGGCCTTGTACTCATCGTCGATCCGCGAGGTGATCATGATAATCGGAATATTCGCGGTCGAAGCGTTGGACCGGAGGAATTCCGAGGCCTGATACCCATCCAGCACGGGCATCATCAAGTCCATGAAAATCAGGACCGGTTTCGCTTGCATGACCCGGGCAATTGCTTCTTCCCCATCCTTGGCATAAATGGGTAAACAGCCATTATCTTCGAGTATTGTGCCGATGAGATCACGGATATTATCATGATCATCGGCCACCAGAATCCGGGGACGATCTTCCTCGTCAGTCTCGGCTTCACCTGTTAAAGCCAGTAATATCTCGCGGGCATCATTATAACGATCGTCCTGATTCTTCTGGATACATTTGAGGATTATCTGCTCGATTGTTACCGGAATATTGGGGTCCAACGTTCGAGGCGGTTGAGGAATTTGCTGCATATGTTTGACTGCGAGACCGAGAGGTGTCGAATCCGTATACGGTAAACTGCGTGTAAATAATTCATACGCTATTATCCCGAAACAATACAAATCGGTCCGTTGGTCGACCTTGCCCGAATAAAACTGTTCCGGGGCCATATAGAAGGGCGAACAGGTGAAACCGGCCGAGGGTGGATCATGCCTGGTCCTGATAATATCAGATTGTCCCAGAAAGCGTGCAATCCCGAAATTCATGACTACGGGCCGGTAATGCGGATCGATCATGATATTGGCCGGATTCAGATCGCGATGGAGGATACGCTCGGCATGGGCAGCGTCCAAGGCTCGAACCAGCCCAATCAGGATGTTGGTTTTCTGATCATCGGGCAGGTCATTATTGACCAGGTGACGTGCCAATACTATACCCTGGACCAACTCCATGGAAATGAAAAAAATGTTCCCCACCATGCCGAAATCAAAAATGTTACAGACGTTGGGATGCTTGATTTTTCGGGCCTGTTTTATCTCCCGTTTTAATTTAGTCACCAGTTTTTGATCATCTAAAAGGTGAGGATACAGGACCTTTAAAGCGATTTTTTCTTCAAGCACAAGATCTTCTGCTTCATAAATGATACCTCGATTGCCTCGACCAATTTCCTTCCTTATTTTGAAACGGTCACCAATGACCGTATCGGCAGGAAGCAGGTTCGTATTCAGGCCGGGGGACCCATTGTGATCTTCTGACTTTTGTTGACCAGTTTTGAAATCAAAACCACAGAAGAGACAATATGAAGCAGCAGGTGTCGATTCCTTGCCGCATTGTGGGCAGATACTCATTTTTGAAACCCTGTGTCGTTCCGATAATGATGCGGGATGATCTCTTGACCCGAACAGTACGTTTCTTTTACACAGGTGTGATTATAATCGAAGAGAGATATGAATACAAGAGGTATTACCGGTGAGCCATGTGCGCTATCTCGGATTATATATTCTGGATGATGGCACCTCTGGAGCTACCAGGACTTTCGAGCGACACAAAACGGGTTTTCTGAGTATATTCATCAGCACATCCCCCCCCAGAAGCCCATATTTGCCTTTTTCAGGGCATATTTTCCCCCTCCAAAATCCACCATCAAAATCATACAATAAACAGTCAAGAGGAGACTTGATGACCCCCTACTTTACCTCAAGGTCACATAATCACGAATAATTTGACTTATGAGTACAATTATCATACAAGTACAGCATGACCCAACACGATCTCATAGAACGAATTCAACAAGTCAAGCTGCCCGATAACAGATCTGCTTTTCTGTGGGGACCACGGAAAACGGGGAAAAGTACCCTCTTGAAACAGCAATTTCCCCATGCTTTCACGATAGACCTCCTGGATTATGATTTGTATCTTTCGCTGCTGAAAAAACCAACGCTTTTGCGGCAACTTGTTAGAGCCCAGGTGTCAAACACTATTATTATTGATGAAGTGCAAAAAATTCCTCACTTGATGGATGAGATTCAGTGGCTCATTGAAAATACAAACTATCAGTTCATTATGTCTGGCTCGAGTGCAAGAAAATTCAGGCGAAAGGGTGTAAATTTGCTGGGAGGTCGGGCTTGGCGATTTGAACTTTACCCTCTGGTCACACCAGAAATAAAGGAAATTGATCTTGATCGTGTGTTATTCACCGGACTTATTCCTGCACACTATTTATCTGCCGATAGTGAGATGGATCGTAAAGCCTATGTGAATGATTACCTCCGGGAAGAGATTCAAATGGAAGCCTTGACCAGAAATCTTCCAGCATTTTCCAGATTTTTGAATTGCGCAGCACTGACGAATGGCATGCTATTGAACTATACAAATGCAGCTCGTGAAAGTGGTGTTTCAGTGAAAACCATTCGCCAGTATTATCAAATTCTGGAGGACACCCTGCTTGGACGCCAGTTACTTCCATGGAAAAAATCAAAAAAGCGTCGCCTGATCGAGACGTCAAAATTCTATTTCTTTGATACTGGCATTGTCTCGACCTTGATGGGGCATACAAGTCTTATCCCGGGGACTTTCGAATATGGCCGAGCTTTTGAACATTTTATCTTTATGGAATGCAGTGCTTACAGTCATTACAGCACACTGGATTTTCCCATTAGTTTCTGGAGGACAGCAAGTGGTGCTGAAGTGGATATTATACTTGGAAACGCTGATGTAGTAATGGAGATAAAATCCTCGACACATGCGCAGGAACGAACAAAAGGCCTTCATCTTTTCCGGGAAGAAAACAGGTGTGGCAAGATGCTGATTGTTTCGCGGGATCCATTACCCAGAAAGCTTGATTCAGGAATTACTATCCTTCCCTGGCACACATTTTGTCAGCAACTCTGGAATGGCGATATAATCAGTTAATCCCTCGCTCAAAACACTGCGCATAAAAAAGCTGAGAAAATCCAGGTCAAAGAATTTAGCAAAGAGACACTGAGAGAAAGTTTTGCTGCATTTAGATCGCTAACTTTTTGTCCCCAGGATTTTAGTCAGGAATTATTTAAGCTGTGCTCGAAGTGTGGAATTGCTGTTGTTTATCTACCCCATTTTAAAGGGACAAAAATACATGGTACTACTCGTTGGTTTAGGAACAAACCTCTCATTCAGCTTACGGTGAGATGGACATACAGCGACATTTTTTGGTTTACATTCTTTCATGAGATTGCCCATTTATACTTTCATGGGAAAAAGGAGACATTTCTCAACTTTGGCACCGTATCTATCTCTATTGAAGAAAAAGGGGCAGATCGATTTGCTTGTGATATACTTATTCCGACTGAGTCTGAAAACTCAGACAACTCATTGGTCGCGAATTGAGCTTTTCAGCTTCTCCCACTGCTCTTTCGCCATGATACGATAATGTGGATCGTAAGCATCAGTATACTTTTGACTGTGATGAAAAACGGCATTTCCATCGGAAAGAGACTTATCAATGGCTTTCTTGTCATTGTCCATATCCGGTATGTGAAGTTTCATCTTTTTGAGTTCCGTTTCTATTGTGTTCCATTTTTCGATCCATTCACCGATATCAGGAATAGAAAAATCCCTCGAACTTGCTATGAAAGCTTGGAAGTATTCATCCTCGGACATGATCCCTTCTTTTACCAGATCCATAGGAATGCGATAGAAATTCTTCCCGACTCCACAGGGCTCAGGCTCATGCCGTCCACGGGGGACCATTTCTTCCAACTCCAGATCGAAATATTTTCGGGCGGAGGAGATATCTTCGATAAAATGACCCGGGCCACATTCATCCTGGAAGAAGCTTTTGTAAATATCCTGCAAACGCGATTCGGGATAATGCTCAAGCTGGGTCGTAATAGCCAGCCTAATCTCGCGATGACCTGGTCGGCAACCCGTTGTTAATAAGAGAATTACTACCATGAAAACCACATGTTTCAATCTCATTACTCCATAATGATCTGAACGGGATGTGACTCAATGTTGAGAGCTGTCTGAGCAGTTCATCCTTGCTTACTTCATCTGTATGATCGTGAAGAGATCGGGCAATACTGGTCTTTTTTTATAATATGCCTCATCATATCACATAATCAAGACGTTAGGGGTTAGGGCGTGATCAAGCATAACTCGACATTGTCACCTCTTATTCCGTCTTTGCCAATGCTACGACGCGACAGTCTTTCCAATCGTCTTTTCCTGTTTCCCCTTGGAAAGCAGCCGCAGTCGTTCCATCGAATTTCATCTTTCCGCGGCTATACATGATAACATGCTCTTGAATAGTCAGAATGCTGTTATCCGGTATCGGTCTTCGGTGCTTTTCATCTATCTTTGATTATGCTATACCAGTTACCGGCCTTCATTGAGTCGGACCAACCGGCTCGAATTAGTCCATGAGGAGGCTCATTGACAATAGCAAGGTCTGGAGGAGTGAAAATCATGACCCGAACCAAACCCGTAAAAACAGAAACGACACGGAAAGTGACACGAGGAGGTAAGGATTTGAACCAGGCCCTGGAACGGCTGGGATCGCTCAAATTGTCGGACCTGTATGGTTCCGATTTTCTGTTGACCTGGGAGAAAAGTGAGGACCAGATCAAGGCCACGCTCGAAACGGCCTTGATTCTGCGGGAGTTTGTGCAAAACGGACTTTCCCCCCGAGTGTTTGAAAGCGGTCTGGCCATTTCCATTTTCCGGGACAAATCGACCCGGACCCGGTTCAGTTTTGCCAGCGCTGCAAATTTGCTGGGACTGACCGTGCAGGAATTGGATGAGGAAAAGACCCAGATCGCTCACGGTGAAACTGTCCGTGAGACGGCTATCATGATTTCTTTTCTGAGTCGGGTCATCGGAATTCGTGATGATCTGTATCTGGGCGAGGGGAATAGCTACATGCGTGAAGTCGCCCGGAGTGTCGAGGGGGGATATCGGGAGGGGATACTCCCATATCGTCCGGTGCTGATCAACCTGCAGTGCGACCTCGATCATCCTACGCAGAGTATGGCCGATCTGGCCCATTTAAGTACGCATTTCGGGGGCCTCGATCGACTGCAGGGCAAGAAGTTGGCCATGAGCTGGGCCTATTCGCCCAGTTATGGCAAGCCCTTATCGGTTCCCCAGGGTATTATCGCCCTGTTGAGTCGTCTGGGTTTGGAGATCACCCTGGCTCATCCGGAAGGCTACGAATTATTGCCCGAGGTGGTCGATCGGGCCCGTCTCAGTGCATCAGTCTCGGGCGGTTCTTTTAAGGTGGTCCACTCGATGGCGGAGGCGTTCGATCAGGCGGACATCGTCTATCCGAAGAGCTGGGCCCCGCTCGACATCATGCGCTCTCGGACTGCCTTACTGGGTAAAGGAGACCGGAATGGTTTGAAAGAACTCGAACGGGAGTGTCTGGCAATCAATGCCCATTTTCGAGACTGGGAGTGCAACGAGGCTATGATGAAACTGACCCGGTCGGGTCAGGCCCTGTATATGCATTGCCTGCCCGCCGATATTTCGGACGTGAGTTGCCCACAAGGCGAGGTAGCTCGGTCCGTTTTCGAGCGGTATCGTCTGAATACCTATCGTGAGGCCAGTTGGAAACCCTATATCATTGCAGCCATGATGTTCCTCGCCCTGTTCGAACGACCCGCACAAAAATTGATTGATCTTCAGAAACAGGTGTCAGCAACCTGATTGGTCTTCATTTTATGCTTGATTCGTGTTACAATAGGGCCCTGCGGCTGACAGGAACGGAACAATAGGTCAAGGGGGTGACGGCATGGACCGTGAAACGGCCCGACAACGACGAGATGAACTCCACACCAGGCTCGAGGAATACAATTATCATTACTACGTGCTTGATGATCCGCTGGTGACCGACGCGGAATATGATACGTTGATGAGTGAGTTGCGTGAGATCGAGCGTCTTTTTCCCGATTTGATCAGGCCCGATTCACCGACCCGGCGGGTCGGGGCTGAGCCGTTGGCTGAGTTCGGCAAGGTGACGCATCGCGTGCCCATGCTCAGTATCGAAGATGCCCATCAGGAGGCCGAGGTTTGGAATTTCGACGCCCGGATAAAACGGTTACTTGACCTTCCGGACAATCATGCGGTCGACTATTTCGTCGAGCCAAAGATGGATGGGGTTTCAGCCTCGCTGACCTATGAACGTGGAATCCTGATCCTGGGCTCGACCCGGGGGAACGGCTATGAGGGTGAGGACATCACTCAGAACCTCAAGACCATCTCCCTCGTGCCGCTCAGGCTCAAAACGGACCAGGTTGCTATTCCGCCGCCACCTCTCTTCGAAGCCCGGGGGGAGGTCTTTATCTCGAAGAATGATTTCGGACGTTTGAATGAGGAGCGGGCCAGGACGGGCGAGCAGCTTTTTGCCAATGCCCGTAACGCTGCGGCCGGTTCGGTCAGACAGCTCGATCCCCGGATCACCGCCCAACGAAAGCTGACGCTCTACTTTTATGGTCTGGGTTATCTCGAGGGGCTCGAGATCGAGACCCAGTCCCGATTACTCGAACTCTTCAGACAGTGGGGGCTCAAACCGAATCCCTTGGCTAAGCTGTGCCATGGAATTGCCGCGGCGATCGCGTATCATCACCAGATCGAAACGGAACGGGACCGAATTGCCTATGAAATGGATGGCGTCGTTATCAAGGTCAATGACCGCACCTGCTGGGAACGATTGGGCATGACTACCCGCAGTCCCAGATGGATGCTGGCTTATAAATTCAAAGCCCAGGAGGCCACAACCCGGATCAAGGCCATTGATATCCAGGTCGGTCGGACCGGCGTGCTGACCCCGGTAGCCCTGCTTGAACCGGTCCAGCTTGCCGGCGTAACGGTCCAGCGAGCCACCCTGCACAATGCCGATGAAATCAAACGTAAGGACATCAGGACCGGGGACCTGGTCATTATTCAGCGGGCGGGCGATGTCATTCCCAAGGTGGTCAGAGCACTCGTTGACCAGCGTCAGGGGAACGAGACCGAGTTTCAGATGGTCGACATTTGCCCGGTCTGCCAGAGCGAGATCATGCGTGAAGGGGCCCTGCACCGCTGCCCGAACCCGATCTGCCCGGCTAAAACCAGTGAACGAATCATTCACTTTGTCTCGATCAACGCCTTCAACATCGATCAATTGGGAAGTAAAATAGTGCAGCAATTGATCTCGAGCGGACTTATCGCCGATGTGGCCGACATTTTTTACCTGACCTTCGAGCAAATCGTGCAGTTGCCACGTTTCGCCGAGAAGTCAGCCCGGAACCTGATCGAAGCTATCACGAAATCGAAAACAATCGCGTTCGATCGTTTTATTTTCGCCCTGGGGATCAGGAACGTGGGCAGTCATATCGCTACGGTCCTGACCCGCGAGTTTCCCCGGCTCGAATTGCTTGAACAGGCTTCGGAGGACGATTTGATGAACGTTCATGAGATCGGCCCGGAAATTGCCCGCAGCGTGGTCCGGTTCTTTCAGGACGAACAGTCCCGACTCAGTCTCGAACGGATGCTAGCCGCCGGGGTGACCATTATCTATCCGGAGCCCGCCCCTGCCTCCTCCGGGCCAACACCGTTCTCGGAGAAAGCCTTTGTCTTCACCGGCGAGCTCGAACAGATGACCCGAAACCAGGCCAAGGCCATGGTCGAACAATACGGTGGTCGGGCCGTCTCTTCAGTCAGTCAAAAAACGGATTATGTGGTAGTAGGCCAGAATCCGGGCTCGAAGTACGACAAAGCCCGAGCACTGGGCGTGCCAATCCTGACCGAAAGCGAATTCCTGGAAATGGTCAAAAACATATCCTCGCTGCTCGAATAAGACAGCGTGAATTGATAAAAATGCGTAGTGATCAAGAATATCGAGCGGGTAATGCACGGGAGCGGAGCTGGCAGGCTTATCTCGAAGCCAACACCTATCTTAATCAGGGCCTAATCAGGACCGGTGAGATCAAGACACCGTACGAACAGCGCTCGACCATGATGCCGTCCGTTCTGGCCGCCTGCGGTCACCCTGAGCAGAATATTCCGGCCATACATATTGCCGGCACATCCGGTAAGGGCACGACCGCAATGATGATCGCGGAAATCCTGAGGGCGGCCGGCATCAGGACCGGCTTGCATATATCGCCTTACCTGCAAGTCTCGACCGAAAAAATCTGGATAGATGGCTCATATATACCCGGTCAGGCTTATTCAGACCTGGTCAATGACCTGCGTCCCGTCTTCGAAGAGTTCCGACCGCTGGACCTGCCTCTGCACGGCATGGCCGGTGTGATAACCGCGCTCGAAGCATTCCGGCGGGCCCGGGTCGAACTCATGGTCTTCGAGACTGGCGTGGGCGGACGCTATGACTTTACCAATTTCCTCGAGACAATGCTATCCGTGATCACGAAAATCGGTTACGACCATCAGCACACCCTGGGACGGACTATCACGGCCATCGCCCGACACAAAGCCGGGATCATCAAACCGCACACACCTGTTGTGGCCTTGGCCGGTTGCGGAATACGCCAGATCAGGGCCGAAGCCCGGACCCAACATGCCCCTCTGGTCCTGGTCCGTCCGAGCCGGACCTTTGGCCGAGTGCACTCGTCTCTCGAGGGGACCGTCTTTGATTATCACGGTGAACACTGGCACCTGCCCGCGATCAAACTATCCGCCCGCGGACCGTTTCAGGTCGAAAACGCCTCGCTCGCCATCGCCACGGTGGAATTGCTGGCCCGACGAGGTTATCAACTGGGAGCCGATCATGTCCGCCAAGGCCTGTTACGCGGTTTCCTGCCCGGCCGGATCGAAATCGTCCAGACGCAGCCCACCGTGGTACTCGATGGCGCCCATAATCCGGACAAGATGGTTAATCTCATTCGATATCTTGAACTCGGTCCCAAGCAGAAAAAGGTCATACTCTGCGGCGTATTGGCCACGAAACTGAAGCGGACCATGATCGATCAACTCTTGCGGGTGGCCGACGTCATCATTACTACGGAACCCGAGGTCTATGCGAAAGACCCCTTCCCGGCCCGGGAGTTGGCCCGGATTCTACTCAAAAAGGCCGGGAATGGCCAGGTCATCCTGTGCGAACCATCACCCCGGGCCGCACTCGAACTTGCCCTGCACACCATCAGACCCGACGATCTGATGGTCGTGACCGGCTCGCTCTACCTGGTCGGTAACCTCAGGTCTCACTGGTACCCCGACCGTGAGGTCCTGCTGCAACGCACCAGTTACCCCGTCAGGAACACAGTCAATAAAAGCGATAATACTCCCCCCAACTCTTTGTGTAATGCTGATATTTGCCAACAGTTTGAGGAGGGCACCTCGATCAAAGACAGATTTGGCGGAAGCGGTAATTGATCATGGAGAGGCCCATGGGTTATGGGATCGGGCGAAGCGGATCAGAACAAATCGACCCGGTAGATGTGTTCCCGATCATCCAACAGGACATTACCTTGTTTGTCGACCACGACGAAGTAGTATTCGAGAACGTTTTGTTTTTTCGGTCGATAGGGGACCGAGATGAAATGGCGGATGTCCTTCATTTTCATTTTTTGGGAGCGCCAGTTATCGTCGTCATTGAAGCGATAGTGAATAAGGACCCGGGCCTTGTCAGGACCACCGACAAAGGTCATGATCAGGGGCACATCGTTGTTTTCGGGACGGCCATGTTCCGGGGGAACATGATTAATGATAATGGGGACTGGGGGGGGGGCGGAGGGGGGCGTGGTCTGGTCCGGTGGGGTTGTGTCTTCTTTGTGGAAAAACCGCCGAGGTTTTATGGTTGCATGGTCTGTCTCGGTTTCCATACCATCAGATGACTCTTTCCGGATAGCCTGAATAGAGTCATCTGCTTTCGAGGAAAACAATTTACGGGTGGCAGTCATCAAGGCCATAAACAAGAGGTCGAAATCGTTCTGGGACCAACCCTGCTCGACGATTACGCTTTCAGACCGACCCAACTCGAACCGACTGATTTGAAATGTGAATCTCTGTTGGAGCCGGTCCAGGTGAACAAGACCGAAGACGAGTATATCGGCATCAAGAGTCGCGCCAACCCGCCGGGCACATTCAAGGTCCGAGCAGGTCATAGGTGATTTATCAGCTTCGAGTTTTGCCCGTACTGTGTTGACCGGGACCACGCTCCGTTTCTTTATTTCACCGATTTCCTCACTCATGACGGTTTGAATGAGGTCCCTTTGTTCCTGGGTCAGATCATCTGAAAAGAGAGCGAGGACACCGATTTTCGGGTTTTGGCGGCCCAGGCTGTTCGGACTGAACAGGGACCAGAGCCCCAAGAATATCGCGGTACAAATGACAAAACCCAGGTATGAATGAGGGTGTGACTTCATTGTGCTTCCCTCCCGGATACCAGGCCTATTATTGATCTGTAAACCGGACTGACCAGAACGACGACAGTGCTCCATGAGAACGGCAAAGCATCAGCATCCCTCTTGTTCATGTGCGATATGAGAATGAGTATACCATGAATAGGGCTCATTGACAATGACCCTTGGAATGTATAGCCTTATCAGTACGATCTTTCACTTTGCTCGAACGGATATTTGCATCGATACGAAGGTGCATCAGGGCACGGTTCCGGAATGTGGTCCTAAAAGACTATCCACGGTTGGTTTACATGTTCGAGAAACAATATCAGAAGTACAAACAAATCATGAAAATGCCCCTGGCGGAGCGCAAACAATTAGCGTATTCGGCCCAGGGCGAGATGCAACTGCTCTTGACCTATGATCATCACGAGGAAGTCTTAGAGGCTTTACTGGATAATCCCTACTTGACGATCCCGAGTGTAGTCAATCTGGCGAAGAAGCGAACGGTTTCGCCCGGCTTTCTCGGAAAAATCATCAAGAAAAGGGAATGGGTGACCCAGTATGATGTTAAAGTCGAGTTAGTCAAGAATCCCCGGACCCCATCGCATGAATCGCTCAAATTGCTCAAATATCTTTATCGGCAGGACCTGCAATTCATCGCGCGTGATGTGGCAGTATCTCATGTTATCCGCCAGGTGGCTGTGACCCTGCTCGAGGCCAAGCTCGAGGAGCTGCTCCCCGGAGAAAAGATAGCGTTGGCCCGGGAGGCGGTGGGACCGCTCTTGACTTTGCTGTTAAATGATCAGGATGCGCGTGTAGTCAAGTCCGCTTTGAACAATTCCCGTGTGCGTGAAAATGATGTCGTGGTTATGGCTAACAAGCGTCATACCCAAACGGAGGTCATCCGGGAGGTTTTTCAATCCCGTTGGACCCGACGCTATTCGGTCATTGTCGCTCTCGTACATAATCCCAATACACCCGATGATATCAGTCGTCTGTTGCTCGAGAAACTCTTGCAACAGGACCTGCTAAGGGTCATAGAGAATCCCACGCTGCCGGTCCCGACCCGTATGAATGCCCGGCACATGTTGCGCCGGCGTGTCCTGTCTCTACCCCGCGTCCAGCAGTTGCAGTTGGCTAGGACTGCACGACGCGAGGTCATCAATGTTTTACTTGAAAAAGAGGACCTGGATATAGTAAAAGTAGTGGAAAAGAACCCAAATCTGGTGGAGGGACAATTGGTCTCACTCGCAGTCAAAACACCCTCGGACGAGATTATCTGCTATCTGGCCCAGGACAGTCAATGGCGGAACAACGTTAAGCTCAGGCAGGCCCTGTTCTTCAACCCGAATACTCCGGAAGAACTACGACCGGGGCTGGTCAGGAGAAAAGAATCATGACCACTGATCAGACGTCTTTTGGAAAATATTTAAAAGCAGAACGTGATTTGCGAAATATTTCGCTCGATGAAATAGCCCAAGCGACCAAAATAAAAGCTGAATATCTCAAGGCACTCGAGCAGGATGAGTTCGAACGATTGCCCAACGAAACATTCGTCAAGGGATATATCAGGGCCTATGCCAAGTATTGTGGCATGAATGAGGATGAAGTCCTGGTCAATTATGAGTTTTTCGATCAATGTGCACATGGACCTGTTCCCGATGAGATACCTGAACAAAGTGAATCCAAACCGCTTGCACAAAAAAAATGGTTGTTTTACTGTATAGTCGTAACAGTGACACTGATCATATCGTTTCTATGTGCCTATCTGATCAATCATTGAGCCGGGAGGGACTGGTCGTTATCGGGACAAGTCGCTGGTTGTGAAAGCAGGTCTACGGGAGAAGCTGATTTGAGTGAAGTAAACCAGGGATCACCTTTTGATCATATCATCACCGATATCGAGGACAACAAGCTTGACCTCGAGCAGCGAATGGTTATTGCCAAGGGTTTTTTACCGCTCGAGCCCGAAGTTTTAGCCTCGGCTTTGCTCCTGTTGACCAACGATCCCGACCGTGAAATCAGTAAGTCTGCGCGTGACACAATACTTGAGATGCCGGTCAGTATCGTCAAGAATCTCGCCCTGAACCGGAATACCTCGCCCAAGCTCTTTCATATTTTGGCTCAACTGAGGATTGCGGATACGGACCTTCTCGAAGCAATTGTGCTGAATCCGTCTGTCGAGAACCACACCCTCGAGTACATAGCCCGCCACGGACCGACCAAGGTCATTGAAATCTTGGCTGGCAATCAGGAGCGAATGCTCTCATATAAACCGATCATCAAGGCCATCCTGCAAAATACGAATACGCCTTCGTACATTCAGATCCGGCTCGAGATGTTCGAGCGTGAGTTTGCGGAACAGAAGGAAGCGAAACTCGAAGAGGAACGCCGATATCAAGCTGAACTCGATCGCCGGACGGCTTTGAAAGAGCAGGCTGCCCAGAAAAAGGAAGCCACCCGCGTGACTAGCCAGCCTGCGTCACAGACCACGGTTGCTGAGAAACCTCAGGCTAAAACGTCCGCTCGCCCCACAACAACGAAAACCCAGGAACCTGAGGAAGAAATCGAGTTGATGGAGGAGGAGGAACTATCCGAAGGAACGATCACAACCAGCCAGCGGATTGCCGAAATGAATGTGGGCGATAGAATCAAACTGGCCAAATTCGGTACGCGTGAGGAAAGGATGCTCCTGATTCGCGAGACGAACAAGCTGGTGGCCCTTGCCGCTGTAACCAGTCCGAAAATGACCGAAGATGAGGTTGAACAGGTTGCCCGGATGAAAAATCTCATCGATGATGTCCTTCGTGAAATCGGTAAGAACCGCGAGTATATGAAAAGTCCTTCGATCAGGCGTGCCCTGCTCGAGAACCCGCGTACCCCGATCGGGATCAGTCTCGATCTTATCAAGCATGTCACGGAACGTGAACTCGGTGATTTGGCCAAAAATCGCAATATTCCTGAAACTATTCGTACGACTGCACTAAGGATGGTCAAACAGAGGATGCAAAGGAAAGAAACCAAGGGCAAGCATTGATCGCGGCCGTGACTGTTCACCTTGTGTCGCAGTAGCCGAATGGACCCATCACAACCTAGTGCCCAATAATGCGATAGCTTTGTCGATACAGGGCAGACAGCTTGGGCGAACCATACAACAGTAATCTGGTCTGAAACCAGAGCATAGACCTGGGCCGAATTTCAAAACGGCAGATGGCCCCGGGATTTGATCCGGGAATGGTCGGACCGCGGTCGAGACTGTAAGCACCACGATATCCCGCCTTGAAGACCAGGCCGATACTCTCGCTCGAATATTCGCCCCAGGGCCAGCAGAAAAAATCGCATGCTCCGGCGGTATAACGTGCGATTATTTCACGGGAGTATCGCAATTCGTGCATGACCCTTTTTTCGAAATCCTGTTGCGTTTCATACGTGCCCTGGATTTGAAACTGGTCCGAGCAGGCCGAGAACAGCTTACCCAGATATTGATTCATTATTTGTCGCGCATTTTTCTGTGTATAGGCGGAACTTGCACGGAATTGCAGGGCGGCCCGGTGCATCTCGTCTCGAAGCTGGGCCGGATCGAAAAAGCGGCGGATCACAAGACCGGAACCGCCCTCATATTCGGGGATACCGAAACGGAAGTCGCCGTCGGTGGCCCCGGCAATTTTCGGGTGCCTGCCCCAATTGAACTCCTTGAGTATTGGTCCCTTGAAGTAATAGACATGTGAATGGGAATGTGACTGGAATTCTATCAAGCCTGAATCCTTCATGGCCCTGATTTCAAGCCAGTTCAGATAATCAGGACTGCCTTCTTCCTCGTTGATCGTTTCGTATGAGGCCACCTCGTTCCTCGACAAAGTGCGGAGTACCCCGGCCCTAACCCGATGACTCCAGACATCAGCCAGGTTGGGACGGACCGGACCGGTCTCCGCACCAATCCGACCGGTAATCAAAAAAATGGTTGCTTTGAGTCCGTATTTGTCGAGCAGCGGGAAAGCGTAGACCCAATTGTCGAGCCAACCGTCATCAAAAGTGATCTGGACCGCACGCTCCGATACCGGTTGCTCACCGGTGATATGCCGGAACAATTCCCACGAGGTCAAGGTCCGATAGTCGTTTTCGACCAACCAGCGTAACTGGTCCTCGAACAACTCCGGCGTGATCGGTCCGTCAGGTCTGATCGAGTGATAGGTCAATACCGGTATGGACCGGATCATGATCTGGCCCCCCTTGTCCGGTCAGAGCGAGATGTGTCCTTTTGAGCTACGTGGTTACGTTTCTGTGAAACAAGCTCCAACAGAAGCTGCTCGACGCAGTCCAGATTACGCTGGGCTGAATACGTCTGCAGCAGGTCATGGCCTTTTCGGCCGATGTCTGACAAATCAGGGTGTTGCATGATCTCGGCCAGTATTTGGGCAAACAGTTCTCGCTCCCAGGGCCGCTCGATCACCCAACCATCTCGGCCTTGTGTATAGATTTCAGCCCCACCGTTCTGGGCCGAGGTCAGGACCGGTAAGCCCCAGGACATGGCCTCGAGACAGACATTGGCGAACGCATCATAGCTGCTGGGGTGGACCAGCAGGTCAGCCCCTTGATAATAAAGGCTGATCTCATCCGAAAATGGTATGAAATGGGTCCGCTCACTCGCTTGATAACGTCGGACCCGCTTTCTGATCACCCGGTTAGGAGCCGATCCGATGATGATGACCTGCGGATCGTGTTTCTGGAGCAGGGAATCGGGCAGGATGCTGAGGGCCCGGACCAGATATTCGAGTCCTTTTAACAGGGGATTTGTGGCCACCATGAGCATGATAAAGGCCTGATCAGGAAGGCCTGTTTGGCTGACAAGCCTTGCCCGGGCGGCACGTTTCCCTTGCTCGTCCAGCATGTGCGGGTCCCGGCCATTGGGAATGACCCGGACCGATCCCTCCGAACGACGATAATGATGCAGGATATCACTTTTAACCAGATCCGAGACCGCGATGATCGTATTGTTTTCAGCAAAGAGGCGGTCCTCGATCAGGCGATTGACGATCTGGAATGGGGACACGAGCGACCTGATCGATCTGAACGGATGGCTGAGTGGGTGTGTTTCGGCCAGAGCGGTCATGGTCCGGTGCTCATAGGCCCGATGGCAGCCACCTGCCGGCCTGATGACATCGGGTCCCCAGACTTTACCCAGGCTGATTGAAATATCAAAACTGGCCCGCTTGAGCAAATAGTTACTGAACAGGTTGAAAGATAAAAGCCTTAGCCAGAGTGGGAAGCGGACAAGTGGGACCCGGTGGACCATGACCCCTGCGGGAACGGGTATGTCAATGAAATGCACAAACAGCTCGACCGTATGTCCCCGCTCGATCAAGGCCTTGACCAGGTGCTCCAGATACTTCTCCGCCCCACCCCGTCGAGACCAGCGCTGATGGACCACGGCGATGTTCATGACAGGTCGTTCCTTTCTGTTTCGACGGGAATCGATCGAACAAAACGGTCAAAATGAAGAACGGCCTGGTCGATGATCGCTTCTGGTTTCAGCATGCGCAGGCATTCGAGCGTGGTACATTCCCGTTTGTTACACGGCTGACATTCGAGTTGGGCCGAAAAAGCCAGGTGTTCCGGTTCGGGCGGCGTCCAGGCCCCGATGCCGGTAGCACCATGGATGGTTAGGGTCGGGAGACCTTGGCTGACGGCAATATGACGAGGCGCACTGTCATTGCCCAAAAATAGCGAACAATGGTCCAACAGGGCCATGAGTTCGAGCAATGTACTCCGGCAGAAAACGGTAACCGGCGTACTACACTGGGTCGAGAGTCCTCGGACGAATTCTTCTTCTCCGGGACCCCAGATCAGGATGGCGTGAGTCCCGCGTCGTTCGTGGAACAGGTCGATCATCCGGACAAAGTATTCTGCGGGCCAGCGTCGAGTGACCCTTTTACTGGTGGGGTCCACCGCCAGAAGGGGCCGACCGTCCTGAAGCCCATGCTGCTTCAAGAAACTATCGATATGTTGGCGCGAAAGAGGGTCCGGTGAAATGTCGATCCGGCGATAATTCGAGCCATACGGAGAGAAACCCAGTGCTTTGAGGAGCACGAGCTTTTCATCGATGGCATAGCCACACATCAGTTTCGGCTCGATGGTCCTGGTGTAGAAATATCGCCGGAGTCTATGATCGAAAGCTATCCTGACCGGGATGGAACTGGCCAGACTGAACCAACCACTCGAAGGGGTTTTAATGCAATCAATCAGGACCTGGAAACGTTCCCGCCTGATCAGCCTGAGCAATTCGAGATCACCGGACAGGCCCCGCTCCGGTTCCCGAATATAGATCATGTCGACAGCCGGGCTGTGCTTGACCAGTGGCGCGGCGGCCTTTTCAACCAGGAAACCGACTGTGCTGTCCGGTCTCTCACGTTTGATGGCTTGAGCTACCGGCAGGGTCAAAAGCACATCACCGATCTGGCGGAATTGGATAATCAGGAATCGGCCCCTATCAGCAGATTGAATAGTATAATCATCTTTTTTTCGAATAGTCCGGTAGGCAAAACGGTCCGGATAGTCCGTCTGATGCTCCCTTGCTGAATGGTCATCTACCATGGACCGACCTCCATATATTCTCAAGGATTGAAACGTTTACCATGAATTTCGAGTCGTTTCATAGTTCGTTCCTGGATTTGTCGCCATCTCGTTTTCAACATTGAGCGATCCAAGCCTGCCTGTTCGAGATACGTGATTAGGAAACGCAGTCGATTTGTATGGGAGACACAGTGCCGATCAAGAAAAAAACGATTGACTTCATCGAGGTTTTTCAGGATCCTGCGCTGTGAGATACCCCTGACGGTCCTGATGTCAGCCGTATCAATCAGATACAACTGATGCTCGGGTGTCGGGCCTATCAGAATATTATTGATATTGAAATCGCCGTGATAAATACCTCCCCGGTGAATTGCCGCCACGAAAACGGCCAGTTTTCGGGCCAGCGTCCGCTTATGTTCGAACAGGGCCCACGTCCGGGGTCGGGCACAGAGATCATCAATAAACGGCCCAAACGGCAAAGAACCGCTGATCCAGAGAGTGCAGAGCAACTCATTGCCCCGATGAAATCCCTTCCGGAACCGGATATAACAGATGGGTGCGGGAGTTGGTACGCCTTTATCCCGAAGAAGATGGGCCATGACAAACGCCCGTCGGGCCGGTGAATTGAACGGGAAGACCAGGCGTTGCTTCAGACCGTTTCTACGATATCTTTTGCAGAAAAGGGCGTGTGCCGGATCGTCATTCAAGGCAATATGAAAACAGGTTTCCTTTGTGCCGGTATGAAACGGGGCGGGCCACTCCGCTTCTGATTGCAGACACAGACGATCCAAACAGGCCTTGATCGGAGCATTCAAATCTCCGGGCCGATAGTAAATAATCCTGTTCTCGGTGATGTCTCGGCTCAAATGCATATTCAGCCCAATCATACGTTGGAAAAAGGACTTTGCTTTCGTGATTGTACTCTGATAAACTGTCATTTTATCACAACCAGTGACGAAGTTACAATCGGCCGGACCCGATTGACGTTCTGATACGTGGTCGGACCGGTCCGAGAATGGATAGGGACCAATCATGATGCTGGCAGACCTCAAACGAAGAACAATGTTCGTTATGAGCTTGACACTCTGTCATTTTCTGTTGATGCTGGTCCTCATTCCGCCCTGGGAAGGACAAGATGAGCCAATGCACTACGAATACATTTCTTTGATCAGTCTGGGTTATCTGCCCGCAGTCCATATTCTCAAGCATGATCACTGGTGGCGTGAAGTGCCCCGGACCGTCTTGTCTTCCGTTGAAAGCAGCATCCTGCAATCGATGAAGACCTTCAGATTCTGGCAGATCAATGAACTCAAACAACCTGACGATCTCAGCAGTTTTTCATCGATCTATCATGGGGCAACCGCCCTGAATCAGGCCCCACTCTATTATTGTTTGTGCGCGGCGGTGATCTCGCTTTGCTCGATCCAATCAGTTATCGTCGGCCTGTATGCCTGTCGGCTGGTCTCGCTTTGTTTCTGGCTTGTCACGGTCTATCTGACCCTGAAGATGGCCCGGCTCGTGCTCGGGCAGCAAAACCCCTTGTCATTGCTACCGCCAATCATGATCGGGCTTCTCCCCATGCCCGCCATGAATGCTATTCTCGTGAATAATGACGCCCTGGCCGTTTGTCTGAGTACTGCCTTGATTCTCTTTTTGACCCGGGCACTCATGCGCGGTGGCAGATTATTCGATCTGTTCTGGTCAGGACTCCTGATTATCGTGGCCTTATTGACGAAACGGACCACCTTGCCGCTTGTTTTTCTGATGGTCGTCTTTGCAGGACTGTCATTCATCAGGACCGTCGGCATATACCGGCTCACACGGTTCGTGGCCCTGGCCGTTCCCTGCCTGGTTTGTGTGGCTATCGTCCTCATGTCGGCGTATACCGGGCCGTTCGACTCGTCAGCCCAAACAATACCTTCCCGCCAGGACAATTTTTTCACCTATTTCCTCAATATGACGCATCACAAACTGTTTTTTCATTATTTCAGCCAAAGTTTCTGGGCGGCCTTTGTGTGGGGCCACCACTTTTTGAACAGTATTGAATACTATAGCATTTATGGGACCATGGTCGTGGTACTTCTTGCTCTGATGTGGGCAGGGGTCAGTATTAACAAGGACGCGGCCCAGTTAAATCTGCAACGTTTGAAAGTAGTACTCTTGTTTGTAGCCGCGATCATTCTCCAGTTTAGCTTGATTTACACCCGTTTCTTCTGGCAGGTCCCCGTCTGGAACATTGCCCAGGGGCGTTTCCTTTTTGTCATGCTCGCCCCAATCACCATTTTGATGACTCTGGGTTTTCAAAACCTGGTCCCGCGGACCTATCGTCATCTGGGTTGTGCCATTCTGGTCCTGGTCCTGTTCCTGGTAAGCCTGCATATACAGTTACACTATATTCTGCCACATTATTATATGTATTACTATTAAAATAAGAGACGAGTGATGCACTTGACGAGCTGGCCCAATATCATGTTTTTGACCCTTGTTCTAACCGGTGTCGTCTTTCTGCTTATTGGCTTGTATCTGTCCAATGAGGGGATTGCATTGATCGAAGAACAGGGCAGAATAAGTGCCCTGGAACAGGAAATCCGTGGCGATTATAGTACAGGTCAGAGTATTGGCCTTGGCCCAACGTGTCTCAAAGCCATCTCGATCAGATGTGCCACCTATCGCCGGACAAATTTCAATCTCTATTCTTTTCTCGTCAAAGCACAAGGCCCCTCAGGTCCTGTTTTAGCGAACATCCATTTCCCCGCTCATAAACTGATTGATAATCATTTCGCCCTGTTCAGAATGCACCATTGTCTGCAAACACCTGACGGTCAGTATTATGTTGAGCTTAATTGTCCACAAGCACAACCGGCACAAGCTATAAGCGTCTGGTATCACAAACATGACAAATACGACGGAGGACAGCGCTATTGCTCGGGACAGCCGGCCGAGGGCGACCTTGTTTTCCGGCTCTATACGTCTCTTTCTCTCTGGGAATTGCTTGAAAGGATATGCGCTCAACGGCCCGGCATCATGAATCATGTGTTACTCTTCCCGTGCCTCCTGTGCATGGCACTTTTCAGCACTGTGTTGCTGATAATACTCATTGCACTATCGAATGACAAGCTCACCAGAAATACACAAAAACAAGGATTGAGTCAGGATGAATAGTACTCTGTTTGCTCAAAAAAATCAGATGACATATTCATATTATATTTGGGTACATGATCATCCGGCGGATGATCTGTGCTCCACTTTTCGGGAGAAGAAGGTTGTCAAACAATCTTGATAACGAAGGGGGCTGCATGAAAACAGCACAGGTAAAACGACACAATTTTTTCCATCTGTTCGGGAAAAGCCGGTTCTTTTGTGGTTATCACGTTGTTCTCGCAATGATGTTCGTCTGTCTGGTCAGCTCGACCGCCTGGACCCGGACCATTGACCTTGGTGACAAAAATAGAGCCCAGGGTCTGGAAATAGTCCGGGCAGACGCTCAGAATGTCGAGTTACGTTATACCATCAACAATTTTCAGATGGATGACCTCGAGATCAATGGTGAACCAATGCATCAGATCAGTATACCGGGCGTGATGTTACCAGCCGATGAAGGCGTGCCGAATCTGCCCAGTATCGGGCATTACATTGCAATTCCGCGGGGAGCACAGGTTACGGTCGAAATTATCAACAAGGACACGCATCAATTCAAGGGAGTGTTGGTGGCACCGGCTCCCAAGATTCCCAAAGAAACGGACCCACCTCCCCTCAAGTATACGAAACGTTCTGATATATACACTGCGTCCAAGCTTTTTCCCGAACACGTGGCCCTCTTCTCAGAGCCCATGAAAATCAGGGGCGTCGATGCGATCATTCTGTCGTTAAGGCCATTTCAATGGAACCCGGTTACACAAGATTTACAGGTGCATCGGACCTTACAAGTCCGGTTGCATTTCGAAGGTGGCACGGGCTACTTCGGAGAGGATCGACTCCGCAGCCGTTTCTTTGAACCAATGTTGCAACAATTATTGGTAAATTATTCATCATTGCCTGAAATCGACTTTGATGCCCGCAGTCGAAGCAAAGATGATGAATATGAGTATCTGATCATTATTCCCGATGATCCGGTCTTTTTGACCTGGGCCAATGTGATCAAGGAATGGCGGGTGAAGCAGGGCATTACTACCGGTGTGTTCGATCTCAGTGTTACCGGTTCAACCAGCGCGGAGATCGAAGCGTTTATCGACAATTGTTATACGACCTGGTCGAACCCGCCTGTTGCCGTGCTCCTCATGTCCGATTATCCGTCCTCGGGCAAGACCTACGGTATCACTTCGCCGGCATACAGTTACTATATCTCGGATAATGTCTATGCCGATGTGGATGAAGACCAGTTACCCGATATTAATTTTGCCCGTCTGACTGCCCAGGACCAGGACGATCTCGAGATCATGGTCAACAAGATTATCGATTACGAAAGCAATCCGGTCACCGAGGCCGATTTTTATGCTAAACCGGTTGCAGCTGGCGGTTGGCAAAGCGATCGCTGGTTCATTCTCTGCTCGGAAATTGTCTATGGATTCTGGGCTAATGGTCTGGGTAAGACGCCGACCCGAGAGTATGCCGGGGCCTCTGGTGCACCATCGTATTGGTCCACAAACTCCAATACAAGCATGTTGGTCAGTTATTTCGGACCGAGCGGTCTGGGCTATATTCCCGCCACTCCCGCCCATCTGACTGACTGGGGTGGCAATGCTACTCGGATCAATACAGACATCAACAACGGGACTTTTGTCATTCTTCATCGCGATCACGGCGGCGTGGATGGTTGGAGTGACCCCTCCTACACCATCTCCGATTTGCCCGGTCTTTCAAACACGAACAAATTGCCCTTCGTGTTCTCGATCAATTGTCTGACCGGCAAATTCAACATCTCCAGCGAATGTTTTGTCGAGGCCTTTCATCGGATGATCGGTGGCGCTCTGGGTTTGATTGGGGCCACCGAGGAATCATACTCGTTTGTCAACGATACGTATGTTTTCGGCATGATGGACAGTATGTGGCCCGATTTCGATCCCGGTAACAATTTTACTCCGCTTGGTGAACAGGAGTTGCGGCCGGGTTTTGCCAGCGTGGCAGGAAAATATTACCTGCAAGCATCGAGTTGGCCGTCCAATCCTGAATCCAAGGATACGGTCTATTATCTGTTTCACATGCACGGCGATGCTTTTACCACACTGTATTCTGAAGTACCTCAGAACATGGCACCAATCCATGACAGCGTTCTTTTGGCCGGTCTGGATTTTATGAACATTAGTGCACCCGAGGGAACATTGATCGGTCTCACGGTTGATGGTGCTTTAATTGGGCGAGCCGAGGGAACAGGTGGGGTCCAGGCTGTTTCGATTACCCCACAATATCCGCCGGCAGAAGTGCTGATTACTATCACCGGGCACAACTATTTCCGGTATACCGCCTCGATCCCGGTTATTCCGCCCGATGGACCTTATGTGATTTACAATGCTTCGGTGATCAATGACAGTTCCGGCAACAACAACGGTCAAGCAGATTATGGTGAAGCCTTTACACTCGATTTTTCTGTGACCAATGTCGGTAATGAAACAGCGGATGATGTGACGGTAACCATAGCGCCTCCCGATGGTAGTGGCGTGATTGTCAGTGACAACACCGAGTTTTTCGGTCAGGTCCTGTCTGGGACACCCAAGACCATTGCCAATGCGTATGCCCTGACCTTTCCGGTCAATCTGGTCGATCTTTCTCTGATCACCTTTGATGTCAGTTCCGTTTCCCCGGATAAAGTCCAGTGGGACAGCCATTTCTCGATCCGGGCCCATGCACCGGACCTGAAATATGTGAGCACTATTGTGGATGACAGCGCCACGGGCAATGATAACCAGCAACTCGATCCGGGTGAAACTGCCCTGGTTACTGTTTTCATTGAGAACAAGGGTTCCAGTGATGCCCTGAACCTGACCGCGCATTTGTCATCGACCCTTCCGGGCGTAACTATCCAGCAGCCGACCCAGAACATCGGGACCGTTGTCAGTCAGACTCAAGTCGGAATCGAGTACACCATGAGCGCAGCTAGCTCGATTAATTCGGGGGAAATGGCGGATTTTGTTCTGACCCTGACGGGCCCAAACGGTTTTACACCTCCTGTACTCGATTTTCAGATCAGGATCGGCAATGTTTTTGCCTTGATCTTTGAGCCTGATCCGAGCCCGATCAGTGGTGATGCCATCGAGAGTGCGCTGCAGTCTCTGAATAAATCGCTCAATCGGGTCCAGGCCCTGCCTGCGGATATCAGTCAATACGATGTCATCTTTGTTTTACTCGGGATTTATTCAAGTAACCATGTCCTTACGGAAGCTGAGGGTTCCGTCTTGGCCAATTATCTCGGCAATGGAGGCAACATCTACATGGAAGGTGGAGATACCTGGTATTACGATCAACTCTATAATCCCACCACACTCCATCCCTATTTTCATATCAATGCCACGGCAGATGGGAGCGGGGATATTGCTATGATCGAAGGCATTGACGGTACTTTGACCCAGGGACTTCTCTATGATTACAACGGAGGAAATAACTATATCGACCGTCTCAATCAGGGAGATGGCGCGGTTCTGATTTTTCGGAACACCAATCCGGTCTATGGTGCAGCCGTGTGTTACGACAGCGGAACGTACAAGACCATCGGTGCATCTTTTGAACTGGGTGGTCTTGAGGGGGACACCAACTATCTGATAAACAAGTATCTGGAATTCTTCGGTTTGGTCGCAGTCCCAACACTCTCGGGTACGAGTATCGCTCTCCTGCTCGGGCTCCTGTCAGCCGTGATTTTGGTGGTGATGAGGCGGACCAACCGGACCCGGTTCTCACAGACAGAGATCAAATAGACAAACGACATTATTAGACTGACGAGCTGGAAATGAAACCTTCGGTCGAGTTTCAAGAAGGGTCTGTGCATTTGTCTGGATTCATTCGACGGCGTGATACGAAGAAAAGGATCGCTATGAACAAGAACAGAATTGTATTGTGGATGATGTTAGGGTTGGCAATGTGGGGCGGACAAGAGCTTGGAGCAGAAATGGTGATGGGTGCGCGGAAACCTGCCCTTTCGGCTGATGGAAGTCTGATCTGTTTTTCCTATCTCGGTGATCTCTGGACCGTGCCCGTAACCGGCGGCACCGCCACGCGACTCACCATACATCAGGGTTATGATACGAATCCGGCCTGGTCGCCGGATGGTCAATGGCTCGCTTTTACGTCCGAGCGAGAAGGCAATGATGATGTGTATATTATGCCTGCACGAGGCGGAAAAGCCAAACGCTTGACCTGGCACTCGAGTGGTGACTGGGTGACCGGCTGGACGCCGGACAGTCAAAATGTGCTCTTTTATTCCTGGGGACGATTTAAAGACCAGAGTGAGATGTACCGGGTCTCGATCAAGGGTGGCACACCGGAACAATTGACCTGGACCGAGGCCCGTTACGGGACCATGTCACCCGATGGTTCGGAAATGGTTTATTTCAGATTGGGTGAGCATTCATGGCGCAAAGGTTATAATGGTTCGGCCAATGCCGACTTGTGGCTGGTCAATCAGGCCGGCTCGCATTCCCGTCTGACCGAGTATAATGGCAATGACCTGTACCCACATTGGACCAGTCCGGAACAGATTCATTTTCTTTCTGATCGGGACGGATTTTTCAATATATGGTCACTCGACCCGCGGACTGGTCAGACCCAACAGGTGACCAGACATGATCGGGACGGCATTGATTTTCTGGATGTATCCTCTGATGACCAGACCCTGGTCTATGCCTATGATTTCGGCCTGTGGGTCATCACGGGCGACTCAATAGAACCACATCAAGTGCAAATCGAGGCTTTTTGTGATCAGGCCGGAGACCAGGTCGAGTATCTGTCCGCAACCAGTGGACCGAATGTTCCCAGCCTGGCGCCTGACGGAAAAAGGCTGTGTTTCAGCGTTCAGGGAGAGCTGGTCATGATTAACGCCGATCCCGAGTAC
Source organism: bacterium (assembly GCA_016934675.1). GTDB lineage: Bacteria > CSSED10-310 > JAFGSJ01 > JAFGSJ01 > JAFGSJ01 > JAFGSJ01. The sequence continues at coordinate 55,346 of JAFGSJ010000104.1, read as the reverse complement.
TCGAGTCGGGATTATCGACGTCTGACTACGAGTGCTGCCCGTGATTATCGTCCGGTCTGGTCGCCAGACGGTCTGAGTCTGGCATTTATCTCTGACCGGGACGGGACCAGGAATATCTGGAGAATCTCGCACCTGGGCACGGACCTCGAGCAGATCACCTTTTTCAAGGACCGCGATATTGTCGATGTGTGCTGGTCACCGGATGGTCAATGGCTTGCTTTTCAGGACGTTCCCGAGGACCTGTATCTCATCCCGGCTCGTGGGGGAAAACAACCCAAGTTACTCGTCCATGGACCGGAATTATATACGCCGACCTGGTCACCGGATAGCCGTTGGATCGCGTATGAAAAGCATGATGAAAACAGTATGGGTAACATTTTCATCGTTTCGGTCAATGGTGGGGAACCGATAGACCTGACCAGGGACCGGCGCGGGCATGATATGGTCCCGACCTGGCACCCCGATGGCAAAAGAATGCTGTTCCTGTCCGATCGTGATGAAAAGTGGAATGTCTGGCTACTGCGACTGACCAATGAGCCTGACCCTGACGATCCGGACTATCAGCGCAAGGAAAACGATTGGGAAAAGGTTGCAGGTGCGAGTGCAACAGCAGCATCGAGCCCTGAAAAAAAAGAGAACACGACCAAAAACATCGACATACAATTCGTGCTCGAGAATATCGATAAACGTGTCCGAAAAATTACCAACCTGCCCAGTGATACCAGTAATTTCGCCCTGTCACCCGACGGGTCCAGGATCGCCTTCACCTGCGCCAAAGAGCAGGGTAAAGGTAATGATATCTGGTCAATAGCCCTCTCCGGCAAAGATGAAAAGCAACATACCTCGGGGCTCAATGTCGATACAATCAATAACGCACCCGATCACAATCGCACTTTTTATGATGATGTTCCCTTCTGGTCACCGGACTCGACGATGATCTACTTTTTGAACGCCGATCAATTACATCGGGTGGCCCTTGCTTCCGGTGAAGTCAAAGCGGTCCCCTTCGCCGTACCACTCGATTATGAACGGCAGGCCCGCTTCGAGCAGATGTATCGTGAAAGTTGGCGAGGATTACGCGATTATTTTTATGACTCGACCATGCATGGGACCGATTGGCCCTCGATCTATGAAAAATATGAACCTATGCTGGACCATATTGCCTGGACGAACGATTTTCACGAACTCATTCAGGATATGTATGGAGAACTCGATGCTTCGCACCTGGGCATCTGGTCACCAACAGGTGGTCCTGCGCAGCCCACGGGTTATCCCGGTTTTTCGGTTGAGCCGACCGAGGCGGGTTTTTTCCGAGTTACAACCATAGTCAAGGACAGTCCGGCTGATGATAAAATCACGCAAGGGCCGATCAGATCCGGCGATTACATTCTGGCCATCAATAACAATCCGGTCCACACTGATGACAATTTTTTCCGTTTTCTGAACGGTACGGTGGGCCGACTGACGGAATTGCTGGTCCACACGAAACCGACCGTTGACGGTGCCCGAACGGTAACGCTGGTCCCGCTCGGATTGGGCCAATATCTGGACCTGCTCTATGAGAACGAAACCGATCGGCGCAAGGAATTGGTGAAACAGCTCTCGAAGGGCCGTGTGGCATATCACCATATCAGATGGATGAGCCATGATTGCCTTAAAAAATTCGAACGTTCGCTCTATTATGAATTCGAGCATTGTCAGGGGTTGGTCCTGGATGTGAGGGACAATGGTGGTGGTAATATACATGAGCAACTGATCGATATTCTTGAGCGAAGACCATTTGCCTATGCCCACGATCGCCATAATGTCAGAAAGCAACAACCCCAGAAGACATGGCCCGGGCCCATTGTCCTGCTGATCAACCAGAACTCCTTCAGCGATGCCGAGGTTTTCCCGCATGCTTTCCGGGAACGTCAGCTCGGGACCATCGTGGGTATGCCCACGGCCGGTGGTGTAATCGGTACGGGCGGGATTACCCTGATCGATGGTTCCCACCTGCGCTTACCGGGCACAGGCTGGTTTGGACTCGAGGGCACAGACCTCGAGAATTATGGTGTTCCACCGGATATTTATATCGAGAACGATCCGAATTCTCTGCTCGAGAACAAGGACCTGCAACTTGAAAAAGCGGTCCAGGTCCTTCTTGATAAACTGGAAATCAAAGATTAACATTACCAGGCCATGACGTGTACAAAACGATCACAGGGTGTGCTCCTGGCAGGATTATTGGGCGTCTGCTTGCTGGCGGGGATACAGAACAGTCGTGGGGCCGAACCCGGTAAAGACCTGTCCCGCGAAGAATGGTGGCTGCATCCGGACTACACAGCCTTGAGACCTGCCATGATCGCGGTCTTACCCATGGTTAACATGTCGCTCGAGCCGGATGTCGAAAAAACACTGCAACAGGAAGTCTATCAGCGCATCGTGGCCAAAGGTTATCAAAAGACAGACGCTGGCCACGTGCAAGCCGTCATGCTCAAATTAGGCATTCAGACCCCGGAACAACTGGCGGGAATATCGTACCAGAAATTGGGCCGCGAGCTTCAATGCGATGCCGTGATTCGGGGTCAGGTCAATCAATCTGCTGCCCAGCATGGCCTGCTCTATGATGCGATCGTGGTCTCCTGCTCACTCGAACTCACGGATTGTCGTTCCGGACACGTCTTGTGGCGCTGCGAACAGTTCCGGACCGCACATCGGCAATGGCAATTGGACCCCTTCAATATGCTTCTGACGACGCTGGTCCATGAAGGGGCAGATCGAACTAAACGTATTGCCTGGCTGGTCCAGGAAATGTTTCGGACGCTACCTACCGGCCCGGTCATTGTTTCCCCGGATAATTTCTTTGAGCGGGCCCAACCTGTTGAAATATCTCCTTCATCTGAACCGACACTGGAGGAAAAATGAGACACAAACACTCACTGTTCTTGCACATGGTTCTTTCAGGCATGTTGTGTTTAATTCTGGCCATAACGGGTTGTTCAGCCAAGCATCCCGTTGGACCCGTGATCAGCGGTGATACGGTCCTGGCTATCCCGCCACCACCGACGTCCAAAGACCTGGTTGCTCTGATCGGCTTCGAAAACAAAAGCACCTTTGCCGCCGATAAACTCTGGGAAACATCGGCCGAAATGCTTATATCAGAAATGATCAAAGCCGGCTATTTTCGCGTGGTCGAGTGGGAAAAAATGAAGCAGCTCTTTGACCGGGAAGTCCTGAAAAACTGCTCCTTGATCAAAGAAAATGATAAGCGGGCCGACGCTCAGAAAATATTGTTATGTGAGTATTTTCTGTCTGGGGCTTTAACCCGTTTCGACGTTACTCAAAGATCACAGGTCAGTGCCTTATCAAAGGCTAAAACTTATGAAACCAGTATCCGGGTCGATCTGCTCTTACAGGACAGTCGATCCGGCGAATATGTCAGTCAGGGCCGTGGTGAGGCCAAGGCGGTCCAAACGATTCAGGGCGGAGCGCTCGGCGGTCAAACCGGGTCCTGGGACCCGGCTTCAGCTAATGAAGCCCTCGAGAGGGCCATTTCTGCGGCTCTGAGCCAATTGATCAACAATTTTGTCGAGACGAGGAAATCATGAAAAAATGTTCTTTTTTCGTGCTTGTAATGCTGCTTGGCTTGATCGATGGAGACTTGAGATCGGTATGTCAGGCCGAAGACAGCGGTACCGGACCGACGGTGATCACGATTACAAGCGAGGGCAGTGCCCACATTGTCGAGGGTAAGGTGGAACAATCTCGATTGAATGCCTTGAGGATTGCATATGCTCGGGCTACCTTCCACGAGCTGGAAAACAAGAGTGATAGTTTTGTGCTGCGTGACACTATCAGCAGCCTGAGTGAGATTGTTGCCCGACGTTCGCATGGATTTGTGACCGATTACCACATTCTGCAGGAGGGGATTTCCGAACGGGATGACAGCCTCTATGAAGTGTCGATCCAGGCCAAGGTTGTCGAACAGGGTGAAATCTCACCGGATGCGCCGGGCCCCTTGAAGCTCTATCTGGAATTGCTCGACAATCCCCGGCTCCTGCTGTTCATCTCCGAAACAGGCGCATTCGACCCGGGAGAGGACAAGACCTCTGACCGGGACATGGCCACTGTCATCCGCGGTTTTGAAACAGTGCTCTCGCACCATTTTACCCGCTATGGCTACCAGGTTATCACCTCGGATGATGTTTTGGCCCAGGATTTGGCACGTCCGGAAAGCCTGGCCCAGGCCAAAGCCGGTGTCACGGCCCGGGCCGTCGAAATAGGACGATTGGCCAATGCTGACCTGGTCCTGGTCGGAACATTGCGGCTGGCTCATGATTCGAGTTCGGTCCACCAGGTCGAGCTTTTCAGTGTCACGGCTGAGTTCAGTGCCAAAGCAATCATTGTCTCGAGCGGACGATTGATCGATGCCCTGCACGAAAGCTTTCAGGTGTCCCACCCCCAAAAACTCAAGGCATACAGCGATTGTATCGATAAAGCAGGCCGTAATGTCGCCGAATATTTGTCCTGGAAGATTCCCCAATTTGTAACGGAAAATACGCGTGAAACCATTTTATTTATCGAAGGCATCGGAAAATCACAGGCCCTCACAACCCAAAACGTTTTAACGAAACTGGCCGGTATCGAACAAATCCGTATCGTTCAATTGCCGACGGAAAAGGACGCCTCGGCCCAGTATATCCTGGTTACCGGCTTTGTCACACCGGCTGCAGATGAGATCGTCACTCTTTATCACCAAACAATCAACCAGGCCGTCACAATGAAAGAACACAACAAATATCAACTTGTTCTTGAGATCCGGAAATGATTCATAAGCTATTCACTTTGTCTAGCAAGGAGTCCAGCGAATGAACTATTTACAGAAGAGCGTGTCCAGCATGTTCGGTCTATTAGCACTCATGAGTTTCATGTTTCTGGTTACTGTGACCGTCAGGGCAGACGAGACTAAACCGGGACTGGTTATCGGCCATGATCCCCTGGAATACTATCTGAGCGGGCACAGGATACTTATAAGCGCACGCGTCACCGATCCGGTTGGAGTTTCCATCGTCCGGTGCTATTTTCGAGCCCAGAATCAGGCGGATTTTGTCTTCATTGATCTGGAAACGGGCAAGGACGGCCTCTACAATGGTTACCTGCCCAGTCCTGCACCCGAGACCGAGACGATTGACTATTCGATCCTGGCCGTCAATAACGAGCAGGCCGTCTTCAAGACCAAGATAATGAGGATGACGCGCCGGATCGAAGATGATCAGAAATTGCCGGCCTGGCAATCGGACCAATCCGAAGGTAGCATTATCCTTAAGACAGAGTTAGCTGAAGCACCGGAAACCTTACCGGGCTTCCAGGACAATCTGACCCTGGATGTTGTGGAATCGTCACTTCGATTCGGTGGGGCGGGAGCGGTCGTGGCCTTGTCATCATTGGATAAACCGGCCATCAGTGCTCATTGGCTTAAAGAATTCATGACCAGTTCGGGCAAAAAAGCCTGGTACAAACAATGGTGGGTCTGGACAGGGGTGGCCGTAGTTGCCGGTGGGACCGCCATGGCCCTGTCCCAGGACAGCGGTTCCGACGACGATAATGCCACGGTCACGGTCTCGTGGTAACAACCTGAAAAATCTATCGGAGGATAACAATCATGAAAAACCGCCACCAGATGAGACTCGTTGGTCTGGCTATGATACTGGGTTTAGCCATAACTGGCTGTCTGGATGACACGAACCGGAACACGACAACTGACGTCATTTGTCAACTTACATTTACGAGTTCCATGTTTCAACAACAGGTTTCGATCATCGCACTGCGACTGATCGATCAAGAAGGAAAGCTGGTCTGGGGACCGCAAGAGTATGCTTTCGAGGAGCACGGTGCCACCCTGACTGAGGTCAGGCCCGGATCGAATTACCGTGTACATGCCGGTGCGTTCGAACAGGACGGAACATTTATCTGTAACGGTTTCAGTCAGGTCTTCGATGCACCGGCAGGGGCCACTGTCGACGCCGGCACCATCACCTTGAGACCCTTCGGGACCTTGATCGATTCCGGTCAATATATCAATTCTTCAATGAGTTACGGTGTTGAAATGGCAGACATGGACACGGATGGAGACCTCGATGTCCTGGTCGCCTGTGTCTCATCATATAACGAATTGTGGCTGAATGACGGGAGCGGAAACCTCATCTTTGCCCAATATTGGGGACAATCGGATGCGAATTCCGAACTGGCCGTAGGTGACCTCGATGGCGACACGGACCCGGACGTCTTCACGATCTGTATGGGAGGATCACGACCAAACACGATCTGGCTCAACGATGGAAATGGCTCTCTAAGCCACTCGGGCCAAAACCTTACCCCTGTCAATGCCTGGGGTATCGCCCTGGGAGACCTTGATAAGGATGGAGACCTCGATGCTTTCATTGCGAACCGTTCCGGCCCGAACTCAGTTTACTTTAACGACGGACAGGCCTTTTTCACTGATAGCGGCCAAAGTCTCGGTAATGCCGAAAGCCTTTTTGTCCAACTCGGAGATCTGGACGGGGACGGAGACCTCGATGCTTTTGTGGCTAATGACGGCCCAACCAACGAGCTCGGTGCGCCCAACAAGGTCTGGCTCAATAACGGGAACGGTGTCTTCAGCGATAGTGGACAGGATATTGGCGAAGAAAGAACATTCGAAGTGGCCTTGGGCGATGTGGACGGCGATAACGACCTCGATGCGGTCACGGCCAATCTGGCCGGCCTGATCAACCGGGTCTGGCTCAATGACGGTCAGGCACACTATTCGGACAGCGGTCAGGAACTGAACAGCCCCTACGGAATCGGCGTGACTTTGGGAGATATCGACCGGGACGGCGATCTGGACATCTATTTTGCCAATGCCTATGAAGAACCGGACCGGGTCTATCAGAACAACGGATTGGGTCAATTTTACGATACGGGGATGCGGCTCGGGATCAGTTATACGGTCAGTGGCGCTCTGGGCGATTTGAACGACGATGGATATCTCGACCTCTTTGCTGCCAATATGCAGACCGGAGCGACCGGAAGCCCCGAGGACCGGGTCTACTTTTATACGCCCTAGTCTCTATTCATAGTCGCCGTTCAGTATGAAGCCCGCCCAATAAAACGGGTGTGAGTAGTCCGCGGAGTTTTCTGAGGGGGAGGGGGACGCTTTGTTTTCAGATCGGGCGGGAACGGGATTCGTGATGAAGGATTTTTGGGCCATGTGCAGCGCCTGAGCATTTGACAGACCTTGGGAACGATACTGGTAAAAGATTTTCATAAACTCTGTGGTACTTTGGTCGGCCACGGACCATAAAGTCGATACGACTGATTTGGCACCGGCATAGAGAAAAGCCCGGGTCAATCCGATCAATCCTTCTCCGCCCCGGTCCTTGCCCAATCCGGTCTGGCAGGCCGACAGGGTCACAAGATCAGCATCGATCCGCAGGGATTCAAATATCTCCCAGGCCTGAAGGACCCCATTCTCGTGCATCTGATCGTCGTGCTCGGGTATTGATAGAATAAGGCCCGAATTAAGGGGAAACAGCTGATCGAGATAACCATGACAGGCAAAGTGTATTCCCTGTACTGAACTATCCAGCTTTTTCGCTTCTTCCTCACTGGCCTCCCTTCCCAAAAAAACCCTGATATCAGGATAGTAGAACTCCGAAATGTCGTGTACTTCATCGCGTGTTGCCGGGAGCGCAGAAAGAGAAAGCTTATTGCCTACTGACCGCACCGTATGGTCACCCGACTCCTGGCGATTTTCAGGATAATGAGGGTCTCCAAAGAGCATCATGGCCAGCGCATGCTCTTCACTTCGTTCTGCTTTTTTCGCTTCAGCATAGACTGTTGCGGAAATAATGTACGATATGGGCTTTATCTCGGCAAGCCACGCATCGTCCTCAGTGACTAAGGCCGAAAACGGGAGATAATGCAGGGGGCCATCGGCACACACAACGATATTCCGTGCATCCGGGATCCGATCTTGGACGGGTCCAAGAAGTTGCCGGAAAAGAGAGCGGCCCTTTTTCAGGACTAGATCAGACTTTTCATGAGGACGGGCCAGCATATTCCTGAAACTAAGGACCGCCTCGTGTAACTCATGACGCGGACATGATATTGAATAGACTTCCATACTGTTCCCGTAAAGGGCAAAAAGCTGGATGGCCTCATCGCCAGTACAATATGAGACAAAGAGGGTATCAGGCCCGATGATTGTCTGTGTCTCCCGCAAGTTCAAGGGTTCAGGGTAGTTCAGGGCCGAGAATCTCCGGGACGCACCGTGCATAGCTTCCTTAAGATCATCCTGTTCGGATTTCAGCGACTGCAATTCCTTGAGGAGTGCCTCAGTTTTTTCTGGTTCCCGTTGGGCACTGATCTGACCTAATTGTTCCTGGACCAGATCATACTGTGCATTGAGTTCCTTCTGGCGCAGGACCAGATCGTGAGGAACATCGACCGAAAAATCGAGATCACGCTCGGTGATCATACTCAACAGACTTCTGGCCCGAAATCGTTCAAGTGTATGAAATGCCGTCTCATTCTGACCAAGACGACACTGCATTTCAACGAGGTCCCGGTAATATTGAGCAAATTGTTCCGAGAATTTCTCGAGTTCTTCTTCGCGTCCCCAGACCCTACGCTGTCGTTCAAGTGCAGTCACGGCGAGCTCGAAATATGTCAGTGCTGCGGTAAAATCTTCCTTTTTCCTGGAGATACACCCCAGATAATGATAGGCCTCGGCCTCGAGCCAACTATCCGGGGCCAGCTTTCTGCGCAGGGAAGAGGCTTCAGCCACATACTGTTCCGCTTTGTCAAGGGCCTTCCGGGACAGGGCAATTTGGCCGAGAGTAATCAGAACATCAGCTTGAGCTAAACTCTCGGGCGCTTGTTTCATCATGATCTGATAAGCCTGCTCGGTCAGCTCCGCCGCCCGGTCGCTTCTCCCACGATTATACTCAAAACGACCAAAACCATGGAGAATATATCCGTGTTCAATACTATCCCGGGCAATGCGCTCCACCAGGGCCAGGGCTTGTTGATAATTATCTTCTGCATGTTCGTACCGTTTCTGCATCATCAGTAATGAGCCGTAATTACACAAAGCGCGGGCATACTCCAGGCTGTTGGGCAGAGCAGTCCGGTAAATGTCCAGAGCTTTTCTCATGTAGTTCTCAGAAAGATCAAAATCCTCTCGAGTCTGGGCCAGATTCGCCACATTGAGCGAAACACCGGCTTCCTCGATGCCGTTTGGGGCAAATGCGTGAAAGATATTCAGCGATTTTTTATAGTAATCTTCAGCCGCGATTAAATCTCCCCGTTCACATGCGATGACGCCTCGATTCATGAGGAGTTTCGCCACGAGATCGCTTTCAGGCATGATTTTCGCGTATAGATCATAAGATTCTCTGTAATATTTCTCGGCCATCGAGAGATCGCCTCGCTTCCAAAACAGCGAGCCCAGATTATTCAGCGTCGAGGCCACATCCTTGCTGCCGGGACTGATTTTCCGTTTGATGGCCAGTGCCTGCACAAAATAATCCGCTGCCGTATCAATATCACCACGATGCCAGGCTACCGCCCCGAGATTGTTTAAAGTAAATGCCACTTCGGCACTCTCCGGATCGATCGTGGTAAATATCTCGAGGGCCTTCTGATAATAACCTAAAGCCTCATCCAGCTTTCTCGTCTTCATGGAGATCACCCCGAGATTACCATAACTCCAAGCCTCCTTCATTGTTCCCGGTGCACGTTTCGTCATAATTTCCAGATTTTCCCGGTACAGTTGCTCGACTTGATCATATTTTTCCTGAACAAGCAAAATCTGCCCGATATAATTCGCGCTATCGGCATAAGCGATACATGCCCCCCATAATTTTTTACGGATATCTCGGGCCGACTCAAAAGCCCCAATGGCCGACTCAAGGTTATTCTCCCTCAAAAATGCTTTGGCCAAGATATCATATATCTCTGACATTGCGATTGCATCCTGCCTTTTTCTGGCGAACGAGATCGCCTCCAGATATGCTTGCCGAGCCTGTTCGAAGTTTTGGACTTTCATGCTCTGGTGCCCGACCATAAAGGCTATGAAACTGGCCAGATACCATTGCTTCTTGCTTGTATACTCCCGGATCATCCCGTTGAAATGAGTTACGGCTTGATCAAATGAGCCCTTTGAAAAAAGCTCCCGCCCGGTATTATACATTTGTAACTCCGTGTCCAACAGGTTGGGGATGACGATGATACCCCACTCACCCCTCGGCAGTACTGTTTTCATGCGCTTCCCCTCTCGGGAAAACCTGAGCTCAACCGGGCCCCTGAATGCCTGCTCCCGTGATAACCATAACCAGTCAAAATGGGTCCTGATCTTACCCTTTTCCTTTTCGGGATTCGAAGGGGGATTGGGCAATCTCTTCCAGGCCAGGAGAACATCGCCAGGTTTAAGTCCGGCCGCCAGCCCCAACCCATCTTCACGCACTTCCCGGACTATCACCCCGGATCGCTCCCCGGCCAAAACCAATCCCTGGCTTGCAGGTGCAAGCAGAATCATAACCCATAGCTCGATTAGAAAAACTGATCTTCTTCTTGCTCTTACTGATATGCTCTTCATGATCTCCTCCCTTTTTCTTTTCAGCACTATTACAATACCTCATATCGTCGCTTTGCAACAAGTACAATTTTGTGCTAGCTTTTAGTAATTAGTATTTCAGCAATTCAATGTCGGCGCTGCGGGCTACAAGAGGCAGATAATGTTCGGGTCAGCGTGTGCTTTAACGATAAATAGACAAGATTGGATGGATGTGTAGGTGTCGACGATGAAGTTGAGTTCCCATACCGCTCGGGATAAAAAAGGGAAAAACCCCAAGAAGCCACAATTCACTCCCGTGAAGCATCGTTTGAACCAGTATTATGCCACAGCGATTTGCGGTAATGACATCACTTCCTCATGTCTCTATGTAGCGGCAATCTGCACGGTTTTCGCGGGTTACCTGGCCCCGGTCTGTCTGGTCATTGTGGCTTTCATCCTGTTTTTGTACCGCAAGGTCTATGCTGAAGTGGGAGATGCATTACCGCTCAACGGTGGGGCTTATAATGCCCTCTTGAATTCAACCACCAAATTCAAAGCCTCATTGGCAGCATGCATGACGATTTTGTCATATATAGCGACTGCGGTTATCAGTGCCAAGACTGCGGTCGAGTATTTTTCGCATGCGCTGTTCCATGTTCCGGTCATTCTCTATACGATCGCGGTTTTGGCTGTTTTTACCGTTCTGGCAATTCTGGGAATCACCGAGTCGGCCCGAGTCGCCCTATCAATATTTGTCATTCACATAACCAGCTTGGTTATTTTCATAGGCTATGGTATCTATCACTTGTGTCTGGATAGCACGATACTCATGCAAAATCTCGCTACGTCGCTCCCTTCCGGGCATGGCATTTTCGCCGCACTTTTTTTGGGTGTTTCATCGGGTTTGTTGGGTATCAGTGGCTTCGAATCGAGTGCGAATTTTATCGAGGAACAGGCTCCGGGCGTTTTCGTCAAAACCTTGCGCAACATGTGGGTAGCGGTCACCTTGTTCAATCCGGTCATAGCTTTTTTGGCCCTGTCCACCTTACCGATCTCTCTCATTTCCGAGTCAAAGGATTTTCTCCTTTCGGATATGGCCAGCGTCTTATCGGGCAAATGGTTGAATATTATGATCGGAATCGATGCCACCCTTGTCCTGTGTGGGGCAGTGTTGACCTCTTTTATCGGCGTCGGAGGCCTGGTCAGAAGAATGGCTTTGGATAGATGCCTGCCCCAATTTTTGCTGTTCGAGAACAGAAGGGGAACAACGCATCGGATTTTTATCGTCTTCTTCTTGATGTGTTCGTCCATCATTCTGTTGACCAAAGGCGATCTGCTTGCTCTGGGAGGGGTCTATACCATTTCTTTTCTCGGGGTGATGACCCTGTTCGCCATGGGGAATATTCTCCTTAAAATTCGTCGCTCACGACTTCGCAGGAATTACCGGGCGGGTTGGTTCACTGTTCTGTTTGCCATGGCAGCAACGATCGCCGGCATAATCGGTAATATTCTGATCGATTATAAATATCTCGGTTTTTTCCTGACTTATTTCATTCCAACTGTTCTGGTGGTCGGACTCATGTTCCTGAGGACCAAACTGTTAGCCCTGTTTCTTTATCTTCTGAGTGAAATGAGCAAGAGGGTCCGGGAATTTAACGAGCGCATGAGTGCACGGATTCTCGAAAATATCGATAAGATCAATTCACAAGGCATCATTTTTTTTACCAAGGGTGATAATGCAGCCAATCTCAATAAAGCCATGCTCTACGTCCGTGACAACGAGCTAACCAAAATTGTGACGGTGGTCCATCTCTACACCGACAAAAATAAAATTCCGTCCAATCTCAAGAAGGACCTTGAATTTCTGGATGAGGTTTACCCGGAAATCAAGATCAATTTGATTCTTAAAGAAGGTGAATTCAATCCGGGCACGATCGATGCCATATCACAGGAATATGAAGTCCCTCTCAATTACATGTTTATCGGTGCTCCCGGCGAATCATTCCCGCATAATCTGTCCGAACTGGGCGGTGTCCGCTTGATCATTTGACCCAATTTCAGAGGTACAATAGTGGGAAACCGATGTCTTATCAAATCCAGTGCCATTCGTCATCAACTCGAACGCTTAAACACTGTGTTGGATGTGACCTTGGCCGAACAAGCCGCAGCCTTGCTGGAAGCCAAACAGTTGAGTCGTTCCTGATGAATGAGCCATTGAGAGGTCATCTTGACAATCATTTCAAATCGCCCCACAATACCAACAAATTTGTTACCAACAAATCCGTTGACGGATACTGGAAAAACATGAGTGATACCTTAAAACAAGCATACGGAAATTGGGTTGAGGGAGACCGATTCTGGGACCGAAAAGACGATATCAAATTGATGATCCAATATCTTGATGAGAGCGCCCATATTCTCTTAACCGCCCAACGACGTATGGGCAAAACAAGCCTATGAAGGAAGTCAAACGACAACTGACAAATCGCTATCTATGTCTTTTTGTAGACCTTCAGAAGGCAGCTTCTTCTGAAGATGCGATTGTTGAGCTCAGCCTGGCCCTAAGACCACATAACACGCTTTGGTGCAAGACTAAAAACCTTTTTACGAATGCCCTGGGTAAACTAGTGGGGAATATCGAGGAATTGAATCTTGGCGAAGTCGGTATCACTTTAAGGGCTGGTCTTACACTTGGCCACTGGGAGGAATAAGGGTAATTCTATTTTTTCTATTCTATCAGAAGCCGACCAGCCTCTTCAAGGGCCTGGGGGGTACAAGAGAAAATCAGTAAAAGGAACATGTAATTAGGAGCGATCTCCGCCAAAGTGGCGTTGTAAAAGCTTTAGGAAAGATGAAATAACTTGGTACAATGCTCGATTTATTTTCTGTTTTCTTCTATTTCACTAACAGCATTAATAAAATCAATATTTGAAAATTTAACATACATATCATATTTTTTAATAAATCCAAAAAATATCGAAATCCAGGCAACTGGCAAAGACACTAGATCAAAACCACTAAGGCCACCCTCCCCAGTACTTTTAAGTTTATAATATTTCTCTGTTGGTTCGAGGCATCCACAACAAATCTGGGGCAATTTCCGCACTACACTTAACTTCATAATCTGCTTTCTCGCATCAACGAAATTTACTTTACAAACTGGACAACTCTCATTATTTGCCAAGCAGCTCTTATGAAATGGAGCATCACAGAATAGACACGATTCAGCATCAATTGAAATATGGATCATCTTATTACATATCTTACATTCTTTTCCTACTAATTGTGACATTTTTATATCTCACAAGTAGTTCATTATCAGAGAATGTTGAAACAAATCAGAAACAGCATTAAGATTAATTGTAACTATCAACATCGAGAAAGTCAAGCACTACATGCTAAAATAGAGCCTGTCTTGAAGAAAGGGCGTTAGACCGGCACTATATACTTTGACTCGATTTATTATGGTATTTCACTACCTGGCGAGATGGTTTCTTTTATAGCATTGTGTCTTTGTGTTAGATCAGCAGTGGGTCAAGACTTCTTATAACGCTTAGATCCAACACAAAGAGCCAGTTAGTTGAGCATAATTGGATATTCATAATAGAGTAGACATCCCCATCTACACTGAAGCACAACCAGCTTAATAGAGTAGAACTGCCTCCCCTATTCTGCACATTATTTTCGCCGTCCTCTTGACATGAGATTATTCACGATCTAACATGAGACTTAATCGCAACAAGGAGTGGTGTAATGGGGTCACAAAAACGATTTCAGCAATTTATATCGGGTCAGAATTTAAGGATGACATCTGAAAGGAAGACCATCCTTGAATCGCTTGTGCAGCTTCATGATCACTTCACTGTAACTGAGTTGCTCCACCATCTGGAAGCTTCTGGTCATAAGATCAGTCGGGCAACTGTATACCGGACAATACCGCATTTGATTCGATCACGAATAATCAGAAAGGCGTCGGTGTGCAGTAGTAATGAAGAACAGGTTTATGAACATATTTTTGGGCATACGCATCATGATCATCTGGTGTGCGACCATTGTGGTAAGGTTGTTGAATTTTTTGATAACGAGATCGAGGATTTACAAGATAAGATTGCCGGGAGATACGGTTTTAAGTTAAAGTATCATTTTTTGGAATTATGGGGTATTTGCCCGGAATGTCAGGAGAAGATAATTGAGCACGAAATCTATAAATAGTAAGGGTGGAGCAGCTTTATCTGCTGAGTTGAAAGAGTGTCTTCCCGGCAATGCTGATATCCGCTGTATGTGCAACAAACTTCTTGCGAGAGTATCAAGGAATGGGATCACCATTCGTTGTCCCCGGTGCAAACGGGAGATGTTTCTCGATTTGAATGAGATCATCATGAATTTGGACAGCGGTTGGTTTGATATACCGATAAAGGAGAAAATTTCCGCGTCATAGCTTCAGACATCTCCTGATATATAAATGAATTGAGGCCAGAGGTCATCGCGAATCCCGAGCCCGAACGTTATGTGTTGACGTTCGGGCTCTTTTTTTTGTAACCCTGTTTTGCAAAGGAGAATCACCATGTCCAGATCTATCGTCACACTGTTGTCCGCGGCTATCTGTTTTTTAATGGCTTTGCCTGCAATCGCTCTTCCACAGCTCAATCATGAGCATGGTATCATTACGGGAAAAGTTATGGATGAATTAACCGGTGAACCGGTGAGACACGCTTTGGTTTCCATCATTGGCACATCTTGTCGGAGCATGACGGGCATTGACGGTTCGTATACGATCAAAGATGTTGCGTCCGGGAAATACATGCTTGTGGCAAGTGCACCGGGTTATCTGGAACAGAAAAGGACGGTCGAAATTGATAGCGCGAGTCCGAAGTGTGTAGATATTGCCTTACGGGTGTTTGTCGTTGAGGACCAGCTTGTGGTAACCGCGACTCGAACGGAGAGAACAATCAGGGAGCTGCCGGTCCGGGTTGAATTGGTCAACAGACAGGAAATTGAGAAAAGTGGTGCGAACAATCTGTATGAGGTCCTCGATAAAGGTATTGTCCCGGGTTTAAATGTCGAGACATCGTGTACGAATTGCAATTTCTCGAGTATCAGGATGAATGGTCTCGAGAGTGGTTACATTGCGTTGCTGATTGACGGACAACCCATTTATAGTGCTCTGGCCGGCATATATCTGCTCAGGCAGATTCCCCCATCCGATATTGAACGTCTCGAGGTGGTGAAGGGGGCAAGTTCAGCCCTGTATGGAGCTTCAGCGATCGGTGGGGTGGTCAATATCATTACCAAGGAACCGAGTGAGATAGCTCCTTCTGGACTGTTCAAAGCCTCAATCGGAGAGTTTAACGAGTCAGAATTGACCGGCAGTTATTCCATGCGACAGGGCAATTTTGCCGGGATCGTGAGCGCGACCAAGCACCAGAATGATTTTGTCGATGACAATGATGACGGTTATACCGACATGGTTGAACGGGATAACACGTACTTCGGTCTGAAGATGCATTATTATTTTCTCGATGACAAACACCGGGTCACTCTGTTCTCAAGGATTATCGACGAATTCAGAAAGGGTGGCTATATTCCGGGCGGTAAGCCTGTCTATGATGAAGAGGGCGATATCATTGGATACACTCGCGGGATCGATGATGCTCTCGATCCGGATGCGGAACACATTACCACGCGCAGAAGAGAATACGGTTTTAGTTATACGGGTGCATTCGCTGATACAACAGAAGTGAAAATGACGGCATTAACATCAAATCATGTTCGTGATGCAACCAATGGAGAGCGCCCCTTTGACTCGGACGAGACGATCTATCAATATGACGCTGTTTTGTCGCGGGATTTTTTCAGTAACAGCACTTTTTCTTTAGGTGCAAACTACAGGACCGAGCTCCTTGAACAGATGATCAATTGGGAAGCCCAGGATGAAATGGAAGCGGATGTCTATGGTCTCTTTCTTCAGGACGAGATCAACTTAGGCGGTAGCGGGGTAAATGTTGTTATCGGCGGGCGCTATGATCATGTTGACAGCACCCTGGTCGATGACTCGGCCTTCAGCCCGCGACTGGCCGTGAAGTGGGATATCACCGGTAACCTTGCCTTGCGGGCAGGCTTCGGGGGCGGTTTCAAGGTCCCCTATCTCTTTGCGGAAGATCTTCACCTGTGCTCAGCCGCACCGCTGGTCGATGTCTCACCCGGTATCAAACCCGAAAAATCCTGGAGTTACACGCTGAGTTCGACCTATTACGGTGTCGGTTACACGCTCGACCTCAATCTCTTTCGGACCGATATCAAAGATAAGATCGCTCTTGAATATGATGAGGAACTCAACCTCGGCATCTATGATAATGCCGGTGATGCCTTCACACAGGGCCTTGAAGTCAATGCATCATTGTGGAATATCTGGCCATGCAAGGTCGATCTGGTTGTTGCCTTTGTCGATGCCCGGTATGATGAGCAGCTCGATCCCGAGTGGGAAGAAAGCACATATATCCAACGGGTGCCTCACTTCACCGCCCAGATGACCATCGGCTATAAGGAAAAACACACCGGCGTCGATCTGGCCCTCAGCGGTCGCTACATCGGCAGGCAATACGTAGAAAAGGAGCTTGTTATTGAGGGCTCTGACGAACTCGACTATTCCATCGATCATGTCACCGACTATGGTCTCGTCGATCTGAAACTCACCCGATCATTCATGAATGATACTGTTGAACTGTTTTTCGGTGTTGACAATCTTTTCGACTATACGCAGGAAACCATCTACAATGCCGAACAGGAAGATACCGCCGCCTATATCTATGCGCCGCTTGTGGGCAGAAAGATGTATGGCGGCCTTGCGATCACTTTCTAAGGGTATTGTAAAAAGAGGTAGCAATGATAACCTGAATACCAACATTAGGCACTATTCCTTGACGGTCTTGAAAGATGAACAATCATTCTATGACAGGCGGTATTGCATTTTTCAGGTGTAATCTGTTATGATTTTCTTGTGCGATATTTTCATTGCTTCAATCAATACCCGAAACCAGTGAGCAGATCATGAAACAAATCAACAGACACATCGTTCTCAGGTATGTAATTAAATCATCGATATTGCCGGTTGTGACTGGCTCATCGCTTGATAAAGACGCATTATGAGAATAATGGGCAGGCAATATTCAATCAGGACCATAATCCGTAGTGCTATTGGGCTTACATTATTCTTTTTCTTCACGATTATTCCCAATTTCATCCGGAAACATTGCCAGATAAAGAGCAGATGATAGGGGATGCTGCATTTTTATGAGAATACTTCTGATTAATCCAGACAAATTCAAGAAAATTCTGTTCAAAAAATTTTCACTTCCCTGCCTTGGTTTGGGTTATCTGGCAGCTCAAGCAGAGCGAGCAGCGCACACGGTTCGTATTCTCGATATGAATGTTGAGTCCACGAGTCCGAGAGATGTCAGGGATATTCTGACCAGATTCAAGCCTGATCTCGTCGGGATCTCCGTTTCTCTGTTCACTGTTTTGGATGCGGTCGCAGTAGCTTCATTCATAAAGAGTATCAAAGATATTCCTATCATTGTCGGTGGTAAGGGTGTGACTTATTTCCCCCACGAGATTATGGTGCACTCTTGTTTTGACTTTGGTCAATCAGGTGAGGCTGAACATGCATTTGTGGCTTTGCTGGACGTAGTATCCGGAAAAACGGAAGCGAAGCCTGAAGGCTTGATCTATCGAGCTGGAGGCGAGACCATTTGTCATGGTCAGGCACCACTCATCCAAGACCTGGATGCGCTACCCTTTCCGGCACGCCATCTGTTTAAGGGGGATCAATTTCACATGATGAATAGAAAGAAGCCATGCGCGACCATCGTCACTGCCCGGGGATGTCCTTTTCAATGCGTGTTTTGTGATAATGGCGGCCAGCATCGATGCAGAAGTGTTGCCAACATTCTGGAGGAGTTCAAAGAGATAACTCGATTGGGATACCAGGAAATATATGTGTGCGATGATACCTTTACTTCAGATAAACAGCGTGTTCTTGATTTGTGTCGGGGGCTGGTTCAGGAAAAGATCGGGATTAATTGGTCAGTTTTTTCCCGAATAGATACCATCGACGGCGAACTGCTCGAAGCAATGAAAGAAGCCGGCTGCTATACAATTACTTTTGGTCTGGAATCCGGGTCTGACAAGATTCTTGACACGATGAACAAAGGAATCACCAAAGCCATGATTCGGGAGAAACTATCAGTAGTGAAAAGATTTAATTATGAGTGTGGCGGCACTTTTGTGGTTGGTTTTCCCGGTGAGACATGTGAAACAATGCAGGAAACGTATGATTTGTTGAAAAATCTTGAGATTCATTACTGTGTTTTTTCTTATCATTGTCCTGTTCCCAATTCACCGTTTTATCGTAGACTCCCTCAGGATTCGGAAATCAGGAAGCGCTGGATCGATTTGATCACCTTGCGTCGAACGGATATACCGATTTTTCTTGATAACAAGGCTCAAAGAGCGGCCGAAATGCATTATCGCACGATGAGGCGCATATTTTATCTCCAACCTCATGTACTGCTGAATATCGTGAGAATGATGATCCAATCGCCTCTGAGGATGAAGAATTTTAGTAAGATGGGGGTATGGATCATTCTGTCTGCCCTCCTTCAAATCAAATCAGTCCGGGGGGTGCTTAAAACGGTGAGAAGCATCGGCACCAGGCCAATCGTCAAGCCATCTCCAAGATGTTAGGAGTTGCTTTATGGTCATACCAAAGCGGTTTCTGGGCAAGACTGATGTGGAGATAACCCCTCTTGGTTTGGGCGGATGGCAATTTGCGGGGGATGAGGGAGGATTAGCATCATATTGGTCTACAATAACACAAGCTGAGATCAATGCGATTGTGATGACTGCCCTGAAAGGCGGTATTAATTGGTTCGATACCGCCGAGATCTATGGCTTTGGTAACTCAGAACAAGCTCTAGCGCAAGCTTTACAGAATGCCAGCAAAAAGGAGGGCGATGTCCTGATCGCAACAAAATGGTGGCCAGCATTTCGTTTTGCCGGTTCGATCAAGAAAACCATTGGTCAACGTATCAACTCCCTTCGGGGTTATCCCATAGATCTTCACCAGATTCATCAACCCTGGTCTTTTTCCAGTGTTGAGGCCGAGATGAACGTCATGGCTGACCTTGTAGAAGAGGGCACAATTCGTGCGGTGGGTGTCAGTAATTTTTCACCTGTTCTTGTAGACAGGGCGGCGAAACAGTTGGCCCTACGTGGCATTCCTCTCGCATCTCACCAGACAAAGTATAGCCTGCTTGATCGCAGTATCGAATTCAACGGTATCCTGGAAAACGCCAGGAAGATCGGCTGTTCCATTATCGCTTATTCACCTCTCGAACAAGGTCTTATAACCGGAAAATTCCATGGCAACCCGGAAAGGACGAAGCAATTGTCAGGCTTTCGCAGGTGGCGGATGAAATTTAGCTCGGCAGCAATCGAGAAAAGCCGTCCGATTATTCAAGCCCTCGGAGAGATTGCTGATACTTATGGTGCAACGCCGGCCCAGGTAGCCCTGAGTTGGCTTATCAATTTTCATGGTGAATGTATTGTGGCTATTCCCGGTGCTTCAAAAGCTGAGCAGGTCGAAGACAATGTCAAAGCACTCCAGCTCGTACTGACATCGGGAGAAATGCAAAGACTCGATAGACTCTCGCGTGAATACCGGTTATAGTCCAATCACATCGTTGAAACCGGTCGGGCTGACTCGTGAAGCCTCAAATAACCATAGTCATACACGCCTTACAGGCGGAATTGTTTGTTCCTTTTCGGGGCTCTTAAAGTAATGACCCGCCACCAAAACAGGCATGATGCCGGAACATATCGATCGATAGCCCGGACCATTGTGCGGATAATTGTCCACCACCGTGGTCGTGGTAATCGTATTTCAGCATCGCTCTTCGGCTCGATTATGGTCCGAAACAATCCCTGAAGACCATATTGAAACGGTTTATGCTGATCCGGTTTACGGGCGAAAAAAATAAAATCGAGTGGATTGTAAGCATTACGCGGAATAAAATTGTATGCTTCACCGTACGTATATTCAGTGAATCGATACCGAGTATTCGGATTGGCCAGACGTCGAAAATCGAGGGCATGGGGTTGTTCAACAAAGAAGGCTTTCATGTCCGTGTAACCGTTTTCACCATAGGTGTCATAAAAAAAACAA
Source organism: bacterium (assembly GCA_016934675.1). Taxonomy (GTDB): domain Bacteria; phylum CSSED10-310; class JAFGSJ01; order JAFGSJ01; family JAFGSJ01; genus JAFGSJ01. The sequence goes on along the minus strand of JAFGSJ010000104.1, from coordinate 34,545 downwards.
GGATTGAGATAAAAGAAGGAATGATCAAGACAGCCGGCTAGCGGTGTGTGATGAACAATCGTCCCCCCGGGCTCCAGGAGATCATGGATATTTTGCAAGCCCATGTGAAGATTGAATACATGTTCAATCACTCCCCCATCATAAACAGTCTGATAGTTGCCATGCATTAAACGATCAACCGGCTTATTCAGATCATGGACGAATTGTGGTGACTCTCGGGCAATCACATCCATGGTCTGACACACTTGATAGCCTAGAATTTTAAATAAATCTTCAACATGGACAAACTCAGTCCGGGCATCATTGAAATATGCACGAATCAAAAAGGATGTCGATTGTTTTCGCTCGGATTCCGGTATGGCGGTATAGGGATAGCCAGCCTGCTCCAACATTCCGATCGCTTGATCATAGCTGAACCAGATATCCTGAACACCAAAGACCATGATTTTTCCGTGAGGAACCAGGTATTGTCGTTCTTTGAGCAGTAGCTTGAAAATGTTATGTTCGATCCCCATTTTTCGTCATGCCCGGATTATTGACTGAGATCCCAGTGGAACTGGCTAGAATATACATAATATTTATAGTAAATGCAATCCGTAAAGAGCGAAAAAGTTTGACCCGACCTGTTTTTTATTTTATAGTGTGTCAGATAGATTCTTGATTAGCATCAAGGAGTAGTACATAATGACGGAAATGAATGAACCATGAAGGCTGCCTTGGTTCTCCCTCACCAAAACGCCATCTCTGCTCCCGAAATACTGCCCATTGGTATTGCCTATATAGCCGGCCTGCTTCAACAAATCGGTCTTGATGTGTGTGTGCTCTGGAATAAACCATGGCACGTCATCAAGACTGAACTTGAACCGAGGATATCTTCGCTTTCATTTGTTGGAATGCAGGTTTTTGCCACAAATTATGAGCAATGTATTGCCCTCTGCAAATGGATCAAGCAGAAAAATAAAAACTGTTTCATCCTTCTGGGGGGGACCCAGGTTACCAATTTTCCGGAGCACGCTTTGTCCTCTTCGGTTGTTGACCTGGTGGTCAGGGGTGAAGGTGAAACGGCAACACAGGCATTTATCACTGCACTTCAACATAAAGGGGATATCAAAAGCATTCCGGGGACCGTGATAATGGACCATGATTCCCTTGTCACAAACCCGGATTCAGATATCATCCATGATCTCGATACGCTGCCTCAACCAGCATGGGATTTATTCTATTCACACAAACCAATTATCAGAGGGCATATGCTTACCCACCGCGGCTGTCCCTATAACTGTGCGAATTGTCCAGTCAGAACACCGCCCTCAAAAGTTGTGAGAGAATACTCGCTGGCCAGAATGCTCGTTGAGATTGAAACTCTTTATGATGTTTTCGGAGCGCGTGATATCGAATTTTTTGACGAGGCCTTTACTTTAAATAGACAACGAGTGGTTGCATTGTGCCAATCACTTCTGCAACGTAAACTCGATCTGACCTGGAGATGCTATACCCGAATCAACCACCTTGATAAAGAGCTCTGCGAACTCATGTATGAAGCCGGTTGCCGACAGATATTTCTGGGACTCGGCACGGGCATTCCCAAACTCCTGAATATACTAAGGATAACACTCGATTTTGATGAGGTCAAACAGAAAATCCGCTCATTCAAAAAGATCCCCATTGACATCATCGTAACATTTTCCCTGGGGCTTCCCACCGAGACTTTTTCTGACACAATCAAGACAATTTTATTCGGTCTTTCACTCCCGGCAGAAAAAACATTGTTTCAAGCCTGTTTACCCTTTCCGGGATCAGAGCTTCATCGTATCGCAAGCCGGAATGGGACCTTTTCAATTGGGAATTGGGACAATATCAGCAGTTGGAACGATATCGTATTCGTACCACGAGGAAGACATAAGGCGGAATTGAAATGTTTACTTTTTACCGCTAAAAGTTGTGCGAAAACCAGGAATATGATCAGCCGGTACTTGAGAGTTTGACCTGGGAATAGGAGAATACCGATTTCAAATCGGTCATGAACAAAACAATCTGTCCGTGATAACACGATCATCGCCATCATAAAGAAGAGGGCCGATATCCGATGGCAAATTTTTTAGGCATATCACAAAAATTGGCACAAGCAGATCAAACACGAATTGATACCTATCTCTTTGCCGATACAAAGAACGCACCAGCCTGGTATCAAGCGGGGTCTTTCTCTTTCCTTTTTCAGAATTTCAGTACTGATTTGGATGGATTCATCTTTCATGACAATAAAAGAAACAGAACATTTATTGTTGATGGTTATATTGTTCATGATTCTGGCCAGAACACTGAATTTTCAAGACATGTTCTCAACCCGGAAGAGTTGGCGGACCTCTTCGCAGGTCTTGATATTCACGAACGATGTTCCGAATTGGCAGGACTCTTTACTCTGATCATCTGGGATGAAAACACCAGACAATTGTTTTGTATCCGGGATCAGTGTGGAAGTAAACCCCTGTATGTTGCGGAAAAACAGGGTTACATCGTCTTTGCTTCGACAATTCGAGCCATTCATTGGACAGGATTGATTGACAAAAGAATGAATCATCATTCCATTCCATTTTTTCTGGCGATGATTTCCGTTCCAGATCCCTTAACCGCATACGAAACAGTGATTCAAGTCCCCTCGGGACATTATTTGGCCTGGAAAGAGGGGAGAAGTACTCTTCATCGATACTGGCAAATGTTCGCGAGAATACCGGATCAAACAGCTTCAGATGTACTAATGGCAAAGAAATTACGGGAAGTATTGTCCGCATCAGTCTGGTGTGCGTTACCCGCTAACGGGGTCTGTGGTTCATTCTTGAGCGGAGGACATGACACCAGTACAATAGTTGGGCTGGCTAGTGAGAAAACAGGCTGTACCCTGAAAACATTCACTCTGGGCTATGGTGATGATAAAAAATTCGCCTCATTCAATGAATTTCAATTTGCCCGAACAATTGCCCAGATGTATGGAACGGAACACCATGAGTATAACGTTGGTGCAGATATCCTTATCAAGGCCCTGCCAGAATTGACATGGCATTTGAACAGTCCAAGCGGGGATGCCCTCAATCGCTATTTCAGTATATCTTTTGCCGCGAAGTATCTCGATATTGTTCTATCCGGTCTGGGAGGTGACGAAATTTTTATCGGTAGCATGTGGTATAAACGACTATTTCGATTGCAAACACTGATCAAGCTCTGGAAAAACATGCCTGCATCAATGCAGCAGATCATTCGAGCAATGATCGGTTTCTTACCGGAAAAAATCTCACCGATTCAAAAATTCAGACGACTTGAAGCACTTAGTCACACACCAATAAATATCTACATGGATATGCGCTTTCTTTTCAAAGAGCCGTTGACCAAAAAACTGTTCACCAAGGATTTAGCCATTGAACTCGATGGCAAACCCGGACCTGTTGATCTGGTCAGTGACCTCTTTCAAACGGTTAATTCTCAAGAGCTTATCAGCCAATTTATGTATTTGCTGGTTTGCCACGAGATCGCACATATCATGCTGCGCGATTTAAGTACGATGTCTCATGCCCATTCAATAGAAACGCGTAGTCCATTTCTGGACAGGCGGGTCTTGGACACAATTGCTTCAATTCCGGTGAACAGCCTTTATAATAGGGGCACATTACGATATATGCAGATTCTGGCCTGTCATGATCTCTTGCCCAAGATCACCTTACAACGTAAAAAGCAGAGTTTCATCATTCCATTGGCCTTGTGGGCTCGTAATGAATTATCAATCCCGATCAATAGATTGTTATCAAAACAAGCCATTATCAAAAGAGGCTTCTTCAATCCCGAAATAATCGAGCAACTGAAAAGGGATTTTTTTCTAAGCAGGCAGCCCATACCGTATTATATCTGGAATCTGGCCCTATTAGAGCTCTGGTGCCGCATCAATATTGATAATGATTTCAATGAACCACCACAGGCCAACTTGGATGATTTTTTGTAATGACTTGCCGGGTTTATGGCCTGTCTGTTAATGAGTTGAGACAGTGACGACGTGAAACACAATCAGGCCCTGATATCATGAAAAAACTAAAAGGATTGTTGCGAAATACCAGGATACGGTCTCTCCCGAACTACATGTTAAAGAATGTTGGCATTGCACTTTGGCCAATTGATATTACACTTTACTTGACTTTTGCATGTCCTAATTTCTGCCCACATTGTTACCATCGTATTTCAGAAAAGGATCACAAAAGCGGAGAAGGATCCGGCGAGGACAGTTCTCTTTCATTGTCCGACTATGAACGTTTTATCAAAGAATGTAGCTTTTTAAAGCCGCAGATACGGTTTAGTGGTGGTGAACCCTTTTTATATCCCCATTTGTTGGAATTGACTGGCTTTATTAAGGAATGCGGTTTAAAACTGGCTATTATCACGAATGGATGTTTGCTTGCCCCAAATGCCCAGAGCCTTCTTGATCTACACGTGGATGTCGTGATTGTAAGTCTCTATGGTCCCGCTCTTGTTCACGATCGGATTGTTCAAAGAAAGGGCGCGTTACGTGATATTGAAGCTGGGGTTAGAGCAATCATTGCCCTTAAGAGAAAACGGAATTCTTGCATTCCCCTGATAATCATCAATTATATTCTTACCAATGATAATTATTTACATTTCCCAGAAATGGTCCAATGGACTGAAAATATCGGCGGAGATACCATAAACTTAACCCACTTATGGTTTTGGGACCAGCAGGCAGTTACCCAACAGAATCAGGATTTCCCCGAGTTTGGACTGCTGCAATCAACACCGAATAGTACTCTCTGCGGACTCGACCCCATTGCTCTTGTCCGAAAAATTGATCTCGTTCAACGAAAAACACATACTATCCAGATTTCCTATTATCCGCTTCTGAGCCCGAATGAAATCATCACCTATTATCAGCAGCCACATCAGCATCTGGGAGCACAACGATGTATTATTCCTTGGACCACTTCGTATGTTTTTCCTAATGGAGACCTGAAACCGTGTTATCTCAATTACTCCACCGGAAATATTAAGGAGCAGAGTTTCCAGCAGATTTGGAATGGTAAAAAATTCCGGACATTCAGAATTGCTCTGGCCAAGCACGGATATTTCCCGGCCTGTAAAAGATGTACCGGTCTTTTCTTATTCAATGTGAAACACAATCAGGCCCTGATATCATGAAAAAACTAAAAGAATTGTTGGGGAATACCAGGATACGTTCACTCCCGGACTATGTGTTAAAACATGTTGGCTTTGCACTCTGGCCAATAGATATTACTTTTTATTTGACTTTTTCATGTAATAATTTCTGTCCGCATTGTTACCATCGTATTTTAGAAAAGGATCAAGCGAGCGGAGACAAGTCCAGCGAGAGTAGTTCCCCTTCATTGTCCCAATATGAACGATTTATCAAGGAATGTTCCTTCTTAAAACCGCAGATACGGCTTAGTGGAGGCGAACCCTTTTTATACCCTCATTTATTGGAATTGACTGATTTTATTAAGGAATGCGGTTTAAACCTCACTATTTCCACGAATGGAAGCTTGCTTGCCCCAAATGCCCATAGTATGCTTGATCTTCGCGTAGATGTCGTGATTATAAGTCTCTATGGTCCCGCATGTGTCCATGATCGGATTGTTCAGAGAAAGGGCGCGTTTCATGAAATTGAAAATGGGATCAGAACAATCGTTGCCCTTAAGAGAAAACGGAATTCTTGCATTCCCCGGATAATCATCAATTATATTCTAACCAATGATAATTATTTATCTTTCCCCGAGATGGTCCAATGGGCTGAAAATATCGGCGGAGATACGATAACCTTGACCCACTTATGGTTTTGGGACCCGCAGGCAGTCGCTCAGCAGAATCGGGATTTCCCCGAGTTTGGACTGCTGAAATCAACACCGAATTTGGCTTTGCGCGATATCGACCCACATGTTCTCGTCCGAAATGTTGATCTCGTTCAACGAAAAACACATAAAATCCAGATTATCTATTTTCCACTTCTGGGCCCGGATGAGATCATCACCTATTATCAGCAGCCAGATCAGCATCTGGGAGCACGGCGATGTATTATTCCCTGGACCGTTTCGTATGTTTTTCCAAATGGAGACCTGAAACCTTGTTATCTCAATTATTCCACCGGCAATATAAAGGAGCAAAGTTACAAACAGATTTGGAATGGTAAGAAATTTCGAACATTCAGAATTGCTCTGGCCAAGCACGGATATTTCCCTGCCTGTAAAAGATGCACCGGTCTTTTCTTATTCAATGGGAATAAGGGCTATCGCATATCAATGACTCAACATCATAAAAGGCCTGATTGAGTGGAATCATTGAGAGTAATGATATGAGTGTGCACCTTCTGTCTCACACAACCGCTATACTCACAAACACCGGTGGACCTACTAAATACCACAACTGATACATAAGGAACACCGAGTATAGTCAAATAGACCGGGAAGATGCACACTCACATCAATTCTGAAAGCCGAGTATCGCTTATTTGAACAGTGATTTCTTCAGGGCATCAAGACCCTGGTCCAATAAACCGCCTTCCGTGACTTTGCCATCGGGCGTGAGCTTATCGATAATCATGGGCATTAGTTGGGCAAGACTGGCACTCACCGATGCTGGAGAAGTGCCCGTTTCCGCGGCCATGTTTTGGATATTGTCCTGTCCTAAAGCCTTTTCGATCTGGCTCCCGGTAATAACCTTGTTTTCTCCGGTCCCGATCCATGACGAAATAATGAATCAATCATGCCCCGTTAATCCGCTGAAGACATTTTGTAACAGGTCCGTAATCCGAGCGGCGGGGTCTGTCCGGATTTTTGTCTCTTCTTCAGCTACGGTCTTGAATAATCCATCGACAGCTTTCTCCGTGACGTACTTGTTCAAATCCAGGTCCACTTTTTGAAACAATGGATTCTGGCAGTATTTATCAACGAGATCATTGTAAGCTTTAACAGCGCCAACTTTTTCCATCGACTGACGGACCAGGGGGGTAAATTTCTCTACAAGTGAGGACGTGGTCTTTTCCTGGAGATAGACCGTGGCCTCGTTCCCTTTACCATTCAGTATTTTCAGCGCATCGTCGAACTGAATTTTTTTTACCGCATCAACGAAAATTTCCTGGGCCAGAGGCACTGCTTCTTCTGCAGCACGGTTCATTTTTTCCACGAATTGCTCGATGTATTTCTCAGCACCGACTTGAGAAAGATATTCTTCCACCTTGTGTAAATCTTTGGGTAGTAAAATCTTGATGGCGTCATTCTTGAAATAGCCATCGAGACAACCGACTCTTTTTACTGAATTCTGAATACTGATCTTTAATGCTTCCTTCAGCCCCTCAATAACTTTCTCATCTGCCGAGAGTACACAAAATGAAGAAAAAAGAAATACACTAGTTATAATAATCGTGATGGACCTTCTCATGGAATACTCCTCCTTCTATGTATTGCTGATCTGCCCATGAAAAAACTCGACTTTTTCTTGCTTTCTTGTTCAATTCAGTCAAGGACGCCCTTTTCCACCAGTCGCTCGTTGACTGTATTATTGTTCTTTCCTCCTTTCTCAAAAAAAATGAGTGAATCTTGACGATAGTGTTTAGCAATTATGATGCCAATTCAAAAATGACATTTGTGAAGGAACAATGGGCAATATTCTCTTTCTTTGAATGTGTCGAGATATTACCGGTCTAATTTGTCGGTCTATACTTGGTCCGAGATGCCAGCCTCTTGGGGGACTACTTTGCCCGACCCATATTGTGTAACATGTTACAGACCCGTGCTGTTACAAATATGTAACATGTCACACTTGGAGAGGGGACCATGTCGATGAGGGCCCATAAACGCTGAAACACACAATTACAACTGGGATGATCGCTGATTTATGATCGAATACCACGCTTGAAACGATCTGTCCAATTGAGGAACCAGATTTGAGTGGGATTGACTGGTTTCATCGTAGGTAAGCGGGTCTCATAGTCCCGGAGTTGATGGGCCACCACGCCAGAGAGACCGACCAGTGCGATCAGATTGGGAAAGGCCATCAGACCGTTGGCGATATCGGACAGGGCCCAGACCAGGTTCAGCGGGACAGTGGCTCCAACCGGGATCAGAAAGACATAGAGCCAGCGATAGATAACCACAGCCTTGTCCCCCTGCCTTCCGAACAGGAATTTGACGGAACGGTCGCCGTAATAACTCCAGCCGATGATCGTGGTGAAAGCGAAAAAAACCAGACCGAAACTGACCACATGATGTCCGATACCATGGAGAGAATGGTCAAAAGCACGCGCGGACAGGGTGGCCCCGGTCAGTTGCTCGGGAGTGTTATACAGTCCGCTGATAATGATGATCAAAGCAGTCATCGAGCAGATGACGATCGTATCGATGAATGGTCCGAGCATAGCCACGAAGCCTTCCCGGACAGGTTCAGCGGTGCGGGCTGGGGCGTGGGCGATGGCGGCGGAGCCGAGACCTGATTCGTTGGAGAACAGGCCGCGGGCGATGCCGAATCTCATCGCCTGGGCTACACCATAACCCAGGACCCCGCCAGTTGCCGATTTCAAGCCCAGAACCCCGTAGAATATGGACATAAAGGCAGCCGGCACAAGCTTGTAATTCATGATCAGAATAACAATTGCCGCAGTGACATAAATGACGACCATAAAGGGCACTATTTTCTCGGCGACCCGAGCAATTCTCTTGACGCCCCCGATGATCACCAGGGCCACGATAAAGGCCAGAATAAGACCCATGACCAGTTTATTCAGGTTGAAATAATCGTGCAGCGGTTGAATCACAGAATTTGATTGGACCATGTTGCCAATGCCAAAGGAGGCGAACGCGGCACAAAAGGCGAAGATTACCCCCAGCCACTTGAGATTGAGTCCGTCCCGCAAATAGTACATCGGACCGCCGGCCACAACCCCCTTATCGTCCACTTCGCGATATTTTTGACTGAGCAGACAACAGGTAAATTTGGTACACATACCGACCAGCGCGGTCATCCACATCCAGAAGACGGCCCCGGGGCCGCCTGAAGCGATGGCCGTGGCCACACCGGCTATGTTGCCCGTGCCGATTGTGGCGGATAGCGCAGTGGACAGGGCTTGCAGGTGTGTGATTTCACCGTGGTCATTGGGATCGTCCCAGCGCCCGGTTATCAGGCTCCAGGCATGACGGAAATGGCGAAACTGGACAAAACGGAAACGAATTGTCAGAAAGAGCCCGACCCCGATCAAGAGGAACATCAGAAAGTAGCCCCAGACAATACCGTCGATCGTATCGACCAGGTTCATCAACTGGCTGTCAGTCATGGTGCATCTCCTTAGCTCGTGTTTGTGATGAGCCTATCATAGAGAGCAGGAAATGCAATCCCTTTTGTCATTCATTTGTTCAAGCGGTTTCAGGATGATCTGTTTTATCGGCGGACAAGTCTGAAGCCGATATCATGGCCTTGTGTGGCAGGGCTGGCCGAGGACCTGTTGGATGTGCGTAGGTAGGAGGCATCGAGATTGTACCAACTACCGCCCCTGATGACTTTTTTTGTGCCGTTTTCCGGACCTTTCGGATCGGTCACGGGCGAGGTCGGATAGGGCCCATACCAATCCCAACACCATTCCCAGACATTGCCGCTCAGGTCGTAGAGCTCGAGAGCATTAGGCCCTAATAGTCCGACGGGATTAGGTCCGGTTTTATTGGTGTCGGTCATGTGACGGTTATTGTAATGCATACTGTTCCGGTCCGCTATGTTGGAGCCGTTACTGAATAACACCTTTGTGCCGCGTATGCGTGCGGCAAATTCCCATTCGGCTTCGGTCGGCAGACGGAAGCCATCAGCAGAGAAATCGCAGGTCACCTCGGGCGGTTCCGATGGGCTCATGCTATAGCACGGTGTCAAGCCCCGGCGTTGACTGAGCCAATTGCAATAATTGATTGCATCAAACCAGGTCACATTGATCACGGGTTGCAGGTCACGACCAAAGCCTTTATCGTCTGGTCCGGTCCGGTCGGTCGCTCGGCAGAACTCGTCGTATTCCAGGAAGGTCACTTCGTGCTGAGCCATCACAAAATCGCCTAATGAAACCTGATGGGCCGTTTCGTCCTGGTCCCCTGTCCCGAAGGTATCACCCATCTGAAAGGTATCGCCCCGAACAAGAACCATGGCTTGCCCGCTGGTTATCCGATCTTTGATCAGGTCCCGCTGTTTGAGTAGGATGGATTCAAGTCCGGTTCGAGCCAGGGAAACCTCACGATCGGCCCGCGGATCGTCGCCGAATTTCGCGATGAACTCAAGATAGGCTTCCCGGGTATCGAGGGCCCGAGCGTTGCGCCATTGCTGTTGAATGTTGGCAAGCCCTGCCTGGGCTTCATCCTTTGCGGCAGGTTGGTCCTGCTGTTTGGCGCGTATCCGGTTTCGGGCCTGATCAATGTATTCGTGTGCGTACTGCTCCTGATCGAAATCAGTGATGAACTGTTCATACGCTGCAATCGTATCTGCCTGAAGAGCATGTTCCCAGGCACTTTTGACTGAAGGCTGCCCGACCGGTTCGATAGCTTCCCGGGCCTGCGTGCTGTCGGGCCGGACCTGTTCGGTCCGCGTGTCCGCACTCGGGGTTGGCTTCCCCTCGAGCTTTTGGCCATACCCCTTCCAGATCATAAATATAATCAATGTGCCGAGTATGAGGAGGGAAAGTAAGACCACTGAACGGCGTGGATTTTTTTTCGCGGCAGAAGGAGTCGGAGCTGTTTCATCGGGACCTGTTTGCTGCGGCAGAAAAGGTCGGGTAACCCTACCATGATGTGTGGCCGCGGTCAACTTCTCGCTCGAAAGGTCAGGATCGGGTTGCCCAGAAACTACTACATCTTGTCTCTTGCCGTATTCCTTGACTAAAAGCAAAGCCTCGACCATCTGGTTCATGTCCCGATAACGATCCTCCTTCTTCTTGGCCAGGCATTTCATGATAACGCTCGTGAGCAGGGGCGGCAAATCAAGGTCAAAAGGTTCAAACGGTTCCGGCTCATTCAGCAAGGTGTTCTTGATCAATTCGGAGAGGGTCTGGCCGCTGTACGGCAGCTTGCGCGAAAAAACTTCATACATAACCACTCCCATCGAATAGATGTCGGTCCGATGGTCCACATTTTTGCCATCGATCTGCTCGGGAGACATATATTGCAAAGTTCCAACCAGCATGCCCGTCCGGGTCAATTTGCTGTCTTCGATCTTGGCAATGCCGAAATCCATCAGTTTCGCAGTGCCGTCACGAGTGAGAAAAATGTTGGCGGGTTTGATATCACGGTGCACTATGCCACGCTGATGCGAATATTGAAGAGCACGACAGATAGCAATGAAGATGTCCAGGACCTGGTTGATCTCGGGAAGATGGTCATGGGCCATAATTTTCGACAGGTCTTGCCCATCCAGATATTCCATGACCAGATATGGATTGTTCTGGTGAAATCCGGCATCATGTATGGTTACAATGTTGGGATGATTCAATTGTCCGATGGCTTCCGCCTCACGCAGGAAGCGGGAACTGTAATCCGTGCCCTCCTGCTCGGCTACGATCATGACTTTGAGCGCAACGTTTCTTTTTATGATCGGATCAATAGCTTTGTAGACAACACCCATCCCCCCCTGACCAAGCTTCAGGACAAGCCGATATTTCCCGATAGTCTCGGTAGCTGACTGCTGACTGCCTTGAAGTTGGTCCTGCTTGGGTGAGACCGGAACAGTGGCCCCCGAATCGTTCAGCCCCTGATCGGGTGTGATCGAGACCGTTTCCGGATCTGATAATGATCCGACTGGATCGTGATCAGAAGATACGGTCAACTCAGTATCCGATTCCCGTTTAGAAGAAGGTGTCTGCGGCTGATCTGCCTGTCCATCAAGTTTTTTTTCGGGCCCGGAGCGGTCGGTCATCATTGTTTCCTTTTCTTTCTTTCCTTTCCCGATAGTACATCAGCCCTACCCTACCCATTAAACCACTTTGTACCAAACATCAATCCTCGATGCAACTTCAAAATCCAATCCGTGTTTTCTGATACTAAAGTTGGGCGCAATTTATCAAATGAACCGACCTCTGGACGTTTTTCCGTTTTTCAACTCTTTGAGGACTTGTTATTACACTTCTCTGAACATATCCTATTATCGACGAACTCTTGATTTCTTTTCCTTTTCAATATATTCTCTGGCTCTAATGAAAAGAAGCATCTGCACCCATTCACCTTTGAAGCGATAAGCATGCTCAATGAACAATCCATGAATGAAAGGCTTCCTTCTGAGCCTTGGCTACTTACAAAAATGAGCATTAATACCGCTGTTACCGTAATTATCATTGGCTATACTACTTTTTTATGTATTTTCGGTGGTTTTTACCATCCGATCGAGGAAGTTGGTTCCGCCGAATTTGACCTTTATGTCGAAAAAGCTGATTCTCTGCTCGATGGCACCGTGCCCAAAGATAAATTTCATCCACTCTTGTACCCCATCTTGAGTGCGGGTTTGAGCTTGCTCATCGGTGATACTTTCATTGCTGCCCGCACGATTTCTTCCCTCTCTGCCGGCCTTTTCTTATACTGTACCTATTTGCTCGGCAGCGCCTGTTTCAGTAAAAAAGCGGGTCTGTTCGCCCTGCTGGCCTTAATCTGTAATAGCAATGTCATTCTGGAAGGTCTGCACGTTACGACAGATATGACCTTCGCCGCTTTTACCCTGCTGACCCTCGTCTTTTGTGTCAAGACAGCCGATCAGAATACCCCTTTTTATATTCCATTATTTTCCTTATCCTTCGCCCTGGCATATTTTACACGTTATTCAGCGATTGCCCTCATCCCAACCATACTATTCGCTTTACTTCTGCCGCTAAATCGCCAAAATTTCCGGTCAAGACTGAAATTATTTTTGCTCTTTTTATTCTTCGTACTCGTTTTTTTGACACCTCATTTTATTTTAAGCTATTTGGCTTTTGGAAAAATTCTCTATGATGAGAATTGGGAAAATTTAGCATATCAGGTTGTTCCCAATCACTGGATTGGTGGAGGCTATCATTCGATCGATGGTGTTTGGGATGTAGTCCGCCACTATCCAACGCAAGTTTTGACGAATGCATTAACGAATTTAAAATTGTTTATGCATCCATGTTTGATGGAAATTGGCGGTGGAGGTAGAGCCGGTTATATATTTATCGCTTTATTGTGTGGCGGGATGGTTACGATACTGCGGTCATGGACCCGTAAACGAGTGATGCTTTTGATATTCATTGTTAGTTACGTCTCCATGCATTGCGTATTCTATACGGTTTTTCATCGTTTTTTACTACCTGTATTATCGTTGTTCTGTCTCTATATTGGTCATTTTCTGTTCACAACATTTGTATCTGTTCCTACAACACGTGTATCTCTGAAGAAGTTGAGTTTAATAGGTATTCACATTCTCTTTTTCCTGTCTTTATGTGGCAGTACAGCGGATAGGCTCCACACATTTATCACGAACCATCCCGTCGCAGAATTGGCCAAGGCACGAATTCTGGAACAGAACTATGGGCAATCAATTACGGTTGCCGGGCGTTTTCCTTATATTCAGAGATATGTAAAATTCAAGTATATGCGTATTCCTCTGCCATATGGACGAAAACTGCTAGATTATCATGTATTTTATGGTTCTTTACAGTCTTTTCTGCTGAAGAATGATGTTGATTTCATTCTCATCAGCGATGTAACGGCATACGGTTCAATGGGGCATCTCTTACATTATCGGAGTAGACCGGCTTTTCTCGATCTCATCATGCAGGATGAAGGGGTAGCTGTCTATAAGGTAAATAAGTTAAATCTTTCATCCCAATAGGAGCTCTGGGCAAGATAAACCTTGACAGTGTTTCGACGCGGACATTAAGGCTGACAGATTGTCCGATCAGTTTAAATAACCGATGGTTTTCAACTCATTAATGAGCTTGTGCTCAGCTTCAGGATCGAGTTTCTCGAAACTTTCATCCTTCAAATCCCTGTCATAGGTACTGATATCCGCAGGCCGAGGGTTGTTTTGTAGGAAACGTGGAGTAAAGATATCCGTTATGAGGTGACCATCCATATCCTGACCACGAGGAAGAGAATAGATACTTAAAATAGTGGGGCAGATATCCCACGTTTTGATATTCGTTGTGACAAGATGTCCCTTCTTAAAACAGGGACCATTGAAGATTGCAATACCATTCCTCCGATGCGATCCGGACCATTGACTATAGAAGAATAACTCATGCGCCGGAAGCATAGTCTTGGGAAAAACGATAATATCGGCCAACTGGATTGCGGGATTTACGGTTACTTCCAGACACTCAGACTGCGAGTCAGGACCGTCAGCAACAATATTGAGGGACTCAAAAAGATTTTCGCCCGATATATTTTGAATTGCAGCCAGTGTGGTGCGTAGTTCCTGCAGTAAAAGGGATGAATTCGGTTCGATCTGAGGTGGAGCATCAATGAAAAACTGGACGGTTCCTTCCTGATCTTTTTTATTCTTCCACTTCACAAACGAGATCGGGTCTTGATCGTTGACCAGAAGCTTTGAATTTCTGAAAAATTTACCGAATTCAACTCTTTTATTCATTTTCTGAAAACCAAAACCGTGATCAGAGACTATGATAGTATAAGGCATTTGATCATAGTTAACCAGAAGCTCATCGAGAAATAAGTCATAGAGTTCGTACGTTGCCGGGATGACCCAATGGAATTTTTCAGGGTAAAAACCACTCTCGGGCCAGTCGGTGTTATCTGAATAGTGAAATGTATCACGATAGAAAAAGTGTGAGCTTAAATCCGAAGCGCGTAAATAGAGAAAGACAAGGTCCGGGTTTTCCTTTTCAATCAAGTAAAGAGCGATATTCTGCTTGACAAAATCAAAGGTAAGGTGCTCTGAAAACTTTTCAAGCTGCCCACTGATAACGCGATAGTCATTACCATGGTTTTTGAGATGGGTTGTTGAGATGGCAGGCAGGTAGTTTTTCAGCCAGGATTCGCCGCGTATTTTTGCCATCTGCTCAATTTCCTTTAGACTCTGTTCGATACTGGGGGGTGAGAATGTATGTGGCATTATCCGATTATACAAGAAAGTATCACTGATGAGAGTGCCATTGATTTCTTCAGCGGGCCAAGTAGCCCACCAGCCTATGCTGGCCACTCCGTGATGATGATTGGAAAAAATATTCCACAAAGTCATGCTTTTTCTTGTTTGTCGGGTAATATTCATTGACATGTCTAGTGGATTATCTTCTTTTTTCTGCTGACCGGGAGCCCTTTGCTGAACTTGAGGAAAACCTAATACACCGTGCTTCTCTTTACTCTTTCCGGTCACGATCGTGGTCCATTCGACCGGTGAGCACATGGAGGGGGAAAAAAGATTGGCGATAGAGCCGGAGCACATAAGTTTCTGAATGACCGGGACCCTGCCCATTTTCATAAGTGGGTGGAGGATGTGCCATTCGACGCCATCAATTCCAAATAGAATCACTTTTTTGTTCTTTTCCTGGTTTTGTTGGCGGTCATCAGTGCAATGACACATGAAAAGAAGCACCATACCCAGACATAAAAACACAGTGGCTTTCAGTATTGATAACAGTGTCGCTTTCTTGGAATTCATGATTACTATGTTAGGACCGTTTTTATTTCTTTACAACAATGGATTCGGATCGAGTCGAAAATTGACACGGACCTTCTGCACATGCTATAGTAATAAGGTTTGAAGTGCAAACATGGAGTTATTCATTCTGATGATACAAGCGGTCGAATATGATAACAGGGACACATGACTCATAACGGATTATCAGTAAAGGACAGATCATGAAAAGTATGACAGGCTTCGGTCGGGCTATATGCCAGGAAAAGGGGATGAGTCTGGAGACCACGATCCGGACATTAAACAATCGCTATTTTCAGATGAAGGTGAGACTGTCACCGGAGCTGTGCGATTACGAAGCCGCTATCCGGGAGATAGTCCAGCAGTCCATTTCGCGGGGGACGGTCGAGTTGACCATGAAGCTCGAATACCCTTTGACTGACTATAGCAGGCTTGGTCTGGACCATGGCTTGGCCCGGGAATATATATACAATCTCAAGAAGCTGACCTCGACCATCGACATACCCGGTCTCGAAATCGACAAAAGCATAAGGTTGGATACGCTTTTGGGGCTTGATAATATCTGGACCGTGAAATCACCCGAATTGATCAGTGAGGACTTACTCTCGTTGATTAAAACCTCACTGGACCAGGCCCTAGTCGATGTGATCGAGATGCGGACCAACGAAGGTCAAAAACTGCAGGCGATACTTATCGAACATTTCACTATGATCCAGGCAGAGCTGCCCCGGATCGAGTCTCTGGCCAATCAGCAGCACGATCTGGTCTATGCCATGCTTCAGAAACGGCTGGCTGAAAAGTTCGGTTCAGTTCCCGTGGACCAGGCCCGCCTGGCTGAAGAAGTCTTGTATTATTGCGAACGGAGCAATGTCGTTGAAGAGGTAAATCGGCTCAAATTTCATGTTCAAGCTGCCCTGGAGTTATGCCAGACTGAAGGTCCGCTCGGCCGAAAAGTGGAATTTCTTATCCAGGAACTTTTTCGAGAAGTGAACACTCTCGGCGTTAAGGCCGCGTCAGCCGAGGTCTCGGCCAGGGTGGTCGAACTCAAAACACTGCTTGATCAACTCAAGGAGCAAATCCAGAATATTGAATAATGCCATGACAACAACACAGGACCCACAGCGACACGGGATTTTTTTCGTACTGTCCTCGCCCTCGGGCGGCGGTAAAACTACCATTTACAAAAGTATACTTAACCAGATGGACAATTTGGCTTATTCGGTTTCCTATACGACTCGACCGGCCCGGACCCATGAAGTGAATGGCCGCGACTATCATTTCGTCGACCCGGAGACATTCGAGCGCTATCGTCAGGAAGGCCAGTTTGTCGAATGGGCCCAGGTTCACGGCGCCTGGTATGCCACTCACAAACAAACCCTGTTTTCTGTGCTGGATACGGGTCGGGATATCATGCTCGACATCGATGTCCAAGGGGCTAAACAACTGCAGGCCCGGATGAAAAACGGGGTCTATATTTTTATTATGCCACCATCAATGGCCGAGCTTGAACGTCGTTTACGGGCCCGCAAATCTGATACGGAACAAAGCATCAAAGTCCGACTCGAGATAGCCCGGCAGGAAATGGGTCATTTCCTTGATTATGATTTTCTGGTGATCAACGATCGGCTCGAGACCGCGATCCTCGAGGTGATGAGTATCATCCGGTCAGAGCGGTGTCGCCTGGACCGGTTGAACCTTGACCGATTCAGAAATATGATCTCCGAAACAAACGGCTGATTCCCCGCACGGGACCAGCCGATGTGCAACAGGAGTCCTCGATGAGTTCAGAATATCGACCCTTATCAACCAAGAAGATTGTTCTGGGTATCACTGGCGGTATTGCCGCTTACAAATCCGTGGAATTGATGCGGATGTTGCAGAAGAAGGGGGCCGATGTTCATGTGGTCATGACCGAACATGCGACCCGCTTCATCACCCCTCTGACCCTGGCAGTCCTGTCCGGGCATAAGGTCTACTGTCGCATGTTCGAGTCGGAAACATCTCCGGATATTGACCATATTGCCTTGGGTGACGAAGCCGATCTCGTCCTGATCGCGCCGGCTACGGCTAACATCATCGGCAAGCTAACCCAGGGCATCGCCGATGATTTTCTGAGCACGTTCTGCCTCTCGATCAAAGCCCCGCTCCTGATCGCTCCGGCCATGAACTGGAAGATGTTCGAGCACCAAGCGGTCCAGTCTAATCTCACTCTTCTCGCTGATCGTGGTGTTCACATCATCGAACCCGAGTCCGGGAACCTGGCTTGCCAGGATACCGGGAAAGGACGATTGGCTCCGCTTGACCGAATAGTCGACACGTCTATTGCCCTGTTGACCCCAAAAACCTTGACCACAAGACGCATTCTGGTCACGGCCGGACCGACCCGCGAATTCTGGGACGCTTTTCGGTTCCTGTCAAATCCCTCATCGGGCAAAATGGGCTACGCCATCGCCCGGGTTGCCCGAAATATGGGCGCTCAGGTCACACTCATCTCGGGTCCGACCGCCTTGCCACCTGTCGAAGGCGTCACGTTCATTCCCGTTGAAAGCGCCCAGGATATGTTTCAGAAAGTCATGTCTGTGTACGATGAGCAGGATGTGGTCATCATGGCTGCTGCTGTGTCCGATTTCAGGCCGCGGCAACGTTTCGATCAGAAAATGAAAAAGGACTCGGCCCCGGACAGTTTGCCACTCGAAATGACGCCCGACATTCTGACTGAATTGTCCCGGCTAAGAAAGCGCCAGTACCTGGTTGGTTTCGCCGCCGAAACAGAAAAACTCCGCTCCTACGCCCGCAAAAAGCTCGACGAAAAAGGCATTGATCTGATCGTGGCTAACAGGATCGATGAGGCCGGTTCCGGCTTTCAGAGCGACACCAATCGCGTGGTCTTCATTTCTTCGAGTGGTGCGGAACAAGAAATGCCATTGCTCTCCAAGGAAGAGGTAGCCGCCATACTGCTCGAGCGCATCGAGACCGCCCTGGCTGCTCGAACCTGAAATCCACACCCGTTTTCAATCCAGCGTTTTCTTGAATCGGACCAGGGCCGCTCCAAAAATCAGGCCGCCCAGCACAAGCATGATCGTGAACTCATCCCACAGTTGAAGCCAGCCACAACCCTTGAGAAAAACACCTCGAGCAATGACCAGGAAGTAACGAAGCGGAATGAGATAAGATATGAGTTGAAAAACCCGGGGCATATTTTCGATCGGAAAAATGAAACCGGAAAGATAGACAAAGGGCAATATGACGAAAAAAGTTGTCATGAGCATGGCCTGCTGCTGCGTCCTACATAAAGTCGAGATCAGAATACCCAAACCGAGCGTGGTAAAGAAAAAACCGAAGGATAGTAAATAGAGGGTCAAAGCGTTACCCAGGACCGGTATGGCGAAAACAGTAACAGCGACCACGATGATCACTGTTTCAGCGACAATGCCGATCAGAATGAAGGGTAAAATTTTCCCGAGCAGAAGTTCCCAGCCTTTGAGGGGTGTGACGATGAGCTGTTCCATGGTCCCAACCTCCCGCTCCTTGACCAAGGACATAGCTGTCAGCATAATCATGACCACAAGCAGGACCAGGCCCATCCCGGCCGGGACCATGTAAACCCGGCTCTTGAGCTCAGGATTGAACCAGGCCCTGTTCCTGACCTGGACCGAGGGCAACCTGATATTCCGGATACTCATCCGTCGCAGCAGCGGTTTCAGATAGGGCATGGAAAAAAGCTGGACTACGGCCTTGGCATATCCGATGGCTATGGTTCCCGAGGTTGCATCGGTCCCATCGACCAGAAGCTGGAGCTGTGGGGTGTGAGCAGTAATCAAATTGCTACCAAACGAGTGAGGAATGACCAGGCCGATGATCACCTCGCCCCGGGAAATGGGTAGATCGAGTTCATCCGGTACGGCCACCGTCCTGATCAGATTGAAATAGCCTGAACTGATAAATGAGTCAATCAGGGCCCGACTCTGTTCAGTGCGATCGAGATCGCACACCCCGATTTCCAACTGGTTCACATCGGTCGTGGCAGCATAACCCAGAATGATCAACTGGATTACCGGCGCAAACAGCATGATTCCAAACATGCGAGGATCGCGCCGAATCTGACAGAATTCCTTCTGGATTAAACGCAGCAACCGATTCATTTTTCTTTCCTTATCATAGACTACATTGTACGTGACATTTTGACCGAACTGATCAAAATCATGAGTATGGTAAAGCCCCCGAGAAACAGGAACTGTTCATAGTACAGCATATATCCGGTGCCCTTAAGAATGACACCCCGCAGAATGATCAGAAAATAGCGGGCCGGGACCAGATATGAAATGAGTTGTAAGGCAATGGGCATACTGGAAATCCGAAATATGAAACCGGACAACAATAAAGTGGGCAGCAGAGACGAAAAGATCGCCATCATAAAAGCAACAGCCTGGGTATGGGCCACAGTCGAAATCAGGAGTCCCTGACCGAGTGCACCGAGCAGGAACAAAAAAGAGGCCAGGAATAGAGTGAGCAGGCTCCCGCCGACCTTCACCCCGAAGAAGAGCCAACCGGCTACCAGTATCAACAGCTCGGCCTCGAGGGCGATGATCATGAAGGGCAAGGCCTTGCCCACCATCAATTCGAAAGAATGTACCGGTGAAACGATGATCTGTTCGATGGTATTGAGCTCCTTTTCACGGACGACCGAGAGAGCGGTGGACACGACTGCAGTGATCATCAGGATAAAGGCGATCAGACCCGGTATCAGAAAAAGGCTGCTTTTCAGTTCCGGATTGTACCAGATTCGCTCATGCAGATCGATTAGCGGCTTGTACTCGAGACCATGCCTGGCCGCAACCCTGACCTGGATAGTTCGGGAAAAATCACCCACAATCTGGTTTATATAGGCTGAGGAAATCGAACCGATGTTACCATTGACTCCATCGACCAGATACTGCACTTCAGCGGTTTCACAGCCCTGGACCTTTCGGGCGAAACCAGGCGGGATGATCAGGGCGGCCTGGATTTTCTCTCGATCAATCAGCGTGTCGATTTCCGAAGGAAGCGTGGCGACCCGAACAATATCAAAATAGCGATAGATACCGACCAGTTCAATCAAGGCACGACTTTCAGCCGAAAGATCATAATCGAGCACTGCCACCTTGATGTTGTGAACATCAAAATTGATCGCATAACCAAACATGATCAGCAGGAACATGGGCAGGAAAGAAAGGGCGGCCAGGGTCCTCTTATCGCGTCTGATCTGGCGATATTCCTTTCTGACCAAAGCAGCTATGCGTTTGAACATGAGTGACCTCTATGTTTTCTCGATGAGATGAATGAACACATCCTCAAGTGAGGGCATGATCGGCTCAAAACTGTTGATATGGAAGCCCTGCCCTTCCAGGACAAGCTTGAGACGGATCAAGGCCTGATCGACCTCGTGGACACCCAGGTGCAGAGACAGACCAAACAAAGAGATTTCTATGACCTCGGGTTGCTCCTGAAGCAAACCCATGGCGTCAAGCGGTCGATCAACGTGTAAACCCAGGATTGTATAGGGCAGGTAGTGCTGCTTCAGATAATGGGGCGAACCATGGGCTACGATTCGACCCGCATTGATCAAGGCAATCGAGTGACAGTATTCGGCTTCATCAAGAAAATGAGTCGTGACCAGGATGGAAATTCCCTGGGCGGACAGGTCCTGGATAAGCCCCCAGAAAGCCCGGCGCGAAATCGGATCGACCCCACCGGTCGGTTCGTCCAGAAAAACGATCCGGGGTTCGTGAATAAAGGCACAGCCCAAGGCCAGACGCTGCTTGACGCCTCCCGGTAAAGTGCCGGTTATCCGCAGTTGACTGTCCCGCAATTGGGTCATTTCGAGGACCCAATCGAGACGTTCATTCAGCTTTTTGCCTCGCAAGCCGTACACGCCGCCAAAAAACCTGATGTTTTCTCTGACCGAGATATCTTCATAGAGTGAAAACCGCTGGGACATGTAACCGATCGATTGTTTGACCTGTTCGGGCTGCTGACGGACATCATATCCCGCCACCAGGGCCGTGCCTTCGCTCGGTTCGAGCAAGCCGCACATCATTCTGATCGCCGTGGATTTCCCGGCCCCGTTCGCCCCGAGGAAACCAAAAATCTCGCCCTGCTTGACCCGGAAATTGATCCTGTCAACCGCGACGAACTTCCCGAATATTTTGGTCAGATCCTGAACGATTATGGACTCCATGTCCGATTCCTCATTATCCTTTTACCAGGCTGAACTGCCGACAGCCTGGGTTAGCAAGGCCCGGGTCAACAGATAATCGAGTTCCGCCCTGGTCTGGTCGAGATTTGCCTGGAGCTGTAAGGTCTCCGCGTCGAGCACGTCGGTGTTTCGACTCATACCTTCGTTATATTGATCATGGGCCACACGAAGGTTTTCCGTGGCCTGACGGACCGTGGTCCGGACGAGTTCGAGCCGTTTGAATGTTTCACGGTGCTGGGCGTAAGTCCTGATGACCTGTGCCCGGACCTGTTGACTGACCTGCTCGTGAAGGGCCTCGATTTCACGCCGCTCAGCCTGATACTGTTGCACATTGCTCCTGGTCTTACCCCAGTCAAAGGGGACCCAGCTGACCGACAGGCCGATGCTCCAGTCAGAGTTGAACTCCTCCTCGGGCGGTTGATAACGATTGTTCGGTCGAGCATAATTATACGCGCCACTGGCCAGCACGGTCGGATAATAGTCGCTCCGAGAGATGGCCAAAGCGTGGTCGGCTATCTGCTCCCGGACATCGAGCTGACGTAATTCGAGCCTGTTGGCTTGGGCCAAGTCAAGCAATACCTCGACCGGCGGCACTGGTTCATGGTCGATCACCACATTTTCTTCGATCTCGAAGGGTTTCGCGTCCGGTCTGTTCAAAAGTGTCGCCAATGCCAGTTCAGCCAACTCGACCCCGTTCTCGGCCTGATTCAATTGCACATGCAGATTGGATAAACGGACTTCGGTCTGCAAGACCTCATTGGTTGTGGCCAGTCCGGCTTCCTTGAAATTATGCACATCCTGGACATGGACTGCCATGGTCTTGAGACTCTCGTCGATCACGCGCCGGGCTGCCCGGGCATTGATCAGATTGTAATATGCCTTTATGACCTCGAAACGCAGGTCCCAATTACTGTATTCAAGACCCAACTGCGACAGGGTTACACCTTGACGGGCCAGCTCGACCTGATTACCGAGCCTGAAACCGGTGAAAAGAGGCTGCTGTACGGTCAAAGTCGCCTGATACGTGTCCAGGACCGGCTCGGATACAGTTATAGTCCCAAATGGCGTCTGGACCGAGAACGGGTCAACGTCACTCAAA
Organism: bacterium; assembly: GCA_016934675.1. GTDB lineage: Bacteria > CSSED10-310 > JAFGSJ01 > JAFGSJ01 > JAFGSJ01 > JAFGSJ01. The sequence continues at coordinate 11,566 of JAFGSJ010000104.1, read as the reverse complement.
CGAACATAACTCAAGCGGGTATTGAATGAAGGCAACACCAGCTTTTCCGTTGACCGGGCCCGGGCCCGGCTGGCTTCATATCGGGCCTGTGCCTGGCCGATCAGTGGATTGTTGGCCTGGGCCTCGCGAATGCAATCGTCGAGACTCAGAATTTCACCACCCGCCCCGGATGAGAACCCCAGGACCACCAGATAGAGTACTATCAATCGTAATCTCATGAATGTATCTCCTGTACCTCGCTGTTTTCTTGCAGATAATGGATAAAAGCATCTTCGAGGGAAGGTAGGACCGAACGCATATCCTGAACGATCACCCCATTAGCTTCAAGCGTGGCTCGGACCTGCTCGGGGGACAGAACTGCTGGCGAATGCAGGTGCAGACGGTCACCAAATGCCTGGATATCAGAAACCTGGCTCTGCCCGATCAATATCTGGCGGGCTTTACGCACATCGTCGCACACTACTTCGAGTAAATGGTCCCGAAGTGAATTCTTGATCGCACGAGGCTGATCACACTTGATTATCCGACCGTTACTCATGAATGCTACCCGATGGCAACGTTCCGCCTCATCAATATAGGGCGTGCTGATTATGATTGTCAGCCCTTCCTTCTGTAACCGGGCCAGTATCCACCAAAAATCTCGTCGCGAAACGGGGTCCACACCCGTGGTCGGTTCGTCCAGGAAAATGATCTCGGGCGTATGAATCAAGGTACAGGCCAAAGCCAGTTTCTGCTTCATTCCACCAGACAACTGCTGGGCCAGACGGTCCCGGAAACGTTCGAGACGCATGAACTCGAGTAACTCGTGTTTACGCTCGTGATACTGACGAACGCCGTGAATCTCGGCAAAAAAATCGATGTTTTCACTGACCGTCAGATCACCATACAGACTGAATCGCTGCGATAAATAGCCAATCTTACGCCGGATTTTAGTCCGCTGTCGGACCAGATCGAAACCAAGAAGAGTTACCGTGCCGGCATCGGGCGGAATGACCGTACACAGCATCCGGATCGTCGTACTTTTCCCGGCCCCGTCAGGCCCTACAAAACCGAATACTTCACCCCGCTTCAACTCGAATGACAGGTCTTCGACCGCCTGCACATGCTCACGACCAAAACCGAATGATTTGCTCAAGTGCTCGACCGTCAAAATCTGACTCTCGGGTAAGGACTGACTCTCGTTCATAGGCTTCTCGTATTCGGCAAACGATGGATTTTTCTTCCGTTCGAAGTGGTACGTCTATTCAGTACGACCCTGCCGATTCAAAATACGCATCGGCCGGTAAACCTGCTTTAAGTAATCCCTTTTCATTGTCCAATTCGATATCAATTGCAAAAACAAGCTTGACCCGCTCATCCTGAGTCTGGATCGTCTTGGGCGTGAACTCGGCTATTTCGGAAATGTAAACGACTCGGCCCTTGAATGGCTTATCAGCTCCATCTATCCGGACCTTGACCTCCCGATCATGCTTGACATAAGGTAATTGCTTCTCCGGGACGTACACCCTGAGCTTTACCACACTCAAATCAGCCAGACTGTACACATTCTGTCCGGGCGTCACCATCTCGCCGATCTCGACCAACTGCTCGGTCAAGACAGCCTTCAGCGGGGCCACGATCCGGCAATCCTGTATCCTCTTGTCCAGAATGGCCAGGGCCGCTTCAGCCTGTTCCTTGGCCGCTCGGGCCATATCGATCTCCTCCTGGCGCAGACCGCTCTTCACTTTCTGATATGCCTGGACCGCGGCATCATACTGGGCCTGACGAATCTCAAGCAGACTCGCGGCATCATCGAGCTGTTTCTCGGTAGCACTGCCCTTGGCCCGCAAGGTCTTGATCCGATTATGATCGGCCTGGGCCTGATCCAGACTCACCCGGGCCGCTTCCATGCCCTTCTCGGCCTGACGCCGGTCCTCAGAACGGGCACCCTTCACAGCCATCTGTAATGCCGCTTCAGCCTGAGTTACCTGAGCCGCTAACTGAACCCGCTGCAATTCATAATCCCGGGCATCGATCTGAGCAACCAGCCCGCCTGCCTCGACCACCGTCCCCTCACGCTGACCCATGGCCACAACATCACCGGTCACTTTGCTGCTGAGTGTGACCGTGGTTGCCTCGATACAACCGGAAACCATGAACGTTCCCGGGATATGCTTCTGATTGCAGCATATACACAGACCAATTACCATAATGAATAATACCGACCTCATCACCTTCATCGCTGATGTCCTTTCACGTAATGTGACCGACCGGTCAGGGACCAACGTTTTCTATCGGTTTGATTCACTCTCGTTGACCCCGTCCCGCTCCGATATCAGACCGTTTTCGAGTAAATCCATGATATACGCTTTGCGACACTCGACAAATGCCGCTTCATCAAGATCAGCCGCATGCCACATCGCCTTTATCAACGGAAACCATAATGTATGAAAAAAACATAAGGCAATAATACTGATCGCTATCTGCAAGATATCCCCGCTACGTATCAGACCCTGCTCCTGGCCCTCGATCAACATGGTCGCTATACCGGTCGTATAGGGCACCGCCTGGTCGGGAGATAACTCCTTCGCTATTGTAGCAAGATTCTGCTCGCTGCTTAAAATCTCATGCATGATCAATCGAATATATTCCGGATGCGCCTGACCAGTCTCGATAATGTGATTCACGATTTCATGAATACGTGACCGGATCGTTCCGCTGGTGCGGGCCAGGTATCTCTGCTTGTCCATGATGATCCCAAAAACCGCCTTCAGGGCCTCATAATACAACGTATCCTTACTCGAAAAATAGTAATACAGCATGGCCTTGTTCACGCCGGCTTCGTGCGCAATCCGCTCCATCCGTGCTCCAGCCTTGCCCTTGTCCGCAAATTCAGCTATGGCCACGGCGATGATCCGGTCCCGAGAATCGGTCTTTTCCATACGCTGACCACCCCACCTTCTGCATACTAACCATTTAGTTAAAATAACCGTTTAGTTAAACGATGGCGCGGGCTGATGGGGTTGTCAAATGGTCATTCAAAAAATTATTGCAGTGCCGACAGGGCCTGGTGTTGCCTTGGTTTGGACTGGATAAGTGTTTTATCATCATGAGATTGGGCGGATGTGGCCGGGGTTTGCTCGTTATCGTCGGTCATGATCACGGTTTGCAATTCACGAGCGATATATTGAGCCAAACGGCGTTTACCGAATTCATTCTGATGGACATCGTCGATAAAGAGGAGATCGTGTCGGTTTGTGTGAATAAAATGATCGAGGTCGATCAGGGGAACATGATGCAGGCGGGCCAGTTCTTGGTAAGCCTTGATTGCATCGGTTTTCCGTTCTTCGGGAATTGTATCGAGTCCATCAGAGAGGTAATAGGGCTCGATGAGCAGGACCGGTTTTTGTCTGAATTTATGGGCAACGGAGATTATGTTTTCCAGGTTTTTGATATGTTGTGTCAGGGCGAGTTCCCGCATAAGTTTTTCATCATATGGGGTTGATCGGACAATCATATTGATCGCTTTATCAGGAATGAGTGCATTGACAGCTATTCGGAAAATCCGGTAGAGCATACATCGGTTGAGATGTTGATAGAGGTTGGCTTTTCGGTAATCACGGCCCTGGGAACTGGTTTCGAACCGGTACATTTCCTGAGCGGCCAGGATGGCCAGGAATTTCATGTCGTTGCGCATGAGACACACAGTCACGAGATCGGGTTGAAAACGCAGGAGCAGGTTGGTATAGAAATTCGATATATGGGTAGTGGTTGAGCCGGCGATACCGCTATCGATAACTTCAACATCGGTAATCCCGATATCATGCAGGGATTCCTCGAGATAGCGGGGATAGCCTCCGGATGTGCTGGAACTTCCGAGGCAGAGAATACGGGTGCGTTTATTCGGTGGGTCCTGGTCCCGTTGGGCAGAATAAACGCGGTCATAAAAAGCTTGTTGGTCGATAAAGGAGTTCCAGCGGCGGGCGCTGGCGGCCTTGTACCAGTAGAGATGTTCGGCCAGGCCGGCCTGGATGGGATTCACTTTCAAGATTTCGAGCGGTGGCGAAAATTGCAGACTGATCTCGATCAGCACCAGCAGAATGGCAATTTCCAAAGCATTCAGAAATGTTCTGGTCCTGGTCAGGAGCATGATCATCAGTGCTTGAAGCAGGAAGGAGGCAGTTGAGCCGAAAAAGAGGAAGGTCAGGGCTGAATCATGATGGTAGAAGGCCTGGAGGGCAGACCACCACAGGGGTGAAAGGCTGACCAGATGACAGGCGACTAATTGTGAATTCGAATACCGGCCTGTTCTTCTCCTGAGTTGATAGACCATGAAAATTTGCAATCCGACCAAGGCAAGTAAAGCGATCAGATTTTCCTCGATACGGCCCGAATCCGGGGAGGGCGGTGACAGTGAACGAAACTCGGTCCTCTCGAGAGTGAGGAACTTATTGATGGGGACCAGCAGGACTTGACCCGAGGTTATCAGATCGACCCGACCCGTGATCGGCGTGTGGTTATCTATGGTGGCTTCAATAGTATTGCCGATTGCTTGGATTTGAACCTGAATATTTTGAAACGGTCGTATGTTGGGCTCAAGAGGTTCCAATAACCGTTGAAAATTGTTACAGGTCACATACAGGCCGGATTGATGACGGGGATCAGTACTTAAAGTCAAAGACAACCAGGTAAGTTTTTCACTCTTGACACCCTTTTTCTTGCGGAAAACGAATTCGGTGATGGCGTTATTTCTCATGTTGATTGTGGACTGCCAGGAAAAATGGGCACATTGGTCCGCCAGAACGAGTTTGTTTCCAAGCAGTATTTTCTGTTTTTCAGGTATTTTCAGCGAAATTGTTGGAGGGGGAGTATCCTCCTTGGACAAGTAGGGGAGCCTGGATACGATGAATATGAGCACAATCACTGACAGGATTGTCAAGAGCCAGAGTGTTGCCACACAGGTCCGTGAGGACTTCACATGTTTACACTCCGGCAGGGGTATTGGTTTGTTGGCCAATAGGTATCGCCAGACCGCTAAAAGAAAAAGCAGTTGCAGACCGAGCGAGCCATAGAAGACCGGTTTGTTGTCCAGGATAAGCGGAACAAGCCATACGAGCCAACTCAATGTCAGCAAAAAAAGAATCAAGGGCTTGAAGGGTCCGGCCTGAAAACGGGCAATAATCAGGACCAGTCCGAGAAAGGCCACGAGTATCAGCCCCCAGCGGGCATGGCCCACCCAGACTCGCATTATACTTGAAAGAGAGTGGTTTTGGTCGAAATCCTCGATCAGGGTAACGGGTGATTGGTCGTTCCGGCCATTGATGCGCAGGGACTTCATGGTCAGACCAGTTGGACCGGCACAAAAGCCGGGTAACACATTACCATTAAAACCTTCTGCCTGAAAGACACCCAACTCCCGATCATTGACCAGGACAGTCAGGATATCATTCTGCCGGACCATGGATATGACGCAGTGTTCGGGAACGCTCTCCGGTGCCAGATTACCCGGTGTCGCCGAGATGGTCTGCTTGTTTTGAAAAATCAGATGTCCCGAAGGATACTCACTGTTTCGACTCAATCGGATACCATCGGAGTATTCAGAGGTGGGACACTGCTCGAACAGGACCAGAAAATAGGATGATTCGGGCAGTGCGATTTCAACGGTCAGGTCCTGCCATGACTGAAAGGAGTGGGGTGGAGTACAATCAAGGCAACTGAAAGCATAGAAATGGCATATCCCGTTATTCGGGACCTGGTTGGCAAATGCTTCGCCCAGTTTGCCGGCATGCCATTCCGGCTTGACCAGCTCCCGTTCCATCAGGCTCTGGTCCAAATCGGTCCGGGTCATGGTCCAGATTATGGCGCCGATTGCCTGAACAATGATCACAAACCAGACCAGGTAATAACTATGATAATGTCTTGTTTTCATACATATCTCAACGGTTGATGGAATTGTCGGGCAATTCGTCAGGTCCGATAGGCGAGTCCACAGATCAGGGTCACATAATCGGAATAATGCACCTCGGCTGAGATACGACAGAATGGCCATCGTTCTGGCACATAAATCAAGCCCCCCCCCACACCCAACCGGTGCCGTTCCTCGAAATCAAGTTCTTGATAGCCCCGTGGTTCATACGTTCCGCGAACAATCGAGACAAGGGGGCCTCCATATAATCGTAATCCGGACAGTTCCGAGGTGAGCCAGATTCCGGTCTGCACAGCGGAATATTTGAGCTGGACAAAAGTATTCTGGTCTCCTGTTTCTCCGTCTCCATCAAAGTAATTACCGCACAAGTGGAATCTGAGCGAACTGTAATAGGTTTTGAATTGATACAGATCGGCTTCGAGACCGAGTTGGACCCTCACTCCTCCCGAAACAGTGGTATAATCCGAGTCAAACCGGGCCGTACCCAACAGGACGCTCGTGCTCCAACGTGATGTCTCATAGCCTGCGATCAAAGCCGGCCCCGAGGTTGTAGCCGTGCCTTCAAAATCGGCACAAGTCAGGACCCGCTCGCTAAAATAATAACTGACCCCGATGAAATATCGGCTGTGTTGAAGCTCGGGTTTCGTTTCCTCAGCGCTTTGGGTCTGATTGTCCTCGGCAGAAACGAAATTGAGGATACCGGTCAGTATGAAACAGGCTATTATTCCTGCTAAACGGCCCATCAGCCGATAAAAAAAACGGACAGGTACGCCATAATTGTGGTTTGTATCGTCATCGGTCCGAAATTGCATCGCATCCTCCCGGCTCCCGTCATAATCAGATCGTGTCACACTGATCTGTCCCGTTACACCTTCGTTTTACGAAACACGTTCCCGAAAATGTTAAAGATATATGGTAAGCTAATTAGCCTGAAATGTCAAAGTGACTGGGTGTTGGGGGAAAAAAGCTTCTAGCGAAGCTTGCGGGGAAAGAGGAGTGACTTTTTCTTTTCTTCAAAACGGGGGCGATCGATGGTAAAATGGAATCGGGCCAGGGCGGCCCGGACGCTTTCGAGATATTGTTTCGAGCGGAAATAGTCCTGCAGGATTTTTGTTCGGGGTAACAGCAGGTCGCCGCTGGTCCATTTGAACGGGGCACCCTCGGCATCGAGCAGAAAACCTGCTTCCACGGCCCAGGAGATTTCAGCGAGCGAGTAATTGGCCGTATCACGGTTGATGGCCAGAAAGAGACCTTCGGTTTCAGGAGCAATGAAACGGCAGCGTTCGTGATACAAAAATGCGCTGTGAAAATGCTCGGGGCGGTTGATCAGGCCATCCTTTTCCAGGCGGTCCATGGCCATGATGAAGAGCCCGAAGACCTCATACCCTATACCCAGGCCCGGTTTCAATTGTCCGGGCAGACGCGGCCTGTCCGGATTGAAACTGCGGGCACGCGGATTCTGCAGCAGGACCCAGTCAATGGCCAAAAAACTGAAATGCTGTTCTTTGGCGGCGGGACCCATGATTCGACTCGAAGGATGAACTTCTTCGTGCAGGGAAAATTCGATCAGTAGGTGGTCCGGTTTGGTTATGTCTCCCGAGAAAACCTGGACAGTCTGATGGTATGGATTACGGGTATCAACAACGTAGGTCAGCTTGCGAAATCCCTTCTCGGCGAGGAGTTTGGAAATACCATAGTGTTCCATGCTCTTTTGCAGGCCTGCCGGACTGTAATAGCCCAGAAATAATCGGCTGGGACGGTTGGGTTGGGCCCGATAGACCAGGTTGTTATCGCCAATCGTTATCTTCTTATTCGTGCCTTGAGATCGACTGATTTGCAAATCATAGGGGGTCAGTTCCTCTTTGATTTTCTGATATTTTTTTTCGAGCTCATCGATTTTGGTCGCCCCACAGACCGTCAGGACCGGGCATTTGGTCCGACCGATCACAGACTCGGTCGTGCTGCCCAACAGTAAACGTTCGAATCTGTTCCGACCGAGTGTACCCATAACGATCAACTGGACCTGTTTGGCTTGACTCACCTCGATTATTTCCTCGACCGCGTTCCCGGACACGACCGAAACCTGAACGTTACCGCAGCGTTCCGCTACCATTTCCCGCTCGAGGAAAGGAACAACTTCCCTGGTATAGGTCTGTTTCTCCTGGACTTGCTTCTGCTCGACTTCGACGCGGTCGAACACGCCGGATCGTTCGATGACATGCAGGATAGTGAGCTGCCCCTTCAAAAGGTAACAGATGTCCAAAGCATAGCTGAGCGCATGTCGGCTTGGCTCGGAGAAATCGGTCGGAAGCAGGACTTTTGGCGGTTGTTTCCGGTCTCGATCGTTCTCGGAATCAAACCTGGTATGAAAAAGAAGGTCTAATTCGACTTCCTGAGGGACAACCAGGACCGGTTTGGGACTACCTTGGACGACCCGTTCCGCGCAACCGCCGACCAGTTGTGAAAAAAAATCTGATAAACCATGAGTCCCGAGTACGACCAGGTCCGGCTGCAGCTCGTGGACCGTCTGGATGATCTGACGGGCCGGATTCCCAGAGGTTATTATCGTCTTGAACTTGACCGGACCGGGCAGACGCGGCCCCATTTTTACTATTTTTCTGGCTTCACTCCGTAGTTTCTTGGCAAAATCCTTGAAAAAAGCGGTGACATCCTGCTTCTCAGCCCTGTCCTTTTGCACAACCTCGAGCAGTGGACTGCTTGAACTCGGCAAAACATGCATCAGATACAATTCAAGCCCCAACCGGACCGAGAGAAAAGCCGCGACGTGAAAAGATTTCCAGGCCGTCATGGAAAAATCGACCGCTACCAATATTTTTTTGGTCCTGATCAGTTTCATAACCCATCAGCCCCTTATGTCAGTTCAGATAGGGATATCAAGAGTCGCTGAAAAGATCAAGTCCCTTCTCGGCTTTGAGAATAATGGTCGTTTTCCAGTGGCTGAGACAAACGAGTTCGAGCACATAGAAGGAAAGGCCTTCGAGCAGGTCCAGCGGATGTGTGAGCGTCAACGGTCTGCGGAAAGGGTTGGCGTAACGCCGCACTTTTTTAAAACCCGCTCTTTTCAGGGCTTTTTTCAAAGACCACCACGAATAGCCGCGTTCATTGACCCCGTATTGCCGGACCAGTTGTTTGGTCTGGCGGGTGTATGGGTGGAGCAGATTCGGTTCGCTCAGGACCAGACAGCCACCCGGTTTGAGGGCCAGAAAGCTGTTGATCAACACCATGTGTTCGTTTTCCATGTGGTGCAGGCTGTCGTAGAACAGGACAGCATCGAAACAGGAGTGCCAGCTCGAAGGCAGCTCCTTCTCCATATCCATGACCTGAAATTCGGTCTCGATGTGCTCGCGATCGGCCTGTGTCCGGGCGATCTCGATCATGACCGGCGAAATATCGAGCCCGGTCACCCGATGGCCCATGCGGCCGAGAAAGCGTGACGTCCAGCCCGAGCCCACCCCGACATCGAGTATTCTCGAGCCGGGTCGAAGGTCCAGTATTCTGAGGACCCAGCCGAACCGGACCAATTCCTTACCGCTCACGGTTGGATTATCACAGAACGGTTTTGACTCGAGCCAGTCATGGTTGGGTATTGTGTTCGGATAGTCGATCTCGGCCTGCTTACTCACGATCGTTCCCCCTGTCCCGATGCGTAGAAACAGAAAAGAAACCGTTCACTGCCCAGACCGCTGATCAGCAGACGCTCCTTCTGGTTGCTGAGATAACGCCGGGTCCAATCCGTGAAACCGCCATCCACGATCAGATAGCCTTGATCGTTCAGATCATTGACATGGATTTGAAAAGCGACTTCCTGATAATAGCCTTTGCCACTGACCCGATCATGATCGGCCTCGAACCGTATCTGCCCGAAGCGGGAACCCAGCGGTTCGAGAACACATTCCTGCAGGACCGCCCTCTGTGTCGGTTCATAAGCGGTCACGGTCACGCGGACATGGGCAAAGGAGCAACCGAGTTCGCGGGTCAGCTCGATCAGTTCGAGATAATAGGCAATCTGTTCGGTCAACGACTCGATTTCGAAGCGGAATGAGCCGCGATCGCGTCCGGCCGTGCACAGACTGAACAGGCGAAAATGGGCAAATGAGGCCGGTGAATCGATAGACTGGGCCCGGGTAACTCTCTGACTGGCACAGAGTCTGACCGGCTCGATAGAACCGGGATGTTCTTTCAGTAATTGGCGGCGCCGGACGGCGCATTCAAGGGCAAGCACATTGGTCGAATCGGCCAGGACCTCGGTATTGCGGGCGGTCGAGACGATCTTGTCCTGACTGACGGGGGCGACGGCCGAGCATGAGCCCAACGGAGCGAGTGGGGCGAGTTCCAGAATATCATACTCTTCCGGAAGCAGGTTAAAAGCCATCTGATCAAAGGCTATGGTCAGACGCGGATCAACCCGGGCCGGCCGCACAAAGCGATTATGTTCGTACTGCTCCAAAATATGCCGGGCCGACAGTTGCTCAACCCGGCGCTGATACACCCGGATCATCATTGATTGCAGGTCCGTGGCGCTGATGCTCTCCACCAACCGGTCGGGAAGATCGGGAAGACCGAGTTGCTTAACGATACGTCGCTGAATAGCATCCGGACCACTCATCCAACACCGCCTCACGTTCATCGTGCTCACGTTCAAACCATAATACTCCCGAACATCACGAAATGCAAATATCGCGAGCACTGGATGAAAAGAGACACATGACTCAGGCTATTCCATGTGACAACCAACTCTTTTAAGGGAAAGGGCTGAAGGACCTTTCAATGTAGCATTGTCCCCTATTGGCAAAGAAAATAGAGAAAGCTTCATCAAGGAGGGATCATGATCGAGTTTCAGCTCATTCTTTCATTATCCGAGTCAATATCGGTTTGAGTACGCTTTTCTTTTGGAAGGAATGACATGCCCCTCCCGGATCGGCATTGTTCTTTAGCAGCGACCAGTTCCGCCTGGTACAATGATGGTATTAGTTCCGGGTGAAGGGGCTGTCGATTTGTTGTTCTATGCTGCGTAGCAGCACGAACCGCAGGTCCGAAGAACCAGGCTTCAGCCTGGTTTCGGTTAGAACACACATCATGGCTGCGACGCTGCCTTTCTCTCAATCTGAAATATTGGTTGTCAGTCCTTGGTCTCATTCTCTGTAAAGCGGCAGCGACGCAGCCGGAGAGGTTTGGGACTTTGGGCACCACCTTGAAAGACGGTGCTTCGGACCTGCGGTAATCATCGCTACGCGATGAAAAAAATCTTGAGGATCATGTTCGTATATCCAACTTTCATATTATAAAGAAAATATGAAGAGTACACTTTGTATGATTAAACCAGCATCTCTGCTCATAAAACCTTTCATTAGTGTAGCGCAAAATCTATTTCCTCAATCTCGCACGGAATTTCTGGATTGTCGGATCGGGTCTGTTGCTAAGGGGTGCCGGATGTGGTAGAGGTAGATAGGTGTTAAGTATGGGGACCGAAGCAGCATAACCGACATGTATCCGGAACAATCAAAAGGACCAGGCGGATTGAAGGGAAGTTCTTCTTATTCCTTCTATGAAGTTAACACATAACCTTTGGGCGACATTCATGAATGAGACGGTAACACGGGAGGAGATATCACGGATCGTCTTCGGTGATCATGACGATCC
>JAFGSJ010000103.1 GCA_016934675.1 bacterium | reverse complement strand
GTGGTCCGTGCGATCAACGGGACCTGCTATGCCAACTCGAACTCCATGGCCGGGACCGATGCCAAGGGTACTCCTGGTGCGCCGGTGATCACTGCCGTGAACGATCTGGATGCCTGTGCTTCGACGGGTGTATCGATCGTGTTCACTGCGGGATCGGGTGCTGCGAGCCATAATCTGTGGGTCGACGGTTCTCAGGCAGTGGTAGGTATCACCAGTCCGTACACCTATGTGCCTGGTGATGCGAACAGTCACAGCTATGTGGTCCGTGCGATTAACGGGACCTGCTATGCTGACTCGAACTCGGTGGCCGGGACCGATGCCAACAACACGCCGGGTGCGCCGGTGATCACTGCCGTGAACGATCTGGATGTTTGTGCATCGACGGGCGTTTCGATTGTATTCACCGCGGGATCGGGTGCATCGAGCCATAATCTGTGGGTCGATGGTTCCGAGGCTGTGGTAGGTATCACCAGTCCGTACACCTATGTGCCTGGAGATGCGAACAGCCATAGCTATGTGGTCCGTGCGATCAACGGGACCTGCTATGCCGACTCGACTGCTGTGGCCGGGACCGATGTCAATGGTACGCCTAGTACTCCGGTCATCACCAATATTTACGATCCTGACATCAATAATTTCAGTGGTCTGGTCATTGAATATACTCCAGGATCGCCTGCGACTTCACACGATCTCTGGATGGATGGTGGACTGCTTATGACAGGTTTCAATTCCGGTGATACGACTCTTCCCGGTGATGGCAATCCCCATAGTTATGTCATCCGGGCCTGGAACAACACCTGTTGGGCTGATTCGACTGCAGTTCTTGGCACCGATCAAGGTGGTACACAACCAGTTCCACCTGAAATCACCCCAATTAGTTGGACGAATAAAACCACACTGAGCTGGACCGCAGTACCTGAAGCGACCAGCTATAATCTCTATCGTGGTGTGAGGGCCAATTTACCTGCTCTCCTGACAAGTTCAACTGATTTCTGTACCCGCTGGACCGGTAGTACTACTTCGGTAACGACTATTACTGAAACCGCCACAGTGGGAGATTGTTACTACTTCCTGGTCACCGGAGAGAATACATCTGGTGAAGGTACTTCTGGCTATGCTACAGCAGGAGAACGCATACTGGATACAACCGGTACGTGTCCGTAGTAACTGATCTCAAGCGTATTTAGTTCTGAAAAAGGGGTCGGGGTCCTTCCCGACCCCTTTTTTCTTATGGAGTGACACGACCGTCCCGGTCGTGTGAGTATGGGAATAAAAAACTGGAGTGGCACGACCGTCCCGGTCGTGTGAGTGAGCACATCAACCTACTCATATTTCACTCATAGAGATTATAGTATTGTTAGGAATAGAGATATGAAGTCACTGAGGCAGGCATTTTGGATACTTACTGTTATTTTTTCCTTGGTCCTGGCCATATCATGTCACAAGGCTGATGTATCCGGACCGGAGCAGGAATCCAAGCAGGCCGAGGAATTGCAGTTGCTCCGAGAAACACCGAAATGCCCTTCTCTCTTATGGATCAGTATTGATACGTGGCGCTGGGACTATATCGGATTATCCGGACAAGGCCGGGTCGAGACGCCCATGCTTGACCGGCTGGGGCGTGAAGGCTTGTATGAAGCTGAAGTCGTCACACCCTGTCCTTTGACTACGCCGGCTCATGCTAGTATGTTTACTGCCTTGAACCCGCTCGGGCATCGGGTTTTTGATTGTGTGCAGTATTCATTGGACCAAAGAATGGTAACCATCGCCGAACTATTCCGTCAGCATCAGTATATGACCGCGGCTTTCGTTTCGGCGGAGACGATGAGCTCACGCTTCGGCCTGGACCAGGGTTTCGATCATTATAATCAGAGCGGGATCGCTCGATACGGCCGGAATGAATGGTTGTCAGCTAGCAAGGACGGGCAGGAGACGACTGGAGCCGTGCTTGACTATCTAAAGAAGCAATCTCCCGATACACCCCTGTTCGTTTTTGTTCATTATTATGACTTGCATATCCCTTATCGCCCCAGGCCTGAGTACGACCCAGTTTACCCGACCGATCCCTATGCCTCTCAGGCCGCTTATGTGGATGCCCAGGTCCGTCGCTTATGGCAATATCTCGAAACGGACCGTCAGAGGTCCTGGAAAATTTTGATTGTGGGCGATCACGGTGAAGGGCATGGCGACCATGATGAGATCGGGCATGGTTATTTATTATATCGCTCGACGCGGCATGTGCCCATGATCATGTATCCCAAACCGGAACGGGAGCTGGTCCGAGCACGTCCCTGGGGGCTGATCGATCTGGCCCCGACAGTGGCGGATTGGTTTGGTTTGCCCAAGTTGGCCGAGGTCGATGGCGTTGATTTGTTCAAAGAGGGACCGGAGCGGAGTCTGGCTTGTCTGACTCTGTTACCCACATTCATGTTTGCCGTCAATCCGGGTCTGGGCATTCAAACCGGGAAATACATGTATATGAAGCACGGGACCGAAGAGCTATATGATCTCAGCCTCGATGGTGCGGAGCGTTCGGACCTGTCTCGGAACAGTGCCTACCAGGATATTCTCACCGAGTTGCATCATGCCTGTCAGAAGGAATTTCCGCTCGACCAGATCGAACGGCTTGTTTCGCCGACCTTGACCAGTTCGAGCGATGAACTGGCGAGATTGCAGAGTCTGGGCTATGTCAGCGGCACTATATCCGAAATGAATGATAATCAGAAAGTCGATCTTCGAGAGTTGGTCCGGGACTATAACCGGATGGCAAAGGTCCAAACTGATTATTCCATGCATCAGCAGGCAGCGTGGGCTGAATTTAAGGATACCTATAGGACCATCATGGCTAAATATCCCCGATCAGTCAGAATTCATCGAAATTACAGTAAAATGCTGCTTAAAGTGGGTGAACTGGATGAGGCTAAAACAATCCTCGAGAAGATCGTCGAATTGGATGCTCGGGACGTTTCGAGCCTGACCAATCTCGGAGCCCTCTATTTAAAGCAGGGCTCGTCTGAAAGGGCTCAGGAACTGCTCGAAACAGCGGTCAAGCTTGATGACAGTTACGCTCTCGCCCACAAGAACCTGGCTATTCTGTATGGCGAAGTGCGTCAGGAACATCTGAAATCCGTCGAACACTACAAACGCTACCTCGAATTGGTACCCAATGCCCCGGAATACCGTTCGATTCAGACCTATATTCAAGCAGTCGAGACCCAACTCGGCCATACAGATAGCAAATAAATTTCGAAAATTTTTTTTCATTAATTTTGACTTATTGAGAAGTAACAAATATATTACAGGTGAAAGAAATAGCTCATTGATTACCAAATGGTACCAGGTGTGGTGAAAGAATAAAAAGATGAGTAATCGGACCGGTTTTGGCTGGTGATGAGACAAGGACAAGCTCATGTTCTGTTTCAAGCGGTTAACCCTCGAGCTGGTTTTTATACTGATCGTCCCTTCATGTTTTTGGGCAGTAAATCCGGCCGTAGCAGATGAGACGGAAGAGGCTGAAAAGCCGTCCTGGATTTCATTGCTCGAACCAGTCGAGCACGAAGAGGTGGTTGGCAAATATCCACGGATTAGGGTCCAGTTTCTGAAAAGTATTGTGTCTGAATCCTTGGTAGTCCTGTTGGATGGCGTCGATGTGACCCAACTCATCATACGGTCTGCAAATGGCTTCGAGTATGTTCCGCCTTTACCGTTGTCGTCAGGAACTCATAGTATTGTTTTAAAAGGATCTGTTGATGGGGCCGATCAGGAGAGTTCGGTCGAGTTCAGCTCGCGTCAGTACGAGCATTATCGGGAGGCCAGCACACGGACAGACCTATCCGCAACATATGAAGAGAGTCTCGCGGAATCGGACGCAATTGGCCAGAGTGGATATGACACCAGGACCGATCTCTCTTTACAGATGATGAACAGGCTCAGCAGGTCTGACTGGCAGATATCGTTTGACACAAATCTGCATTACTTTGATCAGCAAGGCAGTCAGAAAAAGGTCCCGGTCGAGGGGTATGACAGTGTATCACTGACGAATCTGGCCCTGAAGGGAGAGTATGATTTTAATCGGTTTTCTGTTCAGGTCGAACTGGGTGATGTTGTGATCGATCAGAGTGAACTGACCTTGTCTTATCTGTCTCGTAAGGGTAGTACTTGTGCAATCAGTACGGACCTGCTTGAACTATCGTTGTTCAGGGTCAGAAGCGATGAACTGTATGGTTTGGATGGCTATGATTTTGTGTCTGCGGACGATAATAATCTGTCGGGTCTCAGTGCTACTATGACTTTACTCGAACAAGAGCTGATAGTGTCAGCTTTTTTTGCTTCGGGCGTCCAGACAGTGAGTGCTTTTGGGGGCCATGCTTTCAGCTTTTCGGCTTCTGACACCAGTCAGAAGGGATCAATCACCGGTGTGAATATTGAAACTGATTTCTGGGATGCCCTCTTGACCGGTGAATTTGAACTCGGTTTGAGTACATCTGACCAAGATCAGAACGATGAGCGAGACCCTCTTTCAGACCAGGCTTATCGTGTGAATCTTGGGACCACATTCAATCAATACGTTTTTGATCTTGAGTACGAGTATTTCGGGCCTGATTATGCCGTTATCGGAAATCCGTCGATCACCAAGGACAAAGCTGGCTTCAGCGGAACTGGACAAGTCGACCTCGATCGACATGCTGTGCTACTGTCGATCAACCGCATGAAAGATAACGTAGCCAACGACAGTTTATTCCCGGAGAACGTGACTACCAATGGATCACTGGAATATACCTACAAGAATATTCCGGACTGGCCTTTGACTCTAACGTATTCGAAGGCAATAATGGAAACAAAGTCGGTTGCCGATAGTACCTCGGCATTAGGGCAGGGATTGAGTTATGACCGGGTCATTGACTGCTACATCGTGGGTCTCAATCACACGGTCGACAAGACGATCTACAATCTGAGCGGGTCATTTTCGACCGTCGATGACCAGACCGGCCTCAATAATGACTCCGAAGCGTTTACCGCTACCTTCATCCCTGTCTTTATCAGTAAGAATGTGACATTCAACCCATCTTTAACCATCACTCGGGCCAAAATGAAAGCTTTTGAAAAAAGTGATCTAATAACACTCGTGACCGATACCTACCTACTCAATCTCCAGCTTGGTTCACATTTTTGGCATAATCTGGTCGCTTGTGATATTGGGGGCAGCTATGTTGGCATCAGGACAAATGATGACTCCCCTGAAAGCGATGGTTTGACTGCCCAAATCAGGTTCGCTCTTGATCTGGACCATTTCCTACCCGGCTTACTAAAACCAGTTCTAGCTGTCAAGGGGACATATTCATATTCGAAGCAAGATAGTGCGGAATCGCACATGGACAGGTATATCCCGAGCAGTCCTCTTGCTGACGAACCCGAATTGTATCAACTTTACCTGGTCTTTGGGCTCGGTTTTCCTTTTGCTCTCTAAGGAGATAGCCATGAATTATATCAGGCAGACAGGTTTTATGTTCATCATTCTTGTTTATTCCGCACTACTGTTTCTGGGACCAGTTGTCAATGCTCAGCAGAAAGATGTCCGTGCTGAATCGATCAGCAGGTCACGAGAATCTGCGAGCATTTGTCCTGAATTGGAGTTATTGGGTTCGAAAAGGCTTAACCCGGCCACGCTAGGCGAGGCTTATCAGGCCCAAATTCAAGCCACTGGTGGCCTGGCTCCTCTTCAATACTCACTGTGCAAAGGGGCCTTACCCACAGGGCTTGTACTCAGTTCGACCGGTCTGATTATGGGTATACCGTCAGAAATCGGGGACTTTCGATTCAGTATCATGGTTTCCGATAGTTGTCCGAGGTGCAGTCAAGTCCGAAAACAGATGTTCACTTTGCAGGTCAACGCTGCACTGGCCCGCCAGGCCATCACAGTCACGACAAGTCCTGCTCACATTAATGTCACCAGGGGGCAAAGCAGTTCGCATACGATCAATTATGATTTCGAGGACCCGGCTTGTTCATCACAAATCTTAAAGTCAAACATGGGCGAATTTGTTGTGGGCTCACAGGTGATCGAAACGATTAACAGGACCTTGCAGGTCACACTCTATCGGGGAGAGGGTTCAGCCCGAGAAACAATAACCATTTCGGTCGAATTAATGGAAGAAGTATTGCAGCTCGGTTACACCTCATTCATCTATCGACGCAGATTCTATACTTCGAGTAATACGTTGGCTGCGACAAGTCGGGTCGATATCACCATTAATCTGGCGGGTTCGTTGACTGTAACTACCATACCTGATACCGTCACAGTCCTTGCTGGCCATGATTCTCAGGAAATCATCCAATACTCATTTGCCGGTAGTGCCTTTATCAACACAACCATGACTTCAACCAAGGGCATTTTTTGTATAGGTTCGGAAATCATCCAGACGAATCCGGTGACGATAACTGCCTCAGTCATGAACGGGAGCGGTTCGGTCCAGGAGGATGTCATTATAAGCGGGAGCCTTGTTCAAACCGTTCTGGACCGGGCTCTGTCCCAATTCGAGTATGTACGAGAGTTTACAAGTCCCGCAGGCGAAATTTCAGTATCGAGCTTATTGACAATCATTATTGATCAGACCATCCCCTTTGTTTTGACTGTGACACCAGCCCGTCTTCATATTCCACGCGATCAGGAAAGCCTCATCAATCTGACCTATACCATCCGCTGTTCACAGGAGGAATCCGCTGTATTCAGTTCAAACGAGGGGCGAATTATGGTTGGTCCCGAGACTCTGGAACAGGTCCCTTCACAACTGATCTTGACTGTTCAGGATTGCTATGGGACTGCTACCGAAACCCTGCGATTATCGTCTGATTTACTCAGAAGAGTGATCGAGTTGAACAAAAATGACTTCGAATATCATCGTGATTTCCGACCTAATCAGAACGGGGATTTATTGACAGTCAACACTGAGTTTTATATCACAACGGACATGAGTGCTGATCTCATTATCACAAGCGTGGACCTTCGCTTTTCAGATCAGCGGGCGGAAATTACCGTGCCCCGTAATTTTTCGCCCTTGACGGCACAGGCCCTGATCAGCTATAGCGGCAGCGGTCTGATAGAGGGTAAGTGGTCGGTGGATGATCGCCCGGTGAATATTTTCTCACTCCATCTTCTCCCCACAGGTTCAGCGATTCTCGAAATCCCTGAGATGCAACCTCTCCCGACATTCGAGCCCGGCACGCATTTTCTGTCCTTCGAAATTTTTTCTCCCTCAACGGGCTTACCTATTCCGACGATTGTCTATTATGTAACAACCCTGGATGGCCCTTTGCCTCATGGTACGTTGACAATCATTTCTCCACCAATGAACGCTACCCTGCCATATCAACAAACGCATTTTGTATGGGAGGCTGATCCGGATTGTAGCCTCTATCTTATTCACTTTTTCCCGGAAGATCAGAATGGGGCATCCTATTCAGCCTACACCCGCGACAATTCATATGTTTTACCAACACGGATCGTTTCCGATACATTCAAACCGGATATCAACTATCTCTGGATTTTGACCGGCTATAATGAACATAATGAAATCACGTCGAGTACGATCACCTTTCGGTTCCGGTTTCAACAGGACCCAACCAAACATAGGGACCGAGATTAATAAATGTATCTTCGACCATTGTTCAGATGTGAGCACAGGTCCCTGCTTCGTGATCAGATGAATCCGGGATTGAAGCGAGCAATGAATATTATGACTCACTCCTTCTTTGTGTATCAACAAAATATTACAAATGTGCCATGTGTTATTTTTTTATCCAAGTTGTCTGATTATAAAAAAAGACGTATATTACAAACGATTTTATCTGAGAGAAACGTTTTCTGCGGATACAGATAAGACTGGGACCAGGGAGAAACCGATGGGCCAGAGCCAGAAAGACCAACTCTGTCAAAGCAAACAATCACAGAAAAGTATCGCATCTGATCAGATGCGACAATGTGTCTGACGTATCGGAATTTGAGGAGGGTTGCTCGAGCATAAAGATGAGGCACGGTTGTTTAAGAGAACAATGAGATTACTACTCCCGAAGTGAAATAGTGTGAAAAAACAGTGACAGAGAATTCTATGTGCTGCATGGGTTAGTCGAGTGGAAGGTCAATTTTTGTTCGTTCTGTCAGTTTTTTTTCACTCTATTCATTGAATAGATATTCAGGAGTGTTCTTAATAGAGAGAGGGACTATGAGGATTGGGCTTTCTATTTGAAATCACAGAAAGGGGAAAAAATGCTTCGTACAGGGAAACGAGCGTCAGTTATTTTCATGTTTTTGTTGGGTCTGTGCATGACAAACAGTGCTTTTGGGGTTTCACTGGATACATCTGGTTCATATCACTGGCCGGTATTTTGTAATTATTGTAGTTCAGTGGAGACAGATTTTTCCGGGGAATATAATAAATACGTGTTATCCGGGACATGTAAACCCGGGACAGAAGATATTTCGGGTTCCTATATAATAAATACTGCATTTAGTTATTTGAACAATGAGGCATCTGAAGTTATCAAGTTTGTGGCCAGTAACGGGGTAACATATAAATCGGAAACCATTGCCCAATGCACCGATGATCCCTGGCTTGTTGCCGCTGCGACTTGTCAATGTACTAGCCGTGCGGGGAATGCATACGAATTATTACCACATGAGTGTCTTATCTCAAAGATTTTGATCAATGATGCTCAGAGAGCGGCTTTTGTTCAGGAGCGGGAAGCATATTTTTCGACACCACCTGAAGCACCACGCAACCTTGAAGCGAAAGCATCGCTGGTTAAACTGGAAGTGACGCTAACCTGGGAGGACATGTCAACCAAAGAGGATGGTTTTCACATCGAACGCTACAAGCAATACAAACAATCAGGCAACGCACTTTACCCGGACACCAGTTTCTATGTTGATAAGAATATGACTTCTCATATAGATAAGGACCTAGTGGCTGAGACATGCTATGTTTATAAGATTCGGTCCCATTTCAACAAGCTATTTTCGGAATATGCACCCCGGGCTTCGGCCACAACAGCGTTTCAGACTATGGAAAGGGAGGGATTACCTGAGATTATTCTGAAAGCGCCCTCTCATCTTACCTCAGAATTGGATGTCAATAACTGCATTGCGTTGCACTGGGAGGACAATTCCGAAGCTGAAGAGGGATATCAACTCGAGCAGAAGACGGCGGGATCAGTTTTTGCGTTGATTGTAACTTTACCGAGCGACACGCAATCCCATACAATCTGTAAAACAGTGCCTGGCACGACCTACACCTTTCGAGTGAGAGCATATCAAGGCAGCCAATTTTCTGACTATTCGAATGAAACCAGTATCACCATTTCTGGAGAGATAAACCCACGGTCCTTTTCCACAGGTCAACAGACGCTCTCAACGGGTACGCAGGGGGGCAAGGGTAACCAATTGAAAGCACCTCTGAAGCTAAAAGCCAAAACCATTTCAGGCAATTCTATCAAATTGACCTGGAAAGATGTTTCTGACGCTGAGCAGGGTTTTGTAATCGAACGGAAAAAAGAGGGTGAGTCATTCATCGTGCTTCAAAAGATAGGCCAGGATGTCCAGGAATTTATTGACCATAATGTAACGGCCAAAACTGTGTATTATTATCGGGTGAAAGCTTTCAATGCTGTGGTCGAATCGCCCTATTCCAAGGAAGTAAAAATCCAGATTGGGGAAAAAGGCAAAGCAAAAGTAAAGGGGACCCAGAAAACATAAATAGGTAAAACATAAATAGGTGAAAAAAGGGAGGCAGGTTTCCACCTGCCTCCTTTTTTTAATAAAGACTATTTTTTCACATTCAACATAGCCTTCCTGGCATCAACGAATATTTATGAAATTTTCGAAAAAGCCTATTCTTGCTGATCTCATGAACCGTTCTTTGATTTCAGCAGGAAGATGGTACAAAGCGGCAGGTATTGACGAGTGGTAACCGTCATAGCTACTCCATATTGCTTGGGTAGATAAGAGCACACTTTCCTGGTCGGAAGAGGCAACTGCTAGGTTGGATTACATTCTGTATCGCGGTGAACTTGCCGATCTGGCTGATTTGTTGGATACGGACGCCGACTTCTGTACACGGTGGACCGGTTCGAGTTCGAGCGATACATCGGCTACGGGTCTGAGTGAAACGGCAACAGTGGGTGACTGCTACTATTTCCTGGTTACCGGCGTGAGTTCAACCGGTGAAGGGACTGCCGGTGAGGCTTCAGCAGGAACACGTATAATGAATACAACCGGTGCGTGTCCGTAGTCTCCGGTTTCATGGTTCTACAGTTATGAAAATGGGGCCCGGGTTATTCCCGGACCCCCTTTTAAAGCAGGAGAGCATTCAAAAGGTCATTACATCGATTAATTTCCACAATCGTCAACGGTGATGACTTTGAAAGCGATATATTCCGAGCTCAAAGGCAGACTGAAATCCGGATCGAGTGGATCACCCAGGTCGGTCCATGCTCCAGGAAAAGATGCACTGAAACTGGTTGCTCCCAGGACCGTATAATGGGCCAGGTCGCTGCAGGAGACCGCAGTCCAGTCGAACAGGGCCACGGTCCCTGATTTAACAAGCATCAGACTGTCATCCACCTCGGGACAGGGCGTGGTGTCCATATCGTCAACAGCGTCGGTTCCGCTGGTTTCCGCTCTTTCGCTGCATCCGTTCAGGTAACTGATCATATATTGATATGTTGTGCGTGGAGTTACGGTAGTGTCCGTATAGCCGGTCGTTCCGTAGGGAATATCCGCCTCGAGGACTGACCCGTCTCGCCAGATTACGTATGTTCGTGTCCCTTCACCACCGTCACCCCAGTCATCCGGGTCCTGATCCCAGGTGATACGAATACCGGTATTGAGGCAGGGATGCAGGTCTGCGGCTGTATTATTGGTCAAACCGGCGGGCGCTGAAGCGACATGATCCATGGCCGATGTCCCTGTCGTATGTTCTGTCAGGCCACAGCCGTTGAGATACTCGAGGTGATAAACGTACAGGACATCGTTCGAGGCACTGGTATCTATATACTCAGTTGTTCCGTACGATATGTTTGCCGCCAGCAGGTCCGAGCCGCGGTAGAGGTTATAATATCGGGTACCATAGCCTTGATCGCCCCAGTTACCGGGACTCGCTTTCCAGGTAATTCGAACACCTGTGTCGAGACAACCATCGAGATCCACGGCATTATTGTTCATCAATCCCGAAGGATTGGTCCCGACTGCGTCCATGGCTTGGACTGTCGAAGCCAGTAAGCCCAGATCGCATCCGTTTCGGTATTCGACCTGATAGACATAGCTGACATTATTGGTGCCGGTCGTATCCAAGAAACTGGTCGTTCCGTAGTGCACATCCGGAGCAATGATCACGCTATCGCGGGAAATGATATAATATCGGCCGCCATAACCGTTATCACCCCAATCAGCCGGATCAGCTTCCCAGCTAATGAGTACTCCGGTATCAGCGCATGGATCGTTGTCCACGGCTGAAATCAGTGGGGAGCCGGTCGGTTCGGTGGCAAACTGGTCCGTGGCTGCTATGCCTGAAGTCGTGGCATCGAGAAGACAACCGTTGATGTAACGGACCTGATAGTTGTAGGAGACCCCATTCGTACCGGTCATATCGATATAACTGGTCGTCCCGTAACTCAGGGCCGAGGCAATGCGTGAGGAATTGCGGAGGACATCATAGATTCGGGTTCCAACCCCATTATCTCCCCAGTCTAGCGGGTCTGCCGTCCAGGTGATCATGACGCCGCTATCCTGGCAACTGTTGGCATCGACCGCAGTATTGTTCGTCAAATCGCTGGGGTCCGAACCGACCAGGTCCATAGCTGCTGAGCCCGTTGTTGCTTCAATCAAATCGCAGCCATTTTTATAACGGACATTATAAGTATAGGACACGCCGTTGCTGCCCAGAGTATCGAGATAAGTGGCCGTACCATAGGCCAGGTTTTTGGCGATAACAGTGGTCCCCCGATAGACATCGTAGCGTCTGGTCCCGCTACCGCCATCACCCCAGTCACCCGGATCAACCTCCCAGGAGATCAATACGCCGGTATCGTCGCACTCATCGGCATCCTGGGCTGTGTTATTGGTCAGACCCGAAGGACTCGCAGGCAAATCGTCCGATGCATAAGCCCCGTCCGTATAGGCCACGTAATTGCATCCGCTCGTATAGCGGACCGAGTAGAGATAACTGAGCCCGTTCGTCCCGGTTGTGTCTATGTAACTGGTGGTCCCGTAAGTCAGGCCGGTAACAAGAGTAGATCCGTCGCGATAGACATTGTATGTTCGAGTGCCCGAGTCGGCATCGTTCCATTCAGCCGGGTCCGCTGCCCAGGCGATCAGCACACCCGAATCCTCGCAACCGCTGACATCAGCTGCGGTATTATTGGTAATTCCGGTCGGGTTCGAGGCGACATGGTCCATCACCGTCACTCCGATTGTTTCACTCGAGAAATCACAACCGTTTACATATCTGACTTGATAAAGATAGTTGACGTTATTCGATCCATTCGCGTCAATATAGATCGTGGTTCCATAGGTAATACCCGTAGCAATGACCGATCCGTCACGGAGTACCTCATAGTATTTGGTCCCATAACCGCCATCACCCCAATCGCTTGGATTGGGGGCCCAGGTAATCTGAATACCGCTGTCGGTACAGAGATTGGGATCAACAGCCTGATTGTTATTGAGACCGGTCGGGTCGCTGCCTACAAAGTCTTGAGCGGTTACTCCCGTCGTGCATGTCGCTGTATCACAACCGCTTATATAATAGACCTGATATAAGTAATTCACGCCATTCGTTCCGGTCGTATCAAGAAAACTGGTCGTTCCATACGGGATATATATCTGAACGGCGACACCATCGCGCGTCACGGCATAACGCCGGTTATATGACTCACCGCTATCACCCCAATCGGCAGGATCGACAGCCCAACTGATCAGGACCCCCTCGTCGAGACAGCCGTTGTAATCTTCAGCACTATTGTTCGAAAGCCCGGATGGAGAGGCGGGTAAACCGTCACTGGCTGTAGCCCCGAGTGTCGTGTTAGCGTAATTGCATCCATTGGAATATTGGACAGTGTATGTATATACCTGCTCATTCACACCGTCAGTATCGATATAACTGCTTGTTCCTTCAGCTAACTGACCACTCACGACACTGCCATCACGCAATACCAGATACTTGCGTGTCCCTGAACCGCTATCGCCCCAATCGTCCGGCTCCGGGTCCCAGTTGATCGATACGCCCGAATCCTCGCAGATGGTCACATCTGCGGCGGTATTGTTCGGAAAGCCCGAGGGAAAATCTGGCAGGTTGTCCGAAGCCTCAGCGCCATCCGTCTCAACATACATACTGCAACCGTTTCTGTATCTGACTGAATAGGTGTAGGTGGTACCGATTTCAGCAGTCGGATCAGTATAACCGGTTATGCCATAGTGAAGGAACGAAGCCAATATGCTCCCATCTCGCAGGATATGGTAATATCGTGACCCGTAGCCGCTGTCATTCCAATCGTCGGGATCAAGGGGCCAGGTTACGAGTACACCTGTATCGAGGCAGCCATTGCGATCATGGGCCACATTATTCGAGGTCATAACGGGCAGAGTATCGATCTGGTCCTGAGCCGAAGCTCCTGCCGTTTCAGTGAATAAACTGCATCCGTTCCTGTATCTGACTGAATAGGTGTAGCTGGTACCGACTTCGACGGTCGTATCGGTGTAACTGGTCGTACCGTAAGGGATGAACGAAGCGATAACGCTGCCGTCGCGCAAAACATGGTAGACCCGCGTTCCTAATCCACCATCATGCCAGTCATCAGCATCAAGGTCCCAGGTCACTTCGATGCCTGTATTGAGGCAGGTATTTGGGTCCAGGGCAAGATTGTTCGAGGTGACCACAGGCGGTAGATCGGCTTCAAGCATGGCCTGAGCCCCGACTGTTTCATCAAAGAGGCTGCATCCATTTCTGTATCTGACTGAATAGGTATAGCTGGTGCCGACTTCGGCAGTCGTATCGAAATAGCTGGTCGTGCCATAGGGAATGAACGCCGCTAGCACACTGCCATTCCGTACGACATGGTAATAGCGTGATCCGAGGCCCCCGTCATTCCAGGCCAGAGCATCCAACTCCCAACTCACTTCCACTCCGGCGTAAGCACATCCGTCGACATCCTGGGCATCATTATTAGTGCCGATTTCGGGAGGAAGATCGATAGAATCCCAAGCCATGACGCCTACGGTCGAGCTCGAATGTCCACAGCCATTGACATAAAGCACGCGATAAACATAGAGCGTGCCGTTTACCCCGGCAGTGTCGATATAACTCGTGGTGCCATAGGGTAGAGCGGAGGCGATGATCGTGCCACTTCGCAGTACGGAGTAGGTCCGAGTACCGGCTACATTATCACTCCAATCGGTCGGGTCTACATCCCAACTGATCTGGACGCCGGAATCAGCGCATTCACTCAGATCGTAAGCCTCATTATTGGTTGAGACAACAGGATCGGACGCCATTTTATCCATAACCTGTAAGGAACAGGCCGTCGTCCCGTCTGATGTTTGAGGAATAGTGCAGTCATTCACAGCTTGAATCTTGTAAAAGTAGTTGACGTTCGGGACAGCAGTCAGGTCCCAGTATGAGGTTTGATTACCGGGAATATCAGGGTCAATGATTGTCGCTGTCCCTGAACAGCCAGCTTCAGTATATCTTCGTAGTTTATATGTTCCCGAGGAAGCACCCTCTCCCCAATCCGAGGGCATTTGCCAGGCTATTTCAATACCTGTTGAATCGCAATCGTCTCTGTCCGTGACGGAAGCCACCCCGCTGAAATCCGGAGTGCCGCATAATACGGTCACACAATTGCTCAACGGGCCAAGACAGGCATCATTGGCTCCTACACCCATAACCGTATAATGATAGGTTCTCTGACTATTCACATCGGTATCGAGGTACGATGTTGCGGACACGGTGGCAATCCGTCGGCGACTGTAATCACAGCCCCTCACGCCTTCTGTCCTGAAAACATAATACTGGGCTGCATTTGCCACTGAATTCCAACTGAGAAGAAAACCGTTTGTCTGAGCTGTAGCAGTAAGAGAAGGTGCGGTAGACGGTCCGGTCAAACAACCGGAATTAATGACTGTAGGTGTATCACAGGCAATCTGGTGGGCATTAAATGCGTTAAAAATCGAGACCATATGGGGTGTTCCATTATTCAGATTACCGTCGTCATCATCGGCATTCAACCATCTCAGATATCCGTTGTTGACGCCACAAGCATCAACGGTGTCCGCGCAGGTGCAACTGTACCAGTCCGTGATGCTGCCGCTGCCGATAAATGCCAGCCGCGTGGCGATTTCATATGCTGTTTGCAGATCGATATAGTCCGGCGAGCCCGTTAATTCACGATTGACCAGGTCCCAGATCGATTCGGCCACGACATAGCTCTCACAATGGTCACTCTTATTACATGGTCCCTGATAATACCCCAGATTGCAATGGACACAGATAAAATTTGAAATAGTATGGGGAATACCGCTACTGTGTTTGGCGTAATCATGATCACGTGTTCCGGTACAATCCAGACATGCATCGCCGTACCCGGAGCAATTGTAACCGGAAGGTACACCCGAGGAAGGACAGGTCCATTGACCACTGCCCTGGTCCCAGGTATCAAAAAACCCTCGACCATGACAACTATCATGCGCCATCAGGATAGCGATCAGATCGGCAAAACCCTCGCAAGGATTGCTCAATGTTGCATTGGTATCAGCCAGATCGAGGCCATGGGACCATTCATGATCGATGATCCCAATTATTTCCCCTGTGTTTCGACAGCCACCGCCGGATTTGAAGAAATTCAATTCCGATGCACTACCGGAGGCATTACAGGTATTATTGATATTGACAGTACAGGGAAGAGCATAGTCAAGCCAGGAATAGTTCACCCAGCCATGGGCAATGCGATTGATATGAGCGACTTCATAGGCAACCGTTCGGGCAGACATCGTATTACCATCTGAATAGCCTGATGACACATCACAATCATGTTGCCCGTTTGTCCCCCCCAAATCCATGCTGCCGCTGGCGGAGCTTTCGCTCATAGTACCGCAGGTGTCGCTGAGAGCACAGTAGCGCCCCGTAAGGGTATTCGTCGCCGTCCCGGAACTGTATTCATATATTCCGCCGTTATCCGTGGTATCATTCGGCGAAGAGAAGCCGGTATCGGTATAAGGCATTGGTACATCGGTCTGAGCAATACCCTCTGGGTAACAGCCATCGCTACTATAAGGATATATGGAGCCCACAATACTCTCTTGAGAATACCGGTTCAAGTCTTGAAATGCAATCAATTCACCGCTATGGGCATCGATGAGAATTTCCCAGTTATTGAGCCCTTGCTCAGAAACAAAGACGAATGACCAGATCAAAATATGATCGTAGCCGGTGCCGATAGTCCCATCCCAATCAGGGGCAATCGGGAGTATCTCGAGCTTGGGTTCTCTCACGATCCTATCTGTTGAAAGACGGCCTCCAATCAGACTGAAACCGATTTCGAGGGCACGCGTACCGTCTATATCCGGTTCCAGGTCCAACTTGATATCACCCCATTTTTCGACCCCCCATAGCGAGATATTGCCGTGGTTGATCCCTATGGCTACATTGGCATCGCGAACAGGAATTCCCTTAATCGCCCGCCGGATAAAGACATCCCATAGATAAGCACCGTCCGTATTCGTTACTCGCGTTTCGCCAAATTCAGCCGGATCGATCCGCAGAATATCAGCATGTTCAGCCAAGAAACTATAAGCTGCATCGCGGACCACATCCTCTGTTATCTGCTCGATGGCTTGACCGGCTTTATACGAAAGCTCATTCAGGGTCACGGTATTACCGTCCCCAGTGCCCGGTAGCAGTGGAAAAACCTGGGTCAATGAGGCCGGTCGTCCCGAGCGAGGATCAAGATAGACGGAACCTATGGGCGCTGAACTCAGGAAATTTTCCCAGGCCTTTCTGTTGGGTAATTGGGCCAGAAGGCTGGCCAGGGCTTGATGAGACTGACTGATATACATCCTGTCTGACTTGAATGCAAACAATTCGAGTTCGTTTTGTTTCGTTTTCTCCATAACACTGTGAGCATGTTGAACGGAGAATATAAACAGAAAAGCTAAAAAACACAGACCGTATATCGAAACCTTTCCTCTTTCTGTCAACATCCGACAAACGTGCTTTTTTTTCGACATCTGACCCTCCTTATCTTACGGATATCTTCATACTTGGGTTTGGCTGGAATGCGGCCACATACCTCGAACAAGCCCACATTAGATTGATTGTATTATCCAGCAATTAAATATTATTACGTCTGACATCTCAGATCGGGTGAATGAAAAGAACTGAGTTGATCGAGTATTTTATAACGTTCTTGAAAAAAAACGGGTGACATGGTACGCTCATTTAGGGGTCCAATAGTGGACCAGAGTAATCAGACAAGCACAGTCACGACCGGACAAAGGAGATTGTCATGGTATCCAAACACACTTTTATTCTTATTATCATAATGACCTGTATTGTGTGGCATGGCGTTCTAAATGCAGCCGCTGACTGGACAGTGGACCTGAAGGCTTTACTCGAACAGGAAAAACCGAATGACACAGCTATCAATCAGGTCGCAGGTTCGATTCCTACTTATGAAGCTTTGCTCGGTTATATCGACACGATGACCTTTCCCGCCCCGGTCCGAAAGCCCGATTTTGTTCAATTCGGTTATCCGGGTCTCGATGGTGTAACGCGACCGTTTGTGCTGTATATCCCGGGTGGATACGATCCAGCCCGGAAAACCCTGCTGCTGGTGTATCTGCACGGGGGTGTCGGCCGCCAAGACATCGAGCAGAACCCGATTGGGTATGCTCGGGCCAATGATTATATTGCCTGGGCTGAATTGCACAATTGGTTCGTCCTGTTCCCATACGGACAGAGGGGCGCGACCTGGTGGGATACAGTCGGTCTGGACAATATTCGAGGACAGGTTGTGTTTTGCAAACGGCATTTCAATATCGATGATAATCGGATTGCAGTGACGGGTTTCAGCGATGGCGCTTCGGGCTGTTTCGGACTGGCCATGCTGCAACCCGATCTGTTTTCATGTTTTATTCCATTGAACGGTCATATCAGCGTGGCCAGTATCGATGGTAAATTGCCGCTGTACGCTTCGAACCTGATCTCGACTCCGATTTACGCTATAAACACCGATCTGGATGAGCAATATCCTGATTCGATGATTTCGCCCATGATGGCCCTGGTCATGTCGGCCGGTGCCGACCTTAATTACCGGGTTTATTACGGTATCGGCCATGATTTTGCATACGCTCGACAGGCCCTGCCTGCGGTCGTGGATTTTATCGAAACGCATCCACGCGATCCTTTCCCTACGCACATAGCCTGGGAAAGCAGTCGACCTGAGTTCGGACGGCGGCATTGGTTGAAGATCGACACAATCTGTACCGGTCCCAAAGCCAGATGGCACAAGGATTATAACTTGCGATTGCTTGACGATCGGGTGAGTTTTGGTTTCTTTTATGATGAGACCTATACCGGTCAAGGTATCCGGATTGCCTCGCTGCTCGAGTCCGAAGAAGAGACTTTTTGTATGAAGGCCGGTCTTCAATCCGGTGATATTCTGCTGCAGGCGGATAAAACCATACTGAAAAGCATCGATGATCTGAATGCATACAAAAGCACAATCAAACGCGGCGATCGGGTCACACTGGTGATCGAGCGTGATCAACAGAGAAAGAAAATCAAGGCTTCCATGCCCAAGCCCACCCAATATGACCTATTTCTGATCGAACCGTCCGGCAAGGTTAATGCCACTCGCCTGGGCAACACCTTGACCGTCGACAGTTCGAATGTGAGTCAGATGACGGTCTATCTGCATCCGCGTCTGATCACGTTTGACAAACCCATCACCATAACGGTCAACGGTCGCACGCTCTTCGAGGAGGAATGTCAGCCCAATATCGAGTATGCTTTGCGTGATTTCCTCGATCGACGGGATCGCACGGTTGTTTATGCCGGGGAGATAACGCTTGAACCGGTAACGAACACGTTTCTGAAATGATCTAATATCGTCCCGTTAAGCTACTCAGGAGATTGAGTACTTGGCGTGGGTTTTGGATTGCCCGTTTGACCAGGTGGAGGCCGGGTTGCCGGAGCAGGCGGCGGGCCAGATGACGACGCCAGCGTGATTCCGCATAGTGCAGGGCCTGTTCAAGATCGCGACTGTCGAGACTGTCGGTCCTGATCACCGAACTGGTATAACCGTCATAACGGCTCCAATCTTCGCTGGTCAAATGACCGCTTGCTTTGAGACTATGGTAATAGTCACTACCGGGAAAAGGAGTAATAAGCGAAAATTGTATCGAGGTCGGATCGAGCTCCAGGGCACAATCAACGGTCTGTTTGATTGTTTCCTTCGTTTCACCCGGAAGTCCGAACGCAAAGGAGAGATGGTATTTGAGACCAAGGTCCCGGGTCCAGTTCACAGTCTCTCGGACCCGCCCGATCGCGAGTTTCTTCCCGCAATTGTTCAAGATGCTTTGATTACCGGATTCGACGCCATATTTTATCCCTTTCAAGCCGTTTGCGACCATGATTTCGAGGGTTTCCCGGTCCATGGTATCGGCCCGGGCCATGATGCCCCACTCGACCGACAGACCCCTTTTCCCGATTTCCCGGGCCAGGGTCCGGATACGTTCAGGACCGATATTGAACGTATCATCGTCGAAATAAGCTGAACGGAAACCGTACTTACCGATCAACCATTCGAGTTCATCGACTACCCGGACTGGATTTCGGGTCCGATAATTGCGCCCGCCGTAGATGATCTGGGGCCAGGCACAGAAGATACATCCGAAAGGACAGCCTCGCGAGGCCCATAATTGCACACTCGGTCTGGCCAGACCGCCACAAGCATCATGATACGCGTAAAGTGGTAACTGCTCGTAAGCCGGCCAGGGCAGCTCATCCAGCGTCTCGAGTGTTGTCTTGGCCGCGGTCGTAACCACATGACCGGCTTCAGACCGATACGAGATACCCGCAATCCGATCCAATCCTGATCCTTCATTTGACAGAGCTTCGATCACTTCGAGTAAGGTCTGTTCATACTCGCCGTTTATAAAGACCGCGAGGTCCGGAAACTGGTCGAAGAGTTCCTCAGGCAGGGCCGGTTTGTGGAGCCCCCCGAAAATGCAGGGGACCGGTTTGTCAAGGGCTTGCATTGCTGAGCGAGCCACTTCGATATCGTTGAGCAGGGACGGGGTCGATATCTCGAAAAAAAGGAGATCAGGCTTGAAATCTGCAACACGGGCTACAAAAGAATCCACATTTTCACGCTGGGCCAAGGCATCAATGACACGGGCTTCGTAGCCCTTTGCCCGGAGCATGCTTGTAGCTATGGCCAGGAAAAAGGGGAAGGGCTGATAATCAACTCCTTCCTTCTCGAAATGCGGCCAACGCGAACCGGCCCGCACGGCGAAATGACCCTTTTTGGACCAGGGTGGATTCGCCAGTAATATCCTTTTGCCAGTCTTCATATACTTTCCAGGACCATCATGCGGATTGAAAAGCTCTCTATCGCTAAAACGGTTTGTATCACGATTGGTCCGATTTTTCGAATCAGTAGTGGTTGATGAGAGCCCTGTTCTCTGTACATCGTGCAGGCTCAGTTAGTCGTTGAAAGAGTACAGACATGCCCTCAGGACCGGCGTCGATCTTCAGCGGTGCATCGTTCCGTCTGGTACAATGGTCTGAGTTCCGCGTTTAGGGGCTGTCGATTTAATCGAAAAAAGTGCCTTTTCTCTG
>JAFGSJ010000102.1 GCA_016934675.1 bacterium | reverse complement strand
TCGTGCTCGAATAGGTCACCAGGTTGGTCCAGCTCGGGTTCTGGGTTGAACGGAAATCGACGTAGCCATACTCACCCGTGCTATACATCCGGAAATAATGATCATACTCGAGGTTGACCGAGGTCGCTCCAACCGGAATCGTAAAAGCCGGAGTGATTAGCCATTCGTCCTGATTTTCGAGCGGTGAATAGTAGACCCGGGCTATGTATGAATAAGCCCCGCCTTTGGAATAACGATACCAGTCATTGGCATTCCAGGTCGGAGTGCCCTCATCGCCATAGTCCTCGATGGTCCAACCGGTTGGCGGATTATCACCATAGGTTCCCCAGGCACTCTCGAAATCTTCATCGATCAGGGTAAAATTACCTGGAACTATCTCGCCGACCGTCTCGGAGAACGAACCGCCTGTGAAATTACCTTCGTTGGTATGGATAGTCAGACTGAAATCAAGGGTCGTGCCGCAGGCGATAGTCTCGGCCAGATACACCGTGAAATGCGGTGAGAGCGAGGTCCCGCTCGTGCCTTCAGCTATATTGTTATAATTAGCCTGAGCATCGGTCACGGTCACACCGGTCGTGCTCGTACTTAACTCGGCCCAGACCCCGGTCAGGTCACCGGAACCGGTATTGGCGATATCGATCTGGAACACAATTGTTTCGCCGGCATCGAGAATACCATCAGCATCGCCGGCCCCGCCTGCAGGACAGTCATCAGTAAAGATATGGCTGCTATATTCGGCCAAGGGCACACAGGGCGCAGGTTTACTGATCGTGACGTCATCGATCATCCAACCGGTGTAGGTATTGGCAGTGCTGTCATAACTGTCAAAATAGAAACCGAGATTGATCGTCTGGCCGGCATAAGTTGATAAATCATAGCCGGCATATTCGACCCATTCATCCGAGTCATCGCATACTTCTTCAAGGGTCGTCCAGCTCGAGCCCCCATTGGTTGAGATCTGGACAGAAGTATTATCGTAGGTGCAGCAGCCACCACATTCCGTATCACGTCGATACCAGAAATGCAGTTCGGTCCCGGCTACAATTTCAATGGCTTCCGAATAGAGTCTACCTGTAGTGGTTGAGCCGGTCGAGAAATTGCAGCTCGAGTCTTGGCCATAGTACCAGCTCGTCGATGATGAATAAGCCGAAGGACTACAGGTGGGTTCTGTTACCTGATGCCAGAGCCCGCTTGATATCCAACTCCCGGTCCCGGACTCCATATCATCGAAAAACGATACTTGCTGCATATAGGTCGTAAAGTTATAGTAGGCTCCGCCATTGTCGTCTGTGAGAATGTAACAATTGGGTGAGGTCGAACTGACTTCGAAATAATAGGTCGTACAATCAGTCAAACCGGTCAGGGTAATGCTGTGACTGGTGGTCAATGTGCTATTACTCTGCTGCATGCTGGGGGGCGTTGTGGTCCCATATGTCACCAGCGAATCGGCTGGTATATTGGTGGTCCAATGAATAATAGCCGAATTTATCGTGACATCGGTAATGGAAATATTGGATATCGTGAGAATTTCACAGACATATTCCGTGAATCCGGTTACATCAGCATAACCACCGCTGGCACTCCAATTAAGAGAGAAGGGAATGGCATCGCCTTCACCGGCACTGGAACTGACCGTAAAACTGTAGTGATTCGCCAGGGATTGACCCGTTCCAGAAACCGCAATATCAGGATAAGTTGCATAATTGTCGGTAACAGTCACATCCGTGTTGCTGGTCGTCAAGGTCGCAGAAACACCCGTGGCAGGATCAGCTCCGATATTTTCAAGGGTCACGGGCATATTAACCGTTTCACCCGGATTGATGATCCCGTCATCATTACCGGTACTGTCATCGATAATATGGCTGTCATGGACCAGCCAGGGGCCGGAGGGCACAATAACATCGACTGTATCGAAATAGGGCATCTTGTTGAATCCAGTCACCGTCAGGGTCAACTCCATGACCGAAGCCGGGACCGGATCGAGTGTGATCGTGGTCTGGCCCGAAGAGTTGGTATAATTCGAACCATACAGAACATGCGTGCTCGCATTGTAGAGAGCACAGAGTGCATCTTCCACACCCGTGACCGTCACATCGTAGGTCGCTTGTCCTACAGGCATCGCACCCGCATGAGACACCGACAGGGTGGCTAATTCGTCGGTGTAGATCATGGTCGAGCAATCTCCGAAAATATGCCACTGCTGCATCAGCGTGTTACCCTCGGAGCCGGGCCAGAGGTCCATGCCACCCATGGTCCCGTTGAAACACAGCGCACCGATCGAATGGAAACTATCGGAAACGAGCAGATCGATAGTCTCGGTTTGGGCATCACAGGGCGGGACCCAGGACTGGTTCGTGACCGAACCGTAATGGGCAACTGCTCCGGTCGGCGCCGCCGGTGTTCCGCATTTCTGCCAAGCTTCGGCAAAACAATCCCCCCCGGAATAGTAAAACTGGCCAACCAGGCAGGCCACACTATGGACCAAAGGTACCAGGTCTGTATTGGTCAGGGCATAGGTATCTGTAACATCGAAACCTGTCGTTCCCCAACTAATCTGGGACCCGTGACCGATGTAAACACCGATGCCGCGACCATTATTCACCGCAGCCGTCACCTGGGACGCTGTTGCCGAAGAATGATAAATCTCGGTGAACACGGTATAATTGTATGCCGGAGTGACCATTTCATCCTTAAGCAGGTCAACCCGCTCCCAATCTGCAATTCCTGTTGAGCCTTCATCATCGCCGCCTATGCCGAATGCCTGATGATACCAGGCCCCGGACGACCCGGACATGGGGGTCTTTTCATAATTGATGATCCGGTTGACCATGATTTGAACGTCCGTTGGGGTCTGGGCCGGAAAACGGGAGATAAAAAGCTCGGGATAACTATCGCTACCAGATATAAATGCATATGTGGGATCCGATTTGACACTTTCTTCACTTCCAAGCAAACTTGGCATCTCAGCCGAATCGCCGACTAGCAGGACGAAAGTAAGGCCATTCGTGGCGTACTCGTTCTGAATATATGCCTGAACATTCGCTGCCGTACTACCCGTCGTTGTCAGGGTCACCATCTTGCAGGGAATACCTTTTTGCAATTTCCAATACAGCAACGGTAACATATCATTATAAAACGAATCATTGGTTATGATCAGCATGTTGCCGATTTCACCAATGGCCGTATATCGCTGGGCATTCTGCTCATAATTGATGAACCGGGTCCGGTAAATGTCCTGATAGAGCTTGGACTCGGGCACAATCTGATCATCGGTCAGAACGTTTTTGTCTGATCGCCCGACCGTCCTTATGCTGAACTGAAAATCGGTCGTGATCGTCATCTTCGCCTGGATCGGGTTATACTGAAAAGGACGAATCGAGACATTAACTCCACGAACATTCCGTAAAATAAAAGGCTCACCCACCTGGACGATTGAACGGGGATAATCCGCATCCGTGTCGTAGACCTTCGCAAAAGTATACGGCACAGTCTCCGGATCAATATTACGCGTGAAATGTCCCTTGGAGGGCAGATAATTCTCGACAGTCAGTGTCACGGATTTGCCCTTCCCCACGCTGTACGAAACGGTCCCTTGATTTGCTACCGCAACATCTGTCGCCTCGAAGGGGAGTGTCGGGCAGCCTTTTTCCATCAGATTATGTCCTGAAGACAGACTGAAAATTTCATATTTCGTACCATCGAGTTCAACTTCCTCACGAAAATAACCCGGGATCGAAACGGACAGAATGGTCTCTTCAAGAGAGCTCGAGACCACTTCGATCCTGGCCGGAGCCGGATCGTGACTGGTCAAGGGGACCCACTCGCCGGCATTGACCAGGCCTGCAAATAATAAGAAACACAAGCCAAACAACAATTTCCTACCCATAGTTTACTCCTTTTAGAGAAAGGCTAAGGTTTCTATGATTAAGGGCAAAGCCCGCTATCGTTTATCTGTCTTTCGCCGGCGGTGGCATACCCGGCTGTGCCATAGCCATTACCATTAACCCCCACGACCAGGAAGTAGTAGCAATCTCCAACCGTGGCTGTTTCGGTCAGACCCGTTGCGGACGTATCGCTCGAACTCGAACCGGTCCAACGAATACAGAAATCAGTCGCACTGGTCAACAGCGAAGCCAGATCAGCCAGAACACCTCGATAGAGCACATATCCGCTCGTGGCGGTTGTTTCCTCGGACCAGGTGATCGCGTCTTTCCCGCTCCAATCGATGGGCGTGATCTCAGGTGGTACGATCGATGATTCTTCATCAGTCGCTGCTACCGCGGTCGAGTCGGCGTAACAGGCCCCATTGATCGCCCGGACCACATAACTGTGGCTGTTCGTGTCGCCCGGATCATACAAGCTCCCGGACACATAGCCCGTCACAATCAGACTGCTATCGCGATACAGATTGTGCGACATCGCGGGTGAACCGAGGCTATAGTAAACAAAAATGCCATCCTGAACCAGGGGATCGTTGTCCACAATACTCGTGATGACCGGAACTGTAGTGACGCCATCGTTGACATCGGTCCCGGCCACGGCGTTCGAGTCGGCATAACAACTGCCGTTGATCGCCCGGATCACGTAGCTGTGGCTCGAAGTATCACCGGGTACATAGGTGTACGGACTGGTGATGCCCGTCACCGCCTGCGAACCATCCACCCACAGAGTGTGACTCGATGCGCCCGAACCGGCCGTAAATGTGATCGAAACACCGCTCAACGCACAGGCATTCACATCGGTTACCGAACCGATCACCGGCGCACCGGGCGTGAGTTCCCAGGTCCCAATCGAAGCGGTCCCATCGGTAATATCGACACAGGCTCCCGCATCCGATACCTTGCAGTTATAGGTGTGCGACTGGGCCGTCGCATAGTTCCGGGTTAGGGTGGCATTGGTCGCCCCACTGATGTCCGAACCGTCCTCGGTCCATTGATAATCGTACGGGGAGGTCCCGCCGGTCGGCGTGGCCGTGAACACGATATTGTTCCCGGTACAGACCGTGGTCGGCCCGTTTGGGGTCACATCCACCGTCATCGAGCAACCACCCGTGCAGATGTTCATCTCGCAACTTCCGGCTGCCGTATAACTCACCACGATATTGTCCACATACCAATACCATTCGTAATTGGCATCATAATAATGCCAGCGGATCTGAACATCATCTGCGCCGGCCGCCTCGGTGGTGATATCGAAGCTTTCGAGTTGCGGATTGGTGGTATCGGCTGTCCAGGTGGCAATCGTAGTCCAAGTCGAGCTCGTATTGCTGGACCGGACATCGACATCCGCATACTCGGAACCATACCTGTTGAAATAATGGTAGAACTCGAGCGTGACTTCGCTAGCTGCGCTCAGATCAAGCACGGGCGTAATCAGTTGCTCGTCCATGTCCGCGGATTGACAATCCGAGTCAACCGTGACCCAGATGCCGCCCATGGGACTGGCAGGATCGGTATTAGCACATCCGGATGGGTCGCTCGAGTCGTCCTCGAACCATGTCCAGCTATCGCTCGAGCCGTCAACAATCGTCCAGGTGGCCGGAATGCCCGTCGAGTCGAAATTAACATCAAGGATTGTGCCGCTGCCCGGAATGATCAGGCCGGTTGTCTCGGAGAACGAACCGCCACTGAAATCACCCTCATTCGTATGGATGGTCAGACTGAAATCAAGGGTTGTTCCACAGGCAATGGTCTCGGCCAGATACACCGTGAAATGGGGCGAGAGCGAGGTCCCGCTCGTGCCCTCGAGAATATCATTATAATTGGCCTGAGCATCGGTCACGGTCACACCGGTCGTGCTCGAACTTAATTCGGCCCAGACCCCGGTCAAATCACCGATACCGGTATTTGCGATATCGATCTGGAAAGTAATTGTCTCTCCTGCATCGAGAACACCATCGGCATCGCCGGTCCCGCCTGCCGGACAGTCATCGGTAAAGATATGGCTGTCGTATTGGGCCATGGGTACACAGGGCGCAGCATAGCCGATCGTGACATCATCGATATGCCAGCCATCATACGCTTGTGAACCATCGCTGTCCAATCGGAACCGAATCTGCACATTCGCATAACCAATATAGGCCGATAGATCATACAAAGCCTCGGTCCAGGTCGTCTGAGTACCATTGACACTGGCCAGTTCCGTCCAGGTCGAACCGTTGGTCGATATCTCGATGTATCCGAAATCCCAACCGCTTTCCAGTTCATAGATTTGCCAGAAGGTCAGACTGGCTTGAGTTGTACTCGAAAGATCGAATGAGACTGAGGTCAACGAAATATCGATATTGTTGCCGTAATTGCCACCCGGAGAATCACTCCAGGCATGGCCGGCACTGTGGTAATCCTCGTCCGATATGGCCCAGGGCGAGGCTGCGGTCCAATTCGACGATCCGGACTCCATGTCATCAGCAAACATATCCACCGACATCTGAGTCGTGAATGAATAATATGAGCCACCGTTGTCATCAGTCGTGGCATATCCGCCAGAATTCGCTGAAGTTACTGAAAAGTAATAGGTGGTGCAATCGGTCAGCCCTGAAACGACAACATCATGACTCATGACCAGGGTTATATCTTCGACCTGTTGTGCGGGTGGGATCGAGGTCCCGTAGGTCACGATCGAGGTGGCTACACAATCGGTATCCCAGGTAATTCGGGCTGAATTCCGGGTTATATCGGTAACTTGAACATTACTGATAACCGGAGGTTGATCGGAGAAAACCGGGACCGAGAAGGTCGTATTTCCCGAATAACCGCCGGTAGCTGTCCAGTTTAACACAAAATCGATCTGATGCCCGGAAGGGGTCCCACTGTCGGCCGATACGGTGAAATGATCGGATTGAGATTGACCGGTAGCACCGCTGATCAAGTTCGGGAAGGTGGCATTGGGATCACTGATGGTCGCATATGAATCTGAACTGGTTAACACCGAACTGATACCGGTAGCACCCAATTCACCCGTATTTCTGACTGTGAGCTGAAGGACGATAGTCTCACCGGCATTGAGCAATCCATCATTGTTTCCCCCGACACTATCATCGATACTATAGGAAACATGCACCAGGTCCGGACTATTGAATGTACAATTGACCCAGGTCGTACTATCTGCTTCAACCACGATATCCGAAATCGAGTAGGAAGTATATCCCGAACAATTGCATTCGAGTTCGTATGTTCCGGGCAGAAGCACCCGGTGAAAATCGCCGACATCTGGATCAGTCAAGACCTCCTTGTAAATATGACCCGTCCCGACATAGGAAGGACAATCAGCGGTACAGGTCGCAACGACATCGCCGTCGAGCGGTGTGCCGGCATCGGACATAATTCCGGAAATTCCCTGAAAACTCTTGTATAAGTAATTGATGACCGCCTGGGTATGCTGGGCAGTATAGCTGGGGATAAGACTCGAGTCCGGCCATTTGGTTACTGTAACTTCGAGGGTCGTATCCAGATCGCTCCAGACATTATATGACCAATCATTGGTATCTCCAAGGGTCTGGTACCAATCATAGCCATTGGTATACCAGAAGCCCGAAGTGGTATTCCCATCATAATAGGCTTGGGCTAAACCGTATGGTGACGGATCAGCATCCCCTCCGGGACCACCGGACCTTGATTCGAAAAAAATCGGTTCATCTGCAGTGGCCGTAGTCGTGTAATTATAGACAGCATTGAAGCATGTTGCACCTGAATGAAAGGAAAGGGAGACTACGAACCTTTTCGGTGTTTCGCCCGCTGAGGGCAATCCGAGTTCGACCAGGTCTCGCATGGCCGCAGTTTCAGACTCTGACCAGGCTGGCGGTTCGTCACACCCGATCGGTCCCCAGAAATTCCGGTTCAGATCGACCCCGTTGGAATTATAACGAGTTTCATGGACTAAACCATACGGGTTCCCGAGAGGAATAAACCAGAGTTCAGCTTCGTCAACCAATTTTGTAGCAACTGGATCCGAACCATAATTATCCAATATCCAATCCAGGGTCGAACAGGTTACCATCATCGAAGAAGCTTCATCACCGTGAATATTGCCATAAATCCGCAGTTCCGGTTCATTCTCCTCGAGATCAGGATTGTCCGTGACCTTGATTGCAATCAGGTCGTAATTACCATCTTGTGAGTCACCGAAATCAAACAAACGGGTGATAGTCGGGTAATTGTTGTAATGGTCGAGCAGGTACGCCATCAATGTGCCCGAGGGGGGATTAGTCGTATTGAAAGTCGAAGCCGCATAATAACAGGGAGGAGATGTATTGGTGCAAAAACCGGGTACGGCCCGGGATGCCCGTTCTTTCATCATTTTATCGTAGAGAATTTCATAATCAAGTCCCTGCTTTTCGATCAGAAGAATTTCAGGGTCAGTCAACAAGGCTTCTACCCAGTCCTTACGGGCATTGGTAATGTCAAAACTCGCTTGTTTGATGAAATCTTTCTGTTGCTGGTTTGGAACAAATATCTTGACCAAAGTATGGGTATCATAGGTATCAGCCATGGCCAGCCATGGTTGCATAATCATGATGAAACAAACAACCAGAACTGCTTTTTTCATCGAGAAAAGCCTTTCTTTTCCTCCATCAATTGTTAAAAAAAGGGCCGGTCAATATCCCCGGCCCTTTTCATACTCATTCCTTCAGTTTCAGATTAAGGACATACACCGGTATCGTTTACCAGTCGCTCACCAGCGGTGGCATAGCCGGCTGTACCATTGCCATTACCATTGACCCCGACCACCAGGAAGTAGTAGCAATCACCCACCGTGGCTGTTTCGGTCAGTCCGGTTGCGGACGTATCGCTCGAACTCGAACCGGTCCAACGGATGCAGAAATCGGTCGCACTGGTCAACAGCGAAGCCAGATTTGCCTGAACACCTCGATAGAGCACATAGCCATTGGTCGCGGTCGCTTCTTCGGTCCAGCTTATCGTCCCGGTCCCGCTCCAGCCAATGGGCATGATCTCCGGTGGGACGATCGTTGATTCCTCATCAGTCGCTGCTACTGCGGTCGAGTCGGCATAACAACTGCCATTGATCGCTTGGACCACATAATTATGGCTGTTCGTGTCGCCCGGATTATACAAAACCCCGGACACATAACCGGTCACAACCAGACTGCTGTCTCGATACAGATTGTGCGAGGTCGCGGGTGAACCGAGGCTATAGTAAACAAAAATGCCGTCCTGGACCAGGGGATCGTTGTCAACGATA
The DNA here is from genome assembly GCA_016934675.1 of bacterium. Classification (GTDB taxonomy): domain Bacteria; phylum CSSED10-310; class JAFGSJ01; order JAFGSJ01; family JAFGSJ01; genus JAFGSJ01. The sequence goes on along the minus strand of JAFGSJ010000102.1, from coordinate 13,549 downwards.
CTGGTGATGACCGGCACTGTAGTGACGCCATCGTTGACATCGGTCCCGGCCACGGCGTTCGAGTTGGCATAACAACTGCCGTTGATCGCCCGGACCACGTAGCTGTGACTCGAGGTGTTACCAGGCACATAAGTGTACGGACTGGTAATACCCGTCGCCGCCTGCGAACCGTCCACCCACAGATTGTGACTCGATGCACCTGAGCCCGCTGTGAACACGATCGAAACACCGGTTAACGCACAGGCATTCAGGTCGGTTACCGAACCGATCACCGGCGCACCGGGCGTATTATTTGCATCAGTCCCGGCCACGGCGTTCGAGTTTGCATAACACCCGCCATTGATTGCCCGGACCACGTAGCTGTGGCTCGAAGTATCACCAGGCACATAGGTGTACGGACTGGTGATGCCCGTCGCAGCCTGCGAACCGTCCACCCACAGATTGTGACTCGATGCACCTGAGCCCGCTGTGAACACGATCGAAACACCGGTCAACGTACAGGCATTCAGGTCGGTTACCGAACCGATCACTGGCGCACCGGGCGTGAGTTCCCAGGTCCCGGTCGAAGCGGTCCCATCGGTGATATCAACACAGGCCCCCGCGTCCGATACTTTGCAGTTATAGGTGTGCGACTGGGCCGTCGCGTAGTTCCGGCTCAGGGTGGCATTGGTCGCCCCACTGATGTCCGAACCGTCCTCGGTCCATTGATAGCTGTACGGCGAGGTCCCACCGGTCGGCGTGGCCATGAACATGATCGCGTTTCCGGTACAGACTGTGGTCGTCCCGTTCGGCGTCACATCCACGGTCATCGAGCAACCACCCGTGCAGATGTTCATCTCGCAACTTCCGGCTGCTGTAAAACTCACCACGATATTGTCCACATACCAATACCATTCGTAATTAGCATCATAATAATGCCAGCGGATCTGAACATCATCTGCGCCGGCCGCCTCGGTGGTAATGTCAATGCTCTCGAGTTGTGGATTGGTGGTATCAGCCGTCCATTGGCCCACCGTGCTCCAGGCAGAACCCGTATTCGTGGACCGGACATCAACGTCCGCATACTCGGAACCATACCTGTTGAAATAATGGTAGAACTCGAGCGTGACTTCGGTAGCCGCGCTCAGATCAAGCACGGGCGTAATCAATTGCTCGTCCATGTCCACTGATTGACAATCCGAGTCAACCGCTGCCCAGATGCCGCCAATGGGACTGGCCGGATCGTCATTAGCACAACCGGACGGATCGCTCGAGTCGTCCTCGAACCAGGTCCAGCTATCGCTCGAGCCGTCAACAATCGTCCAGGTGGCTGGAATGCCCGTCGAGTCAAAATTAACATTCAGGGCCGTACCGCTGCCCGGGATAACCAGGCCGGTCGTCTCGGAGAACGAACCGCCGTTGAAATCACCTTCGTTGGTATGGATGGTCAGACTGAAATCAAGGTCCGTTCCGCAGGCAATACTCTCGGCCAGATACACCGTGAAATGAGGCGCCAGCGAGGTCCCGCTCGTGCCTTCGGGTATATTGTTATAATTAGCCTGAGCATCAGTCACAGTCACACCGGTCGTGCTCGAAGTCAACTCGGCCCAGACCCCGGTCAGATCGCCTGTGCCCATATTGGCGATATCGATCTGGAAAGTAATCGTTTCACCGGCATCGAGAATACCATCAGCATCGCCAGCCCCACCTGCCGGACAGTCATCGGTAAAGATATGGCTGTCGTATGCGGCCAGAGGCACACAGGGCATGGCATAGCCGATACTGACATCATCGATATGCCAGCCATCATAGGCTTGTGAACCATCGGTATCGAGCCGGAAACGGATTTGGACATTCGAATTACCGACATAGGCCGACAGATCATAAGAAGCCTCGGTCCAATTTGATTGTGTTCCGTTAAAACTGGCCAGTTGCGTCCAGGTCGAACCGTTGGTCGAAATCTCGAGGTATCCGTAATCCCAGCCACTTTCCAGGTCATAGATCTGCCAGAAAGTCAAACTGGCTTCGGTCGTACTCGAGAGATCGAAAGCAATCGAAGTGAGCGAAATGTCAATGCTGTTGGCGTAAACACCACCCGGAGAGTCGCTCCAGGCATGACTGGCACTGTGATAATCCTCGTCCGATATGGCCCAGGGTGAAGCCGCGGTCCAGTTCGACGATCCGGATTCCATGTCATCAGAGAACATGGTCACCGACATCTGGGTCGTGAAATCATAATAGGAACCACTATTATCGTCGGTTTCGGTATAACAACCCGGTGAAGTCGAGCTGACTTCGAAATAATAGGTCGTACAATCCGTCAGACCGGTCAGGGTGATGCTGTGACTGGTGGTCTGCGTACTCGAAGTTTGTTGCTGGCTGGGAGGTGTCGAGGTCCCATAATAGACCGTCGAATTCGAGTTGAGATTGGTCGTCCAGGTGATGATCGCCGACTCAGTTGTGATCATCGAGATCGCCACATTACTTATGGTGAGCAAATCACATATTGATACATTAAAAGTCGCATCATCAGAATAACCGCCCGAGGCACTCCAGGTGAGTGTGAACGGGATTGTCTCACCATTGACCGCTCCGGAACTGACCTGATAAGCGTAATGGTTGGAATTGGACTGACCTGTCCCAGATACGGGAATATTAGGATAGGTCGCATAATTATCGGTAACAGTCACATTCCCGTTTGTGGTACTCAGGGTCCCGGTCACTGAAGTTGCCCCATCAGCCCCGATATTTTCGAGGGTAATGGGCATGTTGATCGTTTCCCCGGGATTGATGATCCCGTCATCATTGCCGGCACTGTCATTGATGATGTGACTATCATGGACCAGCCAGGGGCCGGAGGGCACGATAACCGCAGCAGTGCCTTCATAGGGAATCGAGTTGTAATAGGTGACCGTGACATTCAGTGTTCCCACGCCGGCAGGAGCTGGATTCATCGTGATGGTCACATCACCGTTAGCGTTGGTTGTCCCGAACTCATGAATGTAATCACCGCCGTCAGTCTTGGTCAGACAAACCCGGGCATTGTGCAGGTTCGCGCCCGACCTCTTTACATTAACCGCGAAGGTAGATGTCCCAACCGGAGTTGCGCTCAGGTGGTCCACAGTCAGGGCCAGCGGAATTTCGGTGTAGATTTCCATGGTCGGATCGCCACCGAAAATCTCCATATCCATGTAGTAATCGAGCAGGGAGGAACTGTAATTGTTATACATATCGATCAAACCGTTGATCGTATATTCACCCATTCGGAATTGACCATCGGTAAACAACTTGTCAAACCAGGCCCGCTGCAGATAATCGTCCTCACCCCAGTATGAACTGTTCGATGAACCGAAATACCCGATAGCAGCCGCTCTGATACAGGCTTCACCCATGCACCTGGTGCTGTAGTCGATTGAATGGGCCAAACAGCAATGTCCGGCCATGAAGGGAATGATATCTCGGTCTCCGCAGGTGAAGGCATCAGCTTCACTGGCGTCAATATTAGGACCACTCCATTCGGTCTGACCGCAGTGTCCGGAATAGAGCACCAGCGACCGGCCCTTGTCCGTGTCATCGATCGCATGGATGACATCAGCACCTGAAGAGGATGCACTACCGCCGTAGTCCTCGATGCAGCGGATCAAATCACCACCCGGATCGCTGCTGGGATAATAGTCACCTGTGTAACCATTCGGCTGAGTATAGGTGCTCAAACAGTATTCGTGAGTGTGGTAGGTATTGTAGGTGCTGTCACAAGACGATGCAAAACAGGCCTTCTTAATCCAGGCCATGTCATTGCTGAAGGTCGCTTTGGCATAAGTCATGAACCTGTCGAACACTTCACTGGCTGAACCCGTCGTTTCAACGGAAATACGACCGATGAAAATATCATGGATGTTGTCCGATCCGGCCAAACAGGCGTAGTCACTGTCAGAAGCGCAGGATGAACAATATTGTCCAGGAATGGTTGGAATCTGATCGACATCACCGACCAGTAACACAAACGACAATGAAGGCGATGTCCAGGAACCATATGCAGCCTGGATGTAGTTCTTGATTGCGGTCGAGGTGGTCCCGGTTGTGGTCGTATCGACATGCTCGACATAATACCCCATTTTTTCTCGCCACTGGGCCAACACATCGGCATATGAATAGAAATCAGGATCGGAAATGATCAGTAATCCATCCCAATGACTCGTCTTCATGTCCCCTTTCGTGACCAGATTGCGGAAAAAACCGTAGTTGATGACCTGATTGGCATAATTCGCTTCATAGGCGTTCGACCATGAATCCCGCAAGGCTTTGACCGTCCGGGTCATCTGACCGCCTGTCATCTGCACATCAAAAGACAATCGACTCGACACAGTGACTTTGCCCTGGATCGGATTATACGCGACCGGAACAATCTCGAGCTGGATGACCCGATGAGCCCGCATCATAACTTCATTGAGAATCTTGACTTGAACTGAGGGCATGTATTTATCGTGAGCGTAATACTTATCCTCTTTTACAAATTGCCACTTTTCGAGACCATCTTCCGTCTTGAGGATCGAGTCCTGAACAGGGACAATGATCGTATCAATGCCGAAAAATGACAGAGGATATTCCTTCACTTCCGACTTACCCGGCTGAATCGAAATGTCCGCACTATAGGGCACCTCGATCAAGACCCGAATAGCTGGAAGCTTGGCCTGACCTCGTTCACCACTAAAGGTCTGACCGGGCATGGCCAAGCGTGAAAATGTGCCACCCTTGGTGTACTCCTGCTCGACCAGAAAACCAGGCACCTCGATCTCGAACGAGAGTAACGAGTCTTTGACCGTTGTCGTGGTTACCAGCGGTTCCTCGATCTGGCCCGTCCCATGACCAACCGGGACCCACAAAGGTACTCCAGCCGAACACAATGAAGCAAACAACAGAAAACTAAAAAAAACCACCCACCTTTTCATCCAGTCCTCCTTTCGACAGACTGTTGAGAAGTTAAAACTCCATGCCCTCCCGTCTCTTCGTCTCTATCATAAACCCCTCTTTTTTGAAATTTGTAATATACATTATTGAAATATTAAATTAATGTCAAGTAAAAATCTCTCCCCAAAAAAATATTGCAGCTTGTGAATATTTCTCTTTCTTTTGGTTCCGTTCGATGATATTATATCCTCCATTTGTTGTTGCGAGTCGCTGCTAATGTTGACTATCAGAAAGGAGTGGACATGAAGAAACAGACAATGCTCATCGGTGTTTTTCTTCTTCTGGTTCTTCCATATTTGTTGGGCGCAGAAGAAGTCAGCGATCAAGCCACCCAGGTCTTGAACCGTTATTTCGAGGCAAGCGGTGGGATCGAGCACATCCGCAAAATCGCCAATATTTCCTTTACCGCGCAGTATGAAGGCTATGAATATGCGGTCAATTATCTCATAACAGCAGCAGGCCCTTTCCGGATTAACGAGCCGGGTCAGACCGTTGTTTTTGACGGGAAGGATTATTGGCAGACCTATTTTGGCTTGGTCAATCCGGTCCCAGCCGATCAGCTCGAGCCATACCGTGAGATCACTTTACTCACTATGTTGTTCAATGGTCTGCTCGATGCGTCGGGTCAACCGGTCAAGGCCGAATATCTCGGTCAGGAAGAGAAGCACGGCCAGCACTATGATCTGGTCAAGGTGAGTGGGACCCATGGCGGTGAACGCACCTGCTACTTCAACCGAAGCACCGGCTTACTCGAAAAGATCATCGAGTTGGTCGATGATCCCGAACTGGTCCAATTAAAAAACATTTCCCGTTTCTCCGATTATCAGAAATTTGATGGCTTGACCCTGTTCACCAGTACCGAAACCATGTGTGTCACGAACGGGATCAGTACCCGGCCGCCGACACGTCTGCTCGATATCAAGCTGAACCAGGACTTGGATAGCGTCCAGTTGATCAAACCGGAAGCGACGGTCGAGCCTGCTTCTTTTAAAGAAAACGTGATCACCGCCAAGATCATCGGCTTTTCTCGTGGTGGGAGCGCTATCACCAACATCACCCAGGAAGTGTTCGCCAATTTTGTGGCCAAAGACGAGGCCACATTCACGGTCGAGATCAAGGGCACGGCCAAAGAATACAAGTATTTGGTCGATATCAATGCGGCTTTGTCCATCGGTCGGGGCGACTATCTGGTCGTTTTTAACAACACACCCGCGCTCTGGCTGGTCAAAGCATTTCTGGGTTTGCGTCCTGAGCTCGAAGGCGTGAGCGAGGGCGAACCTGTAACGATTAAACCCGCTCTGATTCAGGCACCGCAAACCGATGCCGTGGAGAAAACTGAAACCGAGGCAACAAAAGAAGCAAATAATCAGGAGGCCACCCATGAATAAAAGACTCGTGACCCTGTTACTCTGTTGTGCCGGTCTGACAACGATGCTTATTGCCCTGATGCATGTTCCGACTCTCGAAGCGACTGATGTTACTTTGCCCACAATCAAACAATATAACGTCCTGGGCCGGACCGGCCTGAAGGTGTCCGATATCGGTTTCGGGACCGGTGGCGTGATGGACCCTGCCGTCATACGTTATGCCCTCGATGCAGGTATCAATTATTTCGATACCGCCGAGAATTATGCCAACGGTAAAAGCGAAGAAATTCTCGGACAGGTTGCCGCGACCCAACGTGAAAAAATGATCATCTGCACCAAAATCCCCTTCGAGGGGACCACGACCAAAGAAGAAGTGCTGACCCGGTTCGAGGCATGTCTAAAACGGTTGCAGAGTTCGTATGCCGATATTCTCATGTTTCATACCTATGTTCCTGAAGCACTGGCCAACCCCCACATCTGGGAAGCGTTCGAGCAGTTGAAACAGGAAAAGAAACTGCATTTCACCGGCATCTCACACCATGGTCCCAATATTACTACGGACCTGAAAACGATCATCGAGCAGAATAAACTCGATGTCATCCTGTGCTCATACGATCCCTTCGAGTATCCAGACATGCCGGAATTCATCGCCAAGGCCAAGGAAAAAGGGATTGGTTTTGCCGCGATGAAAGTTTTTTCTGCCGCTCGTAAAGCTGAACTCCCGGAATTCAAATCACGTCTGCATCCCTTCAACATCGCCGCAATCCGCTGGGCCCTTAAAACATCGAACATGGACACGATCCTGATCACGATCAATCTCATGGACCAGATCGATGAATATGTGCCCCTCTCGGGTGCAGCCAAAGAATAGGGTTTTTACCACAGATTCATTCTCAAGCAGGCGAAGCAGTATCTCGCCTGCTTGATTTTTGCGGGAAATCCATTTTCAAGCACTTTGCATCGCGAAAACCTTTAGTGAGGTACAATGTTATGAATAATATGGTCTGTTGCATTTCTTTCGTCTTGATCATGATTGCGGCCAACGCTTCGCCTGAAACACTTCCGTTGGCCCAAGACTTGTTCCCGACTGAAGCAGAATTCCAGGGTTGGACCCAGGCTGATAAACACAAGCTCTACCCGGCTGATGATATGTGGCAGCATATCGATGGTGCCGCCGATTTGTATCTCAAATACGGTTGTCAGTCGCTGACAGTCGGGTACTATCAGCGACAGGAGACCGAGATTGCCGTCGAGATTTATGCTCTGGTGGACCGGCTCAACGCCTTCGGCGTCTATCAGGTCCAGAAACCCGGGCAGACCCAGGTCCGGCCAATAGGCGCCGAAGGTTATCTCGAAGGCAATACCATGAACTTCTACAAGGGGGCCTTTTATATCAAGCTGCAGATCAACCCGCACAGCGAGACATCAGCCCAAGACCTGATGACATTCGCGGGACTCGTGGCAACCAAGATCAAGGCTGACTCGACCCTTCCGGTGCAATTTCAGGTCTTTCCGTCTGAAAATCTGGTCCAAGGTTCTTTCAATTTTACCCCACAAGGTACGCTGGGTCTGAAAATACTGACCGATGTATTCTCAGCCCGCTACCGCCATGATGATATCGAGGCCCAGCTCATGTTCTGTTCATCACCTGACAGCCAGGCTGCCCAGGCACTCTTTACTGACTTTTCCCAGGCCATAGCCCGGCGCTGTTCCACACCTCCCGAACCGTTCAAACTGGGTGAAAATTCCGCAATCAAAGGCATGGACCGCTACAATGGACCATTTCAGGCGGTCCTGGCCGGTAAACACCTGATTATCGTCACGAACGCCGAGCAGAAGGACTGGCTCGATCCAACCATAATCGCCCTGATCACGAATCTCGAGGCCAATTGACTGTTTTGATTCGAGCACAGATGCACGACCTATTCTCACATCGGATTATGTCATCACGAGTCTGCTTCGAAGCTCATCACGCAGTTACTGTCTCCTGAATAGTCAGGTCACTTCGAGCCATAACTCCAGTTCGAGTTCGTCCCGGATCGGGATGTCATCATTGCCCAACAGGGGAATCGAGGGCTTCAATTGGCGTGATTGGGTGATTGCTTCCGGATATAGGGCCTTGAATCTGAAACCGTATCGCTGATAAAAACGCAAAGCTTTCGTGTTGTCGTTGGTAGTGATCAACCATAAACGCTGACAGGCCCGGGCGGATGCAGTTGCCTTGACCTGATCGAGCAGGGCCCGACCCACTCCGAGACCATCGATGCTGCTGTTTAAAGACACGAGTTCACAATCGATGCCCGTGATCTGATACGTCACCAGACCAATCCGATCATCCTCGGATTCCGCAATAAAACCGGGCAATCGGTCTGCCTGATGAATCCGACCCCGCGTCACAACCCGGGCTTCACCCCAATGCTCTGCCAGAAAAAGTGAGACCCAGCCACGGTCCTCAAGACCGATCGGTCTGATCTGAAATGTTCGTTGTTTACCCATCATGATGATCTAGATATAGGACAGAACCGCCCGATTTGCTTGACATCGATCCAATGGATTGGTAATTATGTATCGATGATCAACAAAACCTCAGACATAGAAAGGAACCCCAACCATGAAATATGGCGCCCGCAACAATATCAAAGCAAAAGTCAAAACCATGCAAAAAGATGAGATCATGTCCCTGGTGAAATTCGAGGTTATCGGACCGGTCGAGATGGCTTCGGTGCTCACGACCGAATCACTGGAAGAATTGGACCTCAAACCAGGTCAGGAAATCCACCTGATTGTCAAGGCGATCCATGTCCTGCCTGTTAAAGAATAGGATATTTCAACGGGGACAACCAGCTTTATTTTTCCGCAGATGACACAGATTCACGCAGATTAGTAATATATGTGGACCGCCATGGCCGCACCAATTACGGCATAGGTCTGAGGATCATTATTCTTTTTCACATCTGGGTCCATCTGCGTCATCTGCGGATTACTACATAATTATAGTGTCATTGCTACTATAGCATAGATGGATTCCTCTGCCAACCTTGTTCTAATCTGAGTTCCTCTTCGCATTATATTACAGCTATTTGAAAAAAAATCTGCACCAGGACTTGACAAATCCTCCCGAGCAATTATATTGTACTAGTAGAATAGTACAAGTCGTACTAATCGTGAGCAAGGAGAGGATATGTTCATCAAAATTGATCCGCGGAGTTCGACGCCGATCTATGTTCAGATCGTTGACCAGGTCAAGTATCAGATTGCCTCGGGCCGGCTCAGGGTCGGTGATCGTCTGCCGACGGTGCGTGAGCTGGCCGTGGAGTTGAGGGTCAATCCGAACACGGTGGCCAAGGCGTATCGGGAGTTGGACCGGGAACAGGTGACCGAGGGCCGGCCTGGTCAAGGCAGTTTCATTCGTGGGGGCGACATGGGCTTGAGTCTGGAGCGTCGTCGCGAGATGGTGGGGAGGTCGATGGAGGTGCCGGTGGTGCAGGCCTACCATTTGGACCTCGAGCAGGATGCGGTCCGGGATATTCTTGAGACCGAACTCGGTAAAATCTACGTGCGTGATACCCGGAAATCGTAAAGGGGGATCGTTTATGAGCAATACTATACTTACCATAGAGAAATTAGGCAAGCGCTACAATCGTAAATGGGTCGTATCCGATGTCAATCTGGCCATGGAAAAGGGTTCGGCTCTGGCCTTTCTCGGGTGTAACGGGGCGGGCAAGACCACGACCATAGGCATGATGCTGGGTTTGATCAGACCGGATGCGGGTTCTGTCCGGGTTTTCGGACATGATTCTCGGTCCGAGGGTGTGGCGATCCGGCGTCGGACCGGATATGTGCCGGAGCGGCCTCGGATGATCGGTTGGATGAGCGTGGAGCAGATCATGTCATTTGTAGGGCATTATTATCCGACCTGGGATGCTGACTATGCTCGAACGCTGTGCCGGGAATTCGGGCTCGATCCGGGCATCAGGGTCAAGGTCCTGTCGCGAGGTGAGGAAGCCAAGCTGTCTCTGCTGTTAGCCCTGGCCCACCGTCCGGAATTGTTGGTCTTGGATGATGCCACCTCGGGCGTGGATACCTTGTTTCGACACGAGATTCTGGAAAGTCTGGTCCGCTTTGTGCACGACCAAGGTACGACGGTGTTTTTTGCCACGCATCTGATCGGTGAGGTCGAGGGACTGGTGGACACTGTCGTGCTGATCAAGGACGGCACAACGCAGGGTTGTCTGAATCTCGAGCGATTGAAAGCAGATTTCCGCAGGATAACGATGTATGCCCGGCCAGACGGTCCTGCACCGGAATTGCCGGACGGAGCCCACGCTCTGATGGCTATCGATCGTCAGCACGGCTGTGAATGGATCATCGATAACTATTCGCTTGTCAGTTTTTCCGGGTTGAGTAGTGATGTTCGAGTCGAGATCGAGGACCTTTCTCTCGAGGAGATTTACATTGCCCTCGAAAAAAGCAGAAAGGAGTAAGTCATGTTGGAACTTGCTCTGAAAGAGATGAAGGAACTGAAAGCGACCTTCATGGCCGGTGTAGTCCTGGAGGTCTGGATCGTCTTGTGTGCAGTGGTCCAATTGATGTATGGATCGGATTTGCAGGCTATGGACATGTTAGCTGTCAGCACAATTCTGGTCTTATGGATCATTTTTACCGCTCTGATTGTGGTCCCCTTGACCGAGGGACGTGAGCAGGGGACCAGCGTCTTTCTCGAAGCCCTGCCCTTATCCCGTCTGAGAATCTGGCTGACCAAACTTTCAGTCGGACTGGGTGCGGCCCTGGTCATTATGGCCCTGTTCGGTTTGTTGGTAGCATTGGTCCTCCATGTTGTCGTCAAGCTGGAGCCTAGGGTACCTCTTTCCACCGGGCACGACTGGTCATGGATTCTTTACTTTATCCTGGTGACCATGGTCTCGGCCCTGTTCAGCGCAGCGTTGTGTAAACGGGCCCTGACTGCCATGATCGTGTCACTGATCAGTACGGCCGGGCTCATCGTGGCATATAATATGATCAGGGTCGTCTGGTTCTGGTATCCTCAGGAGCCGGTTGTTCTGGTCAGGACGGTTTTAGCTGGACTTACAATCATTGCTTTGAGTCTTTTTTACCGGCGTGCCCGTCAGAAAGAGCGGGTCTATGTCTGGACAGCATTACTTGTTCTGGTTCTGATCAGTGTTACGGTCCTGGTAGGCAGAAATGAGTATCATCGGTCTTTTTATGCCCCGCCCGATCCCAATAATGCCGAGTTGATGATTTTATCAACCGATGGCGAGAACCTGCTGATCAAGGAGAATGGCATTTCACCGCTTTACGTGTATAATATTCCGAACAAGCATATCAATCGGATTTCGGGCCGTTTTGAAGGACAATGGCTGCGGGGAATTTCACCCTCGGGCCGATATATTATGTATGATAATACTCGGGGCTTACTGGGAACAAGTCTGATGATCAACAGCGACCATCCTGTTTATTCCGGATCGAGGCTGTCTTTGCTCGGTATTACTTTTTACTGGTCTATGATTGGAGCGAATAATCCAGAGGGATACCTGCCTAATTTGAAATGGATGGTCTTCGATACGCAGACTGGTACGAAGTATCAACTCTCACAGCCAGATTCAGAGAGAATCGAAGTCTTTCCTCAGCAATGGCACCCCTTCGAAGATCAGATCATGGTCTGTGCCTGGGACCGGGCTTCGGAGTCTTATGCGGCCATAAACCTGGTTCGGCCTGACGGTTCTTTGGTAAAAACACTGGTCAACGATGCTCAAGGCTACATCACCCTGTCTGATGACGGGCGATCCTTACGAAAAATGGTGGTCGGCACACAGCCCGGTCCGGCCCTTATTTATCGACTCGAGCTCGATGATGAGGAACAGGTCTGGACCCTAAAAGATGATATCAAGAACTTCAGCTATGATTCGCCCAACGGCGTCTGGTCATTGAAGGCGACCAGGATCGATGAGCCCGCCCGGTTTGACCTGGTCCTGGAGAAGAGAAACGGCACAACACTGCACATGGGCAGCCTCGCTCGCCTGGAACCGTACGCCCTGTGGTCTCCTGATAGTCGATACCTGTTCACCTTCAGAGACGTTTCTGAACAAACCGAAGAATTTCTGTTCTTCGATACGGAATCCGGAGAATTCAATGTTGTGCCTGAGCAGGTCGGGTCCATCCTGTCCGCGGGGGGCTATAACTTTTGTGATCAGGGCGGTCAATTGAAAAGATTTTCCCCGAACGGGACCTGGCTTGCCATCGGTAAAAACGCTTTGAATGCGAAACTCGTTCTGTTCAACGCCGAAAACGGTGATTTTCGTATTTCCGACCAGGAAGTCAATGCTCTCGGCTGGTTGAAAAGCGAGCACTTTCTGATAAAGAAGCAGGGCAGTCTGCAGGTCTGGGATGTACAGGCGGACCATATCACACCTCTGATTGCAGCAGGGAGGATTCGAGCATGACACTCATCCACAAGGAAATCAGAGAAATACTGCCAACGGGGCTGCTGGCTATTACTTCAATCATTATGATCAATCTGATGATCAGATTTGTTCAATTATTGGGATATTTACCGAGGTCATTTTCTTCGAGCCTGCTCTATTTCAGTCTGGCAGCAATTTTCGCACTGCTTGGGGCCCACGCCCTGCTGAGTGAAGTCGAGCGAGGCTCGCATATGTTTCTGGCAGCCTTACCGCAATCTGCTTCTCAGACCTGGCTCCAGAAGACCCTGATTGCCCTGATCGTCTGCTTTCTATGTGTGCTGAGCGCTTACTTAACGCTACCGTTCAATCCTTTGTCCAATGGGTTCTGGCTCCTGCCTTCTCTCTTATTGGCTGCCTTTGCCTTCAGCAATCTGGCCGGTCATTTTTTCAGGAAGACAGTCAACGCTGCTCTGGTCGGTTTTGGTTTGACCCTATTCTTTGTCCCACTGCTGCCACTGTTGTACGACACGGACTTGTCTACCCTGGAACAATGGCTTGGAATGCAAACAAGAGCCTCGCTTATCTTTTGTCTCATTCTCGTTAACAGCTTCGTCAGCGTGATTGCTCTGACTGCTCTGGGCGTATCCTGGCATTATGAACGAGCCATGTGCGATGTCTATAGACCAAAGAGCGGAGCGATTTTGGTCGATCAGAAAAAAACATTTCCCCCAAAATGCGCACCATGAAATGCGGGTTGAGCTCATCCACGAACCAACATACTGCATTTTTCCCCCAGCAACAAATAAAAAACCT
>JAFGSJ010000002.1 GCA_016934675.1 bacterium | reverse complement strand
CAATATGCTGGCCAAAAAGTATCGTCAGTTCTGTGAAGTCAAGGGCATCAAGCCCTCATCAGACCCCTTCTTTGCCATGGTATGTGCTTCGGATTCAACCATCAAGACCGATGTTGAAATTATTGCTGAAGCAGCTCGGGCAAAAGGATACCGGTCTGAATGGGTCGATCCGCGGGCCTTCGAGTATGATGGCCAGACCCTGACCTACAACGGTCAGGCTATTCACTTGATTTATCGTGACGCCATCCAGGAATTTCTCGATGAGCCCTATTATGGGCATACCGAGGCTGTTCTCAACGCCTATCGCGATGGCAATATCTGCTTCATCAATCCCTTCTCATCGCGGGTCGGCGGTTTGAAATCCGTACTGGCCGTCATGCATGAAGACCGTTTCAGCTATCTCTTCACTGAAGAAGAGCAGGACGCTATCAAAAAATACATCCCCTGGACCCGCCTGTTCCGAAAATGTGAAACCGATTTTCACGGCGAAAAAATCAGTCTGGTCGATTTTGTCAAGGACAACAACAAACGCTTCGTACTGAAACCCTGTTCCGGCTATGGTGGTCATGATGTTTACATCGGTCCGGATTTCGATAAAACCGGCTGGAACGAAAAGGTCAACGCTGCCCTGGCACCCAATGTGAACTTTGTCGTCCAGGAAATCGTTCCTATTCCCGTGGATGATTTCCCGGTCGTGAAAGAAACAAAATTCGAAGGTTTCGAGCCCAAAAAAGTCAATATCAATTTCTGGGCGTATGACGGGGTCTTCGGTGGCGCATTCGTCCGGGCTTCGACCGGGTCTGTGATCAACGTTCATCAGGGCGGCGGCCTGGTCCCGGTTTTTTACGTCAATAAATAACCGCTCGCCTGGTTTTTGAATCAGGAGACATTGAAAGAAACATAAACTGGGGCTGGAAATTTTTCGTTTCCAGCCCCAGTTTTTTTCAATCCAGCGATCAGGCCCGGGATCTAAGGCTATCAAGTGTCTTCCGTGCAGGCGGGACCATTTTAAAAAAGCCTTCGAGCTTTTCACAACTATAGTCCGGACAGAACGCACAATTTTCCACGTTCCTGGCCAGACCGCAATTACGGATTTCGCAAACTTGGCAATGACCGAACAATACGCCATCCGTGACCAAACATCCGGCACAGTTGATGTGCTCCGCCTTGATATCGGCCTTGAATTCCTTTGACCAGGATGCAGCCACCTTTCGTCGCTGCTCATCATCATCTGCCTGAGTGGCCAGATAAGCCGGGCATTCACCGCAATTCAAACCGCAGTACGCTATCATCTTTCCCATATCATTTCCTCCTTGTGCTGTGATTATACATCAAATTATGATTCCTGGGCAAGCAATTTGTCTGTCTGTGGACAGAACCTGGGAAATTGTGCTAGTATGGGATAATGTCTGAATGTCAGATATTTGGACAGGTCAGTGGGAGCAGGTCTGCCATGCAGGTGGACGAGGCGTAAAATTGGCCCGATGATAGTACGGATGAACTGACCGGAAGATAAACCTTTCAACATTGAGGTGGCGAGTATGCCCGAAACGCACAAGATCAACCGACCGATTGCCCTGGTAGCTATGGGAGGCCATGCTTTTATCGAAAAAGGTGAAAAGGGGACTATTCAAGACCATGAACGGAACGCGGCCCGTATCTGTCAACAACTGATGACACTGGTCGAACGGAACTATAATATCGTTATCACGCACGGGAACGGTCCCCAGGTGGGCAATCTGTTATTGAAGAACGAGATGGCCAAGGATGAGGTCCCTCAGATGCCGCTTGATGTGCTGGTGGCCGATACTGAAGGCAGTCTCGGCTATATTCTGCAGCAAGCCATGTTGAACGAGTTACGCAAACGCGCGGTCAAGCGGTATGTGGTCACTGTCGTATCCCAGGTCATCGTGGACCGGAATGATCCGGCTTTCACCAAACCGACTAAACCGATCGGACCGTTTCTGACGAAAGAGGAAGCAGAGCACCGTCGTGACTCGCTCGGTTGGGTGATCGTCGAAGATGCCGGACGCGGCTGGCGGCGAGTAGTCCCATCACCCCGTCCCATCAAAATTGTGCAGCGTCATACTATTCGAGATGCTGCGGTCCAGGGACATATTGTCATCGCCTGTGGCGGTGGCGGCATCCCGATTATTTACAATGATGAAAATAACTATGAGGGCGTCGAGGCGGTTATCGACAAGGACCTGACTTCGAGTATCCTGGCCAGTCAGATCGGGGCCGAGTTAATCATTATTCTGACCGCTGTGCCCAAGGTCTATCTGCGTTTTAATAAACCGGACCAGTTGGCTTTATCGGCCCTGACCATCGGGGAAACGGAAAAATATATTGAAGAAGGACACTTCCCGCCCGGCAGTATGGGACCTAAAATCGAGGCCATTCTCGGTTTTTTGAAAGCGGGAGGAAAACGAGGCTTGATCACCAGTCCCGAACTGTTACCCAAGGCCATGGACGGGCTCGAAGGGACACATTTTATCGGCAAGGTTTAACCTATAGATTGTATAAATCTGCCTTACCTGTCCCTTTCATGATCATCAGCCATAACTTGTACACGACCTTGGAAATTATAAGCTGCTTGACAAAATGAGGGGCATTTGTTATGAGACATGCAATTTGAGGAATGAGATCTGGAAAAAGAAAAATCTGATCAAGGTTCCCATGAATCATGAATCGACAGTCTAATCGTCAGGATAAGAATGCGTGGAGTTGATCGGACAGGGGGATTATGAACGAGGTTTACCTTAATAGAATGCTTAAAACACAATGGATAAAGGAGGTGATTTGGGAAAGAAGGATGAAAGTAACGTTAATGTTTTTTCTATGTTGTGAGTGAGGGGAAAAGAGCAGAACGAACAAACTATAACAAAGGGGAATGGAATGAGATTCAAAGTAATGCTGATCTGTTTTGTAGTGGGCATACTCGTAGCGCCCGTATTGTCATGGGCCTCTCTGACCGGGACCATTTCGGGGACGGTGGTCGATGACACAACCCAGCCCTTGCCCGGTGTTCAGATTACGGTAACCGGTGACAATTTGCAGGGTTCGCGGACGGAATATACAAAAGAAGATGGCACTTTTCGTGTTCCGCTGATTCCTCCTGGATTATATAAGGTCCAGGCGGCCATGGCGGGAATGAAGACCGTCGAGCGGAATGATATTGAAGTCAACATTAACAAGACGGCCCGGGTTGATTTGACCATGGAACTGTCGACTATTACTGAAGTGGTGGTAGTCACGGCTGATGCTCCGGTCATGGATGCGACTTCAGCCACGGTTGGGGTCAATATCAATCGAACATTCACCGAACGTCTGCCCCAGAACGATTCATTCCAATCGGCCTTCTCCATGGGTGGTGGAACGGCCGGAGGAGGCGGTAATCCCCACGTTCATGGCGGGACCAACATCGATAACACGATCCTGTTTGATGGTATCGACGTAACCGATCCGGTCACTCATACATTCGCCCAGAACCTGAATGCTGATGCCATCGAGGAAGTCGAGGTCCAGACCGGTGGTTTCGAGGCCGAATACGGTCGGAGCATGGGCGGTATCGTGAATGTCGTGACCAAGACCGGCGGTAACAAATACGAGGGTGTTTTCCGGATCAAGTATATGAATGATGCCTGGAATGCCGATCCTGACAGCGACGAGAAGCCTGAGAACATTGTTGATGACAGTTATGAGCCGACCTTGAGCGTGGGCGGACCGATCGTGAAGGACAAACTCTGGTTTTTCCTGTCCTATCGCTATCGCAAGAATGATCATGACGCGGAAGTTCGGGTCAGTCAAAATGAGGATGATTCGTATAACTTCGAAAAAGTGAACAATGACGAAATCTGGCAATGGGGCCATGCCAATCTGACCTGGAATATTTCCGAAGCCCACAATCTACAGTTCAGTTTTTCGACTGATCCGGCTGTAATGGAAAATGACGCTGGCGTAGCATATACTCCGGAAGCCCAGCGCAAGTGGGAACAGGGTGGCGATCGTTACGGTTTGATGTACAATTACATTGTCAACTCGAATTTTTACATCAATTCCAAGGTCGGTTTTTTCAACAGTTACATTTACGTGAATCCGCAGAGCGATACTGGATTACCGGCCACATTCGATCGTACTCAGGCTATCTGGTACGACAATTACAATCAGATTAATGAGAACGACCGGTCCCGGACCCAGGCCAGCGTCATGGGTACCTACTATGTGGATAATTGGCTTGGTGGCTCACATGAATTCAAGACCGGTCTCGAATGGCAGTATCTGTATGAAAAACAGTACACTGATTATACCACGGGCCGGTATTATGAAGTCCGTGACGGAGAACCGTATCGTTACTTCCAATTTATTGGTGAATATACGACCGAAGAGAACAAGGCCGATTATTACGGTTTCTTCCTGCAGGATTCCTGGGAGGCTATGTCCGGTCTGACAATTAAACCCGGTTTCCGGATCGAAAACACGGCCTATTACAACAAGGAAGATCGTAAAGTCCATTCCTTCAACGGGATCATCAGTCCACGTCTCGGTGTGGCCTATGATCTGGCCAAGGATGGTCGGAGTAAAATTCACGCCAGTTATGGCCGTTATTACAAATTGGATGATTTGAACATCGTTTTTGGCGATCCGGGTCCGACCGTGACCAAAGAGACCTGGACATACGATCCGGACAACCCTGAAGCCAATGAAGACGGTTATTATCGGAGTGCGGTGACCGGTGGTGAAGATTCCAGCAATATTATCGATGACGATATCAAGCCCGAGCAGACCGATGAGTTCATAATCGGTTACGATCGCGAGGTCATGCAGAATTTCTCGGTTGGGATCAAGTACATCTACCGTTACACCAAGAACAACTGGGAAGATATCGGTTATTACATCGATGATCAGGGTAATGTTCATCGGGTTGATGAAATCAACTGGGACAGTCCCGACAACGATGGCGACGGTGTGCCGGATGATGCCAATGCATTCTGGGAGAACTCAAGCGATGTTGGCGGTTGGATGGTGAGTAATCCTCATGGCGGTTTCCGGAAGTATTACGGTGTAGAGTTGTCTGCTACGGCCAAGACCGAGAAATTCCTCGTCGAGGCTTCCTATACCTATTCGGAAGCACGTGGTACGACCGATGCCGTGAGAATGGACGGTACAGATAATAATTCGCCTTTTACCGAAATGTATGATGATCCCTACAATACGATCAATCTGGTCGGTCCTGTGAGTTATGATACGACCCATTATTTCAAGATCAACGGGTCTTATCGTTTGCCCTGGGGATTCAGCATCGGCACTAGTACTTTCTATCGTTCGGGATATCCTTATCAGAAGTTGATTTACCAGCCCGATGGAATGGCCGGTGGCACGTATATTAACGATGAAGGACGCGGTTCCTATCGCATGGACGATGTGTTCATGGTCGACCTGTCGGTCCAGAAAGATTTCGATTTCGGCAAATATGGTATTGTGACAGCCATTATCGATTGTATGAATGTGCTCGACAATCAGGTCGAACTCGATGTGGACTATAATGACGGTGATACTTTCGGGAAAGCGAACGACTGGGCTGATGGACGGATGTTCGAGTTCCAGATCAAATACGCCTTCTAATCGTCTGCAATTCGTTCACAAGTTGTACGAGAGGGGATTACCCTGAGCGGGTAATCTCCTCTTTTTTTTAATAATAAATCTTCCCTCAGAAACAGGCTGATCAAGTCTAAATTCGTAGCATTCATTTGCGTGAGTTTATCTGGAACTTCGCTGGGTATGCCGGTGTTAGCAGAATCATAGCTTTTGTCGAATGAAATGAATTTCGAGATATTCTTTGTGCCCAGAATGTCAGGAATATCGGCTCAAGCCGTCACTACCTACTCCGAAAATGACGGGCCTTGTCTTATCATCCAGCCCTGTGGATTTTCCAGGAGGTATCTGCTATGGTATTCTCCAGTCGTACGAAACACCATAATGCGAAGGATGAGCAGATGTTGGGGACTATGCTCAATCATTATCGGATCGAGACCCAACTGGGTCGGGGCGGGATGGGGGAGGTCTTTGTGGCTGAGGACACCCGTTTGAAGCGTAAGGTCGCCCTTAAGGTCTTGCGCTCAGAGTTGAGCCAGGACCCGGACCGTCTGAAGCGGTTCGAGCGGGAGGTCAAGACCCTGGCTTCGCTGAATCACCCCAATATCGTGACGATTTATTCTGTCGAGGAGTCCGAGGGGCTCCATTTTTTCACAATGGAGCTGGTCCGGGGCAAGACATTGTCCGAGCTGATTCCCCAGGACGGTATCCCTTTGCAGACCTTCTTCAACCTGACCGTTCCCCTGACCGATGCTTTGAGGATAGCCCATGCTCAGGGGATAACTCATCGTGATTTAAAGCCTGATAACATCATTGTCTGTGAAGACGGGCGACTCAAGATCCTGGATTTTGGTTTGGCCAAGTTACGGGAAACCGAGGCTGCGCCTTTGCAGGAGGTAGACATTGATACGGATTCCGTGACCGACGAGGGCGTGGTGATCGGGACCGTGGCCTATATGTCTCCGGAACAAGCCCAGGGTAAACCTGTTGACCCTCGCTCGGATATTTTTTCCCTGGGCATCCTGTTATATCAGATGATTACGGGACATCATCCCTTTCAGGGTGAAAACAGCATCGAATTGATATCCTCGATTCTCAAGGATAAGCCCAAAGCTATTACCGAATACAATACCGGCATTCCCCGGGCCCTGTGGGAGATAACCAACAAGTGCCTGGACAAGGACCCGGACCGACGTTATCAGAGCTCGTCCGACCTTCATTCGGAACTGGCGGCTCTGAAAGCTGATTTCAGTTCGGGAGAATTGCAGACCACCGTGACCGGGCAATATGTTCCTCTTCGCGCTCCCGAGATGTTAAGGCAACCGAGACGCTGGGGCATGGCTATTGCCCTGCTCATGGTCCTACTTCTTGGTGCGGCCGTCTACTATTACCGGGGTAATTTCTCGAATCGGACCATCAACCCGGCTCCGATACTCCCGCTCAGGCCTACCGTCGCCGTGCTTAATTTCGAGAACTTGACCGGCACGACCGAGTTTGATTGGCTATGTCGTGGCTTACCGGGCATGCTTTTGACCGGATTGGCCCAGACCACAGGTCTTAATGTGATCAGTAGTCAGCGCATCCAGGAACTGACGAACAAATTTGCATCAGGATCGGATGTGTCCCTGGACCGGACCGCCATTTCCCGGATTTCGCAGCAGGCCGGGGCCACAGCCGTAGTGTATGGTTCGATTTATCAAGCGGGTCTCGAGATCAGGATCGACGCCCAGGTCGAGGACGTAGGCTCCGGTCATCTTTTGACCGCCCAGAATGTCCGGGGCAGGGATGTTTTTGCCCTGGTCGATCAACTGGTGGCCCAGATCAGGAAAAGCCTGGATTTGGGTTATCCTCAACAATCCCAGAGTATTACCGACATCACGACCAATTCATTGAAGGCATATCAACTTTATACCGAGGGGCTTGAAGCACGGATGAGTTTACGCTGGAAAACCGCAAACGAACTCTTTCAACGGGCGATCGAACTTGATCCCAATTTTGCCATGGCCCAGTTCGAGCTGTCCCGTTTGCATAAAATGTTCGCTCCTTTGATGGATTCTCAGAATACCCAGGATTTGCGCGAGAAGGTGCTGGCAAATATCGACCGTTTACCTGAGCGTCAAAAACTGCTGGTCCAGAGTGTATATGCCCTTGAACGCGAGACGGAGGACTACCTGGTTAAATCTCCTCTCCCCTCGCCGGATAAAGCCCGCGAACTACTCGAAACACTGATCAGCAAATATCCGGACGAGGAGGAGGCTTATATTCTCCTGGCCGCATTATATTCGGACCATTACGGTGACCCGAAAAAGGGACTTGATATTTTACATAAGGGTGTCCTCGAAATGCCAAAATCAGGTCCGATTCGCAATCATTATGCTTATTTTCTGCAGGCCACGGGACAACATACCGAAGCATTCCAATCCCTGCAGGTTTATCTCGAGGTCGATCCGGACGAACCAAATCCATACGACAGTCTCGGTGAGGCCTATCTCAAGATTGGCCAGCCCGAGAAAGCAGTCGATTATTATACACGTGCCATCGAATTGGACCCGACTTTTTCATCCGCTTTTTCCGGAAAAATCTACGGTCAGATGATGCTGGGCAATTATTCTTCAGTGCTCGAGCAGCTTAATGCAACGGGTCAACGTTTCAACACGGATGAATTTTTCAAACTTGGTATTCGGCTTGCTCCCTCGATCGTGATCATGTCAAGTCTTGGCATGTACGCCTCCGCCAGCGAATATCTCGAGAAAACCCTGGAACAGTCGGCTGAAAGTTTGTCCCAGTTCGAGGAAGCCTGGCTGAGATTGGTAATGGCCATGGTCCATCTCGAACATCATCAGCCTCAGAAAGCTCGTCTTCATACGGACCGGGCCAATGCTTTACTGCAGCCGATGCTCGAGAGTAATTTTATCTCTCAGGTACCTATCCTGACTCACTTCATCACCGGTCTGGTCAACACACACCTGCAGGAATTTGACTCGACCCGTCACCATCTAGCTGAGATGAAATCACTTTCAAGCGAGAATGATTCACCGGCCCAATGGTGGACCAGTTTACTCGAGGCCGAACTTTTCCTGGCTGAAGGTAAACTGTCGGAGGCCGTTGCTGCCTTTCAGAAAGCCGAGTCCGAGGCGAAACTCTTTTTTACTCCCGCCAGGATCGATAATATCTTTGATCATCAACTCCCCTTTCGTGACGGTCTGGCCCGGGTCCGGATAGCAAACGGTGATGACGCAGGCGCCCTGGCGGTCTATCAGGACCTGATCACTCCGGACATCGGTGATAAACTGGTATCACCACTCACACCACGGTTCGTTCTGGCCATGGCTCGACTCTATGAACGGCTCGATCAAACCGAGAAAGCACGGGCATCTTACCAACGTTTCCTTGACCTGTGGCAGAACGCCGATCAAAACCTACCCGAGCTCATAGAAACCAAACAATTCCTGGCAGATCACGCTTGATATGGTCTGAATGTGCGTTTGATGACATGTGACATTTTTGTTGACATGGGTCGGGAGTTTGTGTATAAGTGATGGCATGGATGAGTTTTTATAAGGACCAATCAAAGAAATCAACATCATTTACCTAGGAGGTAGAACTTGTCAATGGAAGCTTTAGGCATGATTGAAACACGCGGGCTGATTGCTTTGATTGAAGCCGCTGATGCCATGGTCAAGGCAGCGAAAGTCACGCTTGTCGGTTATGAAAAAATAGGTTCCGGCCTGGTCACTGCCCTGGTCCGTGGGGATGTTGCTGCCTGTAAAGCCGCTACCGATGCCGGTGCTGCTGCAGCCCAGAAAGTCGGGGAATTGGTTTCGGTCCATGTCATTCCGCGGCCACATGAATCACTTGATGCTATTTTTCCGATCGCACTCACTGCTGAAAACGAATAATCGGGGCAAGAGCCAGTATCATTCTTGTTTTGCGGGATGAGTGAGGACACTTGTCACTGAAACCGTGTTGTTCGTTGAAAGCTGAGCCAAAGGACAGTCATACAGCTCATGACCACAGCAATCCCTGAACGAGAGCAGCTTGTCCAACTTATCACTCGGATCACCCAAGAAGTCCTGCGGGAGCTTGGGAGTGGGGTGGTAGTGCCGAGATCAGGTCCGGCAGAAGTGTCCCTGGCATGTCAGCAGGACCCGGCCAATTGCAGTCAGTGCGGTTATTGCACCTCACAGAAACCCGAGCTCATTGATCAGTTTATGCAATCCGGGGCGAGCGGTTTTTCGAATGCACCCAAGACCCCAGCGGTACCGGTCGAGATAGCTGGTCTGATCGACCACACTTTATTGAAACCCGAGGCGACTCGAGCAGACCTGGCTACGCTCTGTCAGGAGGCGCTCAAGTATAATTTTCGGACCGTCTGCGTCAATCCGGATCATGTTTCTTTTTGCGTGGATCAATTAAAGGGTTCGTCAGTGAAAGTGTGTGCCGTAATCGGTTTTCCGTTGGGGGCTACGACCAGCAGGGTCAAGGCTTTTGAGGCCGAGGAGGCGGTCAGTCGTGGTGCAGCCGAGATCGATATGGTCATCAATGTTTCGAGTCTCAAGGCCAAAGATTACAATGCGGTATTCGAGGACATCCGTCAGGTCGTTCGGGCGAGCCGGGGCTGTACCGTCAAAGTAATTCTGGAGACAGGTTTACTGACCACACCTGAGAAAATAGCGGGTTGTGTCTTATCGAAAGCAGCCGGAGCTCATTTTGTCAAGACATCGACCGGTTTCGGCAAGGGAGGGGCTACCATCGAGGATATCCGGCTGATGCGTGAGATTGTCGGCAGCGAAATGGGGGTCAAGGCTTCAGGTGGCATTCGGGACACGGCCACCGCCGAGAAGATGATCGAGGCCGGCGCCAGCCGGATCGGTGCCAGTGCCTCAGTTGCTATAGTTCAAGGTCAGATTTCC
The DNA here is from genome assembly GCA_016934675.1 of bacterium. Lineage (GTDB taxonomy): Bacteria > CSSED10-310 > JAFGSJ01 > JAFGSJ01 > JAFGSJ01 > JAFGSJ01. The sequence continues at coordinate 14,888 of JAFGSJ010000002.1, read as the reverse complement.
TCGAAATAAGCCCCCTGAACATAAAACCTTGAGTGAAATCTGCGTTGATCTTTCTGTATATATCCAAAACTTTGAAATTCCGACACAGTGAAATGCTCTTACCGAAGCCGGTGTCATTGGCATGATTGAGGCTGGATTATGATGCTGCCTTACGAAATTATTTTCAAGAAACGGAACGGGCAATCTCTTGAACGTGCTATTCTCGAGGAATTCGTTCAAGGTTTTGTCGAGGGACGCATCCCGGATTATCAGATGGCTGCATTTCTGATGGCGGTCTATTTTCGCGGGCTGACTGCCGATGAGACCACGGCTTTAACGGAGATCATGGTCGGATCGGGCCAACGGTTGCGCCTGGATTGTGGACGGGAGACCGTCGATAAACACTCGACCGGCGGTGTCGGTGACAAGATTTCGTTCCCACTGGTCCCCCTTCTGGCTAGTTGTGGTTTGGCAGTACCCATGATTTCAGGGCGCGGACTCGGTCATACCGGTGGGACGCTCGATAAATTCGAGGCCATTCCCGGTTTGACCACTGATCTGACTGTAGCCCGTTTTCTCGATCAACTCTCCGAAATCGGCATGGTTATTGCCGGACAAACCCATGATTTTGTTCCGGCCGATAAAAAAATGTATGCCTTGCGTGATGTGACCGCCACGGTTGACAGCATCCCGTTGATTGCGGCCAGTATCATGAGTAAAAAAATCGCTGAGGGTGTCCGTCACCTGGTCCTCGATGTCAAAACCGGGGCTGGGGCATTTATGACGGAACAGGCTGATGCGGAGGCTTTGGCCCGGACCATGATCTCGATTGGAATGGCCTGTGGATTGAATATGCGGGCACTCATTACCGATATGAGCCAACCACTTGGTCAAGCAGTTGGCAATGCCCTCGAGATCAATGAATCTGTCGATGTGCTTCGCGGTCGGGGACCGGCGGATGTGCGTGCGGTGACGCTGGCCCTCTGCAGTCAGGCCTTGGTGATGGCCCGGGTTTGTTCAGATCTCGAACAGGCTGAAAAGATGCTGCTCGAAAAGCTGACCAATGGCCAGGCCTTGTCCCGTTTTCTTGAGCTCATCAACGCCCAGGGCGGTCAGGCAGCTATTTTCGAGCCAGAACAGGGCTATCTGCCCGCGGCCCGATATCAGCACGTTCTGACCAGCACTCGTTCCGGTTATGTCACCCGGGTCAGACCGAAAGAGATCGGACTGGCCGTGGCCCTGCTTGGCGGCGGTCGCATGCGTACGACCGATACGATAGATCCGTCAGTCGGCCTGACCATACATGTCAAATGTGGGGAATATGTTCAAGCCCAGGCTGAGCTGATGGTAATCTATTACAATCACGAGGACCGTTTGGACCAAGCCAGGCCGTATTTGACTAATGCCGTGACCATTCAGGACGAACCGGTCAGTTCGCCGATACTGATAAAAAATGTAATCGCTTCCTAAGGTGAACGCAGGAGCATTATCATGAGAAAACAAAGTATTCGGGCATTGATTGCTCTTATTTTTCTTTCGTTCCTCTTGGGCTGTGCCGTCTTACTCTATGCATTTTTTTCGCCAAATTTTCAGTATTCTTTCGCATCCAATCTGGAAAGTAATGCCGACTATTATCCGGACCTGACCAGATAAAAAGCAAACGTTCAGCTATGTGGCAAAACAGATTGATATTGCTGTCACTCTTTTTTGTGATCGGGATCGTGATTGGGATGCAGTTCCCGCTTGAACCTTCAATCCTTCCGGTTCTGGCCGGTGCTGCCCTGGCTGTTTGTGTCCTGAGTCTGATGATGGCCAGGAACGGACAACATTTCATGCCTTTGTTCCTTCTGGCCGGTTTTGCAGCGGGTTGGCTCAATTTCTCCTGGAAAATTGATGATTCCGCACCAGACCATCTCACCCATTTTACCGATGATATCGAGTTTGAGGACTATACCGAATTAGGAGGCTGGATTGTCAAGGAGCCTGAAATCAGACCCTATAAGACCAATATCGTTGTTAAACCGGACTATATTCGGATAGATGAGCAGGGCGAGAAAAGAGCGATCGGTGGTGGATTGGTTATGCTTCAGCTCCGTCCGTCCATGGGTTCTGCCTATAGTGATTTCAACTATGGTGATTATATCATAACCAAGCATGCGAGCCTGACCAGACCGGATACTGCCAATAATCCGGGGATTTTCGATTACCGGATATTTCTGCGGAACAATGGCATATACGGTCTGATGAATATCCGCAAGGCATTTCAATTGAGTCGGGACACAGACAAAACCTACCACAATCCCGTGGTTGATTTTGCACTCGAGCTGAAACAGACATTTCTCCGGACCATTAAAAAGACCATGCCCTATCCTGAGTCGGCTTTTCTGGGCGGGATCATGCTTGGTCTGCGTCAGGGTTTATCGCGTGAGGTCCAGGATGATTTTCGGGCGGCCGGGGTGGCCCATGTCCTGGCTGTTTCAGGTTTGCATGTCACGATCATAACTGCCCTCCTGTTCGGTTTACTGACCCTCTTCAAAGTCCCACGCACATTGATTGCCTGGCCGACCATAGCGGGACTGATTATTTTCGCTATTATCACCGGGGCACGCCCTTCAACCTTACGGGCTGTGATCATGAACGGTATCGCTCTGATCTCATTTTGTCATTTCGCCTCGAATTTGAGGACTTCACTCTTGTTCGGTATTGCCATGGCCGCTTTGAGTATTCTGTTCGTGAAACCCATGATCCTTTTCGAGGCTTCCTTCCTGTATTCTTTCATGGCTGTTCTGGCCCTGGCCCTGCTGACCGGCCCCATTTTAAGTTTTTTCAACAAATACCTGAATTCAGCCCATGCGATTTTCCTTTTTCTTTTTAGCTGCGTGCTCCTGGGAACGGTCATGATCGATCCTTTCAGGACCATCGATAATCCACCTTTTGCTCTGGTCTTGTTTTTCATACTCTTTGTGATCAGTTATATTTTTCGCGGTTTTTTCCCAGCCAGTTTTCGTTTTTCACGTTTGCCTTATTGGTTTACTTCATTCACTGCGGCCCAGATGGCGATCCAGTTGGGCCTGGGACCTTTGAACGCTCTGTACTTTCAAAAATACTCTCTGGCAGCACCTTTGGCTAATTTCATAGCCATACCCCTGATCGGGGTGAATGTCCAACTGGGCATGTTTGCCGGACTGCTCGGATTTGTGCCGGTGATCGGCGAATATCTCAGCCTGGTCATCAATGCTTCGAATTGGCTCGCTGTCCGCTTGTTTCTTGGCTCGGCTACCTTTTTTGCCCGGTCCATTCCCTATCCTGACATGACGCCGCCGCCTGTCTGGCTCATCCTGATCTATTATTCCTTTCTCGGGTATATCGCCTATCAGAAACGAGTGCATACTCGATTGAAACCCTTCCTCGTGTTTATCAGACATACCCTGAATAGTGCTGCATTGCGTCGTCGCTTTCAGGTCGCCCTGGTCAGTTTTCTGCTCTTTGTGGGCAGCGGCCTGATCGGCTTCTATACTGGCGGCGTGCAGCCCCTGGAAATAACGGTATTCGATCTTACGGTTTTCGGCATGGGCGGAGGGACTGCTCAACTAGTTGAATTGCCGGACCGGCGCACTCTTATGGTTGATGCCGGTTTAGCCCAGGTTTCTATGCGAGGCAAAAATCTTGACTGGAACATGGGCGAGATGATCATAAGCCGGGTCCTGCGCAACAAGCGAATCAGGGTATTGGATTGGCTCGTTCTGACCTGTCCGGATGCGGAATGTTCGGGCGGCATGCTTCCGCTTCTGTCAGGTTTTACCGTTAGATACATGGTAGAAGCAGCCCATTTCCCCGTAGACATACTCAGACCCGATCTCGGACTTACCACGTTTTTAGACCTTCTGGATGATGACTATTATAAACAGAAATCAGATGCAGATTTCGTCAGCCAAACCTATGCCCACTATATCAACCTGGTTACAGCGGTCAGTCAAAGCCGTGAAACGCAGCGAATGGCCGTGTCTTCCGGAACCAGGCTGGTCAACACCGAGGTCAATGATCAGAAACTGGTTGTGGAGGTACTTCATCCACCCAGCAAACGATTGAAACTATATCGTACCACGACCAATAATTCACTTGTTCTTAAAATAAACTATGGTGAATTCAGTTGCCTGTTGCCTTCACTCCTTACCATTGATGGAGAAAAATGTCTGCTCGAACTGGGCGATCGGCTGCAGGCACGGGTATTGATCGCACCCTGCCACGGTTTCAAAGGCTCCTGTTATGCCCAGTTTGTCCAAGCCGTGGACCCTGAATTAGTGATCATTCAAACCACACCTTCCCGCTGGAAGCAGAAAGAAGTCGAACAATCAGTACATTTTTATCGTAAGTTCGGATATAAAACCTTGAGAACGGACCAGGTTGGCGCTGTCATTCTGACCAGTAACGGGTCAGGTTATCAGGTCCGCTCCATGATTAATGACTGAAAAAGGACTTGCTCTTGTAACAATTACTGCCTATTAGCTAACAATAGAGGATGGGCTGATGCGATTTTCCACACTGCACATGGTCGTGATTACCGTATGCGTTTTTTGTCTTGGCTCGCTCGGGTTTTATTATCTCCAGGGCAGGTCCAGGCAAGGTCCGGTCAGGATTGATCATGATCCGACCGCCCAGATCACTACGGTGAAATCCGATTTGCCCGATACAACCCAGTTTCCTTTGAGCGGAGAAAAGACGGGGCAGAGTGAGGAATCAGGTTTTCCCGCTGGATTTTCGGAGACCGAAGCGGCGCAGACTATCACTCCCATGCATTTTACCACGATGCCCGCATCTCGGAACGGCCGTCTGGACCTGAATAGTGTCTCAGCAGACATACTTGTTCAGAAAACAGGTATGTCACCTGAATTGGCCGATGCAATCGTCTACTATCGTGAGGAGGGTCATCCTTATACGAGCGATCAGGAACTTCTTTCGATCCCGGGCATGACCCCTGCTTTGATGGACACACTCCTTGCCCATTTTTTCTATAACGCTCCAAGCCCGTCCGTCGAGGAAAAACCGAATCGTCAGGATAATCCGAAGCCGATTTCGAGTACTGCCGGTGATCAGGCTGACCAACCTGGCCAGTCTGACATCCGGATCAACATCAATACAGCCAATGCCCATGAACTGCAACGTCTACCCCGAATCGGGCTTAAAACTGCCGAGAGGATCATCGCTTACCGTCAAAGCCATGGTCTTTTCGCGTCACCGGAACAGATCATGAAAGTGAAAGGAGTCGGGCCCAAAACATATGAAAAGATAAAACATATGATTACGGTCTCAAACTGATATGGCAGCCCAACAATATCGTTACATTGTCGCTACCCGTGGCAACCAAGGCTCACGCGGACCGATCAAGCCATATAACCGGTTCTTGAAAAAGGAAAATGCGCTCGTTCTCGGCTTGTTATTCCTGACTTGCCTGGGTTTTTACCCATTGTTGAGTTCCGGCCAGACATCAGGGGAGCACTTGACCGGTCAGGACAAAACAAATCCTTTATCGGTGGTGTTCTTCAATGTCTATCAGGGAGATGCCACTCTGATCAGTACACCCTCCGGTAAACACATCCTGATCGATGGCGGTCAGGGGGCCAATAAATATGTCCAGTTTGATGGCGGCCTCCATGTCATTGTCCCCTATCTGAAGAAACACAACATTACCAAGCTCGATCAGCTTGTCATGACCCATCCGCATGCAGACCATCTCGGAGGTCTGATGGCAGTACTCGACGAAATTGCGGTCGATGAGGTCCTCGATCCGGGCATGACCTATGGCTCGGAATTATATAAACGCTTTCTATTGACCATCGAGAGAAAAAATATCACCTGGACCGAGGCCCGGGCAGGAATGGTCCTTGATTGGGGCCCTGAAATTCAAGCCCAGGTCCTCAGCCCCAAACGGATTTACCGCGGGACCCACTCCGATCCAAACAATAACTCGATTGTCATTAAAATGATTTATCAAGCCACGCATTTTCTGTTCACCGGCGATATCGAGAGCGAAGTTGAAGACGATTTGTTGATCTACCGAAAACAGTTACGTTCGAATGTATTAAAGGTCCCCCATCATGGTGGTGAGTTTTCAAGTACGCTCTCCTTTGTTGAACTGATCAGACCCGACATTGCCGTGATCAGTTGCGGGAAGAATAACAAGTTCGGTCATCCGCATCCCAAAACACTCGAGACTTATCGCAGTATCGGCAGCAGGATATTGAGGACCGACCTGTGTGGGACTGTAACCATGATTTCGGATGGACACGAAATCAGTTTTTCGACTGAGACACCCTGCCAGTGAACATATATTTCATTATATCCCTGGTCTTTCTTGGAATCAGTATCGTCGCGTGCATAGAATTGTTACGCCTGCACCGAAAGTCGAAGCAAGCCATGTCCCGGGTCATTGACCATCTGGAAGCAGGGATGGCATTCAGTTCTGGTCTTGATGCCGAACAGGAGCGGGAAAGCTCGACAGGAGGAACCTTCAGTCAGGATATTGAACGGACAGGTGACTTCGGGGGAGTCGCCCCGACTCTCGAAGCGATTGGCAGAGTCGAGCGGAATTTCATCCCGGAACTGGCTCCCACCATGATTATATGTCAGCCTACTCTCGAGGCGATGAGCGGAGCAGCTTTACTCAAACGATGCTATGATTGGGCCGAGATCAGTGTGACCCACTCCGGTTCACTCGTCAAAACACTGTATGTTGTAAACCGTCTGTCACCACGACCCGAATATGTTTTTATCGTAGGCAATCCTGCCGGATATGTTCAGGGCCGACGACTGATCCAGGCATTATCCAGACTTAAAGAAAACGGCGTTCGGGTAGTATGGTACGATAATCATGCCTGGTTGCCTCTTATTGCCCGGAATATTTCCCGACACTGTTTTGATTTTGTATTATGCTCGCAACAGGTCAGCATTAGCGAGTTGATTTTCCATCGTTTCAACAATATGCTTGATGACCAGGCTACACTCATCCGTGATCTGGCTCGGATCAACATCCACACCGCTGCATGCAATCGGTCGGTCATGACTCGATGGTGGAAACTGTTAGCCCTCAGTATCGAGGAAGACACGAGTTTCAAGCAGTCGCGAATGGTGGCACGACTGGCCAAACTCGCACCAATTCGCTTTTTTGATCGCTGGGCCCTCAACCACTATTCCAAAAAGATAGTCCTGACTCAACGACTTGTCCATGAGCAACAGCATCTGGTCGAACTGGCTCCGGAGCTAAATTTGTCGATCATCGATCTTCGACCTATCCACCGGGAGAAATCCATCGAGGGCACAATACTTTATGTTTTCCGGGGACAAAAGCCCGTCACTTTTTTACCGGAATTGGTCTTTCACGAACATCAGACCCAACTCGTGTTCATCATCCATTCATTACAACAGTATGAACTGAGACGCGCAGCTAATGTCTCCGTCAACCTGACCCGCCTAATCGATATAACTCTGATCGAGAATACGCCGGTCCGGATTGATGGTTCCGAGGAGCATGTCTTTATATCTCTTGATTTACCTTTCTCGAAACGGTTTTTCTCAGCAATCTCCCTGATCTGGCCTCCCGAAATACCCTCTCTGATCGATACAATCAATCGGCGTCTTCAAAGCTACTCGATATAAAATCAGGACAGGTCCCATAAACCCCATGTGACCTTTGCATTTTTTTCTTACTCTGCTATAGTCTGATTGATAAAAACCGGGAGAAGAGTTGAGTATGACCACGGGTCGCATAATCGAATTGGTATTGCTGGTTGGGCTTCTGGCCCTTGTCGTTTTCAACCTGGTGCAGCAAATCGGTCAGGACTGTGGAGTGACGAATCTTCATCTTATCCAGGCCCATTCGCTGGCCCAGGGGCGGTGGGACATTCCCGTTCGAGCGAGTGATGTGGCCGTTTTTCAGAATAAATACTATGTTGTATTTCCGCCCATGCCGGCCATCCTGCTGGTCCCCTTGGTCAAAATATGGGCTGCTGAAGCAATCAAGGTGACCTTGGTCAGTGTGGTCCTGACCTTGTTGAATGTGGTGGTTTTGTATCGGATCATGGCAGTTCTGAATGTGGGACGAGCCGTGGCTGCATGGCTACTGGTGGCCTTTTTTCTCGGGACCGGATACTGGTATTGTCTAAGCATGAGCATGTGGGTCTGGTTCTATGCCCAAATAGTTGGGACCACGTTTTGTTTACTGGCCCTGCACGAAGTCCTGGTTAGTGGGAGAGGGCTGACTGCCGGCTTGTTTCTGGGGCTGGCCGTGTTATCGAGACAAATGCTGATATATAGTGTTTTTTTTATGGTCACAGCCCTCTGGAAGTATTCTCCTGAACAGGTATTGCGGCGTAAAATACAGCAACAGCTTGCCTTTCTGGTCCCGCTTGGTCTGTGCCTGGGCTTCTACTTGCTGTTAAACTGGTCCCGATTCGGGAGTATTTTTGACACCGGCTATGCTTATTTACAATTGAAGGGTGTGCAGGGAGCCCGACTCGAGCGCTATGGTCTGTTCAATCCAGCCTATATCCTTTTCAATCTGAGCTATATGTTTCTTCAGGGTTTTCATCTTGAATTCGATCCACCCGATTATGTTAACGTGCTCCATCTTGATCCTTTCGGGACCTCTTTGCTGTCAGCGTCACCTTTTGTTGTCCTCGCACTCCTGGCCCGCTGGAACAGGGGCATGCTTGTAGCTGCCTGGTTCACAATCGCCCTGACGCTCATTCATCAAGTGTTTTACTTCATCAATGGACATATTCAATTGAATGCACAGCGCTACACTCTTGATTTTATGCCCGTCCTGATATTACTGATCGCCTTGGGGACCTTCGAAACCAAACCAGCCTTGTGGAAAACCCTGATCGGTTATGCAGTCTTTCTAAATATATTGGCTATTGTTTGGATCGGTTTCAGGTTCGAATGATTGTGAGTGAAGTTTAACCATTCTATTTCAGTAGTTCTGATGGGGAGAATACTCATGAAATATGTAACTCTTGTTTTGATTTCCTTTGTTTTTTCTACCCTGGTCAGCCAGCTTTCGGCAAATGAGAAGGAACAGGCCCGGAAGGAAACACGGGCCGAGGTCCTTAAAAAGGTCCTTGAGCTCCAAACCAAAAACGATTCGGGAGTGATTGTTAAGTATATTCAGGGGCTTGGGGATAGTAAAGTAATTGCCCAGACCTGTTTTGATCTGATCATGGATCTCTACAATCAGAAAAGCATCGATACCATGATCCTGGTAGGGAAAACAGGTATCGATCTCTGTCTGGCCCAGGCTGAACGTATCAAAGAAAAAGAACCAATCCAATCCCAAAGATTGAGGAGAATCGCCCAGATGATGGCCTTCAATCTGGCGGCGAATACCTGGCCCGGTTGGGGTGAACAAGGCATCACTCTCAACTCGGAACACCAGAAGTTTGGCCTTGAAATGGCTCTGCTCGACTATAAAATGGCCACGGACATGGACTATCCACCCGACAAAATTGCGAACTCACTCTGGATTATCGGTGCCCACTATTTGGCTAAGGCAGAATATGCTGAGGCTCGGAGCATGTTCGAGCAAGCCAAAACAAAGGCCGAAAAAGCAGGACAACCTGACTTTGTCTTGATGCTCGAAGGCTACCGGAACATGACCGATGTTCTTTCCGGGTCGGAAACAGCCCGATCAGAGTTATCCAGGACAGTGAATGCTCTGCGTCAAAGTCAAGGCGAAGATGCCCTCTTTTTTGCTGACCAACTCGAAACAGCCCTGACCATTTTTCAGAAAGAGTCCCAGAAATAAATGGGCTGATAGTCTGTTCAGATCAGCTCTCCTGACGTGCTTTGACCAGGCCGAGCAGACCGCTTAAGAGCAACAGAAGCACAATAATCGCTCCACCTGAAAGGGTCGGGACTTCTCGTGATGCGAACTTAAAGCTGGCAATCCGGGTATCGGAATTATTGGTCCCTTCTTCATACATGGAAAAGTACCAGAAGGTCCGATCATCGACTGGGTCGATGCCTATACCCGAGTAATCGCCCCAGCGTTCGTTGCTTGTTTGCGATGCTGAACCATCCATGATCCTGTATTCAAAAAGAGGCATTGTCCCCAATGGACTGGTAGCATTTCGGCCCGCATAGTAGATCGAGGGATAATAGGGAACCGAAGAGCCGGTCCGGGTATAGCCGACTGCGATATTGCCTGCCCCATCCATGGCTGCACTACACACACTGCGATGCAGGGCATCGCCCCCCAGGCTCCCTTCCTGGTAAAGATACCAGGAGCCCGTATCTCGCCGTATTTCAAACCATCTGATTCCGGCATGGTCAGTGCCATCGATATCTTCCGCAAAACAACCGACCAGTGTTTCATGAGTGTTAAAATTACGATATTGCAAGGGGAAGTGAATCGGTTCGCGAATAGGATCGATTTTTTGCGAGGTCGAGGGCTGTGGCATACAGCTCCAGTCCGAACCTGTCCCACATAGAGTATGGTCCCAATCGGTCATCTGAATACTGGTGATTTTTGTCAGGGTCGAATTGGCCGGGGTCGTCCAGTCAACATGCAATTCCCACATTTCCATTAGATCACAACCGGGACACGTCCCACCATGTATTTCCGTATCCCGGGGCCGCATAAAAATAGCCGGTGTTCCCAGAGCAGGTGCATTCGGACCTTCAAGTGTCGCCGGCATGGTCAACTGAAAGCCAAAGTTGGGTAATGCCCCGATCGTAAACTGCTGGTAGGTTGCTGCCTGTCCCTGCAGCATTTTTGCCCGATCAAGAGCATAGACCAGCCCGCTATTATTGGCTGAAACCAAATAGGCGTCCGGCCAGACACCATACTTGGCGTAATCAGGAAAACTGGACAGATTGCCGAATTTATACGCATACCAGGTATCAGTCGGATCAGAACTGGTTGAAACATAGACACAGAGATTGCTACCACTATTTGAAAATTCAGCAATCATCCAGCGATCTGCCAACTGATCATATTGGACGACCGGATCACAACAGCCACTGTTACAGGGTGCTCCTGCAGCCAAATCTTCCATGTAAAAAGTCGTGACGAGAGACCCGTCCTTGTTGAGCACTCGAACCGCCGAACCAGCATATGCTGAATTGGTGCTTTGCAGGACATGTTCAAGCCCGACATCGCCGACTGGATCGGGAGGACAAACATTTTCATCAATTCCGCCCACATTGACGATGGGCGTTTCAAAGGCCCGAATCTCATCCTCGGCCGGCTGGGGCGCCTGCCGTTGACGTTCGACTAAGGGATTCTCGAAGGGTTCACCCTGTAAATCAGGTCCCGTAAAACCGCGCGTATCACGCCGGTGGGCTTCTGTCCCGAACGTAGCCGGATCGGGCTTGTATTCAGGTAAATCACGAACAGCCGGACTTATAGTCGGGACCGACGGTTCGCTCACATAGACCGGATTGTATCGCTCAGCATTTGCTAATAAAGGGAATAAAAGCATAAACATGGACCAGACTACTTTTCTCATATTCTATCTCCCTGAATGTATGCAGACCTGAACACTGCGTGTCATGCCTGGCACACAAAAAAAAAGCACCCCCAAATGGGGATGCTTTTATGAGCGTGTTAATGGTATTCCATTAGGAGACAACGGAAACATTCGTTGCAGCGGGACCCTTAGCTCCCTGTTCTACTTCAAATGTTACCTGGTCGCCTTCATTCAATGTCTTGAAACCTGTACCGGCAATAGCTGAATAATGTACGAAGATTTCAGAGCCATCATCTTTCTGGATGAAACCATAACCCTTTCTTTCGTTGAACCATTTCACCTTACCATTTTCCATTGTGACAACCTCCTTTCATCATCACATGTGTAACTGTTTCACTTCTCAGGTTGCCTTGGAATCATACCTTGGAACAATCCTTGAAAAACGAAACACCTCTCTTCCCTGATGAACGCTCATCTCACTCCAAGAAGAGATACTTCTTAACATTCAGGAGCATAATATAGACCAATAACTTAAAAAAGCAAGAGGCATTTTACTTTTTTTGAAAAATTATTTAGATGTTCAGAGGTCCGAAGTAGGTCCTGACTTTTGACTAATGCTCTATGCCACATTTGTCAGGAAATACGTGCCCGCCGTTGGAATACTGTGTCTGACAGCCTTCCAGAAAGAGTATCTGCCCATGTTTGTTTTGTTTATTGCCATGGATCTGGGACATCGGGAGATCAATCGTGGCATCTCTCGGACCGTTATTACCCTGATATTGACTATTGTTCCTCCCCGCAGATTCTATTTTTTCACAGTCCTGCAATTTCACCGCTTTCATCAATATCGATACTTTCGGCCGCAGGAAATTTGGGTAGTCCAGGCATGGTCATGATATCACCACAGTAAATCACGACAAAGCCAGCACCGGCACTGACAGAGGCATCGGTTACGATCAGAGTGAAATCGCGGGGACATCCCTTGAGGTCCGGGTCGTCTGAGAGCGAATACTGCGTTTTCGCGATGCAGATGGGCAGATTACCGAAACCCTCAACCTCCAACCGTTTGATTTTTCTTCTGATTTTACCCTCCATGGCGACATCCTTGGCCCCATATAGTTTCGTAGCAACCGATCTGATTTTATCAAGAAGGGGCATATCGTTTGGGTAGGTCCATTGGGTTTGTTCAGGTTTTCCTGACCCAGAGTGAGCCACAACTTGATGAGCCAATTCGACTCCTCCATCACCACCATGGGCAAAGACCTCACTGACCGAGATCGGGATCGAAAGTGCGGTACAGAGTTGTTTCAATCGTGCCAGTTCCTGGTCCTGATCATCGGGAAAACGATTGATGGTGACAATCACTGGCGCGCCGAATGATTTGACAATTTCAATATGCTTCTCCAGATTGGCAAAACCTGTTTCGAGCGCGTTTATATCCGGATTGCTTAAATTCTTAAGTGACAGTCCACCGTGATATTTTAAAGCCCTGATGGTAGCAACGATCACGCACGCTGAGGGCATCGGGATTTTTCCCGATCTGACCACGATATTAAAAAATTTTTCCGCACCCAGGTCTGAACCAAAACCGCATTCAGTGATCACATAATCACTCAGACTCAAAGCAGTTCTCGTGGCTATGATTGAATTGGTCCCGTGAGCGATATTGGCGAAAGGTCCGCCGTGAATGATTGCCGGGGTCCCTTCGAGAGTCTGGACCAGGTTGGGTTGAAGGGCGTCTTTCAATAAGGCAGCCATGGCCCCTTCAGCTTTCACATCTCGGGCAAAAACGGGCTTCCCTTCAGACGAGTAACCAATAACGATGTTCCCCAGTCGATCTCTCAGATCATGCAGATCAGTTGCCAGGCAAAAGATAGCCATGACCTCGGATGCGGCCGTGATATCGAACCCTGTCTCTCGAGCTATACCACGTAATGGCCCGCCTATGCCCACGACCACATCCCGTAAGACCCGGTCATCCATATCCAGGACCCGCCTCCAGACCACATTCCGTGAGTCCATAAGCTGGCAGGCCGGATCAAAATGGAGACGGTTGTCAACCATGGCCGACAAGAGATTATGAGCGGTGGTAACCGCATGTATGTCACCGGTAAAATGCAGGTTTATTTTGTCCGAGGGGACTACACGGGCCTTGCCTCCTCCCGTTGCGCCGCCCTTCATCCCAAAAACAGGACCTAAGGATGGTTCCCTGAGAGCGACAGTCGCGTTGTGCCCAATCTTTCTAAAAGCGTCGGCCAGACCAATGGCGGTTGTTGTCTTGCCCTCACCGGCGGGAGTCGGTGTCACGGCTGTCACCAGAATAAGTTTACCTTTCAACGGCAGATGCTCACAACCGCCGATTCGGGCGATTTTGGCAATATAATCGCCATATTTTATGAGACAATCGTTCTGAATGCCCAGGCTCTGAGCAATATCATCAATCTTTTTCATGGTATACCCCCGGTTTTATTGAAGGTCTCGGATACGCACTTCAACATCTTTGGTATTTTTCATCAGTTCGAGCAGGCGGTTTACATCCGTATCACCATAATGGTAAGGATAGACGATTCGTGGCTTGATCACATTGATGGCAGCAAAAACCTGCTCCGGAGTCATCGTATAAGGCTGGTTCATAGGCAAGAAGGCAATGTCAATATTTTCCAGTGCATTCATCTCAGGGATGTTTTCGGTATCACCGGCAATATAGATGCGGGTCTTGCCCAGTGTTAGAACATAACCATTGTCCCTTCCTTTGGGATGGTATTTATCACGACCAGGTGTAATATTATATGCGGGTACTGCCTCAACCTCGATATCATGACTCTGCCACTTTTTACCATGCTCAAGCACGTTTCCCTTCTTGAGTATCTCATATGTTGTTTTATTTATAAGCAGGCTCGTCGTTGGCTTCGATAATAACTCGATCACAGCTTTATCCAGATGGTCCCCGTGATGATGTGTGACCAGGATGAGGTCGGCTTTGGGCTGACGAGAGTAATCGGTATATTCGGCCACCGGATCGATATGAATAATCACATCGTTGTAATCCAACCTTAACGTGGCATGGCCGAAGAAATATATCTTCAAGGATTTCTCTCCCAATGTGAATTCGTCCATCTGTGGCTCCTTTGCCATGATGACATTATTGTCACCGAAGAAAACGGTCATAACCAGATATAGCACTATTTTCCATCCGATCCGAAACGAACGGATACGCGATTGAAACCGAAAGAATGCACAGCGTTTTGTCAGCATTCCCATCCTCCTTTCAAGCATGAACCAAGGGGACTGGTCCTGCTTCACACTTTTTTTTCCATTGTAATTATCTCCTGAGCGAGTGTCAAGGTACATTTCGATAGGGGACTTGCCTTTGAATGTGGGCTACTGGAAGGGGTTTGTCTCATTCACTCGTTTTGTGGGAGACGCCCTGTTTTCTTTCTCCTT
>JAFGSJ010000013.1 GCA_016934675.1 bacterium | reverse complement strand
CGTGCCGTTTGTGCTGATTTGAGTGTTCGGGCGGTGAAGGTTTGATACTGTTTCTGTCCGGATCAAGGTTGCGGTTACCGAATTGTTTGTGTGAAGTGAGCGTGACCTCCGGATGATGATCGTGGGTAAACCTGAATGCAGGTCGGTCAGTCAATTGTGCCTTTAAGGTTACCATGAATGTCAAATATTAGGTATGATCCCAACTTTGACCCCAACTTTATGACCCCAGCTCATCCCATAAATTGACGACATCTTCACGCTGAAGATCAAATTGTGGAATTGCAAATTTCTCCAAATCGGTCCGACTTGCTGGTAACATCGCTTGCATCCTTTCTCCAATATAGAAAGGATAGCAAAAACAGATCAACTTTTCAAGAAAAATTTTTTATGTTTCGTTGTAGGGTTAAACACAAAAAACTTGCCTTCTGCGAAACTAAGACTTATATTTTTGTCGTAAGCATGAGATGTTAAATTTCTAATTACGGATTTTCTACAAACACACAAGGAGGACGACATGGATAGGAAGCTTTTCCCAGTGTTACTAATGATTGTTGTGATGGTTGTGTGTTCTTTCAACTATTCTTCTGGGCAACAAGCCGAATTGGATAGCGAAGAGTTGGAATCATATACTCTGGAACAGCTGTTGGCGATTCCTGTTGTGTTCACGGCAGCTATGCGTGAGCAAGAAATGTCTAAGGCTCCCTCGATTGTATCGGTAATAACTGAGCTTGAAATAAGAAATATGGGAGCCAGAAATTTTGAAGATATTTTAAGAACCATCCCCGGTTTTGATGTTATTCACTTTAATACACATATAGATATTCAGATTGGAATTCGCGGACTTTCGTCATCGAGTGACAACAATAAAGTAAAGATTATGATCAATGGGCATTCCTTGAGATCCTTCAATGGAGCACCTGCTTTTTACTTTAATTTCATACCCATTGATAATATAAAGCAAATTGAAATAATCCGGGGACCCGGTTCCGCTTTGTATGGGACCAATGCTTTCTTGGGAATTATTAATATTATAACAAAAGATGAGTTGGACACAACCGCAAAAGTCAACCTAAAAGCTGGCAGCTTCAATACTTATAAACCGACATTAGAGCTTTTTTATAAGAAGAATAGCCTGAAAACTTACTTCTATGCAGATTATTACAAAACAGATGGACCGAAATTGGATATTGAATCAGATCGAGCGACTCAACTTTTTGGACCAGACTATAGTGCTGCTCCTGGTAAAACAGCCGCAAATGCAGAATTTACATCCTTCTTTTTCACTGCTTCCTATAAGGACTTGAGTTTTCAGAGTTTTTTCCATCGTCAGTTTGATACGAATACAAATATTGGTTTGAGTAAAGCTTTGACCGATGAGACCAAAATAAATACTCAAGCATATTTTGGCGAACTCAAGTACCATCTTCAGGCCTCTGAAAAAAGCAATTTCGTTATCAAAGCTTATTACGACAATCATCGCTACGATGCTTTGTATGAAATTTTTTCTGAAGAAACAGCCTCATTATTTTCGCAGATTTATCCAGATACTCCTTATCCAGAAGGTATGGGCATACATAGCGGGCCGGTTGGAGTTTATAGCATTCTTGGAGGTGAAATTTCACTCGATTATAAAATCGCTTCAAGCATTACCCTACTTGGCGGCACTTTGTATGAACATATTAAATGGGGTGATCTCAAACATGTTCTAAACGGCAACGTGACAGGTTCCCCTTTGGTATTGGACGGGGTAACTTATGGAAATATGCAATATGTCGGTGGTTTTAGGGATGTTACCGATGAAGCGAATTGGAGCACGGCAGCAGAACGGAATATAACCGCACTTTATCTTCAAGGCATCATCGATGTCAAGGACCTAATGTCTTTGAATGCTATAGGCGAAAGCCTGATTTTGACCACTGGTTTGCGATATGATGATTATGATGATGTTGGCGATACATATAATCCGCGCGTGGGCTTGGTCTATGATCCGACAAAGAAGATCAATCTGAAAATGCTGTATGGAACTGCTTTTCGTGCACCTTCTTTTAGGGAACTTTACAATCTTAATAATCCGTCGTTTATTGGAAACACAGATATAAAACCTGAGAAAATTACCACTTTCGAATTCTTTTCTGGCTATACATTCAATAAGCAGCTCTCTGGCGGACTGACTTTTTTCGATTGCAAAATTGAAGACAATCTGGAAATCGTTGATATCGTTCATGAAAACATCGGCAAGGTTCACAGCAGAGGCATTGAAACTGAATTTAAGTATCATTATAATGTGCATAAATATGGTTATCTAAATTTTACCTATCAGGATGTTACCGACACGACACATGAAACCATATCTAGCCCACTTGGAACTAGTTACACTCAAGATAACTTCAATCCAGGAAGTATCCCGAGCCTGATAGGTAATATTGGAATCAATTATGATCTGACAAAAAATATCGAAACCAATTTTGCCATCAATTATATCGGACCCCGTAAAAGAAGTGAGGAGAAGACTTTTGATGAAAATGGAAATCTGATCCAAGTGGACCAGAGGGATGATATTGATAGTCTAGTATTAGGAACATTGAGTTTTACTCTTGGAAATTTTGATTTCTTCAAGAATTTTGAATGCCAGCTCTCTGTCTATAACATTTTCGATCAGGACCATCGCGATCCTGATGCGTCCGCCTCGCTTGAAAATGACGTTCCAAGACCTGGGAGAAATTTCTATGCTAGAATTTCTTATTTTTTCTAAACTCGCACATGAAAATTTCTCCTCCGGGAATAAAATAGCTAAATTCGACTCTTTTTCTGATCCGTTGAGTGGCTAACAGGTCAGCGACAGTTTAAAAATTGGAGTTCTTAAAGACGGCTTGTGAGGCAGGCCATCCGGTTCATTACACCGTGAGGGGATGTGTCCAAAACCATGACTGAACGGGGAAACTGAAACTGGTGCGCCACCTGTGGGTATCAAAATGCGAGGTGCAATCCTGCCCAAAGAAACCATTTATTGACATCTTCGCAACTGTAACAGATCGGCAAACCACTCTTGACTGTTAACAGCGACGGATGAACTGGCGGAGATCTGGATGTTGATCCTTGCTGAAGCCCAGAGTGAGGGAAAAAGATCGTCATGTGTGAGATCGATCGGCACATCCAATAAGAGCTCAGCATCATTGTTCAGGAAAAATTGATGCAATCGAAACAGCGGTGAGTGAACCGCACACATATCGACCCGAGCGGAACTGCATTCTAAACATTATGCCTGGCACAAACGCTCCGTTTCTTCATCGAGCATTAACTTCAGATTTCCTGACCTGGTCATTGTATAGTTTTGTTCCATTCATATACAAAGCGTGTACACTTTTCCCCGAGGTGGATTTTGTGAAGATACCAACCAACGTGAGCAAGAGAGGTTTCGAGCATGTTCCAGACATTCCTGCCTATATTCCCCGAGGACTTGACCTTGATCAACAAGTCGCTCGCCTTTCAAAAGCGTGACGGCGTGGTCTATTATTTTAATGGCATGATGCCCATCTATTCTCATCGAGCAGATGATCTGGCCGCATTTCATTTGATCGCGTCCCAAATGTTCGTTTTGGGGAACGCACCCCAAATGGAGCTTGTGCGTGCCTTTGGCATAAGCGTCATCAGTGTGAAGCGGTTGGTGAAAGTCTATCGTGAAAAAGGCCCGGCGGGCTTTTTTGAAAAACGAAAGACGCGTGGTGTCGCAGTTCTGACACCGGATGTTGTGGCCGCAATTCAGGAGTTACTCGATGAAGGCGAATCTGTGGGCGTCATCGCCCGCGATCTGAATCTGAAGTCGGATACCTTTAAGAAAGCGATCAAGGCCGGTCGGTTAAGGCCCCCCCCTAAAAAAAAGCAACGGGTCTAACCAAAAACCAAAAGTGAACGGAGTGTTGTCGAAAGTCGAAGTCCGCAGGGGATGGCCTGTACTCGGATTGATGATCGCGTCGCTGCGGCTTTTGGTTTTCTTCAAGATGCGGCCGCAGAATTTGTTCAGGCCTGTGATGTTCATTATGGCGGTGTTTTATTCGCCCTGCCCTCGTTGATCCTCAATGGCTTGCTGCGCTATACCGCGACGTGTTTTCGGCGGCCGAGAGGCTATTATGGCCTGGAGACGTTGTTTTTAGTGTGAGCGCCGCTGGCTTTGGTTCGCGTCAAAAGCATCGAGGGGTTACGGTCTTGTCCACCAGGTGATCTGGGTCGGTTGGTGGGACGTGATCGTGTCCCTGAAGCAAAGACATTGCGGAACAAGCTCACCCTCTTGGTTGAGCATGGTGATGTTCAGGGCTGGACGACTTTGTTAGCGCAGCAATGGTTAGATGACGCCCCGGATGTGGCCGGTTATTTGTATGTGGACGGTCATGTCCGAGTGTATCACGGTAAACAAACAAAACTGCCGAAGCGGTATCTCAGCAGGGACCGGCTCTGTCTTCGAGGAACAACGGATTATTGGGTCAATGATGCCTTAGGTCAACCCTATTTTTCTGTTGCCGCGGCGGTCGATCATGGATTACTGGAAATATTGGCGACGACAATCGTTCCCCGTCTTCTCGTCGAAGTTCCCCATCAGCCCTCAGAAAAAGACCTGGCAGAAAACCCACTGCGACCGCGTTTTTCGCTTGTTTTCGAGCTCGCGGGCTACAGTCCTGATTTCTTTGCCGAAATGTGGCAGCTTCGTATCGCCTGTTACACCTACAAAAAGTATTGCCAGGAGCTCTGGTCAGAGGACGAATTCCAAGCTCATGCCGTGATTACGCCCGAGGGCGAGATTATTCCCATGGAACTTGCGGAGCGTGGCACGCTCCTCAGTTCCGGTCAGTGGATCCGCGAGATCAGAAAACGAACCCCAACAGGTCATCAAACATCATTGATCACCACGGACTATACCTCCCGACGGGCCGATGCCGCCGCCTCGATGTTTGCCCGTTGGTCTCAAGAAAACTTTTTTCGGTATATGATGAATCATTATGGCTTAGATAAACTGGTCGAGTATTCTACCGAGGAATTACCTGAGACGACGAAGGTCGTCAATCCCACCTGGCGAGAACACACTGGCAAGATCAAGAAGGTTACTGGACTTTTGCAACGCGCTCACGCTCAGTTTGGTGCCCAGCTACTTCAGCGCGATCGTGATGATCAGCAGATGTGGCGGTCCGAACAGAAAATGGCCTCATTGCACGAAGACAGAGAATACTACAAGCGCGAGTTGCTGCTGAAAGAAAGTCGGCGCCAGATGCCACACCATATCTCCATGGCTGAGCTCCCCCCAGCCCAACAGTTTTCCGCCCTGGCTGGTGAGAAAAAACAGCTCATCGATGCCATCAAAATGATTGCCTATCGGGCCGAAACAGCTCTGGTCGAGCTCATCAAACCAGCCCTGGCCAAAAGGAATGAGGCTCGGGCATTGTCCTGATAACGGAAGCTGATATCATCCCCGATTATACCGCGAAGACCCTGACGATAGCACTGCATTCAATGACGACAGCTGCGGCTAATGACGCGGTCAGGACACTCTGTGAGGAATTAAATGAGAGCGAAACCACCTTTCCCGGAACAAATCTCATTCTGAAATACACTTTGGTATCAGAGAAAATTCCTCCAGGTCAGGAAATCTGACCTTTCGGACTGGCGAATTGTGCCGAGAGCATATCCTTAGTAAAAATGACCGCCCTTTCACCTTGGCGCTAGAGGGTTTGCGTTTCATCTTGCTGCATAAGCGGTCTGGAAGGATCAATATGAAATGATGATGGTCTCTTGAGACTCAAGATATCAGGACTCTGACCGAACCCAGAAAATAGCGCAAGTGCAAAATATGCACATTTCAACTTTTTTTCTTGCCTTTCTTCTTCCATCGCCACATAATTAGGGTAGAGCGTGATCAAGACCGAAACTCACGCTGGTGTTAGGATGAATAATTCAGTCTGGCTCGGGCAAGTTTTCATTTCAAGCCCCGGCTAAAGAAAGCTAAACGAGTATTGTATGAGAGTGATCCAGGAACAGTATCCACGTTCGCTTT
Organism: bacterium; assembly: GCA_016934675.1. Classification (GTDB taxonomy): domain Bacteria; phylum CSSED10-310; class JAFGSJ01; order JAFGSJ01; family JAFGSJ01; genus JAFGSJ01. Next base: position 9,718 of record JAFGSJ010000013.1, on the reverse strand, counting down.
TTTCTAGAGCCTTGGGGATGCGGTAGTATTCAGTGAACCGGGAACACCGGATTAACCACAAACCGGTCTCCCGTCTAATGAGATACGTTGAGTCGTCGGCGGGCTATGTCGTGACCAGGAAATGCGACCATGAATAAAATACTTTTAGTTGATGACGCGCAAACCGTCCTTCTTTTAGAAAAAATGATCCTTTCTCCGCACGATTTTATCCTGAGTACTGCTTCTAATGGACTGGAAGCGATTCAAAAAATCGAAAAGGACAGACCTGATCTCATCCTTCTGGATTTGAATATGCCGGTAATGAACGGTTTAGAATGTTGTCGTTCAATAAAAAGTAACAGTGGGACTCTTAATATTCCAATTATCATGGTCACTACAGTGAGTGAAGCAGATCGGATGAATGAGTGCATCGAAGCTGGCTGCGACGATTATATTTTCAAACCTTTTAGAAAAATTGATTTGTTGACCAAAATCAATCAACAATTACACCCAAACAAATGAAAAAGATTGACTCTAGCAAATTATTTGAAAAGATTATTATACACCGATTGGACAATTTGGAAAACAAGCTTCACCTACTTCAGGAGGTTGTTCAGACCCATATCTCCTATCTGGGGAAACGTCCGAGCTTTGAGATCATTGAACCGAAAACCATCGTTGAATTTCAGATCGACGCACATTTCTTCTGCTTTATAATTGATGATATCAGGGAGATAATTAGAATAACCGCTATTACTGAAGTACCCAATGCGCCTGAAATTCTGGAAGGTGTTTTCAACTTCCGGGGTGAACTGATTTCCCTTATCGATTTCCGTTACATACTCGAATTAGAGCCAAAAGAGTATGAACTTGATTACAACATCATTATCTTTAAGGTTGATCATTTTCAAGCAGGCATCATCGTCGACAAGGTGATCGAAATCAGTCAAGTCCAACCGGAACAGATTGAGCCTCCGGTTGAAACTCCCATTCAGAAGAGTTTTGTCCAGGGAATGGTCAAAAAGGATGAGCACATCATCATGATTCTCAATCCGCGTCTACTTCTTTCAACTAAGGAACAGATTGAAGTCAATCAGATACTACAAGCGGATTTTCCCATTAAGCAGGAAACAATTGAAGAGTAGAGATACTCGCCTCGGCTGTAATCGATGAGGAAAGGCAAGATAAAATGAAGCAAACGGAGCAAGTCGCTTTACAGGAATCTCCGGACATCGAACAACAATATCTGCATCAGAAGTTCACCCTCTCTTCCAGCGAGTACAACAATTTTAAGGATTTATTGCTCGAACGAATTGGATTGTTTTTCCCAGCGGAAAAAAAGAAAACTTTGGAACGAGGTTTGTCGCTCTGTTTGGCCCAAATGAATCTTAATAACGTTACCCAGCTTTATGACCTTCTCCTTCAACAACCTGAAGAGAGTCCCGCCTGGGAAAAGGTCATAAATTCTCTCACCGTGAACGAGACCTATTTTTTTCGCAGTCTGTATCATTTTCAAGCACTTAAAAACCACATCTTAAAAGAACTCATCAAAAAAAGGACTTCGGATACCAAAACATTGCGAATTTGGAGCGCTGGATGTTCCACGGGTGAAGAACCATACTCTATCGCCATTCTTTTATGGGAACTGATTCCTGATCTCGATAACTGGAATATTCAGATTTTAGCTACTGATATCGACAAGCCTTCACTCACCAAAGCAAGTAAAGGAATATACCAAGAGTGGTCATTTCGGAATCTTGAGTTCCGGGCAATCAGCCAATATTTTAAAAAAACAGGCTCGTACTATCAGCTTCACAAAAATATCAAAGAGTTGGTGACTTTCAGATATCTTAATCTGATGCGCGATATTTATCCGTCGATGTATAATAATACGAATATGATGGATATTATCCTATGTCGAAATGTTACCATATACTTCCATGAAGACAGTATTGCCAAAGTCATGCGTCATTTTTACCAATCCCTCTTACCTGGAGGTTGGCTCATCGTCGGAGAATCTGATCCCACACCTTCCAAATTCGACAATTTTCAATGCTCTGCCTTTGAAGGGACTTTTGTTTATCGCAGGCCAAATATCGACGAATTTATCACCCACAAAGAGGGGCTGTTGACTCATTTTGATCTGAATACCCTGCCCAGCACGACCAGACCTTATTTTCCAGTCGAAGGACCGAAACGGTTTGTAAGTCACGATCGTTCCAAATCTTCGAATCGAAGGTTCACATGTGTCAAAACTACTATATTTCCCCAGGCAGAGACCCAACAGCCTGATCAGGTTCAACCGGTCAATCGCTTCGCCTTGAAGATTCAGAAAGCGGTCAAGTGGGCAAATCAGGGCCAGCTTGAGCAGGCGGAATCCTTGTGCCTTGAAGTGTTGAAAGAGGATAAACTGATCCACGAGGCGTATTATGTGCTGGGTATGATCTCTATGGAACGTAATCAATTGAATGATACTGAGAGCAATTTGAAGAAAGCAATTTTTCTTAATGCTGATTTCATCATGGCTCATTTTGGGCTTTTCACTTATTACTTGGTAACTGAAAACAGCAAAAAAGCCCGAAAATATTTCGAGAATACAAAAAGCCTCTTGCAAAATCTAACCCCGGACGAAATTGTGCCGCACTCTGAGGGTATCTCAGTGAGGAGATTTCTCCTCAATCTTACGCTTAATCAATCGCTGTATCTCAACTCGAATACATTCAAACAAACTGGATTTTAAAAATGACAACCTTTTATCCAAAAATCGACCCTGTCAGCTCGGAAACTTTCACAAAGTCATTATTACAGTCTATCTCAATTGAGGAAAGCGATTCTATATCCAGAGGAAATGTTCGCTTCAAATTTTTGAGAAAGGTGATCAAAATGATGTCTAAATACCGCATGATTTCTCCTTTTGTTGTATTTTTTCTATGTCTTGACTTGGTTACGCTGGTCTTGAGCCAAGAGATGGTTCCACCTGTTTTGGAGGGGAATATTCTGATTAAAGTGCTATCATATGAAAAAAATCTAAAGCAACGCAGTGGACCACTGCTGAATATTGGTTTTCTCTATAACCCTAAAGAACCGTTGGCGGAAAAACACAAGACCGAAATCCAGACCGTTTTTGATAAAGTCTTATCCAATAAATCCATCCAGGGCATGACCAGTGAATTAATTGAAATTCCCTTTCTATCAAGCGCTGATCTCCGTACAACGATTACCTCGAAAAGTATTGATATTCTCTATCTTTGCCCGGATTTTGATGATAAGGTTCCATCAATACTGGAGCTCTGTAAGGAGTTCAAAATTATAACGATAACCGGGAACGGGCACTATGTTGAAGCTGGTGCAACGGTGGGGGTTGTCTTGAAGGAGGGCAAACCTGAAATACTGGTCAATCTGAAGGCTGCAAATGATCTTAGGTTGGATTTTGATCTTCAGTTGTTGAAATTAGCAACTGTACTTCAATAGGCTCTCACTTCACCTATTTGGGAAAAGGGTATAAAAATGATAGAATTCATTAAAAATTTAGCAATCCGCTGGAAAATGATAGGGACATTATTGGGTGTTGTTATTTTATTGCTCATTTTTAATTTATTCTTTCTCTTCTCCAATATATCAAATATCATCCAAAGCGGACTTGAAAAGAAATGGGAGAGCATTTCTATGATGCTGGCGTACAATGCTAGTCCTGGTCTTGTTTTCGATAAAAAAGACGCGGTTTTAGAAGCATTTCAGGGAGTGATGAATGATCCGTCGTTACTCTATTTTACTATTTACGATATAAACAAGAGCACGTTTGTTTCGTATAATCCTGGGAAAATGGGAGTTCTGACGGTCGCAGATTTTGTTACTCAGAACAAGACCAAAATATATCAAGGGAACGCGCTGCATCTGTTAACGCCCATTTATGACAATCAGGATCAGATTGGAAATCTTGTGTTGTGCATATCCCTGAGTGAGATTAAGGAGAAGATTTCACGAAACAGGGTGTTGGTTATCATTATCAGTCTGATAATATTCATTCTTGGCGCGGTTCTTTCCATATATTTAAGTGGCAAAATATCCCGCCCCATCGTGAGTTTGATGAATCTCACTGATGAAGTATCGCGTGGGAATTTAGAAGTTAGCTTTCCCATTGTTTCAGATGATGAGATTGGTAGATTAGCAAACTCCTTCAACAGGATGGTCAGCAATTTACATGAGGTTGTCCGAAATGCGAAAGCGGTAGCTGAAGGTGATCTGACCGGAAAACTGGATATGAGTGGAGACTTAGCGGATGCATTTAATACAATGATAGACAGTCTGAGAATGATCTCTGATCAGGCCAAAAAGATTTCCAAGGGTGATCTTTCGGCAGGTGTGAATGCTGGGGGAGACTTGGCTGAATCATTCAATTACATGTTGACAGGGCTACGGACTATCACTTCGAGTGTCAAAGAAGCCGCCCAGAATATTGCCACATCCTCGTCTGAAATAAGTGCCTCCACCGAGGAGTTGACCAGCACTGCCTCGCAGCAGGCCTCAGCCATAACGCAGACTACAGCGACGGTAACCGAACTCAAACAAACGGCCGAACAATCCGCTGAACGCGCAAATAGGGTAATCGAACTGGCCAAGAGTGCTGGGGCAGTCTCGGATAGTGGACTAAAAGCTGTGGAAGAGGTGATCCGTGGTATTGAAATTGTCCAGCAGGGCGTGGAGACCATTTCAGAGAAAATCAGTCAACTGAGTACTCAGACGAAAAAAATCGGTGAGATCATCGCTTCGGTGAATGACATTGCCGAACAATCGAATCTGCTCGCCTTGAATGCATCCATCGAAGCGGCCCGAGCAGGTGAACATGGCAAAGGTTTTGCGGTCGTGGCCGATGAAGTGAAAAATCTAGCCATGCAGTCCAAGGAGGCGACTGCTGAAGTGCGCTCGATCCTCAGTAACATAAAAAAGGCGACAAATGTTGTCGTGGTATCGACTGCCGAATTGAGTGAAAAAGCTCTTGATGGTGTGGCGTTGGCCAAAGAGGCTGGGGCAAATATTCAAGAAATGGCCAAAGCAATCAAAGAATCATCGAATTCAGCCTTGCAGATCGCGGTGACTGCTCGTGAACAGACATTTGGTATCGATCAGATCGCAATCGCGATGGAAAATATCAATCATTCCACACGAGAGACATTAGCTGGTATGAATCAGACCCAAAAAGCCGTGGTTGATCTCAGCGATTTGAGTCAAAACATGAAAGCAATGGTCGATCAATACACTCTTTAATTCAGAATGGTCACGTAGGGGATTTACCTGTTTTTCCCGCGTTGAAACGTTCTCACATATCTGTGGGCCATATGGAAGACCTCTCAAAAGAAGAATATATCGAGCTCTTCTCGGCCTTTAAGGCTGAGCTTGAGATTCAGACATCCAAGCTGAACCATGATCTACTGCACCTAGAGCAGAATCCCGAGCTGAATGACAAGTCGGAGATACTACAGGACATCATGCGGGAGGCCCACAATATCAAAGGCTCTGCACGCATCGTCGATGTGCCTGAAATCTCTGCCATTGCTCAACATTTCGAAACATTGCTGGGGGCTGTGTATCGAGCTGAGTTAACGCCTACCAGCGCGACATTTGATGTGCTGTATCGGGCAGTCGATCTTATGCTTCAAGCCGTCAACGAAAGAATCAAAGGAACGACACTCGAAGTAACTCCAATTATTCGACAACTTGCTCAAGCGGTTGAGTCAGTCCTGCCTACCGTCCAGTCTGTCAGCTCACCAGGTCCTGATGCGAACAATCGGAAGGAATGCGCTGATGAACAGGATGACCACCGTGATTCTTGTGTCCAAGCCGAGCCAGAATCTGTTTCAGACGAGGTCAGCGGAGACAAGTCCAGCGTGCAACCAGTCGAGTTGGACCTGCCACCCGTTGAACAGGTTCAAGCGACATCTCCGGAAAAGGAGATCATCACTCCAGACGAAAAGATATTGATCTCGGCTAAAAAGCTGGACAACTTGATGGATTTAGTTGGCGAATTATTGATCGCTAAAATTAAAAATGAACAGCGTCTCAATGAGCTTAAAAGTGTCTTTGCTCGAATTGAACATTCACTTTCAGAGCATGAGGAGGTTCCGACTTTGGGACCTCACCTCAGCCGGGAACAACCGACTGATTTAGTGGAACACCTGATGAAATCGTATAAAAGTCTCCTCGTCGATAATGATAATATTGCCGGGGATGTCAAAACAATTGTGAAAGAATTCAGGCGCGATAGCAGGCATCTGTCTTTGGTGACGGAATTTTTACAAAACGACCTGAAAAGAACGAGGATGTTACCCGCAGCACAGGTCCTTGATGGTTTCGAACGAATGGTCAGGGACCTGAGCCGGAAGCAGGGAAAGAAGGTTCGACTGCTTATCAAGGGTAGAGAAGTCAAGTTGGATAAAAAGATCCTGGAAAAAATCAAAGACCCCCTGATGCATATAATCAGAAATTCCATTGATCATGGGATCGAGTCTCCTAGCCAGCGGAGGGCAATGAATAAGCCGGAGCTGAGCCAGATTATCATTGATTTTGAGCAGAGGGGGAGTAACATTTTTATTCGCATCAAGGATGATGGAATTGGTTTGGATTTGGATAAATTGCTGCGGATTGCCTTACGGAAAAATTTGATCACCAAGGATGCTGCCGAGAACCTGAATCCGAAGGAAATGTCCGCACTCATTTTTATACCGGGCTTATCAACCCGGAGCGAGGTGACTGACCTTTCTGGCAGAGGGGTCGGCATGGATGTGGTCAAAAAAAATATCGAAAATTTAAATGGTCTTATTGAAGTCATTTCAGAACAGGGACAGGGCACGGAAATTATCATTCGGATTCCCTTGACTTTAGCGACTTTAAGTGTCGTTATGGTCAGTTCGAATAGCGAAATTCTTGCTCTTCCAGCTTTAGCGATCGATAAAATCATGCGCTTCAAAGTTGCTGATCTCATGAAATTGGAAGGGAGAGATGTCGTTCTTATTGACGGGCAACCGATCGCTCTGGCTTACTTAAAGGACATCCTGAATTTGCCTGGACAGAGCCCAATCTTGCTTCCTGACTCATCCTTCTATTGTCTGCTGATCAGTGCTACGCGCAAGAAGATGGCCTTAATTGTCGACGATTTACTCGGTGAGCAGGAAATCGTCATCAAAAAATTGGGAGAACAGGATTCCAAAATCCAGGGTATCTCTGGAGCAGCCGTTCTTGGCACGGGCAAGGTCGTCATCGTGCTCAATCCTGTCGAACTCGTTAATCTGGTTACTCTTCGATCTGAAAGTCTGACTGTGTCCGCCGCTGAGTTGAAAGAAATAGCCAGTAGAAGAATTCTTGTCATTGACGATTCCATTTCCACCCGAAATTACATAAAAAACATCTTGACTTCAGCTGGGTATGAGGTTGCCATAGCTACTGACGGTCAAGAGGGACTTGAACTGGTCAAAAAAATGGTCTTCGACCTGATTGTTACTGATATTCAGATGCCTAGAATGAATGGTCTGGAATTCACCGAATCGATCAAAGCGGATCCCCAGCTAGCCGACATTCCCGTCATTCTTGTGTCCGCGCTGGAGAGTAAGGAGGACCTCGCCAGGGGACTTGAGGTCGGAGCTGAGGCCTATATCACAAAAAATGCGTTCGATCGGCAGACTTTACTCGATTCTGTAGAAAGGCTCATTTGATATGACGCGGGACACTTCCGATCCTCAGGCTGAGTATGAGAAGAAACAACCCGGACCTCATCAAGAAGCCCCAGGTCTCGTCCGAGTTAACAAGAGGAAGAAGTCCTTTGCAGTCCTCCCCTTCGAGAAGAAAAAAATACTTGAGCAAAGGGCTCAGTTTTATGCGCTTTCTCGCCAAAAGAGAGACATGGACGATTCGACTGAAGTCCAAGATTTTATTACCTTCACACATGCGGGCAACAAATTTGCCCTCGAGATCACCAGGATTCTCGAAATTCAGGTTCTCAAAGAAATCACCTTTATTCCCAATGTCCCGGCGTTTTTTGCCGGAGCTGTCAATATACGGGGTGATATTCTCCTGGTAATCAATATTCTGCGCTTCTTAAAACTTCAGGAGAGGGGACTCGCGGATATGACCAAAATAATCATCGTGCAAGCGGGCGAAATCAAGCGCGGCATTTTAGCCAATGAAGTCTCAAAAATGGCTTTGATCAAAAAAACGGATCTCAGACCATCTGATGGTTCGATATCAGAGGACAATCAAAAATTCATTCTGGGCATGACCTCGGGCCTGCATCTTATATTGAACATTGAAACCATCCTGGCAGAACAAAACATGAAGCTCCTGCAAGATAGCTTAAGTCACCTGGACGGGGACTGAGTTCGGAAACCGGCAGTGCGCTCCTGTTCGACAAATTCATGAAAGGGCTTCGATATGATCAAGGTTCTCATTGTTGATGATTCCCTGGTCGTTCGGCTTTATCTACGTACGCTTCTGGAAAAAGACCCCGAGATCAAGGTCGTGGGCGAAGCCGGTGATGGCCAGGATGCCTTGGAAAAAGCCCGGAGGCTGAAACCCGACCTGATTACCATGGATATCAGAATGCCCGTCATGGATGGTTTTGTGGCCACTCGAGCGATCATGAGCGAATGTCCCACACCGATCGTCGTGTTGAGTTCCAGTATCAATGACCGCGATTTAAATATTGCCTTCAATGCCCTAAATGCCGGAGCCCTTTCAATCATCGAAAAACCGAAATGCACGACCGATCCGGATTATAACAGCATCACTACTGAACTCATCGATCAGATAAAACTTATGTCTCAAATCCGGGTGATTCGACGCCGGGCTATCGAACTGCCTCAACCTATCAAACAAGTGGTCAAGGTCCCGCGTGGTAATAATTTTCGCCTGGTGGGTTTTGCCGCTTCTACTGGAGGACCTCAAACCATAAAATATATTCTGGAGCAGTTACCGGCTGATTTTCCTATCCCCATCATGATTGTTCAGCATATCGCCAAGGGTTTCATCGAGGGAATGGTCTCCTGGTTAAAAAAAAGCACGAACCTTCAACTCAAACTGGCTGTAAATCATGAACGAGCCTCCCCGGGAACAGTCTACTTTTGTTCCGATAAATATCATCTCACGATCAACAACAAAATGACTATAGAATTGCTTGATCAGCCACCGGCGAATTGTTTCCGCCCTTCGGCCGATATTATGTTCAAATCCATGGCCCAGAATCTCGGTCGAAAAGCGATTGGGGTGATCTTAACCGGAATGGGTAATGATGGCACCGAAGGCTTGAAATCATTAAAAGCAGTGGGCGGTACGACCATTGCCCAGGATGATAAAAGTTCAATCGTTTTTGGTATGCCGCGCAGCGCCATCGAAAGCGGCTGTGTCGACACTGTTGTAGCCCTCGAGGCTATTCCAACGACACTTATTAAGCTTTTCACTACCTGACCTCGCCCCCCTTATCAAGATTGATTATTCTATTGATCACGGGAGTGTCAGGGGTCATGTCAGGGGTCATACCTAATATTTGACAAATAGCCCAATGAACGTAACTAATAAATGGTGTTATAGATGATGGAGAGATGATGTTGATGGGTGAAACAAATGGAGTATAAATATGGCCAGACAGCTCAGGGTGGCGTATGATGGAGCTTGTTATCACGTGATGAATCGTGGGAACAGGGGGATGCAGGTCTTTTCAACGACGTGGGATCATACGCTTTTTCTGAGGAGT
>JAFGSJ010000101.1 GCA_016934675.1 bacterium | reverse complement strand
ACCGCCCGCATCGCCAGGAAAATATATGGTCAGGAGAGCAAGGTGGTCTTTATCGGGCCCTGTATCGCCAAAAAGAACGAAGCCTCTGAAGAGGACAGCGGTGTTGATGCGGTCCTGACCTTTCGTGAACTACGTGAACTCTTCTGGTTAAAAGGGATATCCCCTGAGAATGTTAAAGCCTCCGATTTCGATCCACCTTATCCGGAACTCGGTATGGTCTTTCCGATCAAGCGAGGTATTATTCAAACAGCCCGGATCAATGAATCTTTGCTTGCGAACGAGGCCATCGCTGCTGATGGACGTTCCATCTTTATTGAAGCCATCAGGGAATTCGATCTCATGGCCCATGAGATCAAATTACTCGAAGTTCTCTGTTGTAACGGTTGCATCATGGGGCCGGGCATGACCTCGAAAGCCCCGCTCTTCCGGCGCATGTCGAACGTCATGAAATATGCTCAGCAGCGTTTGGCGGTCCAGGACAACAAGAAAGTCGGGAACACAATCTTGACGGACAGCGAACTCATGCGGACTTATAAGCATGATGATCAGCGTATCCTTTTGCCCCGTGAAGACCAAATCCGCGAAGTCCTCGATACAATGGGCAAACATTCAATCGAGGATGAATTGAATTGTGGGAGTTGTGGTTACGATACCTGTCGTGAACATGCGATAGCTATCATCAAAGGGCTCGCCGAGAGTGAGATGTGTTTGCCTTACACCATTGAACGGCTCCGGACCACTCTCAAGGATGTCGAGGAATCGCATCGTCAGCTCGAAAGCACACAGGATGCCCTGATGAGGGCTGAACGCATGGCGAGTATGGGCCAGCTCTCGGCCGGCATTGCCCATGAGGTCAACAATCCCTTGGGCGTGGTCCTGCTTTATGCTCATACCTTACTCGAAGAAACCGATCCTCAATCAGAACATTACAAGGACCTCAAGGTCATTGTCGAAGAAACGGACCGCTGTAAGGGGATTATGTCCGGTCTGCTTGATTTTGCCCGTCAGAGTAAGAGTACATATTCCAAAACCGATCTGACCGCATTGGTCGATCATTACCTCGAGGTGTTTCAAAAACCGGCCTTGATCGAGCTTGAAGTCAAGCACCGCACCCCGAACCTCGATGCCGATGTTGATCCGGACCAGATCACTCAGGTCCTGACCAACCTGGTTTCGAATGCACTCAAAGCCATGGATGGACCGGGTAAACTGACCATCGAGACCTATAGTGATCATGATTGGGCTTGTCTCAAGGTCTCGGATACAGGTATCGGTATTCCGAAGAAAAATCTGAGTAGAATTTACGAACCTTTCTTTACAACACACTCGAATGGTGGTGGGACCGGTCTCGGACTCCCGGTCATCTACGGCATTATCAAGATGCATCGCGGAAAGATCGATGTCGAAACCAATGACGATCCCGCAGTCGGTCCCACTGGCTCCACCTTTTTTGTCAGACTGCCCAGAATTCAGCAGCAGCAAGAAACAAGTCAAGAGGAGAAGTTATGAACGCTCAAAAAACGATCCTGGTCGTGGACGACGACCCAGATTTACTGGAACAAGTTGAGATGATTCTCGCGTCGGAGGGATATAATGTTGTAACAGCCAACGGGCATTCTGAGGCTGAAGAAACAATCCTGACCGTGAGACCGGACCTGGCGGTGTTTGACCTGATGATGGAACAGATGGATTCAGGATTTGTCTTGTGCCATCTGGTCAAAAAAATGTACCCGGGTACTCCGGTGATACTGTTGACTGCCGTCACGGCCACTACCGGTCTCGATTTCAAGGCCAATACCGACGAAGAGAAGTCCTGGATCAAGGCCGATGTCCTGATCGATAAACCTGCCCGGGCTGAACAGCTCAAAAGTGAGGTCAAACGGCTACTCAAGGAGTAATACCGTGAATACGCTCAAGATACTTGTGGTCGATGATGAGCCCATGATGCGGGCTGGTGTGATCCGTGTCCTCAGAAATTTCACGGTCCAGCTTCATCAGTTCAATCATACTGCCCGTTTCGAGTTTATCGAGGCCAAAACCGGCGAAGAAGGCATTCAATTGGTTGAGTCCGAATCGCCGGATATCATGCTACTCGATATGAAACTCCCGGGTATTCAGGGGCTCGAAGTCCTCGAAACCGTCGCCAGTAAAGGCCGTGATCTCGTGGTCATCATGATCACAGCCCATGCTTCGATCGGCATGGCTGTCAGCACCACCAAACTGGGGGCATTCGATTTTCTGGCCAAGCCTTTTACACCACAAGAACTCAAGAGCACAATCGAAAAGGCGACAAACCATCTGATTGTTTGCCGCCACGCCCTCGAACTCGAACGTGACAAACGGCAGATGCGCTTTCAACTGATCTCCGTGGTCGCACATGAGCTCAAGAGCCCGATTTCGGCCATCGAAACCTATTTGCGCATGATCGAAGATGGGACCGTGACCGAGCAGGCCAAACTCAAGCATGTCGTTGAACGTTCGCTCATCAGGGTCCAAGGTATGCGGAAACTGATCGCCGATTTGCTTGATATGACCAGTATCGAGGCCGGAACGAAGAAGCGGGAATTGGTCGAGCTGGACTTGATCGAGTTGGCCAAACAAGCAATCGAACTGGTCGAGACCGATGCCAAGCCAAAGGGGATCAAGGTCGTGCTCGTGCAGGACCAGCCCGTGCATATGATCGCAGATCGAGGTGAAATCGAGATTATCCTGAACAATCTCATATCCAATGCCATCAAATACAATCGCCAGGACGGCTCGGTCACAATCAGGATCGAGCGTGAAGTCAACACGGTCAGGATCAAGGTTTCTGATACGGGGATCGGACTGACTCCAGAGGAGACGAACAGGCTTTTCGGGGATTTTGTCAGAATCAAGAATAAGAAAACAGCCGGCATTCTCGGATCGGGTCTCGGTCTGTCCACGGTAAAAAAAATCTGTCACCATTATCAGGGTGAAATCGAGGTGCAAAGCACTCCGGATGTGGGCAGCACTTTTACGGTTACTTTGATTTCGGATAATCGTGAATAATGATGACACGATTCAGGGCAATTTCAGCCTGGATCAATCGTTTCTCAGCAAGGTCCTCAAGGGAGGATAACATGAGTGAATACAAGGAAACAGTCCCAATCGACGAAGAGCGTATCTGGAAAACAATCGAAGCCGGGCGTCGAGCTCGTGCAAGTCAGGTACTCGAGGTACTCGATAAGGCCCGTTCGTTGAAGGGACTCGAGGCTGAAGAGGTCGCTCAACTCATGGATGTGAGCGATCCCGAGTTATTAAGCGGGCTGTTTGCTACGGCCCGGCAGATCAAGGAAGATATTTACGGTAAACGACTCGTACTCTTTGCTCCGCTCTACATCTCGAACATGTGTGGAAACGAATGTTCCTATTGTGCCTTCCGGGCCAGGAATACAAGCGTCAAACGCCGGGCCCTTTCTCAGGATGAGATTGCCCGCGAAACACGGATTCTGATCGACCAGGGACACAAACGCATCCTGCTCGTTGCCGGTGAGGCTTATCCTCGCGAAGGTTTCGATTATATACTCAAGGCCATCGACACAGTCTATGCCACCCGGCACGAGCGCGGTGAAATACGTAGGTTGAATGTCAACCTGGCTCCCCTGAAAGTCGAGGAATTCCAGGCGCTCAGGGACCGCAAGATCGGGACTTACCAGATTTTTCAGGAAACATATCACCGTGAAACGTATGCCAAAGTCCATCTGGCCGGGAAAAAAACCGATTTCAACTGGCGAATCACGGCCATCGACCGAGCTATGCAGGGAAATATCGATGATGTTGGTATCGGTGTGCTCTTTGGTCTCTTTGACTGGCGTTTCGAAATCCTGGCTATGATGCAACACATTCGCCACCTCGAACAGAAATTCGGCGTGGGGCCCCATACAATCAGCGTTCCCAGGCTTGAACCAGCCGTGGGTTCCGACCTGGCCAGCCATCCACCCAGACCGGTAACCGATCTCGAGTTTCGGAAAATAATCGCGATCCTGCGCATGGCCGTACCCTATACCGGAATCATTATGTCTACCCGTGAAACTGCCGATATCAGACGTGAAACCTTTGCTCTGGGTGTTTCGCAGATTTCGGCCGGGAGCCGGACTAATCCGGGCGGTTACTCGACCGATGACCAGGAAGATATGAGCAGTCAATTCAGCCTGGGCGACCACCGTCCCCTTGATGAGGTCATTCGTGATGTCTCATTTCTGGGGTATATCCCTTCATTTTGCACGGGCTGTTACCGGCTGGGACGGACCGGCAAAGACTTCATGGACTTGGCCAAACCGGGTGAGATCAAACTCCATTGCAGTCCCAACGCCTATTCGACCTTTCTCGAGTATCTGATTGATTATGCTTCCGATGAAACGCGGACTGTCGGAGAAGCAGCTATCGCCCGATCACTCGACGAACTCGATGATGTGTCCCGGCAGCGTTCCCAGAATCTCATGGCAAAGGTCAGGCAAGGTAAGCGAGATGTTTTTTGCTGATCCTAACAGGAATAGTTATGCCTAAACGAGTGAGACCGGATATCCAAGGGAAAGAGTATTATGGCTAAACGCGTTTTCAAGGGATTACGTCTCCATATCGGCCTTTTCGGACGTCGAAATGTCGGTAAATCGAGCCTGTTGAATGCCATGACCAGGCAATATACTTCGATTGTCTCGGACATTGCCGGTACCACGACCGACCCGGTCGAGAAACCCATGGAGCTTCTACCGCTCGGTCCGGTCGTTTTTATCGATACCGCCGGCATTGACGATGAAGGGGCTCTGGGTACCAAGCGGGTCGAAAAATCCAAAAAAGTGATCGAACGCACCGATCTGGGAGTGATCGTCATTGATCCCGGTCAATGGGATGTTTTCGAAGAGCGTTTACTGGCGGCGTTTTCCGAGCTGGGCACTCCGGTGATCGTGGTGGCCAACAAAGTCGATCTGAAACCGGTCGACCAGACTATCCGGACCAATCTCAAGGATAGAAACATAACCTTGATCGAAACAGTGGCCCGTGATGGTCAGGGTATCCTCGAATTCCGGCAGGCATTGCTCGATCACGCTCCGTTCGATTTTCTCGATAATCCTCCCCTGATCCGCGACCTGGTCGGTCCGGGTGACATTGCCCTGCTGGTTGTCCCGATCGATAAGGAAGCGCCCAAGGGACGCATCATTTTACCGCAGGTCCAGACAATCAGGGACCTGCTCGATGGTGACGCCATGGCCCTGGTCGTCAAAGAAACCCGACTCAAGGCCGCCCTCGAAGCCCAGAAAGTCGGACCGGCCATTGTGATCACTGACTCGCAGGCCTTCGTCCAGGTCGCAGCAGATACACCTGTTTCGATTAAAATAACCAGTTTCTCGATTTTGTTTTCCCGTTATAAGGGCGATCTGACCAGTCAGGTGGCGGGGACCCTGGCTGTGGACTCACTGAAACCGGGCGATCGTGTCCTCATAGCCGAAGCGTGTTCTCACCACCCGATTGCGGATGATATCGGTCGGGTGAAAATTCCCCGCTGGCTTTCAGAATATGTTGGCGGACAACTCGATTTCACCTGGGTCCAGGGTCATGATTTCCCGGATGACCCCTCCGAATACAAACTCGTGATCCATTGCGGCGCATGTATGTTCAATCGAAAGGCCATGCTTTCGCGCATCCTCAGGTGCCGGAGTCTCAATGTGCCCATCACCAATTACGGCCTAGTCATTGCCTTCAGTCTCGGCATTTTCGCTCGGGCGCTCGAACCCTTCCCGGATGCGCTCGAACTTTACCGGAGTGCCAGGGCGCATGCAGCTCGCTAAAAACGACATACTCGCTCGACTCGTCGAGACGGACCCCGCTCGACTCGAAGAGCTCTGGCTGGCCGCTGATTCATTACGCAGGCAATACCTGGGCGATGCGATCCATTTGCGTGGGCTCGTCGAAATTTCAAACATCTGTGTGAGATCCTGTGCTTATTGCGGACTCAGGACCGGCCGCTCGGATTTGAAACGCTATCGCATGACCCTACCGGAAATCCTCGAAGCAGCTCGACGTATTGCTTCGCACTCGTTTGGGACCATTGTACTCCAGTCGGGTGAGGACCAGGGTATCACCCAATCCTGGTTGGCTCAGGTCATAGCCCGCATCAAAACTGAAACCGGGTTGGCAATCACCCTCAGCCTGGGGGAACGTTCTCACTCGGACCTCGAGGGCTGGCGGATAGCAGGTGCGGACCGTTATCTCCTCAGATTCGAAACTTCGGACCGGACCCTTTTCGGATGCATCCATCCGCCCCGACCCGGCCAAACCTCCGACCGGTTCAAAACTCTCGAATGGCTCGGCCAAATGGGTTACGAGGTCGGGACCGGGATCATGGTCGGTATTCCCGGTCAGACCTATACCAGTCTCGCTGATGATATCGGACTCTTTCGCGATCTGGATGTTGATATGGTCGGGATTGGTCCGTTTCTGCCTCATCCGGCCACCCCACTAGGCTCTGCCCATCACCCCTCCGGACCTGACCAGGTCCCCAACAGTGAAACCATGACTCTTAAGGTCCTCGCCCTGACCAGACTGAACTGCCCGACAATCAATATCCCCAGCACAACAGCCCTGGCCACCATATCGGATGTCAGTCGCGAACACGGACTCAAGGCCGGTGCCAATGTGATCATGCCCAACTTCACTCCCAGGCAGTATCGACTGTTGTACGATATTTACCCCTCGAAAACGGATGTGGATGAAAATGACGAACTCTTTCCCGATGTGATCAAAGCCCGGATACACTCAATGGGACGGACCGTTGGCCAAGGACCCGGCCGCAGACCACGACATCGCTCCTGACCATTGTGCATCGAGTCATGAACGTACCCATCCACTCATCATGGGGGTTGAGTCAGGTTGTGTTGAGAAAGTATGAAGTTTCATACAGTTGACATTCATGCACAATTATTTTATAATGCTATTAATATTAATCGTTTAGGATGGGATGATCATGACCGACCAAGCCAATGATGAAAAGAGTCACAAAGGGAAACCACCGGTTCAACCTCCACGTAAAGACCCTCTGGATGACAGTTTGTCAGAAAATGGCGAGGGGAGTTCGGTAACTGATAATGATTTGGACCTGATTACGACGGCCGAGAGTAGTCATGAACTCTATCAGGAATTCAGGTTGAGCGATGAAGAAGCACCAGCTTCGGAAAAATCCGATTATGGGAGCACTACCGGGCCGGTCCGTGAAGAAAAAAAAGCGGGTCCGGTAAAACAGCAAGTCCCGCAAAAAGGCCCCGTCACTCAATCGACTTCTCCAGCATCGTCTGAGAATACCGAGTGGGTTGACGATCTGCTCAGTGATATTATTCTGGATGAATCAGCTTCACATCCGATCGGAGTGAAGGCTGATCAAGCAGACCAATCGCCTCTCGATGAGCCTATTATCACGAAATTGAACCTTGAGATCAAGGATGAAGTGCTACCCGAGATAACGGACGAACCTCTCGATGAACTGAGCGATGAGTCCCTTGATGAGTCTGGTGAGGAGCCCCTCGATGAGTTGAATGAGGAGCATCTTCTTGATGAGTTACCTGAAGGACCTCAGCCGGCCCCACATGTGCATGTTCCGCCTTCAATACCTCAACCGGTTTTTATGGATGAACCTGAACCGGGACCTGCTTCACCGGAAGTCGAGGAGTTTTTTCCAGATGATGATATAGAGTCTGCCCCGCTAAGTCCTACTCAGCAAGCAGCCTCAATCCAGCCCGTTCCTTCTGCGCCGGCATTGACGTCTTCAATGGAGAATGATTTGGCGGACGCCCTAGAAAAGATAGGGACCATGCAGCTCGAGCTAGACGAAGTGATGAATATTCAAACAAAAATGATGAAGATTCTACGTCAGATTGAGGAAAAACTTGATGAACCCCGTCCACTCCCCAATTGGCGGGAACTTTTCTCGGCCTTGTTTCAAACGAAAAAGTAAAAGGCTGTATCCCGATCTACGCTTTTCCCCAAGATCATATATCAGATAGTCGCTACAGGGGACTTCATCCATATGAAAAAACAGCAGGGTGAGAATGGATTGCATACATGGAGTCAGATCGGGTAAGAATATCGAGGAATAAACCGCTTGAAGTATCGAACCTATTGTATACGTGCTGGTTCGGTTTGGTCTGGGGCGCGATCGAAGCGGTCCGATATCTTCCTGATTCTGAGTGTATATCTTTCGGTTATTTCATGGTCTACCTGGTGCATATCCTGGGTCTGTATCTGTGTCTGACCGCAATGCTGGCTGGATTGAGTGCACTTATTTCAACTCTGTTGGGTCGATCGTTCCGGTCGGTTTTTTGTTATCGAGTCCTGTTATTGGTCGGGAGTCTCTGTTGCTCGATCGGTCTGGTTTGGGCTTATGATCAACCCTCTGTTTTCTCTATACCCGGAATACTGGTTTGTATTCTTGTCTTTGTGGGATGTTATAATCGTTCTGTGACACAGGTAGTCCTATTAGGAGTTGTTCTGCCTGTTCTGGTTATCATGCTCCTGGCAGCTCCCAGACTCAAGCAGCCGATATGCACGGATTCAGGCGTTCAAACATCAGGTCTATCCGATTCGGTGACTCAGACGAATTGTATACTCATATCTGTTGATACATTGCGAGCGGACTATCTGGGTTGCTATGGTCATGAACAGGCCCGAACACCGGTCATGGACCGACTGTCCCGGGGCGGCCAGCTCTACACACAGGTCCAATCGCCTCAGGCCTTGACGGGCCCGGCTCACGCCTCGATGATCAGTGGACGTTATCCACGGGAGCACGGTTGTCGCTCGAACGGAGACCCGGTCAAATCCCCCGGTATGAGTCTGGCCTTGTTTTTTACCGGTCTGGGGTATCGCACGATGGCACTTGTCAGTGGCTATCCTCTGAAAAAGGAGTTTTTTGATTATCAGCGGCATTTTCAGGTGTATGATGACAAATTTTCACCGGCGTGGTTTCCACCGGACTTTGTCTTCAGGCTTCCCTTGGTCAGGTTTCTGGCAGATCGTGGCCTGGTTTACGATCGGCGCTATCTGTTCGAATGTCGAGGTGTTCTGGTCAATCGCAGGGTCGAACGCTCACTGACCGATCCGGTCTCTCCTTTTTTTCTCTTTGTTCATTACTATGAGCCCCATGGGCCATATGAGCCTCCGGCTGTATTTGCCAACTATTATTACCCGCATCCCGAGAAACGTTTGCAGGGCGAGAGCATGTCCGGCATCACTTTTCCCGCATACCAACGTTTGAAGCATATTCGTGATATTGGTTACCCACGGGCGATGTATCTGGGGGAGGTAAGCTATGTCGATTATCTGATCGGTGATATGCTTCGGAATCGGGTCCCACGTTTCCTGCTCGAACACAGCCTGGTCGTGCTTACTGCAGATCATGCCGAGAGCCTGGGCGAGCACGATTACTATTTTGATCATGGTCGTGATTGCTTTCAAGCAAGTTTGCACGTGCCGCTCATTCTCAGAAAACCGGTTGGGGAACACGCTCTGCTTTCGGAACAACTCGTCTGTTTAACCGACATCCCCGACCTTATTTGCCGGGCACTTGATCAACGACCGTTTCAGCCCGGAATAGAACGGGCTGAAGGTGACCTGACCCTGCTTCCGGGGTCGGATCAGGACCAGCCCATACCACTTGAAGCCAACTCGAACCTGCTTCGACATTCCGATAGCGGTAAAAGTCTCCAGCTCGATCATTTTGCCATTGGGGTCAGACATGGTCCATATAAACTGATTGAGGACCTTAAGCACAAACGGACGACACTGTATGATCTCGAAAACGATCCGTCAGAAAAAACTGATATCAGTGCGAGTCATCCTGAGCTTGTTCGCGGGCTGATGCAATGGCTGGCTGCCTGGCAATCATCGGATCTGGAGAGAGCAGCGGAAATTCCGGGCTTGTCGCCAGATCAGATCAGCAGTCTCGAACAACTGGGTTACATCCATGAATAGGACTTCCTCGATTAATGCGCTCATACTCCTATTTGTCCTGGTCTGTATTTTTTTTGCACCGTTACTGACCGGACGGTATATGTATTTTTTCCATGATTTGAAGGCGTTCTATCTTCCGGCCAAGTTTGTCTATGCCGAACAATTGAAGCAGGGCATGTTCCCCTTCCTGACACGATTAAACTGTGCCGGTTTTCCGCTTCATGCCGAGGGACAGACCGGAATGTTTTATCCCGTCAATTTGGTCCTGTTTGGTTTATTACCGTTTCAAGCTGCTGTGGTGCTGGCCATCATGTTTCATTATTTTTGGGCTGCACTGGGGACATTTCTGCTGGCCCGATTATACAAGATAAGCGGCTTCGGTGCCTTATTAGCTGCCTTGACCTTTACTTTCTCCGGTTTCATGGTTACTCATTTGTTTCATTTGTCCATACTGATGGCCAGCTCCTGGACACCTTGGTTGTTTTTCTGGTGCGAACGGGGATATCGCGGTTTGAGCGGTCATCGAGACTGGTTGTATTTCGCGGGTAGTCTCGGATGTCTGGTGCTGATCGGACATCCTCAGATCGTCTTGATCGTCCTGACCGGTGTGGCTATGCAGATGCTGGCACGTATTTTTTCACGCAGAAGTGCCCCCTTGAAAGCCAAGCAGTCCGTTATGCTGATAGGAGCAGTGCTGATCGGGTGTGGTCTCGGTCTGGTCCAGCTCCTGCCCAGTCTCGAGCTGGTCCCGCATACAACACGTGCTCAGCAGGCTTCGCTCTCATTTCTGGTTAAGGGGTCTTTCCCCCCTCATCATTTTCTGACCTTCATTTTTCCCCATCTTTTTGGAATCAGCTCCTTACCGGTCCGACATATATACGAAAACCTGGCCGGTGTTACGGCACCGTATCCCTGGGGATTCAGTGGTTTGCCGCTTCGGGAAGCCCATGTTTACCTTGGACTGCTGCCGTTATTCATGTTCTTTGTCCTGGTATGTAGTCGGTCAGGTCGTAAGGCTGTTCCTTCTGAATGGAGTCTTGTGCTGTGCGGATCGGTCCTGCTGATGCTCGGAAGATTTTCCCCACTGTTTCTCTTGGCCAAACTCATGCCTGCAATCGTTCCGTTTCGCCTGCCGGTCCGCTTCGTTCTGCTGGCGACCCTGGTCCTTGCGCTCATGACCGGCCTGGGCTGGGACAGAATCAACCTGTGGCGGACAACAACACGTCGCTCAGCCGGTTTGATCATTCTGATCATCAGTGCTGTTTTTGCCCTGTTCAGTGTTTCCATGCATTTTGTTGCCAGCGAGACTGTGGAACATTGGGGCCCATATTTGCAGAGACATTATAATGTCTCTGAATATGGCCCGCTCGAAAACTCTTACCTGGACCAGATCGCTTCGACTGAATTCGGCCGAAGTGATCGTGCTCAAAAGGTGATCAAGGGCATCATCACGGCCACTTCCCTTGCCTCGCCGGTCCTGTTTCTTCCACTCATTTTCATGACTGCTCTGGGGATTATGTTTATGCTTTGGGCCACTCGATTCAGTATAATGAAATCCAGTCGCCTGCTTTTTCTTCTTTTGATGATTGTCGATTTGTGGCATTTCAGCATGCCATTCAACCCAATAGTCGATAGTACAACCTTCAAACGCGTTTCTCTGACGGGTACATATCTCGAAAATCGGCTGGGCCAACATGACCGTTTCGCGGTGGTATCCAAAACGCTCAACGATTATCATGCGGAGATGGAGTCTTTATATGGTGATGGCATGTATATTTCGCTCTGTCATCCCAGTTACAACTTTTTTTATCATTGTCCCAACCTTGGGACACCTTCCCCCTTGTCACTCGTGCGTTGGGACGATATCCTGACCGAGCTCGGCCTGAGTTTTCGACCGGAGGAGCCAGAGGAACGTTGCCTGCGGCTCGAAAAGCATCACGCGCTTTTGAGAATGTGTCGGGTGACTCATTTGATCAGTGCAACCCCATTGGGTTTGGATCAGTGGGAACCGGTGTTCAATTGGGAAGGGGCGACCATTTATCGTGATCGGACGCCCTTGCCGCCTTTTCTCGTTCCGGACCGGATCATGCTCGTCGGTAATCCGGACCAGGCCCGGCGAGCGATTTTAGCCCCGGCTTTTAATCCTCTTCGAGATATGGTTATCGAGATGTCGCCGATGGAGACATATCCATATTCGAGTGAATGGCAAGGTCCATATCCCGCTGCCAGGGTATTGAACATTACAAGCAATAACGATCATCGTTTTAAATTGGACGTTTCCTGTGCTGGTTCGTCCTTTCTTTATTTGCCTGTTACACACCTGCCGGGTTGGACTGTCTGGCAGGATGGGACCAAGAAATCGCTGTATCGGGCCAATTATTTGTTCATGGCTGTGCCACTCGATCAGGGCCTGCACCGCCTGCTCGTTTCATACAAGCCTTTTTCCATTGTTCTGGGTCTCTTTTTTAGCATTCTGACTGTTTTTTTTAGTTCGCTTTTCTTTTTTTTATCAAGGTCTAATAAACTAATAGGTAAAGAGAACGATCTAAAGATTGAGGGCAGTGGGCCGAGAGAAAGGATTGATCTGTGAAAATGAATAGGGGCAAAGCAAGTCTGGCATTGTTGTGGGGTGTGGTCATGCTATTGACCGGATGTAATCGTCACATCATCAACGTGACCGTTAATGTTCCAACATCGGCTCGAATTAAACTTGATAACATTGAGAAAGTGGTAGTGCTCGATTTTCTGTCTACCGAGCAACAATTCGATCCGGGCCAAGAAACGGCGAAGCAATTGCGCGATCAATTGCAGAATACATTGGGCCTGGAAGTCGTCTCAGCCGATGAGACGAAAGCAGCGATCGAACGGATCGAGCAAGAATCCCAGGGGACAGTCAAGCGAAAGGGTGAGTATTTCCAAGAGATCGGTCACATGCTCGCAGCCGATGCCATTTTTGGGGGCAGTATCCTCTTCAACAACAAGGACACGTCAGGTTATGAACGCCAGGAATATTTAGATGAGCGAACGGGGAGGACCTATTATCGGGATGTCTGGGTCGAGAGGATCAGCCTTGAAGTTGAAATGGAAGCTTATCTGGTCAGGACCTCCGATGGGGAGTTTCTCTTTGATGATAAATTCCTGGACCAGACGATGATGGAACGTGAGAGCAGTTCCACCTCGATTTATGGCTTTTATGAACTCATTGAAAATCAGGTAGACAAGCTTGTTTCACATCTCTCGCCCCAATCTCGGGCCGAGAACAGATACCTCTTACGTTAAAGCCCGAAAAGGATGATGCTATGCGAAAAGTCGCCTCATTTTGTCTCCTGGTCTGGGGATGTTTGATCATAATTGGTCCAGGCTGGGCTCAGACCTCAAAGAATAAGATAAGTTATGTCGACCTTGATTGGCGTTTATACGATACCGAGCATTTCAACATTTACTATTATCGGGGAGCTGAAAATCTGCTCGAAGAGTATTCTAAAGTGGCCGAGCAAGCGTATACTCATCATCATGAGGTCCTCAATTTCGATCTGCCCAGCCGGATCCCGTTTATCATGTTTCGTAATCAACGGGAATTCCAACAGACGAATATTATCTTAGGTGATATCAGCGAAGGTGTGGGCGGGTTTTCAGAGATACTGCATAGTCGGATGGTTTTACCGGTAGATGGGCCGCGTGAGGAGGTCAGGCGGTTGATATATCATGAATTGACTCACATTTTTCAGTATGAGATCATTTTTCATTCTGCTTTGGGGCAGGCGTTCAGTAATGTGCCGGATTGGTTCATGGAGGGCATGGCTGCCCATATGGAGGGGGCGTGGGACGCCTTCGGGCTGCAGGTCTTACGGGATGCGGTCTTAAATGAGTCGTTACCGGACCTGAACGATCTGCACGATTTCAACTATATCAGCA
The DNA here is from genome assembly GCA_016934675.1 of bacterium. Lineage (GTDB taxonomy): Bacteria > CSSED10-310 > JAFGSJ01 > JAFGSJ01 > JAFGSJ01 > JAFGSJ01. The sequence goes on along the minus strand of JAFGSJ010000101.1, from coordinate 22,798 downwards.
ATACCTTCCTGGGTTATCGCCTCGGACAATCTGCTGTGGATTATATGGTCGAGACTTATGGCTATAAAGGCCTGCGCAGACTACTGTGGGAATTGTCCAAGAGCAAGACCAAGCATTTCCGCGAGGCAATAAAAAGAGCTTTCGAGATAACGTACAAGGAATTCGATACGGACTGGCAGACCTATCTCAAGGAAAAGTTTTGGCGAGTGGGTATCGATGGTACATCTCCGGATACTATTGGCACTTTGTTACCGCACGAGGATTTTTCGATCTTTCAACGCGGTCAGTACCTGCAAACATCGCTCTCGCCTTCGGGCGATATCCTGGCTGTGCTGTCCACCCAACGAGGTGAGTTGGATATCAATCTGCTCACCGCGGACCAAGGCAAGTATCTGGACATTCTTACCAAGAATTTTCAGGGAACGAAATATGAAATGCTCCTCGGTTATAGCGACGAGCATGGTCGAAACCTGGTCTGGGCGCCGGATGGGAGTGTCTTGGCCTGTGCCGTTAAAAAGGAAGGCGAGAATGTTCTCATGTTACTCAACCCGATTTCCGGGGCTCTCGTCGATGAAATCAAGACAAATCTCAATAATCTGACCAGTCCGACCTTTTCGGCTGATACACGGACCATCGTTTTCTCAGCCGATGATGACCAGGGTCAGAGCGATATATATTCCTATAATCGGGACTCCGAGCTGATCGAACGGGTCACATTCGATCCATTTGTCGATCGATATCCCGCATTCCGACCCGACGGCAATGCTCTGATTTACTGTTCCGAGCGGAACGGTTTCCTGCAATTGGTCCTGATCGAGCCCTATCAGGAGCGGATTCCGGTCCAATTGACCGCGACAGAATACAACCATCAGGCCCCGGCCTGGTCAGCCGATGGGAAAAAAGTCGTCTATATCGCCGATCGTAACTTGATTCTAAATATCTATGAGCTTGACTTCGAGAACTCTAAAATTCGTCAGTTGACCAATACATATAGCGGCTTTGGCTTACCGCAATACTCGCCTGATGGCTCAAAAATTTATTTTGAAACATACAATAAATCACAGTATTCGACTGGATATATGGACTATCCCAGTACACTCGATGAAAAATTCTGCAAGGATTTTTCAGTCCCTACAGAGATAGTGATTCCAAGTATCGGGTCTGAAGAAGCTGAGGGCGCCGGTTCAGCGTCCGACACGGCGAGCCACGACCAGAACGATTTGATTGCCTATCTCGAAGGTGATCAGGAAGCCGGTCCGATCGAAGGCAAAAAGGTCCGGTTTAAATTATTGCCCGATGCTGCCGAAGTCCTAGCCGGCTACCGGACGGACGGGCTGTATTATGGGGCGGGCTATCTCTATTTCAGCGATATTTTAGGTGATCATCGTTTCCTGCTTGAATTAGTAACAATCCAAAGCGATTCCAGTATCGGCTTGACCTATTACAATCTCAAGCACAGAATCAATTGGGCTGTTTCGCTCAGTGATTACCGCGATGTGACTTATTATTATACTGATGCGTCTTCCGATTTGGAGCAATTTCAATTCAAATATACCGGGGTATCAGCGTATGCCGAGTATCCGCTGGACAGGTATCACCGGTTTAGTGCGACCAACTCCTTCTACCGTTATAAGTATGAAGGTTACCCCGTCTATAATTATGCCACGAACAATTATGAGGTCCTTCCGGATGTGACCCGGAACCTCTATGATCTGCAACTGAATTTCGTGCGTGATACGATCCGTTACCGTTACTTTGGAGCTTATCAGGGCAGTGCGGTCAGGTTGGGGGTTTCGCGTGGCCTCCCGCTCGCTGACGATTATTACGATTTTATCCTGTACACGTATAATATGCGGGCATTCCAGCGGGTTACGGCCCGGTCCCTCCTGGCCTTCAGGTTGGCAGGTGCTTTCAGCACGGGTGAGGACCAGATGGCCTTCTCACTTGGTGGCGGGACAACGCTCCGCGGCTATAAATACAATGAATTGGTCGGCAATAATTATGCCTTGTTCAATGTCGAGTATCGTTTTCCTCTGATCGATATCATCCATGTCTCCTTTCTGGGTTCGTTTACCAATATTCGAGGGGCCCTCTATTGGGATTTTGGCACGGCCTGGTTTGACGAGCAGGACCTCACGCTCTGGGAGCACACCAGCGAAAAAGGTTTCCATTTCGTGGACTTGAAAAGCACTCAGGGCTTTGGTATTTATTGGAGTTTGGGCTATTTTGAACTCCGTTTTGACTGGTCTCGCAAGTACAATATCCATGAATACATCGGTGACACGGTCTATCAGTTCACTATTGGCACCAGTTTCTGATCAGGTCTCGTAAAAACCCAATCCGGATTCCCACAGTCACAGCGTGAATGAGGGGTAGTTGTCTATATTTTCATTGAAAAACAAGCCATGAGATATATTACTGTTATAAACCTGACGTGTTGTCAGCGTTGTGACAAGGGGGCGGTGTGATGCAGACTCTCACACAAGGCGCGCGGATTCTTATTGCTGATGATCAACTCAATATGCGGAAAATACTGCAGGCAATCCTCGAGAAAGAGGGTTATGAGGTGTCTGTTGCGGCTGATGGCTGCGAGGTGATCGAGTTTCTGACTAAAGATGTTTATCAGACCATTATCACTGATCTAAAAATGCCCGGTCTGGACGGACTCGAAGTGCTCGAGCGTGTATCCGAGGTATATCCAAGGCTTCCTGTGATCATGATAACAGCACATGGGACGATCGAGACTGCTGTGGTGGCCATGAAGAAGGGAGCAATCGATTATATCACCAAACCATTTGAGAAGGATGAAATTGTGCAGGCCGTCCAGAAAGCGGTCAGTACCTTTCGATTGTCTGAGCAAGAGGTTTCAGATGAGGTTGTGTATCCCGGTCGGTATGCCTTAATCGGGCAAAGCAAGCAGATGCAGGAGATCTATGCCATCATCGATAAGGTGGCTGCCAGTCCGACCACCATCCTGATTCTGGGAGAGAGTGGAACGGGCAAGGAATTGGTAGCCAAGGCCATTCATGCCCATAGCCTTGTCAAGAACAAACCGTTCATTAAAATCAATTGTGCGGCCATACCGGAGAACCTGCTCGAAAGCGAATTATTCGGTTATGAAAAGGGTGCATTTACCGGAGCTGTCACATCGAAACCGGGTCGATTCGAACTGGCGGAAGGTGGCACTTTATTTTTGGATGAGATCGGTGAAATTCCCAAGGAAATGCAGGTCAAGCTGTTGCGCTGCCTTCAGGAACAGGAATTCGAGCGGGTCGGGGGCTTAAAGACGATCAAGATGAACGTCCGGCTTCTGGCCGCCACCAATTCAGACCTCGAAGTCGAGGTCCAGAAGGGTAAGTTCCGTCAGGACCTCTTTTATAGATTGAATGTGGTCCCGATCCGTTTACCCTCACTGCGGGAACGAATCGATGATATTCCCTTCCTGATCGATTATTTTCTTCAAAAATTCAATACCAAATTGGGTAAACAGGTCGTGGGTTTTGAGGACGATGCTCGGAACATGTTGATGAATTACAACTGGCCAGGCAATATTCGTGAACTGGAAAACGTGATGGAACGGTGCATTCTGTTGAGTGAGGGTCCCAAAATCATCGCAAGTGAGCTACCGCAGCTTCTCAGCAGGAACGGGCGTGATCCGATCGAAACGGATCACGATGACGGTACAGTCCCGTCCCTGAAAGAAGCAGTGAAAAAGCATACCCAGCGAGTCGAGCGAGGCTTGATTATCCGCATGCTCCAAGAAACTGGCGGCAATATTACCAAAGCCGCGAACCTCCTGGGTATTTCTCGAAAAAGTCTGCAAACAAAGATGAAGGAATACAATTTGCGTGAACGTGACGAACGTGAAGAGTGAAGCTAACATATGACAAAAAGGTTATTATCTGCTACTATAGCACTATCGTCTGAAAGGAGAAACCATGTTCTCGCTTTTTGGCTGGTTGTCCAATGACTTGGCTATTGATCTGGGAACGGCCAATACCCTGGTATATGTCAAGGGCAAGGGTATCGTGCTGAGTGAACCGTCCATTGTAGCCGTCCACAAAGCAACGAATAAAGTGCTGGCGGTCGGAAAAGAAGCCAAGGAAATGCTGGGTCGGACACCGGGCAACATTATCTCGATAAAACCCTTGAAGGATGGCGTTATCGCTGATTTTGAAATGACGGAGCGAATGCTTCGCTATTTTATTAAGAAGGTCCACAATCGCAGTCATTTATTACGTCCTCGGATTATCATCTGTGTTCCTTCGGGTATCACACCGGTTGAGAAGAAGGCCGTGGTCGATTCGGGGTATCAAGCCGGGGCGAGTGAGGTGCACTTGATGGAGGAACCAATGGCGGCAGCCATAGGGGCCGGGTTGCCGGTCGAAGAACCGTCCGGTAATATGATTGTTGATATCGGTGGGGGCACCACCGAGGTTGCGGTCATCTCTTTGGCCGGGATCGTCTATTCACGCTCCATCCGGATTGCCGGCAATGAGATGGATGAAGCCATCGCGCAATATATCAAGCGACGACACAATTTAGTCATCGGTGAACGGACTGCCGAGATGTTGAAAATGAAACTCGGTTCCGCGGTCGCGCTCGATGAAGTCGAGACCCTGGAAATCAAGGGCCGCGATCTGGTCGTTGGACTGCCGAAATCCATTGCCGTCTCGGATGCTGAATTACGTGAGGCCCTGGATGAGACCCTTTCAGCAATTGTTGAGGCTGTCCGGGTCGCATTGGAACGCACGCCACCCGAACTGTCTGCTGATATCGTTGACAAGGGCATTATCCTTGCGGGTGGGGGCTCTTTAATCAAAAAGCTCGATATCAGATTACGCGAAGAAACCGGTCTTCCGGTCACGCTGGCTGAGGATCCGCTTTCCTGCGTTGTCCTCGGTGCAGGTCAAGTATTGGACAAACTGGATTTACTCCATAAAGTTGAGATAAATTAGTCGGACCGGGTTGCGTCGGAGCAGGTCGGTCACGAAGAAAAGGGCTCTTAGCAAGTATGGAAAGGTTTATTCCTTTCCAGCCCTGCACCGGGCAAGACCCCGGGCCTGCGATGATGGAACGGAGTGATACACGAATATGCACGATCTGCTCCAATATTCAAAACCGATTTTCATTTTCCTCTTCTTCATGGTTTTGTCACTCTGCTTATTGACCTTTCAACTCCGTGTATTGGATAATGCTATCCTGATGCTGTTCACGCCTATTCAAAAGGTGCTGATTTCAGTTTTCGATGATCTGAAAGATGTCCTGCAACGCGGCTCTATGCTGCTCTATATCAGGGACGAATATGAACGCATTACTAAAGAGAACATTGCCCTGAAGACTAAAATCAACGAATTGACCGAGGCCCAGAAACAGGTCGTTCGACTCGAAGAAATACTCAATCTGCAGCAGAATCTGCCATATCAAACCATCGCAGCCAAAGTGATCGGCAAAAGCCCCATTACACCTCAGGGCACACTGATCATCGATAAAGGCAGCAATCATGGTATTCGAAAATACCAGGGCGTCATCAATTCAGCCGGTGTTGTCGGTCGAATCATTGAAACCCTGAACTATTCCGCCAAAGTGCAGGTTATCACCGATCAGAACTGTTCGATCGCCGCCCTTGATCAGAAAAGCCGGGATAACGGTTTGGTCAGGGGCTACAGTTATATCAACCCACTCTTGAAAATGGATTTTGTTTATCAAAGGGCCCAGATCGCAACCGGCGATCTGATTATAACTTCCGGACTCGATCAGGTCTTTCCCAAAGGATTATTGATCGGGACCGTGAAGAATATCGATATCGAGAAAGGCGACCTTTTCTATAAAACGATCGAGATCGAACCAGCCGTTGATTTGAGTCGCATCGAGGAAGTCCTGGTCGTGGTCCAGATCGAACAAAGCGTGTCGGAGAACTGATTCATGAACAGATTGCCTCTCATTCTGACGTTTTTCCTGTTCATTTTGATCCAATCAACCTTGGACCGTATTTTTCCGCAAATAGATCGTTTCTTTATCTTGCCCAATCTACCCATCATCCTACTGGTCTATATTTCCCTCTATTCGGGACCTGAACGGGGTACTATTGTGGGCTTTATGCTCGGCTTCTTCGAGGATTCGCTTTCCAGTGAGCTGATGGGTATCAACTCGTTGATCAAAACCGCACTGGGTTTCTTTCTGGGCATAAGTGCCTCGAAATTCGTCGTCTCGAATAGAATTCTGCAATTCACCTGTATCGTTTTAATGACTCTTCTGAATGATCTCAGTCGGGAATTCCTGAAAGCAATGCTCGAGACCAGTATTATCCACGGATTTCTGGACATTTTGACCTTCATTTTCCTGAAATCGTTTCCGGAAGCTATGATCAATGGATTACTGGCCCTGCTCCTGTTTCCTATATTCGAACGGTTTCATGTGACAACCAGAGAGTGTAATGGAGATTGAATATGGCCCTGGGCATGCAGGAACAGCTCTCAGAAACGATCAAAGCCCGTCTCAAACTGTTTGCACCCCTGTTTCTGATCATCATGACCTTATACATCGTTCGGCTATGGTATCTCCAGATTTTCCAAGGGACTTATTATAAGACCTATTCCGAAAAATACCGGATCAGGCATGAACGTATTGTGGGAAATCGGGGCCTGATCATGGACCGATACGGCACGATCCTGGTTGAGAACAGACCGACTTTTCATTTGGAAATGGTCCCTGAAGATTGTCAGGATTTGAACGAATTGAGCCTGAATTTGCAGGAAATTCTTCCACAGTATGCCCAGACAATTACAGAAGAAATTCAGCTTATTGCACAATCACCGCCGTACAAGGAATACAAAATCCTGAGCAATCTCAATTTTGCCGAGATAGCCCGGCTTGATGCCCGTAACAACGAGTTGCACGGAGTTCGCATCACCTATGGTTTGAAACGTTATTACCCCTTTGACGATAAAGCAGCTCATATTATCGGTTATATGGGTAAAATTACCGGTCAGGAGTGGTTATATCTTCAGAATGATGAGCGTTTCAAGCAATATGATTTAATCGGTAAGAGCGGCATTGAAAAAGCATGTAACAGTGATTTGACCGGAACACCGACCACGATCACCTATGAAGCGGATGCACTTGGAAAACGCATCGAGATTCTGACCCCTCCGGAACAACGACGGGCCCTGTCCGGCAAAGATATTCAATTGACTCTCGATTGGGACCTGCAAATTTTTATCGAAGAGTTGATGAAAGGAATGACCGGTGCGGTCGTGGCTATGGACCCTTTCAGCGGAGAAATACTGGCCATGGTCAGTCTACCCACATATGATCCCAATCTTTTTTCGCTGGGTATCTCGCAGACAGATTGGCTCAACTTGATCGAGGACGAAGATCATCCTTTGATCAACAGATGTGTGCAATCCGCTTATCCCCCCGGTTCGATTTTCAAAATCATCACCGTTATCACCGGTCTTACCAAGAAGGTCATCTCAGCACAGACAAGTTTTTACTGTGGAGGAACGGCCAAATTTTTTGATGATTATCGCGACTGCTGGAAAAAAACAGGTCATGGTCGGCTCGATTTGCATAAAGCCATTGTTAACTCATGTAATATTTATATGTTCAATATCGCTGCGCAACTGGATGTCGATGATATGGCCGTCATGGCCCGTGAGTTCGGTTTGGGCATCAAAACCGGGATTATTCTACCACATGAAGAGTCGGGTCTGATTCCCAGCAAAGAATGGAAGATGCGGACCTTTGGACAGCCATGGTGGCAGGGCGAAACATTATCCGTCGCCCTCGGGCAGGGCAGTGTCATGACCACACCCCTCCAGTTGGCCCGGATGATGGCCATAATCGCTAATGGGGGCTATCTGGTTCCACCCACATTGGTCCTGCTCAGACCGGATGATCATAACCGTTTTGCCAGCCAGTTCAAAAGAATTTCGATCGATACCCACATTCTGGATATAATCCGTCAAGGTTTGCGCGGAGTGGTCAATGAAGCGGGCGGCACGGCAGTCAGAGCACAACTCAAAGACATAGTTGTGGCCGGTAAGACAGGGACCTCACAGATTATTACAAAAGAAATCATTAAAAAATATGGCGACAATGTGCCGAAAAAATATCAGGACCATAACTGGTTCGCCTGTTATGCTCCCTATGATCGTCCCCGGATCGCGCTCTCGGTCCTGATCGAACACGGAGGCAAGGAGGGTACGATTGCCAAACTTGATATTGCCCGCCGGATCATCGACTATTATCTGCACCATCGTCCTCTGGAAACTGCTCCCGACTCACCCCTGATTGCCCATGAAGCCCCAACCAAGGAGGTCGGCCCATGATGGGCTTTATCGATCGCCGCTCCATTTTCAATTTTGACCTGGTCCTGTTGGGTTTGACCGTTATTCTGACCAGCGCCGGTATCTATACGATCCATATTGCCGGAGCCGGCAATGAATTGTCCCAGCAGTTCTACCGGCAATTGATCTGGTTCTCACTGGGACTGGCCTGTTTACTGATCATCATTACCATGGATTACCATTTTTGGTCCAATTTTGCGTATGCCTTCTATGCTCTCTCGATCATCCTCCTGATTGTATTACTCTATAAGGGTAGCTCGGGCCAAGGGGTAGACCGCTGGATCAAAATCGGTTTTCTGCCGCCCATCCAACCCTCAGAATTTCTTAAAATCGCCCTGATCATGACCCTGGCTAAATATTTCAGTACTCAGACCAAGAGCATTCTCAAAATTAAAGACCTGATCGTTCCCGGTATATTAGGTGCTGTCCCGTTTTTTTGTGTGATGGCCCAACCCGACCTTGGTACTGCCTTGAGTCTTATCCCGATATGTCTCGTCCTTATCCTGGTGGCTGGTTATCGCTTCCGTGATCTGGTCAAATGGGGCCTGATCATGATCGTACCCGGCTTGCTCATGGCCCGCTATGCCCTCAAACCCTACCAGATCAGACGATTGACCTCTTTCCTGAACCCGCAGGCAGATGTGCAGGGCTCCGGTTGGCATGCAGTCATGTCCAAAATCTCGGTCGGATCAGGCGGCATCATCGGTAAAGTGGGGGAGGAGCCCCGGCTGTATCAGCGAGGCTTTCTGCCGGAACAGCATACGGATTTCATCTTCTCAGTCTGGGCCGAGGAAACCGGCTTTCTCGGCTCTTTAATCATCATCCTGCTCTTTGTCTTACTCCTGCGACGTTGCCTGCTGGTCGCTTTGGAGGCCAAAGATACACTCGGCATCTACCTGGCCATTGGTATTCTAACCATGATTGGGTTTCAAGCTTTCTACAATATGGGCATGGTCATGGGCGTGCTGCCTATTACCGGCCTGCCACTCCCCTTTTTTTCCTATGGCGGGTCTCACATGCTTACCACTTATATTTCGATTGGCCTCCTGCTCAACATCCGTATGCGCCGCTATATGTTCTGATGTTGCATAGAGAGTCTCGATCAACAGCCAATGATCAGAGATCAGATTCACTGTAATACAATAACTATTCATTGATTATCGGCCCTTTGATAATATCAAACTGGACGAAAGGTGCATAGACATAACGTAGACTGAAATGCTCTCGCTGCAATCGATCTGAAATGCACTACAGAGAAGGTTATTAGAAAGCACAAGGTTAACAGTGTCAGGGCCGCACCCAGTTGAAAGCTATAGGGACGGTATACAAGAGAAACAATATGCTGTCCCGGTGGAACCGGCACAGCTCTCATGATGAAGTTGGCCCGCAAGACAGGCTGTTTCTCGTCATCGACCCATGATACCCAACCCGGATAATACAGGTCATTGACAACAAGAAAACTGTATCGCGAATTCGTTGTATCCAGCATGATCCTGTTTGGTCCATAATCAGTCACAACGATCCCGTTTTCCTTAACGGGTTGGACGGTCAGTTCATGTTTGAACGCGAAAGTCTCGGGTTGACTGTCAAGAATAACAGACTGCTCAAGTCGGAAATTGGGGTCCTTTAACACTCTTTTCTGAGTTTCTCGATCAGAAATGATTTGCATCTCTGGGACCAAATAGAATCGGGGTATAACCACGGGTGATGACGCGATTTTGTGACCGTCCAATGTCCTGACAACCGCATACTTGAGACCGAGTATTCTTGAGCTGAAAACCAACTCTTCATCAAATAACGCCGGACTGAGTGTAAACTTTCTGATAGGCACAGGGAGATCGGCCATTTCATGAATGAAGTGAAAATAGTCAGCCAGCACAATCGGAGAGTATCCGTTAATAAAGAAGCAATGAAACATCATACCACGTATCGAGTCGATGCCTGAACCAACACGGTCAAAGCCGGGATTATCAAGGAAATACTGTTCGACCGGTGTCGGACGAGTCAGGTTATTTTCATTGATCAGTGGTATCGTTGCAGAATACGTGATCGCGAGATTGCAATACAGGAATAATACTATCAGGGCTGATTTCCATTGACAAGAATTGATCCGATATACACAGAAAAAGGTGATGAAAGCCCCTGTAATCCACAGGGCAGCCATCACGATATCATGAGAAAACAATGATAGACTGAAAATGCGAGTAGCGGGAAAAAGACAGAGCAATAACACCAGAAAACCGCACTGTATTCCAAGATAATGTTTGCGTGATAATGGCTTTTCGAGCAGATACTGCACTCCCAATCCCGCCAGGACCGAAGCGCTCAATACGAGTAATATTAGACAACGAGCAGGTATGCGAAAAAACGAAATGCCTGGAAGGCATGAAAAATAAGCATGATAGAGAGGGCTATACTTCCCGGTAAGGACCGTTATGGCAAATAAACTGATAAGAGCGAAGCAGAATACAAGATGTCGGTCCCGCGAAAACAGCAAACCGACAAGGATTAGCATAATGGCCAGTACTCCCAGATAACAGGACATTTCCCAGTAATCATACCCCATCAGGGGGGTTGGTGTGGGAATGAGAAACCGGAGAAAAAATTCAGGTCCAAATGACATCAATGTTGCAAACTCGAAAGAATGCGATGATCTGTCGCTCAATAACACGAATTCCAGAGAAGGCAAGAGCTGGACCGCGCTGAGACCACAGGCAACCATTGGTATCAGAAGAGACTTGAAAAGCATTCGAAATACTGACTTCTTCGACTCTGTTTTCAGCAAAGTCGCACTTCTGGTAATGATATAGAGGACAATCATAAGGGCTGTATAATAGCTGTTCTGCGGTTCGCCTCCGAGTATCTGAAGGCCGAAAACTGAACCGGTGGCAAGCAAGCTCCCGATCCGACGGGTCCTGATAAAACGTTCTAAGCAATACAATATCCAGGGCATCAGTGCGGCTGTATGGATCATGGTCAGATGACCCGCATGGATTTTATCCATGAAATAGCCATTGAAGGAAAAGATAATCGAGGATGCGAGAGCGGCTGGTCGAGAGTCCGTCAAATAGCGAACAAAACACATCATTCCGATCCCGGCTATGAATACATGTATGATCACATCATAATTGAACGCCAGGGGCAGTGAAAATAATGCGTAAAGCAGGGTCACGGGATAAAAAACAAAGGTTTGAGGATTTGCTAGAAAAGGATGACCACAATAATAATAGGGGTTCCAAAGCGGTAATTGACCTGCGAGAAGGTTCTCCTTAATGAAAAAGGCATGATAATAAAAATAGAGCCTGACATCGATACCAGCGATAAACGATTCGGCGGAAGGGAATAGAGTCCGGCCGTAAATGCACACAAGACCGATGCAGTATAACAGGATCATGAGAATGTCAGGGGTTATTTGGTGCAAATATGATTGCCACGGTCCCGGTATTGGCCGTAAAAGAAAACAACTATTCGCTTGAACCGTCCTGCTTTCACTCATCATATCCGTCCATGTGCCACAATGAGTTGATCATCGGTTCGCCATGACGGGAATGCATCTGTGACCCGCATCCCTGCCGGACCGCTACAGAATCGTAATACGTGCTTAACAATTTCGCTATTGACTATCACAACCTGTCCGGACAGTCAATTTGTCTTAACAACCCGAACATGACTGTCTCATATCTTTGGGTGAGTTTTCATTTCAGATGTGGTGACTTCGTTGTGCCAGTTTCCCGCATTTTTTTCGCTCTTTTCAAGTCTGGACTTCTATGCTATTAAGAGTGAATGAAGAGAAGGCGATATTGTCTGAAAATGGTTATCAGACCAGGACCATCTTGAACACATCCGGACATGATGATCAAATTGGTTCCCGGTCAGTGAGCGGGGATTGCACTATGCGAAAAATAAGAGTAATGAATATCATTTTGGTTTTCAGTGTGTATCTGTTGAGCGGGATTGGTTTCTCTCAAGACGAGCAGCAAAGGTCCACCTTATATAAGGAAATTATGTCAGGGCAGGTCCCCGGTGAATGTCCCGGAATTTTACAAAAAGGAGCACGCTATTTGGAGCAGTTCTCAGGTGAGGAAGGGGCAGCCGAGATCACCATGAAGATGCTGGAATGTGAGCAGGATTGGGACCTGATCAGGGAGAAACTCCATGAACTCATTCGCTCGTCCGATGATCAAGGTGCGGTCGAGCTGGCCTCGCTCACACTCATGAATTATCTGCTTTTAAAAGGAGATTATGAAGCTGTGCTCGACTTGACCCGTGAATTCGGTCTCAATCACCCATCGAGTCGTGCGTTGCCGAGGGTTTTGTTCATCGAGGGTTTGGCTCTACTCGAATCCGGTCATTATTCGAGTGCGAACCAGAAATTTCTCTTGTTGGTCCTGCGTTATCCGGACTCGGACCTTGCTGGTCCGGCCCAGATGGGTATTGCCGAGAGTTATTTTCAGACCGGTAAATATAGCGACGCTCTGGCCCAATTCAAGCTAGCCGGCAAAAAAATCACAGGCACTCTGTTTGCTCTGCGCTTGGACCAGAGGATGGCTGTCTGTTATCGCGAAACAGGAGATCTGCCCAGGGCTATTCAGAGCTACCAGAGGATCATCGAGGCCTACCCCGATTCGTCCGAGGCGGAGCAGGCTCGGACCAGTATCGAGCAGATGAAGGCCGAGGCCGGTTCGAGCCCGATCGAGCTCCCGACGGTCCATCCGACCCCGAAGGTCCGGCCTACTGAACCCATTGGACAGATCATCAAGGAAAGTGTCATTAGAGACACCGTTCCGCACATGGCGGGTTCAACACGAGACCGTCGCTATACCATCCAGGTTGGGGCCTTTAAGAACAGACAGAATGCACTGGACCTGCTCGATGCCTTGAAAATCAAGGGATATGAGGCCTATTTTCTTGACGCTGAGCAAACGAACAGCACTATTTCCAAGGTCAGGGTCGGTAAATGTCTTCCCAGAGCAGAAGCGGAGAGGATCATGGAAAAACTTCTCAAGGAAGAGCAAATGTACACCTATCTGACTCCCTGTTCGGAAGGATCACTCCCAGAATGAAATCCGGCACGCCGACTCATGATCAGGATAATCAAGCGCGGGAGCAGGGGGGCAAGAAGATTACGCCCATGATGGAGCAGTACCGGGCTATCAAGAAGAACTATCCGGACGCAATCCTCTTCTTTCGAATGGGCGATTTTTATGAAATGTTCGATCAGGACGCTCTGATTGCTTCGAAGATTATGAATATTGCTCTGACCACTCGTGACAAGCACAGTGATGATCCCGTGCCCATGTGCGGTGTTCCGTATCATGCTCTCGAGACCTATCTGAGCAGGATGATTAAACAGGGCATGAGTGTCGCCATCTGCGATCAGGTCGAGGACCCGCGTCTGGCTAAGGGCATTGTCAAGCGCGAAGTGACCCGGGTGATCACGCCGGGGACCGTACTCGATCAAGGCCTCCTCGAAACCCACGAACACAACTATCTGGCGGCGGTTGCCCTTCAGGCTGCCGCAGACAGTGACCGCTTGTCCAGGGCCGGCTTGTGCTTTCTCGAATTGTCTACTGCCGATTTCTTCGTTATGGAATTCGAGGGTGAAGCCGTATCGGACCAACTCGCTGATGAGTTGGTCCGGTATAAACCCAAGGAGTTGCTGCTGTCCGAGGCTTATGTCCACAACACTACCTGGCGTAAGACGACCCGCGATTTACCTTTTTTCAAAGAAAGAGCCCAACCCGACTGGCTCTTTACGGACGATCATGCCTTCCGGACCTTATGTGATCATTTCGGAACAGTGACCCTGGACGGTTTCGGTTTGAGCGGTCGTACCCTGGCCATTCGCAGCGCCGCAGCCATCATCAACTATATTAAGGAAACGCAGAAAAGACCGCTCAGCCATATCGCCGGACTCAAAATCATCGAAACTGGCTCCTATCTAGTCCTTGATCGGGTCTGTCAGCGGAATCTCGAATTGACCCAGCGTTTGACCGAGAACACTCGCGAAGGTACACTCCTGGCTTTGCTCGACCAAACCTGCACTCCCATGGGCGCGCGTGAACTGAAAAACTGGATTTTACGACCCCTGCGAGATATTGTCGCACTCGAGGCACGACAGGAAGCCGTTGCGAACCTGATAACCCAACAGAACAGTCTGAGTAACGTGCGGCAACTTTTGGTCAATCTGTGTGATCTGGACCGAATCACAGCGAGAACTGCCTTGGGAATCGCTCATCCCAAGGACCTGGCTGCCTTGAGAGATTCATTGCTCCTTGTACCGCGGATAGAAACCATACTGCGGACTGTCGCCCGGGGACGGCTCAACGAACTGCTTGAAAAGTGGGAGACATTATCAGACCTGCTTGAGCTGCTCGAAACTGCACTCGAAGACAACCCACCGATCAGCTTGCGCGACGGCGGGGTGGTCCGAAAAGGTTACCATCAAGAACTCGATCAATTGCGAGCCTTGCGCAATGATACCACCTCACTTATCCGGGCCATGGAGCAGGAAGAGAAAGAGGCTTCAGGAATTCCCAGTCTCAAAATAAAATATAACAAAGTGTTCGGTTATTTCATCGAAATTACCCGGCAGCACCTCGATAAAGTGCCGGCCCACTTCATCCGCAAACAGACCCTGGTCAACGCCGAAAGGTTTTATACAGCCCAGCTCAAAGAATTTGAAGAAAAAGTGCTGAATGCGGAAGAAAAAATCATCGAACTCGAGCGTGAACTCTTTGAAAATATCAGGAGCCGCGTCGCTCATGAGGATTTTCGTCTGTTATCCCTGTCCCGTATCCTGACCGAAGCTGATATCCTGATGTCTTTTGCCTGGCTTTCCTTGAAAAATCATTACACCCGACCGCACCTGGTCGAAGATTGCGTGCTTCACATCGAACGTGGCGTTCATCCGGTCATGTCACTGCTCAGCAATGTCGAACGCTTTGTGCCCAACGATACCCATCTTGAGCCGGACGACGTTTTTTTCATGATCATTACCGGTCCGAACATGTCCGGAAAATCGACCTATATCCGTCAAGTCGCCCTGCTGACTATAATGGCACAGATCGGCTGTTTCGTGCCTGTAAAGGACATGAAACTCGGACTGGTCGACCGGATTTTTACTCGGGTCGGGGCCGCTGATTACCTGCTCGAAGGTCAATCGACCTTCATGGTCGAGATGGTTGAAACCGCCAATATCCTGCACAATGCCTCAGCCAGGAGCCTCATTATCCTGGATGAGGTCGGGCGAGGGACCAGCACATTCGATGGGCTGGCTCTGGCCTGGTCAATCGCCGAGTTCATCTGCCGGAACGAACGCTTAAAGGCCCGGACACTCTTCGCTACACATTATCATCAACTCACCGAATTGAGTGATTTTATCGAAGGTGTGGTCAATTATCACGTAGCAGTTAAAGAGTGGAACGATCAGATCGTGTTCCTGTACAGACTCGTCGAGGGCGGGACCGATAAAAGCTATGGCATACAGGTGGCTCGACTCGCCGGTGTGCCCAACCAAGTCATCACCCGGGCTTCGGAAATCCTGACCAACCTTGAATTGACTGAACTTAACCCGGCACATCTGCCCTTCGGGGTCTGCTCCGGCTCCCAACAGAAACACAAGTCAGGTCAACATGATCCGGCCCAGATCACCCTGTTCGAGCAGTTGATTACTCCCTCCCTTCACCCGGTCCTCGAAGAATTGTCGAGTCTCGAGATCAGCTCACTCACTCCACTACAAGCTTTGAATATCCTCTCAGATTTGCAGCGTAAATTAACAGAAAATCGTTAAAATACAAAAAAATATGCAACTGCTTGGCACCCTGAAAGCAATTGGTGGCATGTTTACTCGACCTGGTCGGATCGCGGCTTGTTCAGAGATCGGTCCATGCCTGCATTTCACTTTAATGACTCCTTTCTGGTCTTTAACCTGTTCATACTGCCTGACCTTTTCATTTTTCTTGACACATCTGCCCACATCATTTATAGTAAAAATGTCTTGATGGGACTTGGCTATTTTCATTGAAGCATATGTAACGTTAACTTTTTGGGGGTCGTTCGGGCTGTGCTCTGATGATAAAAGTATTTGCCTTAAATATCCGGTCCCGCTATTCAATTCTTGTCAGGGAGGATACCAATGAAAAGAGTATTTGTTCTGAGTTTTCTGGCGATGTTTTTGTATTCACAGGTTCTTTTTGCTGAGGAGGTAACAGGGGACAAGAAGATAACGATTGATCTACAGACGACGATCCAGAAGGCGTTACAGGCGAGTGAGGCCTTGAAGGAGGCAGATGGTGAGATCCTCATGTCGGAAGGCAAGCGGATGAAGGCCAGGGCCGGTTATGCCCCCCAGATTGAAGTGGCTTACAGTTATAACAAGATGGATGAAGACAGAAGGATTTATACCTCGTTTTCCGAGGACCTGGCCATGCTTTTGCAAGATCTCGTCATCCGACAGATGTATCTTACTGCTTTCAGCCCTTATTCCGACAATTTTCCACCCTATCAGAAGGATTGGTCGGACCCGGCTAACTCACCGGAAATGGGTTTTGTGACCTATATTTTGCCCGAAGAATTCGCCCTGCTTCAAGTCGATTTCATGATGCCGATCTGGACGTGGTGGAAATTACCCGGGCTTAATAAAATGGCTAAGGCTGGGGTCAATGTCGCCTTGGAGAAGAAAAGACAGACCCGGGCTGAGGTTATTTGTGACTCAGGTTCGATGTATTTTCAAAGCCTGTATGTTCGCTACGCCAAGGAAATCGTCAACGATACTCTGCTGCGGTTACAGGCTACGTATGATCTCAGCGTCAACATCTTTGAAGGCGGAACGGGCAAGGTCACCAAAACCGACCTGATCAAGGCGAAAATCGGTCTTTCTCGGGCTGAATTCAAAGCGGCTGAAGCCGAACGGGGCTGGTTTCTGGCCCAGGAAGCACTGAAACGCTCTATGGGCCTGGAAGAATATGAACTCGATTTCATCAATAAAGAGATTTTTTATAAAAAAGCCGTGCTCGATCTCGAACAGTTGATCGAGACTATGCTCAAAAACAGGCCGGAATGGAAGCAAGCCAACTATGGCCTGATCGCCAAGGAAGCGAACAGTAAGGTCGCTCTGAGTGAAATGTTACCCATGATCGCTCTGTTGGGTGAATATAAGTCCTATTCTTTGCTGAATACAAGTTGTGAGGATGAACTCAATGAAACAGTCGGTTATGCCGATATCGATGATTATCCCAATCCTTATGATGATCTCGATGAGTGGCGTGTGACCCTTGCGGCCAAAGTCCCGCTCTCGTTTTGGTCAAATTATGGTGATTACAAGGAAGCCCAGGGGGAGGCAGCGATGATGCGGGCGAAAAAAGAATGGGCCCGCAACAGCTTGGTCTTGCAAGTCAAGAAAATATATGCCGAACTAAACGAAAACTTGAAGAAAATCGAGATTTCCCAGAAGATCATGACTGACGCGCAGGAACACTATGACCTGATGTATAAATCTTTTCAGGTCGGCATGGCTGAACTCGGTGATGTTATCGAGTCACAGATTGAATCAGCCTTGTACAAGCAACAGTATAATGAATCCGTTTTAGCCTATAATTTATCATGTCTTGAATTGAACAAGATCGTTGGGACCGATGTGATCATGTGGGATTAATACGGTCTCGATGGGGAATGCTGGGGAGTATGACACAACGAACTGTGATTGTCATGTCCTTGTTCGTATTCACCAAGGTAACGGAAATTGTCTATTATATCAGTGCCCGAGATTTTGAAGGTCGTGAGGCTCGTTCAACTGAGAAGAGGAAAATTGTCTATTAGAAACAACATAGTCCATTCTATCATCAACGATTTGCATTATGCCCTTGGACACGAAAACAGCGGTATAATGCGAATTAGTTCAAGGAGGCACATATGTTTGGATCACGCTTTATGTCTATTTCGCTCAAGTTCACTCTAACGATCTCGATTTTGTTGCTTATTCTCGTACCCATTTCCGAGTATCTGTCCTATTCACAACTATCGTCTACGATCTCGACCAACCTGCGGACAAAAGCCTCCTCAATCACCCAAAATGTGCAATCGACGTGTACGAATGCAATTATTGGGCATGATTATACCTTTCTGCAGCAGGCGATAGAAGAGACCAAACGGCGTGATCCGGATGTGGTTTATGGCATGATCATGAAGGGGGATAATACCATCATGGCCACTACCGAGGAGGCAACCGATAACACCCAAGTCAGTCAGGAAGCAGGAAAATCGACCAGTCTTGGCTCGACTACCTTCTTTGATCAAAAACGTAAAATCGATATCATCGAGTATTTTGCTCCGATCATGGTCGGGCAGGAGCGTTTTGGCACCATTCGCCTTGGCTTCAGCATGGAGAGTCTGAAGAAAGCCCGCACAAACGCCATTATGACGACTATTATCAAAGCACTCATTTTTATTCTGGTCTTCAATGTGGCTACCTTTGCCCTGAGTAAGCGGATTAACGCTCCTATCAAACAATTGGTCCAGGATGCTGCCACCATCTCCTCGGGTAATCTCGATAAGGAAATTCATGTCTCTTCAAATGATGAAATTGGATTGTTGGCTCATGCCTTCGAGAAAATGAGGACCTCCTTGAAGGTCCAGATCAAGGAAATCGCCAAAAAAGCCATGGGGCTGGAAGGCGAACTCGATGTGTTTGCCTTGCCTGATCTGCTGCAACTGGTTTGTTCGAGCAGAAGGACCGGGCAGCTCTTTCTCGAAAATCCCACTGAAAAAGGTATTATTTATGTCGATCAGGGCGAAATTGTCCATGCAACCCTGGGCAAATCACTCGAAGGCCGTGAGGCCATATACAAATTTTTCAATTGGACCAGTGGTACGTTTAAATTCGAGCCAGGTCAGGTCAAAGTCGATCGCTCGATCAAGCTCGGCTGGCAACATCTGATTATGGAAGGGGCCCGGCATACTGATGAAATGGACAGGATCAAGTTACTTATTCCTTCACCTGATACCGTGATCAGCGTAGTCGAAAACCCACCCGAAGGCGTTGATGAAATCAAACTGACCGTCGAGGAGCTTCAGGTCAGTATCCTGGTCCAGGGTAAAAAGACTGTGAGTGAAATTCTCGAAGAAAGCAATTTTGACGAATTTGAGACCTATCAGATGCTATACCGGCTTATTTCAGCGGGTTTACTCAGGGTCGTCGATTAACTGGACCCAAATTATATCAAGAGTGGATAAATAAAGTCAAGGACGGTCCCGATCAAGAAAATCGGGTCCGTCCCTGAAATCTTTCCCGAGATTATACTATCAGCACGGTCATGAGCCATACATTGCCCCGATATTTTATCGTCAATCCTCACGCCGGGGGAGGTGTCGTCGGTCGGAAATGGGCCGAGATCGAGTCCCGATTGCGACGGCGTTTGAACACCTTTGAAACTCATCTGACCTCGAAGCCTGGTGAAGCAATCGAGTTGACCCGGGCGGCGTTGCAACGAGGAACTCGTCATTTTGTGTCTGTCGGAGGTGATGGCACGAATCACGAGATTGTCAACGGTTTAATCGATGATAATGATACTATTCCTGATGATGTCACACTCGAATTCTTACCCTTGGGATCAGGCAACGATTTCCTGCGCTCTCTTGCGGTTTCTCATGACTTTGATCATGTCCTGGACAGGCTCGAACACTATCACGAAAAAAGGGTCGATATCGGAAAAATAAGGTTCAGGCATGATAATAGCTTTCGCACACGCTACTTTCTAAGTGTGGCTGGAACGGGATTCTCAGCCAATGTCAATAAAATGGCTAATGAACAGTGCAGATGCATGGGCAAATTCCGTTATGTCAGTGCGTTTTTCCCAAATCTGTTGATGCTTCGGAATACTCAATCCCAAATTAAGATTGACGGACAAGAGTATGACAGAAAATGCTGTATGACGGTTGTGGCACATACTTCTTATTTTGGCGGAGGCATGAAAATCGCCCCTGCAGCCCGGAATGACGATGGGCTTTTTGAAGTCCTGCTCTTTAGGGATTTTTCTGCCCCCGAGCTGCTGGTTAATTTTCCGCTCGTATTCAAAGGTAAGCATATTCATCATCCCAAAATCGAGTTTTACAAGGGAAGTTCAATCGAGATCGTTACCGAGGAAGCTCAGAATTTGTTGGCTGACGGTGAGATAATCGGTCAGACACCGGTCGAGTTTAACTGTTTGCCGGGTCTATTGACCATACGGATTTAAGGGCGGTGCTGACATTGAAGCCGAAGCGAGATCGATTCACAGCCATGGTCCTGGCCGCCGGCCTGGGAACAAGGTTGAGACCATTGACCTACTATCACCCCAAACCGGTCCTGCCCATCCTGAACAGACCGCTCCTGCATTATTGTCTCGAATATTTAGATCATTGGGGAATCTTCCGTTACATCATCAATCTGCACCATTTATCCGAGCAGGTCCGGGAATGCGCCCATTCTTATGCCCGCCTTTCCAAGGTTCATTTCAGCCTCGAACAGAACATTCTTGGCACCGGTGGTGCTCTGAAACGTGTCGCTGATCTGATCACATCAGCCACAACTCTCATTCTCATAAACGGTGACATCCTGTTTCAACCTGATTTGACCAAAGCACTCGCAATCCATCGCGACAGCAAGGCATTGGCCACTCTGGTCCTGAGGCATGATCGCCGGGCTGAGCAGTTCGGATTAGTCGGCACGGACCGGACAGGCCGGATCGTTCTTATCCCGCCCTCCAGGCAGCACCTCGACACAATGGCTGAATCAGGCATGTTTTCTGGTGTTCATCTTATCAATCCCACCCTGTTTCATTATTTCCCGGATAAGTCCTCATTCTGCATCGTCCGTGATGTTTACCATCCCCTTGTTCTAAAAGGAGCGCCCATTATGGGCGTTTTTGCTCAGGAACCCTGGTCTGATATCGGAACAATCGAACGATATTTCGCTACCCAGTTCGAAGTACTACAGCGACAACAACAACAATCACCTACATATGATTTACCGTTAACTACCGATCAATTGTCATCGAACCTGGCTTTCATCCATCCTTCTGCCCGGATCGAACACAATGTCCGGATCGGACATCGAGTCATCATCGGCCCGGATTGCATCCTCGAACAAAACTCACAATGTGAACACGCACTCTTATTACCCGGTTCCAGGCTTGCACGAAATACAAATATATCGTCATGTATTCTTCACCCCCATTGCCTTATCCCTCTGATATAGGGTGAATATGGGACACAAAAGATGAATCATTAACTTGCACCGATACATCCTTTGGTCACATAGCAGTCTGACGGTGAGGGTCGTTACGGCACTATTGACGAGGCTTTGGTCCGTTCTCGTCTCGAAAGTGGATCATTCTTTGACCCACTCAGCCCGGGAGATTTGTTACAGTATTTGAATGGCCACCCACCGGAGGAGTCTGTGGAGAAAAGGCTTCCAGTCAAGGGGAATCCGCATCAGTTAACCGTCCCGGGGCTACAAGGCCTCGAACCGACGTCGAGTCGACCTGCTCGGATACGAGAAGCAGCTTACGCTTCTGAGATCGACCTGCGGCAGGAGCCGTATTAGGATTATTTTAGTGAGTAAATCCTCGAGGGAGATATCAGTCACGTCATAACCGAAGTCATTGAGGGCGACAAGTGTAGCTTGGGCATTCTCCGGAGTTGCTTCGATAAAGATGTCGATATCAAGAGTAGCCCGGGCATAACCGTGAACTGGGAATGCTGTCGCGCCAATAACGACATAACGAACCTTATGTTCGTTTAATGACCTCAAAAGGTTTTCGGTATCCATGTCTGAGCATGATCTCGATCATTTCGCGGGATTTTGAGAACATCATTTCAAAGCGTTGTCGCGTCGTTAACCTCAATTGATACACGAGTACTTCTCTCATTGAATTCATTGATAGACCGAAGAGATGAGATGATACAGACACAGATTTGTTCTGTCTGCTTTATTGTAAAAAAAATAAAATCCTTTTGTCAATTTGAGATGAGAGCTCGGAGAATAGAGGGCAAGTCCGCTTTTGACCTTGGCTGACGTCTACCACAGATCACCGAGATCACAGAGAAAAGATACTAAAACGCAGACGGGATAACAGGTACGGCCAGCGAACCACAAGAAGACAGTCTATAAAGTTGACTGTCCCCGGTTGGTCCGCCTGTTCACTCCCTCGAACCGGGTTCAGATCAGCCCACCGAATCTCCCCTTGAGCTCTGAAAAGAGCGTCAGAGACTTGTAGTACATATCGTAGACAGTACGACGAAAAATACCTCTGTGATTGCACCGCAACCGGTGAATTTATTTCGGATTATGTGTATATCTGCCTATCTGCCGCTCCTTCAGCGCTGGGTTGTATGCTGACAATTGACCTGGGCCGCCGTCCCGTCTTCGCTAAAGCTTCGACGCGACTATGACCCAGGCTGACCTCTGT
>JAFGSJ010000012.1 GCA_016934675.1 bacterium | reverse complement strand
TTTTGACGAATATCGAGGGAGTCAGGGACATGCTCGAGGAAATTATAGAAGAGTTAGTAGAATCCGGTGAAGTCCTCCCCCCGGCCCGCTCCAAAGGGGGACAAGAAGGGTGTAAATCCTCCAAAGGGAGACAGTTCATTTCAAGCGAGTAGAGCAGGCTTCCAGATAGTTGATGTTTGACTGTCCCGCTTATACACGCGTATGTCCTGCGGAACAAAATTGTCTTTGGGGCCCAGAACAGGCTCTGTCCCTCGCTGGCGGGGGTCGGGAGGTGAAATTCTCAAGGAATGATCAAGCACACACCCTGGTACAATTATTCGAGTTCCACATTCCCTCGACAAGCTCGGGACAGATCAGGGGCTGTCGATTTCATTCATGGACGTGGTAACGCCTTCAGATGTTCGTCCTGAAATGACAAAAAATACGATAAAAACGGTTAAAGCCGTTACAAAGGCTGCGACGCAGCGTTAACGTATGTCCGAAGCCCCTGGCTTCAGCCTGGGGAGAGTCAGATTCGAGTGTCCCCATTTTTTCCAAGTGACATTCCGAAAAAAAATTGCTATAATGCATAGATAGGCAGTCACAAATGAGCGGTAAGATTATGGGTTGTTATCGATGAAACAAGAGCAATCGAACAGAATGGTCTCGGCAGATGTTGTTGATTCGATTCTCGAAAAGATCAAGGACCCCAATGGTTCGGCCTTATCAGACGAGTTTCGGGCAACTTGTCTCGATTTATTGGAGAGTATCGCTCAATCACGTCAGCAGATGCATTTCAGGCTTTATAATCACGATCTCATGACCATTTTTATTAATGAGTTGCATTATAGTGCCCTACTTCATCGGGGTGAGCGGCGTAAGAATGGGGAACTGGTCTTCAATTCCCACCTGATCGGAACAGTTAAAAATCTGATTAATGATCAGCATTTAACGGGTCTGACCACCCTCATCAGCGGATTAAAACACGATGATATCGAGGATTTTGGTTTAAACACGGATAATCTGTTTCGGACTCGTTATTATGAAGATCAATTGCGGGTGATCGATCGGACCAGTTTGATCAAGTTGCAGCATAATGTAATGCGTATCGTAAGCGGAACAACCAAGGTACGTTTGTCGACCCGCCAAGAGACCAAGGAGGAGACATTTCGCAAGTTACTGGAATTCATTCGGGATTATGGTATTCGAGTAGGTTATGTCAAAATCGCTGACCGGACACATAATATCAAAACACTTTCCGGTCACGGGGGTGCTGCGTTTAATCTGCAAAAAGAAATCGCAACCGAGACGGAAGATGTCTATGTTCGTCTGGCCCGGCTCTTTAAAATATCGGTTTCTGCCAATGAGTTGCTACTCGGTTGTTGTGCGTTTTTTAATCCTGATTTTCTCGATGATTTCCGGAAAATGCAACAAGAAAAAAACAAGGAATATTTGGCGCCATTCAAGCAGAAAATCCTCGATCAATTCATGGATAAGGACCATTATTCGCCCAAATTCATTCGTGATATTCAATTTGTTCCCCGAACGCTCGAATTCACCTTGCACAAATTCAATATTCACACTCCTGTCAGGGAACTCGATATTGCCAACCTGCCGATTGATTATTTGGACCCGATGTTTGACACAATCATTGTCGTGGACAACAGCAAAAAAATAAGTCCCATTATTGGCCGAGTCATTGAAAAATTCGCTGTGGGCCGTTTGAATATTGCGGCCCGACAGCTTCGTTTTCAGCGCGGGACACTTCTTCAAGTTTACAACAAATCCTTTGGAGGACGTCTGTTCTTCCGGATCAATGATTCGGTCTCTGAAGCCCGTTCTCGACGCGGGCTACTGGCAAACGCAGAAGATGACACCCCGCACGAGTTAAAGGAACGAATCATCACGATTTTAAATCGTGTCGCCAAGGGATCGCATGAAATATTCGCCATCGCGCGTGAGGAACTCTTTCAACCATGGATAGTGGTCTATACTCCGAAAAACCTGGCGATCGAATTGCCCCGTGGCGCCACATCCCTTGATTTTGCAGACAAAATCCATGAGGACGTTCTCAAGGGCTTACAATCGGTAACAATCTGCGAGGACCTGTGGGGGAAGAATAAACGTGAGGTCCCACCCTTTGAAGCTTTACCGGAAGGTGTGGTTGTTTTTGTCGATTCCTGCTTGAGCAGTGCTCGAGGCAGAACGCCGGACCAATCAAAAATCAAAGTTGACCCAGGCTGGCTATTGTTTTGTCAATCCGGAACGAGGGCCCGCCTGGCAAAATATCTGCGGAGTTCAGATGAATTAGCCCTCGAAAAAGGAAGGGCTTTCCTTGACAGAGTGGGTGCCATTTTTAGCACATCTGCCGAAAACTTAAGAACGCATATCCGCAATACGAGCCGTACGTTCACCAGGGCTGACGATCTGCTGATCGACCGGGCCATCGGCCGGGGCGACCTTAATCTCGTCGAAGCCATTACCATGCTCGACTTTTTCAATCGTAGTAATTACCTTTATGTTGAAGTCTGGTTGCGTAATCAGCCCATGGAATTGGCCTCATTCGCCCAGAAACTGAGTCCACAGATCAACATCGAGCAGACCCGTTTTGATTTGACGACCAAGGGAACTGTCGGTAAAGTCACCTTTAAAGTCCAATTCGATGCCAAGAATATGAGTATTTACGATTTTGCAAAAAATATTGTCAAAGTTAATTATTATGGATATAAACTGCGTGTCTTTTCCTAAGTTCAGGCAACACTTCATGGGTAATACCTGGCTTTATCGATCGATACAGGGACAACAAGATTAAAAACAAGCAGAGATACAATCAACGGTCAGGATGATACTTCAGGCTAACATCAGCGAAAATCGATACAGCAGAATGGACCCCCACGCCATATTTGAAATAATTGGCCGCAAGCGAAAAGTACTGATCATTTGTCACAATAATCCTGATCCGGATACGATTGCCTCGGCATATGCCTTGCAGTATATACTGAGGGAAAAGGGTCATAAAAGGAGCCTGATCACGTATAGTGGTCACATTGGACGTTTTGAGAACCGGGAATTTGTCAGGCGGCTGAAGATCAATCTGGTCCAGTTTCAGCAGATTGACCCCTCATCCTTTTCGATCATCTGTCTGATCGATACGCAACCCAGGACCGGTAACAATCCTCTCCCGTTGTCCCATTATCCTCAGATTGTCATCGATCATCACCCTTTGCGTCATGAGAGCACTAAATGTCTGTTTGCCGATATTCGTCCTGATTATGGGAGCACTTCGACCATCATGACCGAGTATTGTCGGGAACTTGATCTAGTTCCAAGCCAGCGGGTCGCAACTGCTCTTTTTTATGGATTAAAGACGGACACAAATAACCTGCTTCGTTCCCGAAACAGAGTTGATTACGAAGCATTTACCTATTTATTTCCGCTTGTATCGCTGAAAACTCTGGCCAATATAGAGAATCCCACGATTACCCGCTCGTATTTAAAAAAGCTGGCTGACTCGATTGAAAATTCGTATCAAGTCAAGGATGCGCTCATTTGTGACATGGGACAGTTGAATAACGCAGAAAATGTGGCCGAGTTGGCTGAATTGTTGATCAGGGTAGAAAACATACGTTGGACACTCTGTCTTGGTGAATATTCCCATCAGCTATTCATATCGGTCAGGACATCGCGACGGGGCTGGTATGCCGGGACCATAGCCATGAAAATTCTCCGGGGGCTTGGTTTTGGTGGCGGTCATGAAAAGACAGCCGGCGGTAATGTTCCATTCGAGAATTACACACAGGACCAGAAGCAAGCCGTGATCCGGCTCATTGTTCAGCGTTTCCTGAATATTCTGGCCCTGTCTGATTACAAGGCAAAGCAGGTTTTCAAACGCAAACCGGATGGGTATCTCCCCGATCTCTTTCCTGAGGAAAATTAGTCATGATCGGTCTGATAGAATTAGATACATTCTATTGGGAAATGGGCCTAGGGGCATGCTCGGCGAGAACTGGGCGTAGTTTTCGTCTTCTCATGCTCATGGTCGTGCCGATGTTATTGTTCTTTATGCCATGTGTCTCGGCTGATCCCATGCGTTCGCCATTCACTGTCGGCGCATCGAACAACGATGACTCGCCCCTACCCGATGGTCAGGAAAGGTTGGAAAACAACTCTGCCTTATCTGACTGGGACATGACAGGTTTATTTGTTCTGCCTTTACGTCTCTATAATACCTATCTGACCACTATTGATGGGCGCGAGTGTCCCTGTTATCCATCGTGCTCGGCTTATGCCATTCAAGCAGTCAAAAAACATGGTTTTTTCGCCGGGACTTTGTTTTTCATCGATCGATTAATCCACGAAAGTGACGAGATTCATCGGTCATCGTTGATACTGTTACCACAGGGCCTTAAAGTATTCGATCCATTGGAATCGAATGATTTCTGGTCTGACCGCCCCACGACGAACCAATTATCTGAGGGTCCTGGAATAATCAACCCGGAGGACTATTGTGGTATCAGAGCGGATTATGTCCTGGAAGGTTTTTGATCAAATCCGGTCCCGCGCATGTTTTGCTCTTGTTAATTTTAAAATTGTCTGCTATGAAATGATTGGATGGTCACTCATCCGAAAGATTGAACAATCATCCTGTCGTCCATTATGACGGAATTCTATGAGGGGATGAAGTTAAACTGGCCTATTTCACAAGAATGAGTGTGTTATGAGCAGAAAAATAATGGTCCTCGATGATGAGCCTAAAATCCGCTTGTTGCTCTCACTGGCCTTGA
This sequence comes from bacterium, assembly GCA_016934675.1. Taxonomy (GTDB): domain Bacteria; phylum CSSED10-310; class JAFGSJ01; order JAFGSJ01; family JAFGSJ01; genus JAFGSJ01. The sequence goes on along the minus strand of JAFGSJ010000012.1, from coordinate 27,790 downwards.
AAAAAGCAGGTTTCAGTGTCGTTGAAGCGATCGACGGGCAGGATGCGCTCGACAAGATCAACCAGGAACAGCCGCATCTTGTTATTTCCGATATAAATATGCCCAATATGGATGGCTGGGAATTCTGCTGGAATCTCAGACGTGACGAGACATTCAAAGATATCCCGCTCATATTTCTGACGACGCGGAGCGAGGTCCCGGACCGGATACGCGGTCTCGAGTCAGGTGCTGATGATTTCATTTCCAAGCCTTTTGATGCGGTTGAACTTGTAGCCCGGGTCAATGTCATATTGAAGAGGGTTTACGGCGAGGATCTGCCACCACTTGATATCACCAATCTACCTGCAGATATGATCATTTCGAAGCGTTATATAATCTGCAAAATGATTGGTCGGGGTGGCATGGGCACAGTGTATCTGGCGAATGACAAGGAGTTGAATGTCGATGTAGCCATGAAATTCTTAAAGACGGACCTCAGCCAGGACCCGATTGTTATCAAGCGATTTAAACGTGAAATTGTCCTTGCTCGGAAAATAATTCATCAGAATGTAGTCCGGATTCATGATTTGGGTGAACATCGGGGAGCACGTTTCATTTCCATGGAATACATCGACGGCAAGTCGTTAAAAAACAAGATAAAGAGTATGGGGCCGATACCGATTCCCGAGACATTGGCCTTACTCAGGCCGATCTGTTCCGCATTACAGGCCATCCATGAACTCGGGATCATTCATCGAGACCTGAAACCGCAGAACATACTGATTACCCATGATGATGTGGTCAAGGTCCTCGACTTCGGGATTGCCCATACTTCGGACTCGACTGATATTACTTCGGCTGGGGGACTCATCGGTACACCGGCCTATATGTCACCGGAACAGGTCAGTGGTGATCAGGTTGATGGTCGCTCTGATCTGTATTCATTAGGTATCATCATGTATGAAATGCTGTCAGGCAAGTTACCGTTTTATTCTGAGTTGCCGGCAGCCCTGGTCATGAAGCACCTGACAGACCAAGCGGTGCCCCTGGTGGATGTATTACCTGGTTTTCCTGTCACATTTTCCGCTATCGTAGCTCGGTTAATGGAAAAAGACCCGGCCAAGAGATTTTCGAGTGTATCTGAATTGCTGGAAGCTCTTGACGAGTATGAAATTAACAGTATGAATATATGAGGGAATAGTATTCAGCTCACTTTGACTCGAAGGAGAAGGTTATGCCAAAAATCACTGCTTTGAAAGAGGGGATATCTTTTGCCACCTTGGATTTTGATGATATACTCCATATCGGTCAGAAAGAACGCGGAAACCATCTGGTCATCAACGATAAAGAGATTGCGAAACGACATGCGACCCTGCGACTTCTCAACAATCGATACTATATTATTGACCGTGGTGCTCCCAAAGGAATCTTTCTGGACGATAAACGGGTCAAGGCAAAAAAAATTGTCGATGGTGAACTCTATCAATTGAGTCCTCGTTTCTCGATCGAGATCGAAATGGAAACATTGACATCCACACTCGATGATGAGCTGGCAGAAGAGGATGAATTTTCGACGATTATTCCCGTACACAATGCCCACTTGGTTGTGGTCGAAGGCCCAATGCTCGGGCGCAAGTTTCAGCTTGATCAGGACCTGATCATCATCGGTCGCCATAAATGTAGCGACATACTGCTTCAGGATGATGATCCCGAGATCGAAGCCGGCTATTCGCGGCAACACGTCGAGATTCATAAACAGGATGAGGAATTCATACTTGAAGTGCTCAGCGAGAACGGCATTGTCATGGAGGGTATGAAATATGACGAAGGTTATGAATACTGCTTGAAGCACAACAATGCATTTACCATCGGCAGTATAACCTTCAGGTTTGAAAATCCGCAGAAAGTCCTTTCGTGAGGTAGACTGATGGCCAAGGATATCGTATCTTTTTTATTGGAAAAGGAAATAATCGTCCAGAATCAGGTCGATCTGGTCCTGCAAAAACTCGAGCAGAAACCCGAGCTGATCGTCGACGATCTTCTGATCGAACTTGGTCTGATCGATGAACTGACCTTAGCCCAAATGAAATCAGAATTTTTTAACGTCCCCTTTATTGATCTGATTGATACTGCAGTCGATCTGGAAGCGGCGGAAATTGTGCCCGAGCAATTTGCCCGCAAGCATCTCTGTTTGCCGTACCATCGAAGCGGCAATATCATCAACCTGGCCCTGTACCAGCCCCGCAATATTTCGGTCATTCAGGATGTCGAATTCGGCAGCGGCAATCGAGTAATACCTCATGTCGCCACCCGCTCGGCCATCGAGCGTAGTATCGAGACCGCCTTTCATATCAATGAAGGGATTAGCAATGTCCTACAAAATATTACTCTTGACAGCGACCTGGAGTTCTCGGAACAGGAACATGATGGTGAAGAAGCAACGCCGGACTTGCTCGAAGATGAAGCCCGGTTGACTGAGGATGCTCCTGTTATTAAAATGGTCAACATGATTGTGGTCGATGCCGTCAAGAAAGGAATTTCTGACATCCATCTGGAACCCCATGAAAAATTCCTTCAGGTCCGGGGTCGCTTTGACGGATGGTTAAAGACCATGATGCAGGCGCCGAAATGGATGCAGTCTCCAATCATTTCCCGGATTAAGATCATGGCTAAAATCGACATCTCAGAAAAACGGAAACCGCAAGACGGTAAGATCAGGTTGAAGGTCGATAAGCGAGAGATCGATTTACGTGTCTCGACTTTACCCACACGTCATGGCGAGAAAGTCGTTATCCGAATACTCGATCAATCAAAAAGCCTGGTTTCGCTTGATAAACTTGGCATGAACCCGACCATCGAAAGCCAAGTCTACGCAGCCATTCAGAAACCACAGGGCATGATTCTAGTCACGGGCCCCACCGGTTCCGGAAAAACGACTTCGTTGTACAGTTTTTTGGCCGCTGTTCAGGATGAGTCTCTCAATATTGTCACGATTGAGGACCCGATCGAGTATGAGTTAAAAGGGATCAATCAGGTCCAGATCAATGAACGGGCTGGTTTGACCTTTGCCGCTTCACTTCGTTCGATTCTCCGCCAGGACCCCAATATCATCATGGTCGGTGAAATCCGTGACCACGAAACGGCTGAAATAGCGATTAAGGCTGCTCAAACCGGGCATCTCGTCTTCTCGACTCTCCATACGAACGATACGGTCTCGACTATTACACGTCTGGTCGATATCGGGATCGAACCATTCCTGGTTTCGTCATCGGTCCTACTCATCATAGCCCAGCGGCTTGTTCGTAAAATCTGCCCGAACTGTAAGAAAGAATATACGCCGCCCGATTGGGTCATTCATCAGTTGAAGCTTGCCCGCCATAAAGATATCACCTACTATCACGGAGAAGGATGTGAGGAATGCAATCAATCGGGCTATCGCGGTCGGATCGGAATGTACGAAGTCCTGGCCATGACCCCCAAATTGCGTGAACGGATCACGGCCCGGGAGAATGAAGATGTGATCAAACAGGAAGCCATTAATGAAGGCATGATCCCGCTGATCAATGACAGTATCCAGAAAATCAGGGCGGGTATTACCACCCCGGAAGAAGTCGCCAAAGTCATCCATGTGGAAGAATTGGCCTCATCTGCTTTCTGCCCCCGTTGTGAGAAACCGACCCAGCCTGAGTTCAAATCGTGCCCATACTGCGGCCAAATCCTCAACCTGTTCTGTGAGTCCTGTAAGAAAAAGCTCGAACCGGATTGGTCCATGTGTCCCTTTTGCGGTACTCAAGTAACGAAGCCGGCAGATTTTATCACGCCTGATCAAGCAAAGGATGAAGTCTCAGCCCGGCCCCAACCACCACCTGATCTTAAAGCACGCGGGCTTACCAAGCCCAAGGTCCTGGTCGTCGATGATGAACCGAAAATACAGTTGATGGTCAAAGCTTCACTCAAACAGATCAATTGCGAGGTGATCACCGCCAACAATGGCGAAGAAGGCTTGATCATGGTCGAAAAGCATACGCCCAATCTGGTTATTTCGGACATCAATATGCCCCGAATGAACGGATTCGATTTCTGTAAGGCCATGCGCCGCAATATTTTGACCGCTTTTATCCCGTTTATCATGTTGACCTCTCGTGACTCTGCCGAAGACAAACTGAAAGGTTTTCAACTCGGGACCGACGATTACATGACAAAGCCTTTCGATTATAAGGAACTGCAAGCCAGGGTCCAACGACTTCTCAATCGGACCTATGGATAATGATCTTTTGTTTGCTTGATTTTTTTTTCTGAGGTGCTACTATTTTTCTTTCTATATTTTGCTAGAAGGAAGGGGATATCATGACAAAAGAACAACTCGAATATTTCAGAAAATTGCTTCATGAAAAAAAGACAAAGCTGATCAAAGATGCATCTCAGACCCTATCGAAAGATGAAATCAAGATCCACGATTATGCCGGTGACTTTGCCGATATTGCCAGCGGCGAATCATACCGGGATTTTCTCTTACGCATCCGGGATCGTGAAGCGAAACTGATTAAAAAAATCGATAAAGCGATAGACCGGATCAATAACGGCACCTTCGGTATTTGTGAGGAATGTGATGAAGAAATAGGCTTCAAACGTCTCGAGGCACGGCCGGTCACGACGCTCTGTATCAAATGCAAGACCAAACAGGAACAAATGGAAAAAGCACGGGAATAAATACAGATAGTATATCTGTCCCAGGAATGTTCAGTCTTGGTGCAATGGACCACCCATCCGGAAATCGTCAACCTGATACCGGCTCTGAGTGGTCCTTTTCATTGTCGAGCTGTTCATAAACCAGTTGACAATTCAAACAATCACCGAGATGAACAAGAAACCTGGTTAAAACCTGCTTCACCGTTTGTCTGCGACCGGCGATTTGTTCCATCGAGGTCATTCGACAAGCGGGCATACCACAGGGATTGATCAGTTGAAATAAACTCAGGTCGTTATTCACGTTGAGCGCCAGACCATGCATCGTTACCCAGTGTGTGATCTTGAGACCAATCGATGCGATCTTCTGCTGACCGACCCAGACACCAGGATAACCCGCTCGTCTTCCGGCAGGAATGTCAAAATCGGCTAGGGTTGCTATAATACTATCCTCGAGTGTCTGGACAAAACCGGGTACACTCAGTTTGTAATCAAGTAAACGGATAATCGGATAAACCACCAGTTGCCCGGGATTGTGTAGAGTCACATCCCCGCCCCGTTCGATCTGGATGACCGTGATACCCCGTTGCTCCAGATACTCATCCGTGACCAGGATGTTCTCACGCTTTCCCGATTTACCGATCGTCAGCGTCGCTGGATGTTGACAGGCAAAAATAATATCACGACCTTGGGGCTCGAGCCTCTGTTTGACCCAATCCTTTTGCTTTTGCCAGGCCCGCTGATACGGGCTGATCTCCTCATAGAAAACCGAACAGATTCTCTGAATTGTCATTGTCCCTATCCCGTTTGATATGGCCTGAATATATAAACCTGATCCGATTCATTTGAATAATCCGCTTAACCTGAATGCGGCTGGACCCTGAATGTCACTAGCACGCTCAGCTCGAGAATGAAACTGCCAACTCGTTGTGAACAAGCAATACAACCGTAAAAGAGATTGAGCGAATGACTCGATTCATGTCCTCCGACAAGCGAGGCCTCCCCTTTTCATACCTGCCAGTTGTTCCTACATAATGAACGAACGATTCAGGTGGCGATCATGCAAAAATTGGATAAAGAGCAGCACGTTTCCGTGATAATTCCAACGTTCAACCGTTCGAAAATGGTGTCTGAAGCCGTCTCGAGTGTACTCGAACAGACCCGGCCAGCATCGGAAATCATTGTCATCGATGATGGCTCCACGGATGATACAGCCCGGACACTTGCGGCATTCGGCGATGCTATCCGCCTGTTTTCTTTTCCCAATTCCGGTATCTCGGCAGCCCGCAATCGAGGGATTGATCGAGCCCGCTACGGCTTGATCGCTTTCCTGGATTCGGATGATCTGTGGCTAAAAGACAAGCTCGCCTGTCAGCTTGCATTCATGAAGAGTAATACCGAAACCATGATCTGTTACACCGATGAAATCTGGCTCAAGTCCAATGTTCGCGTCAATCAGGGAGACCGGCATAAAAAGCCCGACGGCTGGATTTTCGAACCTTCACTTCATCTCTGCCTGGTCAGTCCATCATCGGTCCTGATCAGAAAAAAAGTGTTCGAAACCATCGGCCTTTTTGACGAGGAACTGCCTGTCTGCGAGGATTATGACTTCTGGTTGCGGGCCGCCCATCGCTTTCCCTTCAAATTCATCGATCGATCCCTGATTATTAAAAGAGGCGGACACCCGGACCAACTCTCACACACCTACTGGGGTATGGATCGCTTTAGAATCCAGGTCCTGCAAAAACTACTTGCCCAACCTGATCTGAGTCCTGTCCAACGTCGGCAAGTCCTGCAGGTTATTCTCGAAAAAAGTTCGATTATCGCTCATGGTTGTCATATTAGGAATAAAACAGCAGAAGAACACTACTTCCAAGCCATCGAGCAAACGGCCCGTAAAGAACTCAGCCAGTTGTAACGGGACATTCTTCCGTTCAGGAGGCGGACAGGTCCGATGAAAACACTCGTTCAGCCACAGAAAAGAGCATGTGACTACCCACTAAACTTTGAAGAAAATAAAGGTCGTTTCATCAAACACTGCCCGGGCACCAACCCACCCTACATCTGCTGCGGCTATTATATACTCAACCTGTCACTCAACTGTAATCTTGGCTGTGATTATTGCATCCTCCAAGCCTATCTCGGTACCGATCATCTGACCGTTTATACCAATTGGGACACACTCGAACAAGAACTCGATCAGCTCATCCTGGACCATCCCGGTCAAAAATTCAGGATCGGAACCGGTGAATTAACCGACAGCCTCGTATTGGAACCAGTCCTCCCTCTGACCACATTTCTCGTCCCCCTCTTCGCCGAACGGCCACAGGTCTGCCTTGAATTGAAAACGAAAACTGATGCAATCCAAAATCTGGAAAATCTGCCCCATCGGGGCAAAACAATTGTGGCCTGGTCCTTGTCGACCGACTACCTGGTCCGTCACTATGAGCAACGGACAGCATCCCTGCAAAAAAGACTCGAAGCTGCCCGTCAAGTCAGCGATTGGGGCTACCCTCTGGCATTCCACTTCGACCCTATTATCCATTATCCCGACTGGCGGATCGATTATCAAGAACTGATCGCAAAACTTTTCAAGATCATCGATCAAGACAGGATCGCCTGGATCAGCCTGGGCACATTTCGCTATCTACCCTATCTCGAAAAAAATATCCGCCCCCACCCCCGAAAACGAAACCTCCTGCTCGATGAATTTGTGGCCTGCCCCGACGGAAAATTCAGATATTTCTGGCCACTCCGGGTTGAATTGCTCTCCTTCGTAGCTGATTGTATCCGACATGAAGCGCCAGGCGTCTTCCTCTATCTGTGCATGGAAAACAGAGCCATCTGGCAAAAAACACTCGGCTGGTCACCCCGTAGCAGGACTGAATTGAATCAGCGCCTCGTCGAAAGGGCTTTTCATTGAACAGTCCGGGGAGGAAATTTTGAAGATACTCTTCGTCGGCATCAGCGGTTATGACTACCCTCATACGCGGGTTCGCTGTTTCAATTTTGCCCGAGAACTATCACGTTATGGGTTTCATAGCGAGGTACTCTCCTTTCATGATGATCTGGGGAACCGGTTTAGTGAAGCCGAAATGTATGGCATACCTGACCGCTGGAAACTGTGGTTGAATCTCAAGGCTTTGAAACGATTATGGCGATTTACGGGTCAGTACGTCTATCTGCAAAAAATCCATTATCATGCTGCTCTTCCTTTTTTCCTGGCCAGATTGGGTTTGTACACACTCATATTCGATCTCGATGATTGGGATGAGCACTGTTTATGTTTATTTAACCGATCCTTTCTGAATTGGTTCTTTTTTGGGAGCAGACATTATGAAGAGATAGTAAGGCGGGCAGCACGGTTGGCGGCGTTCTGCATAGTGTCGAGCCATGCTTTACGAAACAGAATCAAGCCGTACCAGGCTAAGACCTATATAGTGCCGACCGGGGTTGATTCCGATAAGTTCAGGACTATTCAGCGTGAAGAACACTCGGAGATAGTCTGTGGTTGGACCGGCCTTGTATGGGGTGAGACCATCTATCGCAGTGTGATGATGATGGTCCAGGCATTCTCCTTTGCCCGTAAAGAATGCTCCGAGTTGAAGTTAAGAATCGTCGGGAGCGGTCAGTTGATGCCGCTGGTCAAGCAGGCCCTGGCCCAATCCTATTCAGATCTGCCCGTGAGGATTCTTGATTGGGTGCATCCTGACGCCATGGTCGAGCAGTTGCATACCTTTGATATTGGATTATTGCCTTTTCTGGCTCGTGATGAACATGATCTCACCTGGATTCAAAGCAAGAGTCCGACCAAACTGTTTGAATATTTAGCCACAGGATTACCCACTGTAGCGACTGCTCTTGGCGAGGTCACCCATATCATTCAGGATGGGGAGAACGGATATTTGGTGAATACGCCTGAAGAGATGGCTGAAAAAATAGTGTTACTGGCGCATTCGTACCGACTCAGGCAGCAGATGGGTCAGAAGGCACGTCAAAGTGTTCAGGACCGATATAGTCTGACTGTTCTGGGAGCACGTTTGGCAGAAATAGTTCAAGACAGGGTGAGTGAGGGGGGTCATCATGGTCGAAGCCTTGATAGGTAGGAATCATCTGAAGGGTTTTGGGCTGGAACAGTGATCAGTGCTGCATTGAAACTGACATTAGCTGTACCGTGTTATAACGGAGCTGAATACATTCCACTTTTAGTCCAATCGCTGGCGAGTCAACGGGGCTTTTTGGACCAGGTCATATTTATTGATGATGGATCAAACGATAATAGTAGAGATCATATAGGCAGTTGTTCCGATATTGAGGTGCATTCACATGCCCGGAATCTTGGATTGGCCGAGGCCCGAAATACTGCGTTGCTGGCAGCGACCGGGGATGTGATTCTCTTTATTGACTGTGATACCACGCTACCACCTGGTTGTATCGAGGTAATCCGTCGGCTCTATCAAGTTTATCCCGAAGCGACTGGCATTGGTGGCAGCGCCCTTGAAATCAATCATCTCTTACCTGCAGATCGCTATCGCTCAGAATTTCTTCGGCAGAGTTTCGGTCCGAATGTCGTGTTTCCGGTGTCCATGCTCTGGGGGGTTTGCTCATCGTATCGACGAAAAGCTCTTTTACGCATGGGAGGTTTTGATCCGCGATTCCGGACGAATGCTGAAGATGTCGAACTCGGGCTGCGTTTGACTGGACGGGGGGCGCGGCTCTTGTACCATCCGGGTCTGTATGTTCATCATCATAAGCAGGACAGTTGTGCCTCTGTGCAAGCGACTGCATACCGTTGGTATTACTGGGGTGCCAAAGCCCACCTGTACAACGGGCATAATCCGTTGCCGGGCATGGCCCGTAACCTGGTCAGGGAATATATTCAACTCAAGTGTGCATCGCACGATCCGTTGGAATATCGAAGACTGTGTCGGAAGATGCTGATTACTAAAGCTAGTGCGGTCCTTGATGCCTGTCTCAGAGAAGTGAAGCCTCGGTTCTAAGGAGTTTCTCGGACCTGATCAATGAGTTTTCGAGTTTTTCAAAATGAACAGGGTCGTTCTTAAACTTCCATCGCCGTCACTAATCGGTTCCGCACGCAAGTCGATCAGTTTCTGTTGGCCCTCGCGGGTTATCAGAATATGGTCTGGGAAATCCACGGGGTTTAACTTATTGAGGAAAACAGATAACGGCAGAGAATCAGAATGTTCCTCATCCTGTTTGATGATTGTGACAAAATCCGCGATCGATTTTTCCTGGACTTCCTCACAGGCCCAGCCTGTGATCCGTTCCGCAACCGGGTTCATGTATTTGACTCGGGCCTGTTCGTCCACGGTAATGATGCCATCCTGGCTGGTGCTCATCAATTTTAGAAGTAACTGGTCCTGTTCGTACACTCTCCGTTCGAAGGTGTGAAGCGCATAAGCCAAGTCGATCATCAATGATAACTCTTTTTCCTTGATCGGTTTCAGAGAACAGCAGTAATAACCCCATTTATGCATTTCGCCATTGGACAGGTCTGATGACAAAAGGATAACGGGCACATGGAAATTCTCTTGAATATCCTGGGCGATATCCAGACTATCATAGGAGCCGGATACATCTGCATCCATCAAGACGATATCGGGATTCGTTTCAGCAATGCGACCAAAGATTTCCTCAATCTCGAAAACGATGCTTGGTACCGAATATCCCAAGTTCCTCAAACGGTTTTGAATATCCTTGGCACAGATATACTCCCGATGAATGATCATGATCCCTGGCTTTCTCATCGTTTCAATCCTCTTGCTCTTTCCCTGTCCCAACCCCATTGCTTCATTCTATAAAACAAGGACCATTTCATTTCAACGTCCCGGGGAACCACTGTACATAGAGCGGTCTACCAGGACCAAACCAGCGGTTTATGTCGTCACACTTTCCGGGACGAAGCCGGCCCGATTCTATGAGTTATTCTTCCTGCTTTTGCTCGGTGGGTCGAGCCGTAATACGTGTTAGAAAAGGGTCCTGTAAAAATTCACGGTATTTATCCGAACCAACAGTAATCTCGAGGTCCTTGCAGGCAAAGTCGACTGCCGCTGTAATCTGATTTTTCAGGTCCGGGGCTTCGAACTTTTCTGGTAAAAGTTTTTTCGCATCAAGATTCTCGATCAGAAATGAGGACCGAACTATCCATTTCATGACTTCGAACCTGATTCGGAGCCTTTTCTCGGAATAACACTGGGCGAGAACGATCAGTTGCTGAATAGCCTGTTGACAACTGTATTGATTGGCAAAATGCTTATCGCGGGAGGGTGAGCATTCACTCATTGCCTGTATATGCTTGCAATAACCCAGTTGGAGTTTGTCCAACAGGATGACTACATTTCTAACATGCTCGACCACATCGGCATCGAGTCTGATCACCCCGCCTTTTTCTGCCTGGCCGAATTTGAAGCAAGTGAGTTCGAAACCCCATTCTGTGGGCCGGACAATATCATCACATCTTTGATCGATGATGTAACAATTTTCATCCAATTGTTTGAATTCATCACCTGCTCCGACCCGTTTTGGATCGATCCAGGATGTCAGCAGCAGGAAGACCAACAGTATCGCCATTTTTGCTGTCTGCATTCGAAACCTCCTGTGAGTAAACGTTCGACTGTCGAAAATCGGAATTTGTATACCCTGTTTCTCCGGGTTTGTCAACACTGTCAATTTGACGACTAGGGTAGCATCGCGGGTCTTGAACGGTCCGGTCTTGTACTGAAGTCAGGTTGGGTTGGTGGATTGTCCCGCAACTGGTCCATAATAGTCACGAGTGCCCGTTCGAGCTGTCGGTCGGAATTGCTGGCATAATCGCTTGGGCTCAGATCGATATCGAGATCGGGCTCAACACCTTGATTTTCCACACCAAAGCCACGATCATAGAACCAGATTGCGAATTCTGGTTGGGTCACTAAAGCTCCGTCAACCAATCTGTCTCTTGAACTGATTCCAACAACACCGCCCCAGGTCCTTTTCCCGACGATTGTGCCCAATTTGAGCATTTTGAAAGTCTGGGTAAAGATATCACCATCGGAACCGGAGTCTTCATTGGCCAGAGCAACGATGGGCCCGACCACGGAGTACATGGGCAGTGGCGTGGCGTGAGCATGGTGAGACACGATGAAACCGACCCGTCTCCGCGACAGTTTTTCGATAATGAGTTGTGAATTGTGTCCACCTGCATTATAACGTGCATCGACGATCAGCCCTTCGTAGAGTGACTCCCGGACATAATCGTTCGAGAAGAAGCTGTAACCCTCCGGACCCATATCGGGAATATGAATATAGCCCACGCGACCATGCGATTGTTCCTGGACCCATTTCCTATTTGCGAGGACCCATTCACGATAGCGTGCGTCCCGATCGCTTTCGAGCAATTTGACCGTAATCTGGCGGGTTTCATCCGAGTCCTGTGGTGCAATGATCAGAGCGACTTCTGAGTCGGCCTTGTTGATCAGCAGTTGACCTGGTTGCAGGTCGGCTGTCAGCGGAATACCGTCAATGGCTCGGAGACGATCGCCCTCCTTGACATTCAAACCGACTGCATTCAGAGGGGAATCCTGTTTCGGGTCCCACGAGTAACCACGAACAATGTGATGGATCGTCCAGTGACCATCTTTCAGAACCAGGTCCGCACCGAGTTTTCCGATTTTGTACTTTGGACCGGACGGTACATCCCCGCCGAATTCATAGGTGTGTGATACACCCAGTTCACCATGAACCTCCCAGGCCAGATCGGAAAATTCCTGACGAGTGGCGATGCGTTCGAGCAGAGGACGATAACGTTCATAGACCTCGTCCCAATCAACACTCGACATGGTCCTGGTCCAGAAATGATCACGCTGGAGTCGCCACAGGTCACGAAACATCTGCTGCCATTCGCACCTCGGCACTATTGAAACCTTGATCCGAGATAGATCGATCCAACCACTCACCCGTCCGGGCTGCTGGTCCTTGTCTTCAGGTTTCTGGTTTGTACGCACGACCCGGAGACGGTTCTTGGCCCGATAGGCCAGGGTTTTACCTGTCAGATCAAGTTCAAAAGTATCGAGCCCTTCCGCAAAAACCTCTTCTTTTTGAGATTCATACGAGAAAGTCTTGATGACACCACAAGGCACCGGCGGCGCATCATTGATACTGCCCCGGACAGGAAAATCACTGTAAAAGACCTTGCCCCCGACTGAAAATATCTGATTGTAACGCCCTTCTTTGACTGGAAATGGTATTATCCGCTCTTGAATGCCCTCGGTATCGATGACGAGAGGTTTGGGGGTTTTGTCCTCTTCTTTAAGCTCCGGTGTGTTCCCGGAAGGACCGGCCTGCTTTCCATCCAATGGCAAAGGTTCTGGGTGAAAAGGTGATTCTACTCTTTTCTGCAGCGTGACCAAATAGGGTTTTGCGCCCATAGGGAAGCCAATATCAAAACGGACCGTGTCATAGACCGGATTGAACACACGATAGGATATGAAATACAGGTAGTTGCCCCCCGGATCAAAATTGGGTGACTTATTACGTCCCAAACCATCGGTGACCATGGTCACCTGACCTGTGGGTAGATGATACAGGAATATCTGGGGTAATCCCTTCCGATCGGCATAATATGCCAGCCATTGTCCACAGGGCGAAAAAACCGGCTGCTCGACGGGTTCCTCTTCACTCCGGTCGACCAGCGTCAATGCTCTGGTATCCAAGTTGAGGACAAACACTTCATTTCGCTGATTAGCCAGACCAATCATAGGACCGGTGGGCGAACACGCTAACGCAAGGATACGACCGGTATCCAGGTTTGATAAACGAACAACATTCGGACTATTCACGCTTTCTCCGCGTGGCACATGGTGGATCTCGATTGCTTCCTCACCACCAAGGTCCGAAACGGTTATAATCCTTTTCCCATCAGGGAGCCAGCCCGACAGGCGATAACGCACCCCATCTCTCTCAGCGATTTGATGGACCTCTCGCTCCCAGTTGCCCATGGCGAAGAGTTTACCACGGGTCGTAACGAGTACTGAATGACCCTGAGGATGCAAAGCATAACCTTCCATGAAATCAGCCGCTTCCACGAACTTCCGTCGTAACTGGGGCTTGCATGAATTGATTTCAATTCCGATCTTTTTCTCGGTCTGACTGGCTGGATCATACAGCATGATTTCGCCACCGCATTGATAAATGATCGACTCGCCATCAGTGCTCGCCGCACGGGGATAATAATCCATGTGCGACGTGTGTCGCTGCACATCGAGACCATCAAGGTCACAAGAATACAGATTGCCATGACCATCCCGGTCAGAGAGGAAAAAAATTCTATCCTTGATCCAGAGAGGATTGCCAAGATTCCCTCCGAAATCGGCCAGTATGCGTTGGTATGAACCGGTACCCTCGCGATCCAGCCAGAACTCTCCCCGCCGACCACCGCGATACCGTTTCCACACCGAATATTCCTGCTCACTCCTGCTCAATACGAGACCGCCAGTTTCAGAAAAAGACAAGTGATTGACCGGACCATAGGGTAACAATTCGGGAATGCCTCCCCGAGCATCAATCTTCCATACCCTGGCGTAGCGGTTAAAAGGCTGGTTGACCATGCTGGTATAAAGGATCGATTGACCATCCCGGGACCATCCACAAACCTGACAGGGAGTATCCTGGTAGGTCAATCGTTCCGGCACACCGCCCAGAGCTGACATTCGATAAACCTCAGGCGCTCCATCATCACGGGCCGTAAAGGCAATCGTTTGAGCATCAGGCGAAAGACAGGGCCGATTACATTCCAATTGACTCACGGTCAGGCGTCTGGCCAAGCCCCCGTTTACCGGCACGGACCATAGGTCCCCCTCACAGACAAATACGATCATATTTCTCGCAAGTGTCGGTTTACGATAATAACCTTGTTGTGCTACAGTCATTGTTTTTCCCTTCCGTTAAGTGTATGCGGTCCCATGGACACTCTCATGTCTGAGCGATACCTCACCTGGATACGAGTTCCCATTGAACAAAGCCGGCTCAATATGCTCATCCTTTTCAAGATTCCTATAGTATCTTGCCCAAGAAATCAATCAAAACCATTGTAAACTCCACACATTTGAAAACACTTGCATTTGAAGAATCAATCGGGTATTATCTTAACAGAAACCTGAGTGATTGAATATTTCAGCGTGTACTCAAACGGATTATTTCCGAAAAGGAGTTCGAAATGAAAGGTGTCATACTTTCCTGTCTCTCCAGTCTCGTCAAGGAGCAATTCGGGAATGATAAGTGGCTCATGATCTTAAAAGACGCTGGTATGGAGAAGAAATCTGTCTTTTTATCTCATGAAAGCATCGACGATGCCAAAGTCGTGGACATTCTGAATTCGCTTTGTAAGATACTTAATGTCAGTCTCCAACAGGCTGCTGATGTTTTTGGCGATTATTGGGTCAACACCTTCGCACCCGCGGTTTATCCGCTTCACTATCGAGGTGTCAATTCTGCCCGTGAATTTCTCTTAAAAATGGATGAGGTGCATGAAATCACAACACGTTCAATTCCCGGTGCGACCCCACCGCATTTCGACTATGAATGGAAAAATGATCAGACCCTGATCATGACCTATCATTCCATCCGTGGTCTTATTGATATTTTTGTGGGTTTGATACGGGGAGTCGGCAAACATTTTAATGAGGATTTAGCTATCCGTGTCCTTGACAAGAAGCGAGTGGAAATCGTTTTCCCTTGAAGTCGATCAATGGACATGAATACTTCACCTGTTCTTTCTGAGAAATGAGACATGAGTTTTTACCGAGCTCCGTGGTGCACATCGTTGATTGTGGTTTCCGTATTAGCCACTGTTATCTTGGTCGGTTTCTCTGTCTGGATAGTCGTATCTGAAAAAGGCCCCACTCCCTGGCTGGCCCTGCTCCCTCTTGCCATTGTCGCCCTGACTGCCCCCTTTTCTATCCGTGGTTATTCACTTGAACACGGTTTCCTTCTCATTCACCGTCTGTTCTGGTCCACTCGACTTTCATTGACCGACCTGCAAGCAGTCCGGTTTCGACCAAAAATCATGCATAAAAGCATCCGCTTATGTGGGAACGGAGGCCTATTCTCGATCACCGGTTATTTTCAAAACAAAGCCTTAGGCAGATACCGGGCCTTTGTCACTGATTTGGACCGCACCGTGGTGCTTTCGTTCTCCAAAAAAACTGTCGTTATTTCACCTGATGATCCGGATCTGTTCGTCCACACTGTTGTTGCTCAGAATCCGTTCGCGAGTAAGGAACTTTACACGACCCAGAATCTATGATATATTCATTCACGTTTCAGTCTAATTCTCTCTTTGGCAGAAAGGGATTAGACCAGGAGAAACTCGCTGAGTATTCGCACCACGAGGTTACACATGACCCGCTCATGTCAAGTGAAAGACCAGGAAATAACCGGTCCGGCAGAGAAGGAAGCCGATTCAGCACCGGTCCCCTCTATCCTGTTCGTCGATGATGATCCCGCCCTGCTCCAATCCCTGGGTACGGTCCTTCAATCCTTCGGGTATGAGGTCCTCTGCATCCAGGAAGGCGATCCCATAGCGGATATTATCCAAAAGCGTGAATTCGACCTGGTCCTGACTGATCTGAAAATGAAAGAAATGGATGGTCTCGAAGTTCTGCGTATCGTCAAACTCTATCAATCGAGAACACCCGTTGTGATTATTACCGGTTATGCGTCTCTGCTCTCCGCCATCGAAGCTATCCATGAAGGTGCATACGATTATCTTATCAAACCCTGTAACATCAAAGAAATGAAAATGTCGATCGAACGAGGTATTCAACAAAAAAGGATCCAGATTGAACGAGACCAGTATTATCAGGAATTGCAAACAAAGAATGCGGAACTTCAGGATGCGATCAGCACACAAGTCCAATTACATCAACAGCTTAAAGAGAGCGAGAGTTTCCGCGAGACTATTGTATCCATGTTTACTCATGATCTGTTCAATCCCGTTACTTCCATCAACGGTTTTTTGCATGTTCTCTTGAATGATCCATCCCAAAAAGACAATCAAGAACTCAGGCAATATCTCAAAATCATTCAGCGAAATGTCAAAAAAATCGAACTTTTAGCCAATACTTTTCAGGCATTTTATAAGATTCAAGCCCAGCAATATGAATTAAACCATCGGCTAGTCGATTTCTGTGAGTTGGTAAAAGAAACGATCAGGAATGCTGAGGTGTTCGGTTTCGACAAGAATATTCAGCTCCACGTCAAGTATATGGACAATCCGGTTATGATACATGGTGATCCTTTCGAGTTGGAGCGTGTTCTCACGAATATTTTATATAATGCCATCAAATTCAGTCCACAGAATGGCGTGATTGAATGCAGCCTGGGTGTGGAACAATCAGGCCACACGGTCAATCAGCCTGACCTTGATCCTGACACTGATTATATCGTTTTATCCGTGAAGGATTATGGCATTGGTATTGGACAGAGTGACCTTGACAGGCTTTTCGAAAAATTTTACCGGGCGTCCAATGCCCATAAATATAAAGGGAGCGGTATCGGCTTGTATATCAGTAAATTTGTGATTGATCTGCATAAAGGCAAAATCACGGTGAAATCCTCGATAGGGCAAGGCAGTGAATTCAGGGTCTATCTGCCCTTGGCCGGTCATGACCAATCGGACCAAAGCTAGAGGGCGCTGGATGGGTTCGGCACGTCTTATCATCAATAGTAATTGGTGCAAGCAAAACAAGGTTGTTCTGGGTCAAAGCGAGCTCAGGATAGGTCGGACGCCAGACAATGATATCGTTTTCACCAATCAATGCGTCTCCAGAAGCCATGCTGTGATCAGTTATGAGCAGGACCACTATGTCATCGAGGACAAACGAAGCAAGCACGGGACTTTTGTCAACAAGCAGCGAATCACCAGGCAGCAGTTGCGTAATAATGATCTGGTCCATCTCGGCCTGGTTAAAGAAACGGAGATGCGTTTTATTGAGGGGTCCGAATCTGATACCTTCCCTGGGCTTTCGCTTCATGATCTGACTATGGTCCAGGAAAAAGCTGATTTTAAAAATCAGGAATTACAAATGCTTCTGGCCATTTCCAAGGCCCTCAATTCCACCTTAGTCCTCCAGGATGTTTTGAATCTAGTCATGGACGCCGTCATTCAATTGACCCAGGCCCAGCATGGTTTTTTAATGTTGTTCAATGATCAGAACGACCTGGAATTCAAAGTTGCCCGGAACATAAACAAAGAGAGTTTGAATGAAGATGAGTTCAAGGTCAGCCGGACGATTGTCAATCAGGTTGCATTGTCAGGCGAGCCCTTGATCAGTGGTAACATTCAATTGGACGATCAGTTTAAATCGCAGCAGAGTGTTCTTGAGTTGCAGGTTAAAACCGTGATGTGCGTGCCTCTAAAGATAGTGACCCACCAGGAAAGTCGGATTATTGGAGTCATTTATGTGCACAATACCATCGTGACCCCGACTTTCTCTCGCAAGACCCTGGACCTGTTGGATTATATGGCCTCACATGCCGCTATTGCCATCGAAAACGCTCGACACATGGAAGCTACTCGGATCAAGGAGCGGATGCAGCGAGAACTTGAGATTGCCTACACGATCCAAACCAGTCTCCTGCCACAGGTTTTTCCCGAAATATCCGGATTGAAAATATTTGCCCGATCCATTCCTGCGGCTGAAGTCGGTGGGGATTTTTACAATTTTGTCCGACTCTCGGACCGAAAAGTAGCTATTGCGATCGGAGATGTCATTGGCAAAAGCATTCCGGCAGCACTGTATATGTCATCAACCTATAGTATCCTGGAAACATTGTTGGCCGTGAAAAACGACCTGTCACCTCATGATATTATCGGCAAGATCAATGCCATTTTATGTCATCAACGGACCCGAGGCTCGAATTTCGTGACCTTCATTTACGGTATACTTGATCTGGTCGAGATGACCTTTACCTTTTCCAATGCAGGACACAATTATCCGATATTGCTCCGTCAGGGAAAGTGTCGCGAATTAGAGTGCACCGGGCCGGCCCTGGGCATGTTCGACGAAGACCAGTATGCCGACTTGTCTGAACATTTACAGCCGGGTGATACACTTGTTTTATATACCGATGGCATTATTGAAGCATTGAACTCGGAACGGACCATGTTTGGTTTTAATCGATTACTGGAAACTATGGCCCAGAACGCAACTACCGAGGCCCAGGACCTTGGACACAACATTCTGGAACAGGTAAATCTTCACATCGATGATCAACCACAGTTTGACGATATGACCCTGCTTTGCCTGCAATTACAGAATCACATATCACGCTAAGCACGAATGGAGAGAGGACAGAAAAAATGATCGGTTTTGATAATGAGCGTTATCTTGAGGCACAGACCAAGGCAATCTGCGACCGGGTCGACCAGTTTTCGGGAAAACTGTATCTCGAATTTGGCGGAAAACTGTTGCACGACATGCATGCGGCCCGGGTCTTGCCCGGTTATGATCCTAATGTCAAAATCAAACTCTTACAGCGATTGCATCATATACTCGAAATAATATACTGCATTCATGCAGGTGATATCGAAAAGGGCCGACTCAGGGGCGATTTCGGTTTGACCTATGACACCGCTTCACTCAGAACATTCGATGATCTCGAAGAATACGGCTTTTCGATCTCGGCTGTCATTGTCAACCGCTATCATGACCAAAAAAGTGTCCAAAGATTCATTAATTTCCTTCATTCACGCACTATTCCGGTCTATACCCAACCCACAATCCAGGGCTATCCCATTGATATAGAAAAAATCGTAAGCGAGTCTGGTTTCGGTCAAAACCCCTTTATCCAGACGGTCAAGCCCTTGGTCATCGTGACTGGAGCCGGTCCCGGCAGTGGCAAGATGTCCACGTGTCTGTCCCAGGTTTACCATCATCATCTGAGAGGTCAGCGAGCCGGTTTTGCCAAGTTTGAAACATTTCCGATTTGGGACCTGCCTCTGAATCATCCGGTCAATTTGGCTTATGAGGCAGCGACAGCCGATCTCAAAGACCGCAACATGATTGATCCCTTTCATCTCAACGCCTACGGTGTAACAGCGGTCAATTATAACCGGGACATCGAAAATTTCAGTATAATGAAAAAAATAATCGACCGGATTGGTGAGAACAATGATCTATTCAGTCAATATCAATCTCCGACGGATATGGGGGTCAATATGGCCCGACAAGGGATCGTGGATGACGAAGCCGTTCAGGAAGCGGCCAAGCAGGAGCTCATTCGGCGCTATTTCCGTTACAAATGGGAACAGAGCCAGGGTATCGAAACCATGGAAACCGTCGCTATTGTCGAGAAATTAATGGTCCAGACCGGGACCAAGATCACAGACCGGCCTACGGTCGTCGCTGCCCGAGAAGCTGCTGAAAAAGCCCAACACAAGGGCAAGGGCAATAAAGGTGTCTATTGTGGTGCCGCGGTACAATTGCAGGACCAGACTATCATCACCGGGATGAACAGCCCCTTACTGCATGCCGAGTCAGCCGCAATCCTCAATGCTTTGAAAAAACTGGCCGGTATCCCCAGCCACATCGATTTGCTGCCGGAACAGATCATCGCCAATATTGCCGCCCTGAAAAAGGAAATAATGAACGGGCATTCGGCCAGTCTGAATGTCGAGGAAGTACTCATCGCTCTGTCAATGTCCGCAGCCACCAACCCAACCTCAGATTTATGCCTGAAAAAACTCAAATTCCTCAAGGGTTGTGACATTCATACCACGCATATGATCGGCAAGGGCGATGCCAACGGTCTCAGAAAACTGAACCTCTATCTGACCACCGATGCATTACCCACCTCGAGGGGTTTTTATTACTAATCAAAGGGCGTAGAGAACACTACGCGTCGGTCATACTCCCGATCCGGGTAGACTCTGCCCCTCACTGACCGGGTTATATAATGCTTTGAGCGTAACGAAATGATAACCTGCCTCTTTCAAACAAGTGATGATTCCAGGCAAGGCTTCAATCGTGGGAGTGCTGGCCTGTCGCCCGGTTCGAGTATAAGAGTCATGCAATACGATAATCGCCCCGGGGAATACCCGCTCAAGGACCCGTGTCCGGATACGTTCCGCACTGACTCTACCGGCACTATCATAAGCCCGGACCGAAAAACCGGCCACAACAAGATTGAGCCTCTTGGCCGCGGTCATCAAAGGCAGGTTCTTGATCCCGGCTGGAAACCTGACAAAGAGGGGCTCCCGCTCCGTTAGTGCCCGTATCATTTTGTTACATCGATCCAAATCATGGACAATGCGTTTCAAGGTATACAGTGGAAATACAGCCAGTGTTGCCGGATGATTCCAGGTATGATTTTCGACCTCGTGCCCCTCAAAAACCATACGTTGCACGACGGCCGGATGTAACTCCGCCTTCTGGCCAACCACAAAAAAAGTTGCCCGGATTTGCTGAGATTGAAGAATATCGAGAATACGGACCGTGCTGTCCGGATGAGGTCCGTCATCGAACGTCAAAGCAACGGTAGACCGGTCCGGATCGCCCTTGTGAAACACGAAACCGAAGAGTTGAGAGTTGGGCAGAAACATGCCCCAGCACATAAGTATCACATTAAGTGACAGGCTCAGCCAGAACACCATACTACTAATCGGTCGGGTCTGGGGCACGAATAACATCAAAAAAAAGACCGTGACCATGATGACTCGTAGTATTCTGATCCAAAGACTGAACCCTAAACGGGGTGATGGTGCAATCATAATCTCATCCGATCGGGCCGTGACCGCGATCACGCACAACCTGACGGCAATAATCGAGAAAACTCGTGGCAAAACGCTCGAGGGTAAATTGTTGAGAATACCGGGCATATCCGGCCTGGCCCATGGTTTGACAGAGTTCCCGATTTGTAAGTAATGTGAGCACGGCCTGAGCAATCTCATCCGCCGAATGCGGTGAAACGAGTAAGCCCGTTTCCCCGTCAGCAATTGTTTCCAGAATGCCGCCCTGATTCGAGCCGATGACTGGACGAGCCGAAGCCATGGCCTCGATGGCAACCAAACCAAAAGGCTCATCGAACGGAACATACAGGACTATTTGATGCTGCTGATAGAGCCTGCTCATGTCGTGATGCGAAATCTGACCGCGCACGTTCACCACCTCATCCAGACCGAGCCTGCCCAGTTTGCTCTTGAGGAAACCTTTTTGCCAACCATCGCCGATCAAGGTGGTCCCACCCGGTTGAAGCAGACCGTACTTTTGATTCTGGATCATGAAAAGCGACTCGAGGACCAAACCGGCATTCTTGATCGCACTCAAGCGACCGGGCAATAAAATCTGATGCGTCCAGGCTCGGTCCTGACCCTGATTTTGACCGATCGGGTCAGAAAATACTCGCACATAATCGGGGACTCCCAGATGACAAACTGAGGCCTGACGCCCATGAATCCGTTGAATATTCTCGGCGGTGAAAGCGCTGTTGGCCAGGATGAGTTGACACCGGGCCATGGCTCGCCGCTCGAGTTCCTGGCGTCGATGCAGCTTATTTAATAAAACCTTGAATCTGATACTCGATTGGCTCAACCAGGGCAGAAAACCACCCAGGACCCGAAACGATTCCGCCAAAAAGTCTCTTTGAGTTATCGGGGCGTACAGTTCCTGGGGCGGCTCCTGACAGAAGAGCACCACCGGGGGCAGAGCTGACTCCTGATGGGCCAACCAGAGATAGGCCGGATAATTATGTGGTGAGATAACATCAGCCGAACCAAGTATATCCATGATCAATGGCGGTAATGAACTCCATTCATCCGGTTCAGCGGATTTATCGATGTTATAGATAGTGATCTCGGGAGATAAAGTGCTGACGAGGACCTCATCCACCCGTCCGCTAATGATGGTGACTTTCTGACCGAGCCGATGCAATCCCGTCGCTAACCAGAGCAGACTCAATTCAGCCCCGCCCTGATAAGCCAGACTCGGATGAAGAAAGACAATATGCAATGACGGGTTCATTGGGCTAGTAACCGCGTGTACAGGGCAAGCGTATCCCGGGCCGTTTTTTCCCAACTGAAACGCTGGCAATGGGTCAGGCCACGCCCCACTAATGTTGCCCGTAGATCAGGATCAGTCACAAGCTTGAGCATGGCCTGACTGATTTCCTCCGATTCACGGGGACCAACTAATAATCCGGCTTTTCCCACTACTTCGGGAAAAGAGGTCGTATTCGAAGCGATGACCGGTGTGCCGCATGACATCGCTTCAAGGACCGGGATGCCAAATCCTTCATAATCGGAAACCATGATAAAGAACTCAGCTTTCTGGTAACACCAGCGTAACTGGGCCGGAGACAGATAGCCAAGAAGTACGACCCTGTCATTCAGATCGAACTTCGCAATCGCTTGGCGGACCTCGGCCCCCGCACCACCATCAATACCGGCTATGACCAAAGCATAAGTCCCGTTTACCTGTTTCAGAAAATGATGAAACGCTTTGATCAAATTCGGATAATTTTTTCGAGACTCCAAGGTACCGACTGCGAGGCAATACCGGGCCGGCACGTTAAGTGAAACCCCGGTCGAGTCGGAGTTACTCTGCTTGAAAAAAGGGTCCAGACCGCAATGAATCACAGAAATACTATCCGGATCGAGCCCGAACACATCGAGTAATTCGTGTTTCATTGCCTCGGATATGGTGATAATATGGTCCCATTCCCGGATATATCGGGGCAGGACCCGGTGAAAATATCGGCCGCCATAGCGACCGGTCCGCTCCGGATGATGCATGAAAAATAAGTCGTAAACAGTTAATAACCGCAGACCACGACCCTGTGGCACCGGATTGTTGTTGGTCGAATGAAATAAATCAACCGGACCGATGAAACGTTCGATCACCGGCCTGCGACATAAACGCCACATTTCGAGTAAAAGCTTGCCCGGGATCTTACTGTGTATGTGCTGAAAATTTGCCGCCCCGGTAAAAGGAGAATCAACGAGTCTATCTTTATACGAATTGGTAAAAATCCGGTACCGGTTCGTCCGGTCCTGACCTGCTAAATGCACAAGAAGATGATAGGTATAGGTCCCGATCCCCGTCCTTTGTTTGATGATCGAGGACGCTTCAATGCCAATGGTTGCTGTCATGAGAAACGAAATCAGACGTTTTCTTCGTCGCTCTCCGCTTCCTGATCAGACATGTGATAGTCCGACTCCCTTTTCTCCGTTTGGCCAACGTCAAGTGTGCATTCACCGAATGTAACGGTCAAACGTTCCGGATCGCTCGTGTCCAATTTGACTTCGAGCGATTTAGCCTTGATCGAAGTTTTATCGCGGACTTTACCCGATAAGTTCACTTCCTGGGCCTCGATCTCACCCGAAATCTCGCCTTTGGACATCAGGTTCTCGACCAGGACCTGGCCATGGACACTGCCTGTTTCACTGATATTGAGTGTCGGTGCTGCCAAATCACCATCGACTTTACCGCTGACGGTAACTGGAACTTCAGAGGCAATGGAACCTTTCATGACCGTTCCCTGGGCAATAATTGTTTCATTATGCTGGTCCATTGAATTTCTCCTTATATCTTTCAGTGAAATTTTTGTGGTATCACCTTGATGCATAATTGTTGTCCTCAAATCGGAGCAAGATGAAGGGGCTAATTTCTGCCGGTTCAGCCTGCCCGGCTGTCTTATTTGTAATTCCGTATTTTCATTTTCAAAGTGCAGCCCGGTTCAAAGGCAAAACAGGTATTATCCTCGGCTTGACGGACCGAACTGTAAACCACACCGGTCTGACCGACCTTGAAAACTCTCGGGAAATTGACCACGTTTTTCTGATTGTTCCGGATGGTCCCGTAAATAGTGATAATACCGGAGCCCTCGATCTGACAGTTCTCCAATAACCCGTGTTCACCAACAGTGAGACGTGCATTATCACCCAGCACGATCTTGCATTTCTCGAATTTACTCTCGATCTCGACCACAGAACCCGCATCGAACTCCAAGTCCGCATTCCGTAAAGTATCACCCTTGCCAAAAAACCGTTTACCGGGTTCAAGTATGGCCTCTGCCGCGACTTTTTTGTCGAGAAAGTCCGCAACCGCTTCACCATCAATCCGCTGCGAACCGTCACCTTTCGAAGAGGCATCGACCCAGTCGATCAGGGCCTCTGCCAGTTGATCACTCTTGATCTGAATACCGTTTATATGCGCCCCGGTCAAATTGGTATTCTGAAAGACCGCTTCGAGAAAGTTCGCCTTGCGCAGGTCACATTCACTCAGGTCCGTCTGCGCTAACTGAGTTTTACTGACATCTGCACCCTGTAGATTGGCTCTGTTCAATTTGGCCCCCTCGAGATTGGCACCGGAAAGCGTGGCCTCCTTCATCTGAGCACCACTGAGGTCCGCCTCCTCGAGGTTGGCGTCATCAAATGAGGCCTTTCTCAAATCGGCTTGGGTCAGATTGGAACCGCCAAGATACGCCGACTGCAAGTCCGCGTTCCGTAAATTGACCTTCTCGAGCGTTGCTTTGCCCAGATTGGCATCGATCAAGACCGCATTCTGAAGCTTGGTATAAGTCAGGTCCGCCTCCTCGAGATTGGCCCCCTCGAGATTCGCCCGACTCAAATCCGCCCCCTTCAATTTCGCCTTGGACAGGTTGCACCCCTCGAGGTCCGCGTTCCGTAAATTGGCATTCTCGAGATTGACCCCGACGAAGAACGCATCACGCAACGAGGCTGATGAAAGGTTGGCCCCTCTCAGCGATGCCCCATTCAGGTTGGCACTTTCCAGATCGGATCGGGCCAGATTGATCTTGTCCATGTTGATCCCTTCAAGCTCAAGCTGACTCAAATCAGACCTCTCCAGGCTCTCACCCCGCTGAATCTTGTCCAGCACTTCAAGTTTCGAGTACTCAGCCATGATTATGTATACTCCTTGATCAAGATGTTTCCTCTTTCTCTTTCTGGATCGTGCTGCTAAATTGTTTCAACCTCTCAATCCTCGTGTCAAAGGGTAATTTCTCGACTTCCTCCACGAGCCCAATTTCTCCTAATTCGGCCAGAAGAACATTGATTTTCAGCGAGGTCTCCTGGCGAATAGTCCTTAATTGCTTCTTTTTCTGATTAAATTCAGGGTCATTCCAACCTATACTGATTAACTCCTCATAGGCAGCATGATGCCGCTCCAAATCATCAAGCTGCGTGATCATCAGCCGGATCATGCTGGTCTGATCTCGATCGACCGGCCTGCTCTCTGTCTCCTTCCTATATTGTTCAATCTTTTCGCAGATTCTCTCGGAAATACGGAGCGGTATGCCGGTTGTCCGGGCTAAATCATCAGGTGTGGCCAAATACAACATGTCAAGAGTGGATAAACCCGCTGCGATTAATTTGTCCAGAGTTACCTTGCCCACCTCGGGAATCTGCTTCATCAACGAGAAAATAATGATGCCCTCACGTTGCAGTCCCTCATCACCCAACAAGAATGTCTGAGGCAAAATCTCCTCGAGATGACTGTACAAATCCAACGCAACCTGCTGCGAATCCCCACTGATAACCCGTAAATCACGTGACTGCAACTCTTCCAGAAAAAGCTTGAATATGTCAAGGACCTCAGCCTCCTCAGTTAACTTCATGTTCATCATGGCCGAGATTAAACTCTGGACCGCCGGCAAACAAATCGGGATCCAATCACTCGAAGCCGAACCCCGGCTGAGTTCGAACATGAACTGCTTGAGAGGCCGGATGTAATTGACCGCGATCTGGGCAAACAGCTCACGCGTCTCGTCTTTATCCCTGGCCAGTTCGGTTTCTGATAACGCATATTTCCCCTCGAGATCAGGACGTCGCGTCGGCGCACCATCCTCAGCAAACAACTCATCGAAAGAACTGTCGATGGCTTCATCGATCTCTTCATCATGCATGGCTATATCCTGTGCTTTTCGGATGGATCGACCAGTTTCAGCTACCTGACTCATCGGAGCAGTCGGACGTGTCTCGAACCGCACCGCCTTCGCCTTCCTATCCTCCTCCCTGATCGGAAGCTTGATCGGACTCGTGTCCTCCTCAGCCCGGACAGGTCTGCGTACCCCACCGCTCACCGGCCCCCGTTTTTCTGTTGCTGGTGTCTGTGAAGCCTTCTTTTTGAACAATCGCTCGAAAATACCCAACGAATGACTCCTTTGGCCTGAAAGTGCGTTGGACCCATTCTACACCCGCCCGTTTTTCATGTCAAGATTTTCTTCTCATTTCTCCGTCTCGAAACCTGCTCAACCCGCATGAGTAGTCCTGTCTCATTTTGGAGGATTTACGACCTTCCTGGCCCCCTTTGGAGCTGGTCTTTGCGCACACTTTGCAGGAGGCCGTGGGGAGGAATTCCCGGAGCTGCCAACTCTTCTACAGAATGTCCCTCCCGGATGATGCCGCTCTTCAACAGCGACTCGATCCGCCTGGTACAATTGTTCGTAGTTCCACGTTTAGGTGGGCTCTTTCCCGTTCAACACCAAAAAGCCCCACTGATGCGATTGTTGATGTATTGTTATTCAATGCTGCGTCGCTGCCTTTGTAACGCTTTAACCGTTTTTATTGTATTTTTTGTCATTTCAGGACGAACGCCAGAAGGCGTTACGACGTCCATGACTGAAATCGACAGCCCCTTTACGCGGAACTCATACCATTGTACCAGGCGGGACGAGGCACTGCTGAAGCACAACGCCGGTTCTGAGGGCATGTCTTTACTCTTTCAAAGCAGACGTTCCCCGACAGATATTGACCCGGATGCACGCAAACGCCAACTGCTGCGAAGCAGCACGCACCGCAGGTCCGAAGAACCAGGCTTCAGCCTGGTTTAGGGTAGATCACAGATCATGGGCTGCGACGCTGCCCTTCTCTACATCTGAAATGTTGGCTGGCAGTCCTTGGCCTTCTACTACGCAAGATGGCAGCTACGCAGCCTGAGGCTTTGGGCTCGGGGTCACCGCCTTGAAAGGCGGTGCTTCGGACCTGCGGTGATCGTCGCGACGCGACGAAAATAGTGGTGGATCATTCTTGAGAGATCATGTTCGCGTATACTACATTCATATCAAAAGGGTAACATGAAGAGGTAACGCTGCATAATTAAATCGACAG
>JAFGSJ010000100.1 GCA_016934675.1 bacterium | reverse complement strand
CACCGCGACCAGAAGGGTCGGGGGTGGAAATATGCCCACGTCGAACCATCGGACAAAGCCATAGGCAGGCTGAAGGAGAAGATTAAACCCACTTTCCCCAGGCAGATTTCTTATTTTTCGGTATTTATTGAGCCAGGACCATCACTGTTCATTTTTCGTTCTCATTTCGAGGCAAGTCATTCGTTTTCCACTCAGGTAACATTTTTTCCATGACTACTTGACATTCGGACAAGACGTCAGTATACTACAAGTATGACGTCAAATGACTGCCGTCAATAGCCAAAGGATTTCCCATGGATGAAAAACTCAGAAAGGTGGTCCTCGAAACGCTCGAAACCATTTTTAGTCTTCAATTAAAAAGCGTTCGGCAACTTCTCAATTTCCCCGATCGGGATCTCCCAGGGGAACAAGCAGCGCATCGACGAACGAGAAAACGTAAGTCTTTGGCTGATCTCTCCCTCGAATTACTGACGGAGAGCGACGCTCCGCTTCATATCAATGAGCTCGTTGACCTCCTCCAGCAACGCTTCGGCCGGGTTACTGATCGAGATTCCCTCTCCAGCACCCTCGCCAAAAAGGTTAAAAAAGGCGTGATCAAGCAGGTTGCTCCGGCATGTTATACGGTCAATCGGGAGGCCAAGGGATGATCGCATCTGCCGGTCGAGTGACGACTTCTTCAGGTGAGGACCAGGACCATTTCACGATCGGTCAGACGCCGACGGTCACACAGGTCAATCATCTCCCCATCGTGACGGCCTTCTGTCAACGGATCAGATTACGAGAAACAATCAATCGTGTGGTTCCCACTCAGATGGTGATGGATGTGGGGACGATTGTACAGGCGATGGTCCTCGATACGCTCTCGGGACGGAGTCCTTTGTATCGCCTGGCTGACCGTTTTCGAAGTCAGAATACCGAGCTGTTATTGGGGACGGTGTATTCTGAGACGGATCTCGACCCATATGGCCCGCTATGGTCGAGACTTTCAAAAAGAAGGCGTTGTGGTGTTACAAAGGGTTCAAGGCATATCAACCTGCGAATGCCTACTGGTTCGAGCAGGATGTCTTTCTCCATTCACAGTTTCGTGATGGCAATGTCCCGGCAAAATCTCAGCTGCTGTGGGTCTTCAAAGATGCACTAGCGATTTTACCCTGCGGCGTCACCCGCGTCTTTCTCCGATCTGATACAGCCGGGTATACGCATGATTTGCTGTCGTATTGCAACGAAGGGAAAAAGAACCGTTTTGGGCAGATTACCTTCGCCATCGGTGCCGAGGTGTGTGATGCCTTCAAGAAGGCTGTCCGGGAAGTGGATGAGACGTCGTGGCGGACCCTGTTTCGTACGGTGAACGGGAAAGAGAAGGAGACAGGGCAGCAATGGGCTGAAGTCTGTTATGTCCCCACATGGATGGCCACCAGCAAAAAATCACCGACCTATCGGTTTCTTGCTCTTCGCGAGCCGATCAAACAGTTAACGATCCCGGGCACGGAAAGCATGTCTGATGCTCCCTTCCCGACCTACACCGACGAGAAGGGGTTGCCGTATAAACTATGGGGTGTGGTCACCAATTGGGACTATGACGACAAGACGGGTGATGAGGTCATCTGGTGGTATCGGGAACGATGCGGCCACAGTGAGAAGGCACACTTCGTTCAGAAACATGAACTGGCAGGAGGAAGACTCCCCTCAGACAAATTCGGGGCCAATGCCGCCTGGTGGCAGATTATGGTCCTGGCATACAATCTCAATTCGCTCATGAAACGGCTCGTCCTCGAACCGATAGAACAAGGATGGAGCTCAAAGTATCTCAAGGCTCTACGCTTCCAGCTGATCAACT
Organism: bacterium; assembly: GCA_016934675.1. Classification (GTDB taxonomy): domain Bacteria; phylum CSSED10-310; class JAFGSJ01; order JAFGSJ01; family JAFGSJ01; genus JAFGSJ01. The sequence continues at coordinate 60,697 of JAFGSJ010000100.1, read as the reverse complement.
TGCCTGTAAGGGTGTATGAACGATCACCCGAACTCTTCATCAAGATCAGCTCTGATCCGGCGGTCCAAAACCTGCAGCTGAAGGCCAGACAACGAATGATTTCTCTGGCAAACGCACCACCGATCGAAGGTACCTGTTGATGATTCGCTTTTCAGACTCGCACCAGAGACAAAAGGTCCCCAGGAAGGAGGACAGGGGACCGGTATTCTCAAAAACACCCCTTGGGAGGCTATTATGATCACATAAATCGCACGAAACGAAATTTGAGGGGTTAGGTGTGACTCGGATTTTTCACTTTTTTTTGCGAAAAATCACATTGGGAACATCTTGTGAAAAACAGGTGGTGGATTTTGGTTCTACGCAAATCCTTTAACCACGATCTCACATCCACGAACACAATAAGCCAATCGTAGACTCGACCCTATACTCAGTACTGTTTTGATTCTTTTTCAATTTTTTTAGAAGAGTGACAGCTCCTGCTGAACTGTTACCAGAAAACAAGATTGAGAAGAGGATGAGTAACACGATCAAAGCATTGGGCATGAGACTTGGAACTGCATTATCTCCAACTTGGATCACCATTTCTGGGTCACCGAGCAGGTTAAGCTCAAACATACTATAACGCATATCCCCATTTGTTTCAGCCAATCCGTTAAAAGTTACCTTCGACAGAGCCAGGGTCTGGCCGATGTTGAAAATCATGTTGACAAAGAGCATTTTATAAAATTCGGGATCAAGATAGCTATCAGATTCGGGATACAAACCGTATTCACTATTCCCAATGAAAGCAACGCCTCCTCCCTGAGGATTGGTGACCCAATGTTCAGCGATACAATCATGGTATAGTGCGGCTGGATGACAACCACAGGACCAGAGAATCGAGGGCGCAGCATTATTGCTCAAACTGTCGACATCTGAAGTCGAAATAGAATCATTTCCGGTATAAAGGTAATTGACATCGGCGTGATCAATATGATTCACCAAATGATAACCCTGATTTAAAGCTTGGATCGTCAAAGCTGCATAGGCTGGAATGTTTCGTTCGTAATATTTGGTGATCGGGTCAAATTCAGGGGGCATGTATTCATCATCGATCAGATCTTTATTCTGTCCGCCTGTATCGTTGTAATCGTTACATCCCAGGAAGAGGGCTTTATACCGGTATGAAGCACTATTGGCTTGATATGTTAAAACTTTGTTTACGAAAGTGGACGCTTCGGTATAATTTTCCACAGGTGCTCGCCCGACCATGACATCAGGCAAAAGATCGACATTATCTTCGAATTCACCGAAAATACTATCGCCATCGCCGTCCCAATCGCCATCAATACACGAGAAATACTGATCAGAGGTGGTAGAATACGCATCACGGGAAGGAATAATGGCGGTATCTCCGCCCAACAGAACCCAGACTAAGCCATTATTTAAATAGAAGTCTTTGATGCAATTCCTGATTTTTTCCGTGCTATCTCGTCCGGGATAGGTTTTGATGATGTTCTGAATAGACTTGGTCCCTACCATTATCCCTCTGTTCATTTTGTCGTCCAGCAAGGGTTGATAAACATTACTATCCAATAATATATTACTTGTAATAAGCAGATAATGTACTGGTTCTTTCACATCCTTTGTTGATTTGAAGTATTCATGGACCACTTCCGGATTGAGCACGATTTGATCGATCAGTTCAGGGACGACCTTGTTGGGGAGAGCCCGTCGAGGTTGTTGGAACGGAACAAGGCGATGTTTTTCATGGAGTTTAAATCGGATCCGGGCATGAAAAATGAGAGATTGAGAATGAGCGAGATACTGGACTGGATAAACATAGATTGTAACTACGCCCATACCGCGCATTGAACCTTCTGAAACCAGGCTTACTGGATTTACTGGGTAAGGTTGAGACGAGCGATACGAACTCGGATCAGGAGGTGTAAAGGGGGCAGGATAACCGATCCGGACAGATTCCTGAGCAGGATAAAGCAAATATTGTCCGGAAATTTGTTCAATTTCATCCAACTCTATTTCCAGCCTATCCACTGTCATCCCTGGTGAGAGAGCAAATTGCAAGGCATACCAAGGTAATCGGGGTTTACCCACATCACGGGTATAATAACTTCCAGGTAAAGAGACCTTGATAAAATCCATTTCTTTGCCAAGTTCAAGCTCTGCCTGATCGAACACGACTTCATGAGTAATCACTCTTTGAGGGAGCGGATCATTAGTCCACTCCGTTTTGGGACCGGGTGTGATCAATGCCCATGTCTGGGGCTGACTAAGGTGAATACCACCCAAAATAAATAAGCAGACCATGACACTAAAACCAATCATCCTCTTCGATAACATTCTTCTCAGTCTCATGTGTTTTTCCTTTCAGTAAAATTTCAAGCGAGATTTTTTTCATATTTATCGAACTAAGCCATTTCTCTCCCGACATTTCAGGCGATAGTCCAGATCAAATTTAAGCAGGTATTTGGCGCTCTGGGAGTAGATATCTGGTAATGATAATATATTCTTCAATTATCTTACCATCTATTCGAAGATTAAACAAGACCAGTAAGGTCTCACTACAGAGCTACGGGAGCTATTACCAAAAGTTGTGGATTCAATGAGAAAATGAGTGTATCCTGTCGGGAAAAAGTTTGCCCAAATATCAGTCCGATAAGCGATGTGATCCCGAGGTTCCAGAAACTTAATGATACAAAACCAGAACAAAACATGAAAAAATATACCGTGCTCTGAATATTGGCTCTCAGATCATGAAACCGAAAAAATACTAGACTGGGAAACATGAATGTAGGGACTGAAAAATGGACAAATCCTTTATTTTCAAGGATCGAAGATTCAAAACGCGGAAGTTGGGCTAACGGAACTGTATCGCTGGAAACCAAAACGAGCCCCAATCTCACCCAGAGGGTCGCCTGGCAACTCCAGGTTAATTCACATTTCAAGACGCGACCCCATTTTCTGTGCGTTGCTACAATTGATATTTCGCCACAAATGGTGCAATATCGATTGCTCTACTTTGGCTGATATTATAGATTTTTTCTTCAACATCTTTCCTGTCGCCGTCTGACCACATATCTTTCATGAATAAACTCGCTTTGGGATTTCGAAACCAATTCTCACCAAAGTTAATTGTAAAATAGTGAAGAAGGGAGCCCACCTAAAAGATAATGAACACTGTTGAAAACAGGATCAACAATCTCAAAAAACAACTCATGAGGATAGGGAATTTTCAATGCATTTGAAAAAATATCGTGGCACATCTCTGCTTTATCAGCAAAATCGTTGCCTCCATGAAACATTATTTCATATTGAAAATTTGCTATCGTGCTACGCATGTTAAATAAGTTTAGAAACAACGAAAACTCCAAATAGGAATTCACTTCAGATTCATTACTAAAATCTATATACTTTTGGAGCCACGTTTTACTCTTTAAAAAATCTTCAAAGAAAAACGCAAAACCCTCTGATGAGCTTTCAAGGTTTAAATATTTTTCATATCTTTGTTGTGAACACGCTTGTCGATAGGACATTTCTTCGCCATTATTAAGTCTTACACGCGAATGGAGTTCTCCGTTCATCAACTGATCGTAGAATGTATTGCATTTACTTTCCACCATGCTTTGAAGGAAAAATTTCCTCAGCAATTGTGACCTGCTGTAATTTTCATCTTCTGACTCCTCAATACTTCTGTCTATTATTTCCAAAATTTCTTTTGAGAATAACCAAGCATAGTTTTCTGTAATCAACTTAAAATCTGATAATTCTTTTTGACCACTTTCAACCAAAAAACCTTCATATTCACGTTCTTTGAAAAATTTTTCTAGGTAAGTCCGAATTTCATCAACTGATAATTCTTCAATATTCAATTCAATATCCTCCAATCTTTAAGTAGTAAATTTTATTTTCTCTTTTCCATGAGATATTGTCAAGAGTTGTGGAGCGAAACAATGCATCCCTTTTATCTCACGCAGCTTTCTCAAGCTCACCATTGATACATTTCTTTCGCTCCATGACCAAGGGAATGATATTGTGCCCTCTCAGCTTTCGCCACCTCCTCTGTGCCTCGCGAGCTCATTGAAAGACCATGGTCAGAGTGGTTATCCGGGAGCACATCCCTTTGTCCGCCGGATTCTGAGTCTGAACGTGGCCAAGCCAAAAATTTTCAACAGTGATCAAGGGGTTCAGTTTACGCGCCCTGTTTGTGGATCGGTTACAGGCTGAAGCGATCGCGATCATTATGGATGGCCGTGGTCTCGCCCTGGACAATGTTGTTGTGGAACGACTCTGGCGGAGTCTCAAATACGAGGGGGTGTATCTCAAGGATTACGAAACTGTTGACCAGGCCCAACTGGGGCATTGCAGCCCATTTTACCTTATACAATCATGAACGGCCGCATCAGGCCCTGAAGTATCGTACGCCTTCTGAGCTGTACTATGGATCAAAAACAGCATTTAAGGAGGAAAAAGTAGTTAATTTTGTGTGCAGTTTATCAACTTACATTTTCCTCATCTTTGTCTTGAAAAAGGGGTACAATGCAGTCTATGAAGTTGACTGTCCGGTTGGTCACTTATCCCGTGCTGGCTGGTATCACACTTATTCGTGTTCAGGTGACGGGCGAGGACCACTTCTCCACAATCTCCGACCATGTCTGTCCCAGAGGGACAATTGACAATAGCCTGGCGTTTCAACGCCAGGTCCTGATCGAACAAAATCCCCCTCGTCCCAGCGGGACGATTGAATACCCCGGAAAACACATTGCATCAATGGTGCACCTTTGTTCATCTATTGCTGTTGTCTTAATATGATTTCTCGTCTCAGGCGTCCTCATGGGACGCGTGTGTATCGAACGTCGGGAATCCCGGCAATGAATTGCCGGGCTATTATCGGACCGTCCCGAATGGGACTGGCCTATTGTCTGTTCATTAGCCGATCAAACGATCGTGCTTCATAAAACAAGCAATAATCAGAAGTGGAACACTAACGAGCACAATTCTTCATCGTAGTTCACAAGAGTCATCCGTAGACTCGATCCATTATTCAAAGCCGGAGAAGAGGAGGGGTTGAAAGAGCTCTATAGTGTAAGGCGTGGCGAACCGCTCTGGCCCTGAAGCTTGGTCACGACGAAGTGGCTGGTCACCAAGGCGGATCATGCTTCGGTTGAACGTAAGACAGCGGCGAAGCGTTGACATGGGTTGGACAGGCCAGCGCTCTCACTGAAAATATGTCCGCAGATTTCGCAGATGAGACGGATTGAACAGAGATAAAGGTTTTCCCGCTCGTGCAAGGAGATGGATGATCAGGCTTAAACTCGTCAAACAGTGCTGTCAGCAATTCTTGGGAGCTGCTGAATTTCATAGGAACTGTTGAGCATGGGTGTGGTGGAGGACTCGAACTACAACATCATGCATTGTTTTACGTTGAAAAGTACACATTGAAAAGTATGATCGGACAGACTATGGAATAACCTTTGATTATCGGCGGGCTTTTCTTGATATCGGCCGGGGTTTGTGCTAACCGGAAAGGGATAGTCTGCAAGTCAGCCTATATGTGCATTGGAGTAAAAGAGGAAGTGTTCACTTAACATAATTCGGGAGTAGTTGGGATGAAAAAGTATCTGCAATCGTTAGTCAAGAAGTATAATGCAGAGTGTGATTATGTTGAGATTCGCTTGGAGGACACCAAGGGGTTGTCGATTGTCGCCAAGGGTCGCAACATAGACACACTGGATTTTGCCATGGAGCGTGGTGGTTGTGTTCGCGCCTTGGTCCGGGGTGGTTGGGGTTTTTCTTCATTCAACAATCTGGAGAATGTCGAGAAGCATTTGAAAATGGCGATAAAGCAAGCCTCATTGATAGGCAAGGCCACAAGCAGGTTGGCGCCGGCACCGGTAATTCAGGACCATGTTGCCTTGAACGTTGAGGTTGATCCCCGATCGATAAGTCTGGAAGAGAAGCTGGGTTTATTAAAGGGTTACAATGAGCTGGTTCTGGGCTATCCCGGAGTGACAACGAGTTCGATTCGTTATTTGGACCGTTATACAGAGTTGACTTTTGTGAATTCCGAGGGGACGGCCATATCCCAAGAGATGGTGGATATGGGCATGAATATCACGCCCATAGTATCACGTGGTGGTCAGAGCCAGATGCTTGGAGTCGGTGCGGGCAGCACTCATTCATTTAATGCGTTGCGGGGTAAGGAGGAGGAGATTAAGGATGCCTGTAAGCGAGCGGTGGCCTTGATCGATGCGCCCAAAGCGAAGAGTGGCAAGTATACGATCATCTGTGATCGGCGTTTATCGGGGACCTTTGTGCACGAGGCGTTCGGCCATACCTCCGAAGGTGAGAAAGTCTGCAACGATGAACGTTTTGCTCAAATCATGAAGTTGGGCAGGCGGATAGGCAAACCCATTCTGAATATATTCGATACGGGTTTGGAGTTGGGGGCACGCGGTTCGATGGTTTATGATGATGAAGGAGTCAAGACGGAGAAGACCTATCTGGTCAAGGATGGTCTGCTGGTTGGCCGGTTACATACGCGTGAGACGGCGGCGATTATGGGTGAGAAGCCGACGGGTAATGCCCGGGCCCTCAATTATTCATATCCGCCGATCCCTCGGATGAGAAACACCTGCATCGAGAGTGGGGAACACACGTTAGAAGATATGATCAAAGAGACCAAGTTCGGGATCTATTGCTGTGATTCGTATGGCGGTCAGACAGGCGAACAGTTTACATTTACGGCGGGGTATGGGGTCATGATCAGGGACGGCCGCCTCGAAGAAATGGTCCGCGATCTGACCATCATCGGGAACCTTTTCGATACCATGGACAACATCGATATGATCGCCAATGATCGCGGTCCACAGGATTCCACGGGCGGTTGCGGTAAGGGTATTCAATATCCGTTGCCAGTGAGCTCATGGTCGGCAAGTTTCAGAGTCAACAATGTGATTGTAGGAGGCCAGTAGGATGAAAGAGTTTATCGACAAATCGTTGAAACGAGGATGTGCCGAAGCGGAAGCATATCTGATCAGTAAACAGACCCAGGGCCTTTTTTATGTCAATAACGTGATCAATGATCTGCAATCCAAGGAGTCGACCGGCATCGCGCTTCGGATAAAGAAGGATAATCGACTTGGTTTCATAGGCAGTTCCAATCTGCAGGACGGTGATGAAGTGGTATCCCGGGCGATCACCAGTGCTGATTATGGTGATGAGATGCCTTATTCTTTTGCGAGCCAGACGACATATCCCACGCTTGATGTGTATGATCAGACCTTTGCTGATGAGCCGGTCGAAGCCTATATTCCCCGTTGTGAAGAATTTATCAAGATCGTGTGTTCTGCGACCGAGAACATCACGGTAGAGTGTTCCTTCGAAAAAACGGTCCAAACGGTCCGGATCATGAATTCGAACGGCCTCGAAGCCGAATTCAAGAAGGCATTACTGACCTTTTATGCGGAGATGCGTTTGACGGAGGGTACCTCCTCGCTCGAGCTCGAGATGCAGTTGAATGCTCATTCATCACAGGTAGGTGAAGATGAGTATGCCCAGCAGTTAAGGAAAGAGATCCCCTTCTTATTGAAACGGACTTCGATAAAGCCGGGTAAGAGGCAGATTATTTTCGCTCCGGATTGTTTCGGCGATCTTTTCATGGCCTTGGAAACGGGCTTGCGCGGTGATGCGGTCGTCAAGGGCGTTTCGCCGCTCAAGGATAAGATGGGCCAGCAGATACTGGATACAAGGATGTCCATCATTGATGACTCGACTAATCCTCGCGGTAAGATGGCTGCTCCTTTTGACGATGAAGGCACTCTCGGCCAGAAAACGTATCTGGTGCGAAACGGTGTGCTCGAGAACTACATCTGTGATCTGAAGGCGGCCCACCTTCTTGGACGTAAACCGACCGGGAACGGGCTCCGTCAAAAGGGTATCTATCGGGTCAAAAGCTATTCGCAGAAACCGGTTTGTGAATACTCGAATGTGATCATTCCACAGGGGAAGATGACGCTCGATCAAATGATCGCTTCGATCGATGAGGGTGTTCTGGTCCAATCGATTGGTGGTTTGCTTCTGGCTAATTTGACCAACGGCGATTTCTCGGGATCGATCGGGCAAGGTCTGAAAATAGAGCAGGGCAAGATTGTCGGTCGAGTGACCAACGCCATGATCTCGGGTAATGTGTATCACGATTTTAAGGACAATCTGGTCGATTTCACGCGTGACACGTATTGTCAGGGCGCGTTCTCAGGTCAGATCGGTTCCTTCGACGTTGGCTATGTCCTACTGAAAGATATTACCGTGGCCAGTCGTTAGGATTAGTGGATCATACCGGAGTGCCATTTCAGGTCATGGAATACAAGTTCAGTTTCGAGTTGCGTGTCCGTTTCTCTGAAACGGACGCGCAACAGATCGTCCATAACAGCAAATACTTGACCTATTTCGAGATAGGTCGGGTCGAGTACTTGCGTCATCTCGGTGTTCCGTATCAGCAATTCAGGGACAAGGGCTACGATTTTGTGCTGGTCGTCTCTCATGTCGAATATAAAAGCCCGGCGGTTTTCGATCAGTTATTAAGGCTCCAGGTCAGGGTCGAGTGGCTCAAGCGGAGCAGTTTCCAGTTCAATTACACTTTAGCGGACGCGACCAAGGATTTCATCGTCGCGGAAGGTTATACCATCCATGCGACCGTAGACAGAACGACCCTTAAGCCCTGTCATTTTCCAGAGGATTTGTGTGCATTAGTTGAAAAGTTCGAGGAACGCCCTTTGAGAATTAACTCTTGATCGTATCGCAGTGAATTGAACGGCCGTATGTGTACCATGGTCCTGTTGATGATTGCAGGTCATGATCTAAACTCGAGAACAGGCTTTGGTGTTCATGACTCATGCAGCTACCATACTCATTCCTACCCTGAACGAAGCCGGCACGATCGATGGCTTGATCAGGTCGATCTTCGCCGACAAGCCCGAGCATTATGATTACCGAATCATTGTGATCGATGATGGCTCGACCGATGGGACGATCGATCTCGTCCGGGACCTTGAAGCCCACTTTCCGGTCAGCTTGATCGAGCGGGGTCGGAAACTCGGCCTCTCCTCGGCTGTTTTGGATGGGGCCCGGGCCGCGCAGACTGAATGGGTCCTGGTCATGGATGCGGATGGGAGTCACCCGGTCGCTGGGGTCAAGCAGTTGCTGGCTGCTCATTTTGAGCAAGGCCTGGATTGCGCTATCGGTTCGCGTTATTGTGATGGTGGTCTCATAACGGGTTGGCCGCTGAAAAGGCGGCTATTATCGGGATTTGGGACCTGGATGAGCAGGTCTATCACCCCGGTGCATGATCCCCTCTCGGGCTTTTTTTCCTGCCGCCGCGAGCTTGTGCTCGATGCAGGTCGTCGATCGGATGGCTACAAAATACTATTCGAGATTTTGGCCAATCTGCCTGAGAAATCAAGGGTAAAGGAAATACCGATACATTTTACCGACAGGCAACGCGGTACATCGAAAATATCCGCACGTGTGCAACTCCTTTTTTTCCTCCAGTTTTTCAGGTTACTGAAGAGCGAACTCGTCCGGATCGTGCGACAACCCTATCTGCGTCAATTGGGCTGGCTGTTCGGGCTTGAAGTTGGCGTGGCACTGTTGTTGTATTGTGTGGGACACTTGCCGGTCAGGCTAACCAGTGCGGTCAGTTTTTTCTTTTTCAGTATTCTCGTTTTCCTGGTCACATGCGCTGATCGGGACTATCACTCTTTTTTCAGTCAGCGGCGCTGGTTGAATTTTTCAATCCTGACTCTCATTTGGGCGTTCAGTTTTCATTTCATGATCGAAGCTATGTTGTATTGTCTGATTGTGATCGATAAGCCCGGGATTGTAATTGTCTTGATCGCCCTTGCCATTCAGGGTTTGGTTTTCTTTAAAGGCTGCATTGTCATCAAGTTATTGATGAGCAAGTCGAGCACGTGGGGCCGGGAGGTCCGGCAGACCAGCCTCATGATCATGCTGTTATTGTCTGTTTTTCTAGGTAAATTATTCATCCTGGGGTTGATCGATCTGGCCCCACAGGAAGCCCTGCACTGGAACAGGGCCATGCACCTGGCCCCGGCTTATGTCGATCATCCGGGCGGTGTGGCCGTTCTGATCAGAAGCACCACGGCAATACTCGGTCATGGTGAATTTGGTGTTCGTTTTGGTTCTTTTGTGTGTGGATTGATCACCATGCTTTTCATGTATCGTATCGGGAAGTTATTGACCGGTAAACGCTTTGGTGGTTATCTTTCTGCTTTTTTCATCAATCTTTTACCCTTTTTCTGGGGTAATGGAATTCTCGTTTTCCCTGATGCACCCCTGATGGCGGCCTGGTCGGGCGCGGTCTATTTTTTCTCGAAGGCACTGAGTACGGACAAGGACCGGACCTGGATCGCTGCCGGTTTCTTTCTGGGATTGGCTATGTTTTCAAAGTACACTGCCATTTTCCTGTACGGTTCGATAGGGCTGTTTTTCCTGCTTCATTACCCCGGACTGGGCTTGTTGAGAAAAAGACCGCCCTATCTGGTCATTCTGGCCTCTATTTTCCCCATGCTCCCCCTGATCATGTTTGAAATGGGCCAAAACTGGTCGACCTTTCGTTATCAATTTATCCGGCGGATGGATCATGCCTTCTGGGCTTTTCCCGATTATCTGATCGTGCTCATCGGGGAGGCATCACCGTTTATTTTCGTCCTGGGCATCATTGTCTGTTATCTGTATTTGGTCCGCTGGAGGAAGATCGGCCCTCATGCTCAATGGCTTCTGTTGACTTCAGTTCCAATCCTCCTGCTCTTTGCCGTCTACAGTCAATGGAACCGGGTCAAGTATTCCTGGACTTCACCCGCTTTTATCGGTTTGGTCCCCTTGATCGTGCACTTTATCATGGACGAAAAAGGCCGCTTCATTCGCCTGAAACGTCTGAATCTGGGCACACTCCTGTTTTTGTTAGCGATTTATACCTTCCTCTTACCGCTGGTGCTGACCATGCAATTGAATTATTGGCCCTTTTCAAACCTCAAGAAGGACGTCATCTGGTCGCATCTGGACCGCCCCCTCGAGCGAATCGAACGTGAAATTGTGGCCGAGACGAAGCAAATTCCCTTTATTATCGGCCTTGATAAGTATTACCTGGCCTCCGAGGTTTCTTATTATGGTGGCGTGGAACGATCCAGAGTCACGTCTCGGAATGCGATCGGCCTGGATGGTTTGACCTGGAACAAGTGGTCCATTCTCGAACATTATCGGGGATTGCCAGCCATACTCCTTGCCCAGAAACGGAAGGATATCGATCCGGATGCAATCAAACCCTTCTTCGATCGGCTGACCGGGATCGAGACATTGAGGATCGACGACGGTTTTCAGAGCCGCACTATTTATTATCTGATTGGTTATGATTATACGCCCCCTCCACCACGCCATTAGAAGTGAGAAGACGGAGTATTACCTGCCTCACTCACCTTGTATTAAGGGCTGAGAACCTTCGCGAGTTGGTATACACATAGAAATCCGAACTTACATTTTCCACGCCTCGATCATCCTGCTTTTCTGTTCGAACGCTCGTGCTTATTGACAGAGCTGTATCGATGATTTACTATTTGACCTATCAGTCAAATAATGCAAGGAGTTTAATCATGAATACGAAAGAAAAGAAGCTCTACAAGATGCAGGCCCAGGTCTTCAAAGCACTGGCTCATCCCATCCGCTTGGCGGCCGTGAATTTTCTCAAGGACGGGGAGCAATGTGTATGCGACATCATTGACTATGTTGAATCGGAGCGGTCCAATGTCAGTCGGCATCTCGCGGTTTTGAAACAAGTCGGCGTGGTCTCGGATCGGAAGGAAGGTCTGCAGGTCTTCTATCGATTGAACATGCCCTGCGCGATTTCATTCTTCAAATGTGTGAGTGAGATAGTCCAGGACCAGAATGAGCAGCGGGTTTCTTTGCTGTCGTGATTTTTTTAATCATTTTCTTGACTATTTTACAAATTAATCAAGCTTGGGGACCTTATGAACAAAGATGAGTCAAAGAAATTAGCGGTGATGATTGTTGTGTTTCTGGCGGCCTATTTTATGCCTCTCGAGTGGTCACGCTTTCAGAACGGCCTTAACGAATCATTGGCCATGACCCGGGATTATGCCCGGGAACATGTTTTGCTCTGCCTTGTTCCGGCGTTGTTCATTGCCGGAGCAATTTCGGTGTTTGTCAGTCAAGCATCTGTATTAAAATATTTTGGCAGTCAGGCCCGAAAAGTCGTGGCATATGGTGTTGCCTCCGTTTCCGGCTCAATCCTGGCCGTCTGTTCATGCACGGTCTTGCCCCTTTTTTCAGGGATATACATTAGGGGAGCAGGACTTGGGCCGGCCACGACCTTTCTTTATTCCGGCCCTGCGATCAACGTTCTAGCCATCATTCTGACCGCGCGCGTGCTTGGCCTCAAAATGGGTCTTGCCCGTGCTTTCGGGGCGATTTTTTTTGCCATCGCCATCGGTCTCTTGATGCAATTCACCTTCAGAAAGGAAGAAAAGAATCGACATAATGGCGGCATGGCGGCCCTCACTGCTTTGGAGACGCCCCGACCGTTATGGAAAGACGGTGTCTATTTTTTCGCCATGGTCGGCTTGCTGGTCTTCATGAATTGGGGGAGGCCGGTTGAAACGAGTGGAGTTTGGGCCGTCATTTTCCAGGCGAAATGGGCCATCAGTTCGCTGTTTGGGGTCCTCCTTGCGTTTTCCTTATTTGCCTGGTTCCGGAAAGACGAGCTGGCTGAATGGGTTAGCGCGACCTGGGATTTCGCCAAACAGATCATCCCGTTGCTTCTGTTAGGGGTAATCATTGCCGGCTTTCTGCTTGGTCGACCGGGTAAACCCGCTTTAATTCCCGATGAGTGGATCATCCAGGTGGTTGGCGGAAATTCCATCGGGGCCAATCTATTTGCTGCTCTGGTTGGGGCATTCATGTATTTTGCGACGCTGACCGAAGTCCCCATTCTGCAGGGACTCATGGGCGCGGGCATGGGGAATGGGCCTGCGTTGGCTTTATTATTGGCCGGTCCGGCCTTGAGCTTGCCGAGCATGTTGGTCATCAACAGTGTTCTGGGAGTAAAAAAGACGATAGTGTATGTCACCTACGTCGTTGTTTTTTCAACCCTTGCTGGTCTGCTTTACGGAGCATTAACCTAGAAGAGGGTGGTCCATGTCGCCAAAAGTGAAAATACTTTTTCTGTGCACTGGCAACTCATGTCGTTCGCAGATGGCGGAAGCCTGGGCCAAGGAGCTTCGGTCCGATGCTGTCGAAGCGTGGTCAGGCGGGGTTGCTCCCAAGGGTCTCGATCCGCTGGCGGTAAAGGTAATGGCGGAGATCAGGATCGACATGAGCGGCCAGGTTTCAAAGCATGTCAACACCTTGCTGGACATACCATTCGATTATGTCATTACGCTGTGTGGTCATGCACAGGAAACTTGTCCTTTTTTTCCTGGAAAAACAAAGCGGATACACCAGGGCTTCGATGATCCGTCCACGCTTGCGGAAAGGGCCCTGTCCGAAGAAGAAACCCTGGAGCATTACCGGCGGATCAGGGATGAAATCAGGGGGTTCGTCGAGAAGCTTCCCGATAATATTCTGGAGTGAGAAAAAATATAGGGAATTGAATTCACGTCTGAGAAATTTTAACAGGGAGTGTGTGTATGAAAATCGAGATTCTGGGGACAGGGTGCCCCAAATGCAGGAAATTGTTCGAAGCAACCCGTCAGGCTGTGGCCGAATTGGGAATTGAGGCGATCATCGAGAAGGTCGAGGATATCAACACCATATCCGGTTATGGCGTCTTCATGACGCCGGCCCTCGTGGTCGACGGCGTCGTGAAAGCCTCCGGAAAAGTCCTGAGTGTAAAAGAGATCTCGAAGGTCTTGCAGGTCGGATGATGAGAAATACCGTGGTCCAGTTGCCGAGACGACGATCGTTATGTCAGGTCATGGTCCTTGCCGTCAGCTGTTTCATTTTGATCGCTGGCTGTATCAAGAAGAACCTGGGAGTATCTCTCGTTCAAACCCAATGCCAACCGGCTTCAACGGGGGTTATATCAGAGTACCCGGAGCAGCTGCTTGTGACCTACTATTTTCATGGCACATTTCGTTGCCCCACCTGCCTGAAGATCGAGAGATTGGCTGGGGAAGCCATAACGACATTTTTCAGTGACGAGATAAAAAGCGGCAGTCTTGAATTCAAAATCATCAATATGGATGAACCGGACAATACTCACTACAAGAATGATTTTTCCTTGGAAAGTCAGGCGTTCATTGTGACATTCCAGAGTCGGGGGAAACTCGAAAAATGGAAAAATCTTGAACGGATTTGGGAATTGTATGACGATGAAGGAGCATTCCTCGATTATGTTCACGAAGAGATATCGTCGTTCAAGGCTGAACTTGGCTTTAAACCGAATTCTACAAGGTAAGGAGCACAAAGTATGAATTCACCATCCACCAACCGCAACGACGTTTCCGAAATGCCTGCCAATCCTCAGCTCGGAGTCGCCGGTAGACTCTCGTTTCTGGATCGATACCTGACTCTCTGGATTTTCCTGGCCATGGTCGTCGGTGTCGGCTCAGGTTTCTTGTGGCCGTCAGTCGCCGGATTCTGGAATAAATTTTCCGTTGGGAAGACCAACATCCCCATCGCCATCGGTCTTATTCTGATGATGTACCCGCCTCTGGCAAAGGTCCGTTATGAGGAAATGGGCCGTGTTTTCCGGGACTGGAAGCTATTGTCGATATCGTTGGTGCAGAACTGGATCATCGGCCCAAGCCTCATGTTTTTCCTCGCTGTTGTCTTTTTACATGACTATCCGGAGTACATGGTCGGTCTCATAATGATCGGGTTGGCCCGTTGCATTGCCATGGTGATTGTCTGGAACGAATTGGCTGAAGGTGACACGGAGTATTGTGCCGGCCTGGTCGCATTCAATTCCATTTTTCAGGTGTTGTTCTTCTCGATCTATGCATACGTCTTCATCACTGTTTTGCCGACCTGGTTCGGACTGACCGGGGCGAAAGTCAGCATCACCATCGGTCAGATTGCCAAGAGCGTCTTTATTTACCTGGGTATCCCTTTCATTGCTGGAGTAGTTACCCGGTTTACTTTTATCAGTGTGAAGAACAAGGAGTGGTATCACACCCGATTCATTCCCAAGATAAGCCCGATCACTCTCATCGCATTGTTGTTCACCATTATTGTGATGTTTTCACTTAAAGGCGAATATATCATCCAACTGCCGCTCGATGTCATTCGAATTGCCATTCCGCTTCTGGTCTATTTTGTGGTCATGTTTGTGGTCTCTTTCGCACTCAGTAAATGGGCCGGGGGGGATTATGCCAAATCAGCGACCCTTTCGTTCACGGCGGCTTCTAACAATTTCGAATTGGCCATCGCTGTCGCGATCACTACGTTCGGCATTCACCATGGCGCAGCATTTGCCACGGTCATCGGCCCACTCGTGGAAGTTCCGGTGTTGATCAGCCTGGTGAATGTTGCCTTCTGGTTCAGGAGGAAGTATTTCATCCAGGAGTAGCAAAGAATCTCGTTATAAAGTAACAAACCATTTGCATAGAGAGGAAATAATATTATGAAAAATGATGAAGAAATACGATCACGGGTCCGCGAAAGGTATGGACATATCGCGAAGAACGGCTCTGATTGCGGTTGTTCCCCGGTGAAACCAACATGCTGTTGTAGAGGAAAATCCGAAACCGAAATCCAGGCTGAAAAGATCGGCTATACGGATAACGAAAGACAATCGGTCCCGAGCGAAGCCAATCTCGGTCTCGGCTGCGGCAATCCCGGGGCCATCGCCGCACTCCAGACCGGTGAATTCGTGCTTGATCTCGGTGCCGGCGGGGGATTCGATTGCTTCCTCGCGTCGCGAAAGGTGGGGGAGACCGGCCGGGTCATCGGGGTCGACATGACACCCGATATGGTCTCCCGGGCACGAACGATCGCGGCGCGCGAGGGGTATCGAAACGTCGAGTTCAGATTGGGGGAAATAGAGCATTTACCCGTGGCCGATTCGTTATTTGATGCGGTCATCAGCAATTGTGTGATCAATCTGTCGCCGGAAAAAGCCCAGGTCTACAACGAGATGTTCAGGGTGCTCAAACCCGGCGGACGGATTGCCCTGTCGGACACCGTACGTCTCAAGGATTTCCCGGAAGCGTGGAAAAACAATCATGACATGCTGTGTTCGTGTGTGACGGGCTCGGCTTCACCCACCGAGATCGAGGAAATGTTGCGGTCAGCCGGGTTTATTCACATTGAGGTAAGGCTAAAACCTGAAAGTCGGGAAGTGATCAAGAGCTGGCTGCCGAACTCGGGCATCGAGGAGTACATAGCCTCCGCGGAAATCATTGCACGGAAGCCGATATGACTTGGAAAGGAGACCGGCATGCTTATAGCATCGATCGATATCCCAGCAGTCGCTGCCCTCATCATGCGGGAAGGTACGCTGACCATCTCAACTCAGGCTATCATGCAGGGTTGATGAAGGTCTTCGATGGGACCGGTCGGGTCCCTTGGTTCTCCGGTAAATAGGGACGAGTACGAACACTACCAGGGAGACGGTTTCTCGCTGTTCGTGCATCGTGAAATCCTGGCTACAATTTCAATCCCGGGTCTGATACCTTTTCATTTCGGCGCTTTCGGCTGGATCCGGGTGAAAATTGAAGAACAGGTAAAGCAGGTTGATCACTGAAAATGACGGTTTTTCATCAGTATGGGCAAGGCAGTGTTATTCTATCCGGAAGAAAGGAACAGGTAATGGGAAATATGAACGTAAAATTCATCATCGCTGGAATTGTAGTGGTGCTGTTGGGGGGACTCTCGACGGACCAGTCCTCATTTCTGAGTGTTCTGTCGCTTGTTTCGGCAGAGAATACAGACACCATTCCGGAAATTCCGACCAAAGGAATGGTTACGATGGTAGATTTAGGGGCAACGAAATGTATCCCCTGCAAGATGATGGCTCCCATTCTCGAGGAACTCAAAACTGAATATAAAGGACGGGCGTCGATCATCTTTATTGATGTCTGGCAGCATAAGGACCAGGGGGAGAAATTTAAAATCCGGACCATTCCGACTCAGGTTTTCTTCGATAAAGAGGGCAAGGAAGTGGAACGTCATACGGGATTCCTGGATAAAAAAACCATCATTGAAAAACTGGTAAAGTTAGGTGTGAAATGAACCTCTCTCAAACAACAAGCGTGGGAGCTCGCTATGTTTGACCAGCTTTTCCTGACGGTCAATGAGTGGATGACTGGTGGTTCAATTCTGGCGGCGTTGGGCTGTTTTCTCTGGGGCATGATCAGTGTTGTCTTCAGTCCGTGTCATCTGGCTTCAATCCCCCTCATTATCAGCTACGTGGCGGGACAGAAGCGGGTCCTCAAACCCACCGAGGCCTCGCGCTATGCGGTGATGTTCACCCTGGGTCTTTTCGTGACTATCGCTGTCATTGGCATCATCTGCTCTCTGTTAGGTAGAATGCTGGGTGAGATAGGTCCTTATTGGACCATTGTGGTCGGAGCGATCCTCGTGTGGGTGTCTCTTGACATGATCGGTATTCCGGGTTTATCCATGGCGGGCACCGCCCTGAATCGTTTCCACGTTCAGGGCCTCGGTGGGGCCTTCATTCTCGGGTTGGCGTATGGCGTATTATCCGGGTCGTGCACATTCGGTTTCATTGCCCCGATCCTGGCCTTCATCACCATTCAGGAAAAAATCATGACGGGGATTATCCTAATCGTTCTTTTCGGGATTGGTCATTGTGTGCCGATCGCCATAGCCGGAAGTTCCGCGGCTCTGGTCAAGAAAGTCATGGAAAATTCGAGGTTCCAGAACAGTGGTATGTGGTTCCGCCGCCTGGCCGGCGGAGCCATCTGTTGTTTGGGATTGTATTTTATTGTCCGTCCATTTGTAATCCAGTGATGAAATAAGCCATCAATGAATGATTTCAATTATAGAGAAGAAATCGTTGCCTTAAGCAAGCATTATGAGTAAGGAGAGCCGTCCAATGTATTTCCAGGCTGCAGAGATTGAGGTCGCGCTTTGGATTCCACCCTTGGTGGCATTCGTCATTTCATTTTTCACTTCGATGGGCGGCGTTTCCGGTGCTTTTTTGTTACTTCCCTTTCAGATATCCTTTCTGAACTATACCAACCCGTCCGTCAGCTCCACCAACCAGGTGTTCAATGTTGTGGCCATCCCAAGCGGGGTATATCGTTACTGGCGTGAGGGACGAATGGTGTGGCCACTAACATGGATCGTCGTTTCAGGTACACTGCCCGGTGTCTTTATCGGGGCCATGATTAGGGTGCTCTACTTGCCTAATCCTAAACAATTCAAGCTTTTTGCTGCCGGTGTTCTTCTCTATATCGGTTATAAAATGGTGGCAGATGGACTAAAAAACACAGGCAAAGGAGGAAAAGATAGCATCGAAACATGCTTTCAGGAAACAATCAGAAGCGGCAAAGCCCATGACCCGTATCCAGGGACTAAAGCCTTGCCCGCTACGACGGTTACTCACTTTAATCTGAAGCGACTGGGCTTTACTTTCTATGACGAAGCATATGATGTTTCATACTGGGGCATTTTCCTTCTCAGTTTCATTGTCGGGATCGTTGGGGGAATCTATGGAATAGGGGGAGGTTCTATAATTGCCCCGTTTTTTATCACCCTTTTCGGACTTCCCGTCTATATTATCGCTGGGGCCACACTGATGGGAACTTTTGTCACATCAGTCGCAGGTGTCGTTTTTTATCAGGCCATCGCTTCGTTCTATCCACACATTCCCGTGGCCCCGGACTGGTTGTTGGGATTTCTTTTCGGGATAGGAGGAATGGCGGGGATGTACCTTGGAGCCCGGTGTCAAAAATTTGTGCCAGCCATGGCCATCAAGTGGATGTTAGCCGGTGTCATAGTCTTCACTGCAACTCGATACATTCTCGTCTTTTTTGAATAATAACCACCGGATACTCCAGCGCCGAGACAATCATTCGAATGTCGTGATATTCACGCCAGTCATAACAGCGAGTTGTAACCGCACCAGTGATCAGTGATCGCAGTAATGTCGCTCTATCCGATGGACCAGTGGCCGAAAGCGTTGATGACCGATCATTCTGCGGAGTTTATTAATAACCCGATTGAATTGGTGCAGACCGAGTCTGATTAAAGAAATCATTGGTTTAAAGGCGGGGCGGTGAAACAGCCTGATAAACAGGGGTTTTGACAGGAAACGAATCAGGCCAAGGGGAATAAAGGGGTAATTGATCATGAGGATCAACAGGTTCAGATAGGTTGAATAGGGAGCACCAAATGCTTTGCGGTAGACTTCCTGTTTTTCGTCTTTGACCAGGCCTTGCTTTTGGGCAATAGCAAACAGTTCTGTTCCAGGATAGAGCACCAATGATGAGGGTTTCAGGCCAAAGGGGCGAGGCAGGCCCAGGATTAGGTCAAGCGTCGCAAGGACATCTTCTTCCGTTTCCCAGTTATTATCCAGGATGAGATGATAGTCCGGCGGTAAAATCCGGTCCTTAAAATGGTTAATAGCTCGGGTTGCCTGGATGACTTGTTCTTTTTTCTGTTTCCGACGGTACATAGTGTTGATTCTGTCTGAACCGGTTTGAATGCCCATTTCGAGATAAACCATACCAGCATCGATCAAATAGTCCAATTTGTTGAGCGTGGTTGTCTGGGGCGAACTCTGGGTAGCGAAAGGAAGTCCGATCCGATTTTTGTATTCCTCGGCGAAAGCTTTCATTGTCCTCTCAGGCATAGCGAAAAAGGAATCATCATAAAACATGACCGAATTAAAATAGGGCACTTGCTCACGGGCATATTCGATCTCCTGGAATATTGATTCGTTGCTTCTCCAGCGAAGATAGCGTTCCCGAGCATACATCTCCCGATAGATACTGTTGCAGCAGAAAGCACATGAGTGTGGACAGCCACGGCTGGCCATGGTTTTGTACTGATAGTAAGTCCCGAGCTGGTTGACTGGACCGGCTTGTGAAAAGTATTTCATCAGTTTCTCGTTGATTGGGACGATGGCATTATCAAACAAGCTGTACGAATAATGTGTAGCCAGTTCATAATCAGGGAAGGGGATACAATTATCGATATCTTGAATGAGAGGGCGGACCGGATTACGGATGGTCTCGCCCTTGTGTCGGGTCCAGATATTTCTGATTGCGTTCAGATCGCCCTCAGTTTTCATGGTATCGAGGACTTCGACCAAAGCTTCTTCACCTTCACCAATACAGACCAGATCGGCATATTCAAGACATTCCTCGGGTTTGGTGCTGGCATGGATGCCTCCCCAGATGACCGGAACATCGAGTCGAGCATGTATTGCTTCAGTCAACTGCACAGCCCGGTCGAAATAATAGGTCAAAAAAGAGATACCGATCAGATCGAACTGGCTGCACAAGTCAATCGTTTCAGCAATGATTTTGTCGGAATAACGATGGACTACTCCGGATTCCGGGCGGAGTTGTTCAAAATAGGGTGGTAAAAAAAGGATATTGGCCTCATGCCCGGCTTTCTTCGCGAAGGCTGCCAGTGACCGGACTCCAAACGCTCTGATATCCGGACAGGTTATCTCCATTAACAGTGCTTTCATGGATACTACCTCGGTCTATTACTCGAGTATTTCAGCGCATCGTTTCATTCTTCGAGATGCGTGAGAAGCGGCTTATTTCAAGCATTAAAGTATAACAAGTTTATATAACATGACTGCAGCTATTCAAACAGTATGGCTTGCTTTTTATGTTTTTTTTTATAGAATAGTGTTGTGACGGCTTACAATTCGAAAAGGGTCCATCATTTCAGATTGAAACGACGGGACAGGAAGGAAGAGAGGAACGATGCGTCTTTATTCTTTGACCGGTTTATGCTTTATGCTCCTGTTTTCAGGAGGTTGTTTTCCTGATAGCCATTCGCCCACACATGACAGCAAGAGTCATGGTCAGGTCTCGACAGCCACAACAGTTGCGGACCAGGAGAGCGAAAAAAAACTGTTCGAGCAAGACCCCGACCTGGCGGAAGAGCTGAGAATCATGGAAGAGGAGTTCAAGAAAGAATTGGGGGTTCATGATGAGAAATTCCCTTCGCCACCTCCGGGTTGGAATCTCGATGAAGCCCTGGCGAAGGATGATCCTCGCCCCATCATTTATCGCTGGCTCGATCAAGATGGCATGATTCAGATTAGTCAGGAAAGGCCACCGGCAGACGTGAAAATACTAGGATGGCGTTATCTGACCCAGCCGACTCCGGAGCCAACCGTCGAATAATCCGGTCCACACCTGTCGGGGCATGATCCGGGCAGTTGATGATCGATGATTCTGACCAGCTCATGTCGTCCGGGTGGCCTTCCCATTTGATTGACGTTTTTTTCAGCGCGGTTTATTATCATTTTTCAAGATCCGGCAGTCTGGTCCCTTTTGTAAAGGCTACTTATGAAAATAGCTCTTGTCGTGCAGCGTTTCGGTCAGGAAATCCTGGGCGGCGCAGAACTGCACTGCCGTTTTATTGCGGAACACCTGGCCCAGGCACATGAAGTGGATTTACTGACCACCTGTGCCAGGGACTATTTGACCTGGCAGAATTTCTATGAACCTGGCCAATCGTCGTGGCAGACGCTCAAGATCGTCCGTTTTCCAGTCGTGAAGCAGCGGGACCAGGTCCGTTACGATCAGCTTTCGTATCTGGTCAGTTTTTGTGCTCACACACCTGCTCATGAGAAAGAATGGCTTGTGGAGCAGGGTCCGCACTGCCCGGCCCTGATCGATTACATTGACCGGCAGAGCTCTGTTTATGATGCATTCATCTTTTTTTCATATCGTTATGCCACGGTGTATCAGGGGCTCGGACTCGTCAAGTCCAAAAGCATTTTAGTCCCGACTGCCGAAAATGACCGTATAATCCATCTCAGCCTGTACCGTGATTTTTTCCATTTGCCGGCTGCAATAGCCTATAATTCGATCGAAGAGCGGGAAATGATTCAGAGTATAACCGGGAACCAGAGCGTGTTTGGGAACGTGGTGGGAGTGGGTTTGAGTGAAGTCGAGCCGGTCTTGTCCAGCGAACTCATGCGTAAATTTGACCTTCGTCGGCCTTATCTGGTCTATGTCGGTCGGCTTGAGGAGGTCAAGGGCTGCGCCAGGCTCGCCGATTACTATCTCAGATACATTGAACACAACAAGCCCTGGTTTGACCTGGTCTATCTGGGGAGTGGTACGTATCGACCGCCTGTCCAGGCGAATATCCTGCACATACAAGACGCGATTGAGGCGGAGAAAATGGCTGTGATCAAAGGTGCTCAAGCCCTGGTCATACCTTCTCCCTTCGAAAGCCTGTCCATGGTCGTGCTCGAGGCCTGGTCTGTCAAACGGCCCGTCATTGCCAATGGCGATTGCCCGGTCCTGCGCGGACAATGCCTGCGCAGTAACGGCGGACTCTACTATCGCAATTACGATGAATTCGAAGCTGTCCTCAATGCAATCGAAAATGACCACCATCTGACCACCCGGCTGGGAGAACAGGGACATGACTATTATCGTGAACATTATAATTGGCCGACTATCATGTCCAAATACGAACAATTGTTAGGAGCATGTCGATGTCCATGAAAATAGCGGTCATTGTCCAACGGTATGGTCTCGAGATCAATGGTGGGGCCGAACTGCATGCTCGCTGGATCGCCGAGCATCTGAGTCAAACTAACCAGGTGACTGTACTGACGACCTGCGCCCAGGACTACCTGTATTGGTTCAATCACTATCCTGTCGGTCCGAGTCTGGTCAATAACATCGAGGTCATCCGTTTTAAAGTCAAACACCCCCGACGAGGCCGACGTTTTGTTTCAGTCCAGAACAGGGTCTTTTTCGATGAGCACGATCAGCGGGACGAGTGGGCTTGGGTCAAGGAAAATGGTCCGTATGCGCCTGCACTGATCAACTATTTGAAGAAACATCAGCGGGATTATGATTTGCTGATCTTCTTTTCCTATCGTTATTATACGACGTTTTATGGATTGCAGGTTGCGCCCATGAAATCACTTCTTGTGCCGACAGCCGAAGAGGACCCGGTCATCAGCTTGGCAATTTATCGTCAGTTTTTCAACAAGCCCGCCGCAATCATCTATAATTCCATTGAGGAGCAGGCCATGATTCATGAATTGACCGGGAATGGCTCTGTGCCGGGAGAGGTCGTTGGCGTGGGCATTAATGTGCTCGAAGGCATTCCGGCTCGATTCAGTCAGAAATATTCGATCAAGCGGCCCTACGTCCTCTATGTCGGTCGAATCGATAAAAATAAGGGCTGCGACCGACTGATCGATTACATGCTGCGCTATTTCGAACGTGAACAGGATGATTTCGACCTCGTGCTAATCGGGGGTCAATACATGAATGTCCCGGAACACGAACATATCATCACGCCCGGTTTCGTTTCCGAACAGGATAAATTTGATGCGATCAGCGGGTCCATGTTTATGGTTATACCTTCACATTTTGAAAGTCTGTGTATGGCCTTGCTCGAATGTTGGGCCCTCGAGAAGGCGGCTTTGGTCAATGCACGTTGCCGTGTGCTCGAGGGGCAAGTGACTCGGGCCAACGGTGGTCTGTTCTATAATGATTACAGCGAATTCCAGGAAACCATGACCAGGCTCTTGCGACAGGTCGAGTTGCGGAATGCACTCGGGAAACAGGGGCGGGATTACTTCAACCAGCATTATACCTGGCCAGTTGTTATGGCCAAGTATGATCACTTAATGCGTATCGTTCAAAACCAGGTTATCTGAAATGGTTTTCATAGATATTGGAAAAAAATATGGAGTAACGAGTGATTTCCCAAGAGAATGAAGGTCTTTTGTCCCCATTGATCAGGGATATTCGTTTACGTAAAGTGGCGTCATATATCAAGCCGAAGTCAGTTGTTTTAGACCTGGCTTGTGGCTCAGGGCATTTGGCGCAATTTCTGCCTGACGGTTGCAGATATTATGGCGTTGATCGAGAACCCGGTCCGAAAACAGATTCCTCTACGGATTTTCTTACTCTTGATCTGCTTGAACACGATTCGTTTGATCGGATACAGAAATGGCTTCGGCACAAACCAGATTATATAACCTGCATTGCTTTCCTCGAGCACGTTGGCAATCCTGAGCAATTTCTCAGGACTTATCATACACTTCTCGGAATGAATGGCCGCATTATCATTACCACGCCACACCCACGTGGCAGGCTTGTTCATACAACTTTAGCTTACATTTCTTTGTGTAGTTGGCATGCTGCAAAACAGCATGAGCATCTTCTGCATAAAAAAGATATCGAACACATTGCCCAATCAACCAAGGGCAGCGTGACGATGTACAAACATTTTCTTTTTGGACTTAATCAGATTTTTGTCATTGAGTATCCCCTTACAAAGCTATAAATTGCGGAAATGAGGACTCGATGCGAGCGGGGATACCTAAATAGCATAGTGGCAGTTACTACCTGGTTGATTTCGAACGTATTCAAATCGTTGTATTAAGTTGCCAGATCGGGATTCTTCTGATAATGTCAAGGGATAGAAAAACGATGTGCCCCGAAGACGAGTTCCGAATAGTATGTGCCCAGGAGAGGACAGCATGTCATCTGATCGACTTGTTATAGAAGCGGCTGAAAAAATCGTTACTGCTCAACGAGTTGCTTCTTTCACGGGTGCCGGTATTTCCGTGGAAAGCGGTATTCCACCCTTTCGGGGTAAGGACGGACTCTGGTCAAAATATGATCCGGATTTGTTCGAGATCAATCATTTCCGAGCACGACCCGCTGAAACCTGGAATCTGCTCAGGGACGTTTTTTATGTTCATTTTGATAAGGCTGAACCTAATCCGGCCCATAAGGGTTTGGCTCGGCTCGAGCAAATGGGTGTGCTGAAAACAGTTATCACCCAGAACGTGGACAATCTTCATCAGAAAGCCGGGAACACCGATGTGATCGAGTTTCATGGCAGTTCAAGCCGTTTGATCTGTCTCGATTGTAACACACGTTTCGATTATAATGATATACTTTTTGATTTATTGCCGCCTTTTTGTCCCACCTGTCGAGGTATTTTAAAACCTGATTTTATTTTTTTCGGGGAAGGCATCCCACCCGAAGCCCTGCAACGTGCTTTTCTCGAAGCTAACCTGGCTGACCTTTTCCTGGTTATCGGTACGACCGGTGAAGTCTATCCCGCAGCCCTGGTTCCGGTCCAAGCCAAACAACAGGGTGCCTGTATCGTTGAAATCAATCCGGAGCCCTCCTCTTTTACTTTTCAGGTGACCGATATTTTCCTTCAGGGAAATGCCGGACCAACCATGACTGCACTCATGGAAATGATCGAAAAGCTGTATAGACAACAAACAGATCGTTCCTGACAACGATTATGGCCCTGCTCCTGATCATTGTTGGTTATGTACTGACCATGACTTTTTGGTTCGCCCAGACCTTATGGTCATTATCTGCCTGGATAAGCCGAACAGGCTCGCTCGCTGGCTTGCTTTTCTTCCTGACCGGTCTGACTCTCGTCATGAGGCAATACCGAACCGAACAGCACAATTGTCAGAAAGCCACCCCGTTTCAGTTCTCCAGCCCAATCACGGGAGCAGGACCGACCAGACCTGCTCGTCTTCTGCTCATCCTGGCTGGATCGGCTCTCCTGTTCCGTTCAGCTTTCTACTTTTATATTTCGGGCTGGTTCCATTCCGATCATGCCATAACCGGTCTGATGGCCTGGCATATTGCTCAAGGTCAACCACCACCGCTCTATTTTTATGGTCAGTATTATCTTGGCTCGTTACCTGCTCATTTAGCCGCACTACCCATGCTCCTGGTCGGACCGAAAATCCACGCCTTGAAACTGGTGCCTTTGCTGTGTTTCGTTTTTTTCCTCTTTTTCCAATACAGATTTTTAGAAAGGAGCTGCTGCCGAAATGTGGCTATCGGGACCACTTTATTGGCGATTTTTGCTCCCGGACATTTTTTTCAACTCTCATTTGATACTTCGAACGGTTTCATGGAAATGCTGATGCTGACGTCAATCGCTTTTTATCTGTTGGAACTCTGCCTGGGCTACCATGTTTCAGGATTCAGATTCAGACCGGTCCTCTTGGTTTTAATATCCGGTTGGTCATTGGGATGTGCTTTCTGGGTCAATCCTCAGGTGGTC
The DNA here is from genome assembly GCA_016934675.1 of bacterium. Taxonomy (GTDB): domain Bacteria; phylum CSSED10-310; class JAFGSJ01; order JAFGSJ01; family JAFGSJ01; genus JAFGSJ01. Next base: position 34,429 of record JAFGSJ010000100.1, on the reverse strand, counting down.
TCACTCATGATCATTGCCATCCTGTTTCTTAATGTTCGGGCATTTGGTCCAGACCTCCTTCGGCTCAACCTCTTTCTCGGTCTCGGTCTGCTGCTGGGTCTTTTTCCCCTGCTTTTAGGAGAATTAATCTATGGTTTTGTTCAGACCATCTTTCTCTTTTCTGAAAAACATGCGATCCCTCTCTCTCTGACTGTCTTTTTCCAGCGGACTCTACATTTTGCGAGGGATGGTTTTGCCTTACTCTTGTTCGAGTTTCAACCCCAACAGGTTTTTCTCGCTTTTCTTTTTGCTGTATGTCAAATCATTGTACCGGTCCTGCTTATCCTGGGCTTGGTCCTGTTCAGAAACGATATTGGCACGTTTTTTCGTCGAAAATCGGTCTGTCCTCGACCGGCTATTGCCCTGGTTTATCTTCACGTCGGCCTGTTCCTGATAATCTTTCTGACCTCACGATTTGGCGATATGATCAGCCCACCCCGTTATCTCGTCGTTCTTTTTTTCAGCGTGCCGGTCATCATTTCTTTGCCCTTGGCCCATGCCCGTCGTTCGATCAGATTCCTCTCGCAACTTCTCATTATTCTGCTCGTACTCGGCAGTCTGGTCCATAACTATCAGAGTGTCCAAGCTGCTCGCTCTTCTGCTGCTCTTTGGGACAAATACTACAGTTTTCTCGAAGAAAACAAGGTCTCATACGCCCGCTGCAGTTACTGGATGGCCTATATTACCTCTTTCATGACAGCTGAGAAGACCATCTGCTGCCCATTGCCTGATTTCAATCGCATTCCATGGTACTGTGAACGGGTCGAACGAGTCAAACCCGCCCTGATTTATCACGATAATATCGACCCCGCGGATGCTCGAGCCATGCGTGCACATTTTCAGGCTGGACGAATGCCCGATTATCAGTGTTGGTACATGCCGCCTTTCACCGTTTTTTACCTGATAAAAGAAAAGGAATAATCATGCCTAACCGTAGCGAAATTGCTCATGACTGTTTCAACAAAGGTTACAATTGTGCCCAATCAGTTCTCTTTGCTTTTCATGATCTTTATAGTATCGATCAAGAGGTGCTGCTGAAAATTGCATCAGGATTTGGAGCGGGTATGGCTCGCAAGCAGGAAGTATGCGGAGCCGTCACCGGTGGACTCATGGTCTTGAGTTTGCTCTATGGTTCGCCTGACGCACATGATACGCGAGCTAAGGAAAAAGTCTATGATGCAATTACCATATTCATGGACAGATTTCAGGATCAATACGGTTCCTGTCTTTGTCGTGAATTACTGGGAGTCGATTTGAAGACAAAATCTGGTCAGAGTGAATATCGGGATCGGGCTTTAAAGGATACCATCTGTATGAAATGCGTCAAAGAAGCAGTCAGGCTCGTTTGGGAAATTATCGAAACACCAGATAATTCGTACAATTAAGAGGGAAGAATCATGATCAGCTTACCTTCATTGGGTTCTATCATTATTATAAGTAGTGGTGCGGTCATTATTATCATTGTAGTTTTATTGGTCCGGTTTTTCCGTTCAATGTTCAAGAGCCCTGATTATTCCGCTTTACCCCCTTTTTATCCGTTTAAATCGGGAAAGGCAGAAAAAGAGTATCTGGATTACTATGATCGGCGTTCCCGAGACTGGCCATCCCCGGTTGAGGCCCGATACTTCGAGACCTCATTCGGCAAAACATGGGTGACTATTTGTGGTCAGAAAAATGCCCCTCCCTTGGTATTACTGCCTTCGGGTTTTGCCTCCTCGTTGATTTGGCAGCCCAATAGTCATGGCTTAGCCAACTATTTCAGAATATACGCAGTCGACAATATTTATGATGTCGGACGAAGTGTGAACACACAAGCGATCAGGAAAGTGGAAGATTTATGCGCCTGGCTGAATGAGCTTTTAACCGTTCTTGATTGCGAAAGCCGCTGCAACCTGATGGGATTATCATTCGGCGGCTGGTTAGCCGTTCAGTACGCCTTGCGACATCAGGAGCGGCTCCATAAATTGGTCCTGGTCGCACCGGTTGCCTCGGTCATTCCGTTACCCGCACAATGGGCTTGGCGGGCACTGATCGGTTCTTTACCACCTCACCGTTTTTTCATGAACCAATTCCTGGTCACATGGATGTGTCAGGACTTGGTGAAAAAAAATGATGAAATCAGTAAACGTCAACTCGATTACTGGTTGAATGATGCGCTGAAGGCATTCAAGTGTTTTTCTTTTCGTATGCCGGTCAATCCGACCGTACTATCGGATGAGCAATGGCAGAGTCTGCAATTGCCTGTACTTTTCCTGGTCGGGGAACATGAAGTCATTTATCCGGCTCACGATGCTCTTGAGCGCTTGCATCATGTCGCTCCGGCCATACGGACCGAACTCATTCCGAATGCCAGCCACGATGTGACCATTTCCCAGACCGGTACCATCAATGATCTGGTCCGATCGTTTCTGCTCCAGTAAAACCGGTTCTTATGATGTGGTGCGTTCGACTTCGGACCAGGTCGTCAGGCCCTGTTCGATCAATTCACAGCCGTGATCAAACAAAGTCAGGTGTTTTTCTCTGATCATGGCTCGCAAGGTTTGCTCGGATGCGCCTTCGGCAACCATGTTCCAGAAAGCTGGTGAGGGCTCGAAAATTTCATAAAGGGCGAGTCGTCCCTTGTATCCGATACCTGAACACTGCCTGCAACCGACTGCGACGTGATGGTTGTTGCATTGTCGAAACGATTCGGGTATGTTCTTCATTTCATCTGGAGAGGCAAGTCGTTTACATTCAGGGCAGAGTCGGCGGACAAGTCTCTGGGCCACGATGCCGACCAGGCTTTGTCGCAGACTGTAGAAGGGCACACCTGCTTCTCGAAGCAGAGTCAGGGCGGCGATGCTGTCATGAGTATGGAGCTGGGACAGGACCAGGTGACCGGTCATGGCAACTTTTGACATGAGCAGAGCGGTCTCGGGATCGCGGACCTCACCGACGGCGATGACGTCAGGGTCCTGCCTGAGCAGGGCACGCAAAGCTGTCTCGAAAGTGAGTCCGAGGGATGGTTGAATCTGCATCTGATTGGTGTTGGGTAAGAGAAACTCGACCGGGTCTTCGACGGTCAGAACATTGATTGCTTCTCGGGCGGCCAACTCCTGGATCATCATGTACAGAGTAGTAGTTTTGCCACAACCGCTCGGTCCGGTCACCAGGATCAAACCATGCGGTTTCTTCAGCCAGGTCCGCACGAAGGCAAGACGTTCACCGATCATGATCCGCTCGAATGTCTCCGGAAAATTCCCTTGGTCCAGGAAGCGAATGACCACTTTTTCACCATGAAAAAAATTACAGATGGACACTCGCAGATCGATTTTGACCTTTTTCTGTTCCTTATGGTCATCAAGCATCTCGAGGGTCGAGACATGACGTCCGTCCTGAGGCAATTTCCTTTCAGCCACATCGAGACCGGCCATGATCTTGAGTCGGCTGACGACAGCCTGGTGTTGCATTGGTGTCAACTGTTGCTCCTGACGGTGTAAGGTCCCATCGATCCGGAAACGAATGATACTGCCGGTCCTGGTCGGTTCGATGTGCATATCGCTGGCACGGGCCAGGACAGCATTCCTCAGCAGCGTTTCAACAAGGACAGGGATGGTCTCGTGTTCGTCAGTAGTGGTTTCTGCTTCAAGCACATCCAGGCTGGGCAATTCCCCAAGCGGAAAATCACCCTGCAGAATTGAACCGGGCAAGCCTTGCAGGACAACGTCAAGAATACCCTTCTGTTCAGCATTCATTATGGCACTGATCAAGGGTTGTGGAAAAAAGTTGTATGCACTCATGCTCGAAGATAGGGTATGCCCGATCTCGATTGAACGAATCATGCGTTTGAGCATGAGCTGAAATGCAGGATATTGTGCCTTCTCAGCGGCACTGACTTCGAGCGCGCTCAATAACGGCACGCCATTCGCGATTAAGCGCCCGAACCGGGCAAAAAAATCGGCAACATACTGATTGAGTTCCAGTGTGCTCATCATTGTCCTCCAGGGAAACGAATTAGTTTCTGTTTGGTCTGAAAATTGGCCTGATCGCGTTCCCAAGACATTTTTCGTTCACGTTCTTCGAGCCAGGCTATAATCCTGTCCCGACGGAAACGGATGCGACCTCCAAGTTCGAATGAGGGCAATTGGTCCAAAAGTTTCACGATTTCAGGGACGGGCATAGCCAGGAACCGAGCCAACTCTTCAATATCCATTATCTGCGACGGGTGCTGCGATTGTCCCAATTCACGGAGTATCTCGTGCCGGATTTTGAGATCGACATCATCAGGCAGGGTCACGCCTCGGGCACATTGATCGAGCGTTTGGAGCAAGTGATTATATGCCTCGAGATATGCCTGGCAATCAGGGCAGACGTTCAGGTGTCGTTCAAATTCAGTCCGAGCGGTCTGGTCCAGTTCGTCATCAAGATACTGGTCGATGCATTCGCACAAAGCTTCATGGTTCTCGTTCATGATCAGCCCCCGTTCCGCGAGTTAAGAATTGTACAGGCTTGCCGGCGAGCACGATGATGCATGACCCGGGCATTCTCAGGGCTCAATCCCAGGGACCGGGCAATTGTATCATAGCCGAACCCTTCGAGTTCACGCAAGACCAAAACCAGTCTGTGCTGTTCAGGTAAAGAAGCCAGGGCCTTTCGCACCAAATCTCGGTCGAGCACCTGATCAGACGTCTGTTCAGTTCCTTCCACCACCTGTAATTGCTCGAATTCGATCCTGCGGACCATGTCTCGGCTCCGGCTGGCAGCCAGAGACCTGATCCGATTGGCCGCAATTTGAAAGAGCCAGGCTTTGAATTTTCCCTGTGGATGATAGTGGCGACCTGAACGGGACAGACGCATGAATACTTCCTGCACGATTTCCTCCGCATCCTGGGGATGGTGCAGACAGACCAAAGCAAACCGATAGATCCGGTCGCGATAGCGCTCATAGAGCATATCAAAAGCTTCGATCATACCTGCTGCGAACATGACCATCAATTCCTCGTCGTGAAACTTCATCATCACCTCTCAACTAGTACAACCCGGAAACTTATGATCATGTTACACGATCCGTGAAAAAAAGGGCAGTCTCAGGATTCATCCTGAGCGGTAAAGAGGCGTTCCAGCATTTTCCGGTCCATCTCGACCCGGATGTTTTTTTCACGTTCGATCAGCACCTTTCCCGGGGGGAAACCTTTTGGTTTTCGGACATATTTCTTCTGGGTGACAGTGATATCAAGGGCAGGTTGTGTGCGACCCTGGGAATAATGCCCGGCCAGAGTGGCCGCCTCAATCAGGGTCTCGGCAGGCATCGATTGTTTGCGACCCTTGTTCTTGACAATTATATGCGAACCACCGTAATCGCGAACATGCAGAAAAAAATCATCGGGTTGAGCGGTCTGAAATGTCAGAAGATCATTCTCTTTGTTGTTGCGTCCAACCAGAATCAACCAACCATCCGTGGATTGAAATCTGCGGAACGGATGCTGGGCTTGTTTTTTATCGGACCCGGCCTTCTTTGATCGTTTTCGCGGTCGGACTACATCCTTGGGTTTGACTGTTTGCAGACTTTCCAGATAGGCCAGGTCAGACGAGTCCTCAATTTGACTTTTCAAAGACTGGAGCCGTTCCCGTTTTCCATCGGACCGGGCAATCCTTTCCCCGATCACAGCCTCCCGCCGTTTTAGTTTTGAAGCCTTCTTGTAATAAATCTGGGCGTTCTGCACTCCGGTGCGAGATGGATCAAGCTCGATCGTGACTTCTGATACAGGTTCACTCAAAATATCCGATACAGTCAGATGATGCTGTCGTGGTTGCATATCTGACAGGTTGGTCAGGATAAGATCGCCATACTTCTTGAATCGTTCATGCCGCTCACATTCATGCTGCTCTTCAAGAAGCTTGGTCAAAGTATGTTCGACCTTTTTGAGCTCATTCTTCACCCGTTTCAATAACTCTTTTTTCAGGATTTCAATCCGTTGATTGTGCACATGGTAACTATAAAAAAGGTCGCACGCCGCTTCGAAAGACTCGAAACGAGTGACCTGATCATCCTGTTCACTTAATTGAAAAGCCATTATGCGGTGCGGGACCAGATCGCCCCTTTCCGAACGGTGATATCCGACCGCCGGTGACCAGAGATCGTGCTGATAAATATGTATCAATCGCTCGAAACATTCCCATTCTGTGGCCGAGCTGTCTTCATGAAATTTTCCGACAAGCTCTGCTGTTTGCTGACTGATCGAGAAGAAGGACCTCTTGAGAAAAAGAGGATAGGTCAGGTCGCTTTTCGTTTTCCGCAAGTCATCGAATGCAGACCGGCTTATCATAAAAGGATTGTATTTGCCCGGAGCACTGGTCCCCTTATCTGTGCTGGCGCACTTCAGCTCGTCGACTGTTCTGATTGACTGTTTTAGATCAGTGATAATGGTCCGCGAATTGCCCTCCCAGAGTATCAAATTGGTATAGACCCCAAAAAATTGAAGAGTCAGGTTGATCTCCGCATTTTTATCCAAAGGAGAGCTAAACCGAAAAGAGACCATCCGTTCGCCCACAGGCAGGTCTATCCCAAGCAGCGTGCCGTTTACTACGTGTTTTTTCAAAAGCTGGGCCATGGGCGTTTCAATCCGCGCGACCGGCCAATTCCGCCCGGTAAGGTGCAAGCGCGATAGATGATCGGACCAGGATACAAGAAGTTCCCGCTCACCCTGATTGGACCTGAAAGTCAGGAGCAGACCCGGTTCGACCATACTCCGAACCCTGGTGACCTGGCAGGACAGCAATACAGAACTCAGCTCATGTACTATCGCCCGGATTACAAAACTGTCCATGCTCCTGCTCCTTGATCATGCTCGAAACGTATGAGTGACCAGATACCTGGACCAATCCATACCGGTCCGGAACTCCTGGTCATGACCCGCGTAAGATATATTTCATACGGCGGACTTGTCAAGAAGAGCCATGAGACGTGAATAGACCTCGTCGGCTTGGATCATGCTCAGACAGGCAAACGTACCAAGAGGACATTGACGCCCACCATGCAACGAACAGGGACGGCAGCCCAGATCGTGTTCGATGACCTGGTCCCTCGGACCCATAGGAAAAAAACCGAACTCACGACTGGTCGGACCAAAAAGGGCCAGCACCGGCGTACCAACCGCAGTAGCCATGTGCATCAAACCCGTATCATTCGATACGAACGCGGCACATCCGGCTATCAGAGCCGCCGTTTCCCGTAAACCCTGACTACCGGTCCGGTCCAAGACAAAATCAGGATAACGCTCGTACAGGTACCTGCCAAAACCGGTCTCTTTCTCATCACCAAATACGACCACTCCCCTGATCCTGCCTGCCAATGACCGGAGTAAACCAATCAACTCAGCATACCGTTCGAGCGGCCAACGCTTGGTGAAATGACGGGCCCCGGGCGCGCAACCTATGAGTGGACCATCTCCCGGAAAGACTGCCCTCAAAACATCACCAGCTTTGTCACGATCCGCACGGTCACAGTGAAGTCGGGGCACTTCCTTTACCTCTTCCGCACACCACGGCCGAATCGTCTCCAGATACCGCTCCGATACCGCCTGTATCCGCCCCGGATTATACCCGGTCAAAACTAAGAAACGCCTCTGCACACTACCCTTGCTATATCGTATGACCCGCTTCGGATAATGGACTAGCCCAAGTACGCGACTCCGTATGTTCGCATGAAGATCAAGCACCAGATCAAACCGACCAGCCCGAAATCTCGCCAATAAATCGCGCATGGGATTTCCTCTGACTTGATCTGATCGATATAACGGCATGACCTCGTCTACATCAGGATCCTGATCAAACAAAACCGCATACTGTTCCTTGACGATGACTGCCAGATGACAATCCGGCCAACTCTGTTTCAGCGTGCGAATCACCCCGAGTGTCAGAATGATATCTCCCAGTGAACTAAAACGAATCATAGCAATTCTTGATGCTTTACTTTGTGGAATGAGCGGCGGGCTTTTGTCCATCGATGTCCTCGTTTGTGGCTCGGCTCCTACTCAGAGCACAGGTCGGTTAGTCCGGTCTGTGAGCAGGTCTCAGTGCATGTTATAAAATATCTTAAGCAAAAAAGCAGCATATGTGTCATTCTATGTAGCTGAGGGCTTTCATTTGTTCAAGTGTCGTGTTCAAGATTTTTTCGACAAGGTCCAGGGGCAGGATGAAACAGTCCGAGTGTACTGGAAAGCTTTCTTAGTCTACGCTACGGATGAAGTTTTTCCAGCATGGAATAGCCTGTTCAGGTAGAAAGTCATGCAATCTTCGGTCTTGGCTTTCGAGCACTTGCTTACGCAGATGAGCATCATTCAGAAGACGATCGAGAATGGCGGAAGCGTATTCGAGATCGAGTTTTTCGAGCAAAAGCCCTGAATCTTTGAGCGTATCGGGTATCGCTGCAGCAGAATAAGCCAGTATCGGGATTCTGAAGAACATGGCTTCGACCAGAGGCACGCAGAAACCTTCGTGTTCGCTCAAGGAGACAAAGACATGAGCAGTTCGATAATAGGTCACCATATCTGCCGGTGTGACCCGACCGCTGATCAGAACGGGCTGATTGCCCAACTCACGGACCAGATGCAGAAGTTCATGGTGGAGTGTATCGCCTTCCCGACCCTTTCCAACCAGGACCAAACGCGTTCGTCGACGATAGCGTTTCCGGAATACAGAGAGCAGACGGACCAGGTTGTCCTGACGTTTGTTCGGGACGAGTCGGCCCACAAACAACAGGTTGGTCCAACCATCGCTGAGCATCGTTTTCAAGACCCTGTTCTCGGTCCAGTCATAATTGCGCCAGTTGAGCAAGAAGGGCAGAACGATCGGTTCACGAAAACCCATTGTCCGTAGATCATGGGCACTGAATTCACTGTAGGCCACTGCCCTGACGTCGCTTTCAACCAAGGTGGCGATTTCAGACAGGCCTTGCTTCGTAAATTCAGCCAACTCATCCTGATAGCCTCTGAAAAATTGGGGAGGCGTGATATTATGATAGATCACGGCCCGCTGACCGCCGCAATTCCTGAAAAAATCTGTCAGGGGTGAAGGCAGGGCGAAGTGAAGAATATTGATGTCGGCTTCGACCTTCGGGGCAGTGTCGCGACGAAAGAGAAAGACCTTCCGGGCCAGGACCGGATCACGGTATAAGGCATAGATTCTCGTATCATAACCGAACTCATGAAAAACCCGGTCCAGCTCGAGTGCGGTCGAGCCCACTGCGTCGTAAGCATGGACTGAGGGCACAAACTGGTTGATAATCCGGCTCATTCAGCACCCACCTGTGCGAGTTGTTCGAGCAAGACTGGTTCGATCATTGATCGTTCAAAGCAACGCAATCGTTCGCGTTGGCCCGAAACTATTTTCGAGAGCAGGTTTTGGTCCGATATAATTTTAGCTGCTGTTTCCGCCGCCTCGAGCGGATCAAATTCGGCCAGGACCATGCCCGCTCCAGCTAAAGTGTCTTCTATGGCTGTGCCGCGCACGGCCAGAATAGGCAGATCAAAATACATGGATTCGAGCAAGGGCACACAGAAACCCTCGTGCAGACTGAAACAGGTGAATAAATCAGCCAGTCGATAATAGGTGCATAATTCCTGGTGCGAGACATGGCCGACGCAATGAACATTTTCGAGCCGTAATCGAGTGATCATTTCGTTGAGTTTATAAAGATACGGTTCAAAACCATAATACTGCCCGGTGATGATCAGGCGTGCCGCAGGGTCGATCTTGTGATAATAATACAGGAATTTCAGCAGGTGATCGTGACCTTTATTCGGAGTGACCCGTCCGACGAACAGAAAGGTCGTGACTTTATCACGAAACATATCGAGGACCAAGGCACTATCGACCCTGTCGTACATGCTGAAATCGAGAATGATAGGTAAAACTCCCGTCCGACTGCAACCCACCTCGATGAGTTCCCGGCGATTGTATTCCGAATCCGCCATGCCCAGAACTGCTTTGCCGGCCAGACGTGGTAACTGTTCTCGACCCTGGATCAGAGACAGCCATGCCTCGTGATGCACCCGTCGGAAATAACGTTCCGGCGTAATGTTATGATAGATCAGGACCAGTTTGTCCGGTAAGGTCAGGACATACTCGGCCAATGGTGTTCCCTGCGAAAAATGGAACAGTAGCAGTGTCTCAGCATGGGAATAACGGGCATAGTCCTCGATAGTCCGCGTTTCACTCACTAAAGCCGGGTGACAGGTCTCGACAAATATTTCCGACTCGAAGCCATGTTCCCTGAGTATGTTGCGAATTGCCAGCGTGTGCATGCTGATTGCATCGCCCGGCACGATCGTTTTGAGTAACTGATGTATCGCCCGGCTCATCTGGTTTCATCCATGATAGTCACCAGCGCCTGCAGGACCTGCTCGTTAGCGGCATGACTGAAACGTCTCAGGTTTTTCTGGGCGAAACGACCCAGTTTCTGACGTAAAGCCTGGTCTTGGACCACCCGCTGGACCAACTCGGCCAACACGACCGGGTCCACTCCCTGATACTGTATGCCGGCCCCTGCCAGGGTTTCAGGTATTGCCCCACTCGAGCGGGCAATGATCGGAACACCATAAAACATACTCTCAAGCAGAGGTACACAAAAACCCTCGTGCTCACTTGCCGAAACAAAGACATCCGCAAGCCGATAGAAAGCCCGCAATTCATTGTGTGGCAGAAGACCGGTGAAATAGACCTCACCCAGATGCAATTCATCGATCAAATGCAATAAAGCATAAAAATAACGCTCGAAACCACGATGTTCACCAACAATGATCAAGCGTGACCGATTATTGATCTTACGCCGATAGAAAGCGAACATCTTGATCAGGTCCTCGATCCTCTTCTGAGGCACGATCCTGCCCACAGAGAGTATATTGGTATAACCGTCCTGAAACAGATGACGCACCACCCGATTGGACGCTCGCCCATAAAGCGACTGGTCGAAAAAAATCGGCAAAATCCGGGTTTCAGGATAACCCAGTTGATCGAGAACGCTTTTATTGTAAGCCGAGTCGGCAAAGGCCAGTTTCACCCTGGTCCGGAAATCCGTCAACTCACGCAAACCACGTTCGAGGAGTGCCGTATACCGACTGTTATAAGGCACGAAAAAACGGGACGTCGTGATGTTATGATAGACCAGAAAAAGTGGATTGGGACTCTGACGAACGAGCCTATTGGCTGAAGAATACATCGAATAATGATAAAGGACACCCGCTGTGGGGGGGACCAGATCAGCGAAATGCTCGATTTCGACCGCATCTTCAACCAATTCATCACTGATCGTTTCCGCGAATATTTCGGACTGGAAACCCCAGGAACGCAGAATGGACCTGATGGTCAGCGCATGATGCGTTATGGCATCACCATAGGTCAAACCATTGACAATTTGATGGAGTGCTTGTGCCCGTGACATGAACGAATTACTTGATCGCTTTCTGGGTCTCGAATATATATGATAAATAAACAGGGCCTGGTCGAAAAAGAATTCGACCAAGCCGTCTTTCAAGTCTGATGAGATCGGTTAGCTACACAATGCTCAATCGAGTTTCAGGTTGAAAAAAGCCTTTTTCCCCGGGAAGCAGGCTTGCGGACCAAGTTCTTCCTCGATACGAAGCAATTGATTATACTTGGCGATACGATCAGTACGCGAAGCCGATCCGGTCTTGATCTGGCCGGCATTGACCGCTACTACCAGATCGGCAATAGTCGTGTCCTCGGTCTCGCCGGAACGATGCGATACGACCGAAGTATAGCCGGCCCGACTGGCCATCTGGATCGCTTCGAGTGTCTCCGTCAGAGTCCCGATCTGGTTTAACTTGATCAGAATCGAGTTGGTCACCCCGAGTTTGATGCCCTGTTCAAGCCGTCGCGTATTGGTCACATAGAGATCGTCACCGACCAGTTGGATTCGTTTCCCTAACACGGCCGTCATCTCTTTCCAGCCGTCCCAATCATCCTCTGCCAAACCGTCCTCAATCGATATGATCGGATATTGATCGACCCACTTCCGATAGAATTCTACCATTTGTGACGAATCAAGTTCACGACCATCCGATTTATGAAAAATGTACTTGCCATTTTTGAAAAATTCACTCGCTGCAGGGTCTAACGCCAGAAAAATATCTTTGCCGGGCTTATAACCCGCCTTTTCGATCGCTTCGAGAATGACTTCAATCGCTTCATCATTCGATTTGAGATTCGGCGCAAAACCGCCCTCATCACCGACTGCAGTGTTGTAGTTCTTCTTCTTGAGCACGCTTTTCAAGGCGTGAAAGGTCTCGATACCCATTCGCAACGCCTCATGAAACGATTCCGCTCCAACCGGCATGACCATGAATTCCTGCAGGTCGACCGAATTGTCCGCATGACTGCCACCATTGAGAATATTCATCATGGGTACCGGTAATGTTCGGGCTTGGACCCCTCCAATGTAACGATACAGGGGCAGATCGAGCGCATTGGCCGCTGCAGCCGCAGTGGCTAACGATACGCCCAGCAAGGCGTTTGCCCCCAATTTGCCTTTGTTTGCCGTACCATCCAGATCAATCAGTTTCTGGTCGATGGCGACCTGTTCGAGGGCATCATCATCGATCAATTCAGGACCGATTATCTCGTTGACGTTTCTGACCGCGGTCAGGACCCCCTTTCCCTGAAAACGGCCCTTGTCCCCATCTCGCAATTCGACCGCTTCGTGTTCACCGGTCGATGCACCCGAGGGGATCGCTGCTCGACCATGGCCACCAGATTCAAGGTAAACATCCACCTCTATCGTGGGATTGCCACGGGAATCAAAAATCTCACGAGCCAATATCGCCTGAATGTAAGTCATATATTCCTCCCTGATCCAAAAATTTGGTTCACAGCATGTCTTTCAATATTGTCTCTTCTCATACTCAATTGCATTTCCTCTCTTATACTCAATACCAACTCTAAAATCAAGAGAGATCACTCGACTGCACTCGACCGCGATAAGACAATCTTGACCAAAACAGCCCTTGACTGTCCCTCAATTTGGCAACCGTCCCTCAATTTCGCAATTTTCAGATGATCGATGAAGCCCGATTAGATCATGAAGAGAAATTGCGTACTCTGGGCTACATCAATTGAATGGATTGATTCAGCCCCTCTTACGGCAGATCAGGCCTTTGAGATAGAGACCTTCAGGGAAGGTGACGGTCCAGGGATGATCGTCATTTTGTCTGAGTGTCTCCAGGACCTGGAGCTCGCACTGTGCATCAACAGCGGCATCAGCCACTATCTTCTGGAACAGGCTGGGCTCGAGACGACCGGAACAGGAGAAGGTGAAGAGAAGGCCCCCGGGCTTAAGAAGTTTGAGGGCCTGGAGATTGATGTCCTTATATCCTCGGGCGGCTTGGACCAGATGGGCACGATTGAGCACGAAGCGAGGTGGATCGAGAATGATCAAGTCGAAGTACCTGTTCTGTTCTTGGTAAAAACGTAATATTTTAAATACATCTGATCGGACATTGGTCATTCGGTCCGGATCGAGTCCGTTCAGACGGACATTCTGATCGGCCAACCCGAGTGCCTCGGCGGATGTGTCGATATTGAAGACCTGATCAGCACCAGCTCGAAGGGCGGAAATACCAAAGGAACCACTGTAGGCGAAGCAATTCAAGACACGCAGCCCCGGGCAATACTGGCTTAATCGTGCCCGGTTTCTGCTTTGATCCAGATAAAAACCCGTTTTATGACCGTGTCTAATGTCAACCAGAAAACGGTTGGGACCCTCCTGGAATTCGATCAGGGCCGGAGGTTCTGCTCCGGTCAACAAACCGGTCCGGGATGGCAAGCCTTCCTGATCGCGGACATCTGCATCGGACCTTTCATAGACAGCCGCAACCTGATAAGGAAGCTGCTCCTGCAGGACCCGTACAATGTCCTTTCGCCAATACTCTGACCCGACGGACAAAAATTGACAGACAATGACCTGGCCATAATGGTCAACGATCAGTCCAGGTATTCCATCAGCTTCCGCATTCACCAGACGACCGGCTGTCTCCGCGAAGGTTTCAGCCGTCAGGCCGCGTGATTGAACGGCTTCGAGTATTGTAACCCGCAAAAAATCAGGACTGATCTCGATTTCAGGGCACCATGACCAGATTCTGATCCGAATATGTGAACGAGGTGAATAAGCACCAAGAGCGAGTGGTTTACCTTGAGAAGACATGACCAGGACCGTTTCGCCCGGACCGGGCTCACCCTGGATTCGGGCAATCGCTCCGCTGAAAATCCAGGGATGTCTGCGAAGGACGGCCTTTTCATTTGCTTTCTTTAAAGTAACCCGCGCCATATTCATGCCGCTACCCCTGTTGGTGCTGTCGATATAATCCTCGTGAGTAGTACCGCCTTTCCTCGACGAACTAGGGACAGTTCAGTGGGCTGTCGAGTTGCAATGAATCATCTCTTAAATCTAAAAATTCTATGTCCCCCTTTGGAGGGGGTCGGGGGGAGGAATTGTAGAAAACTATATAAACAATAAAATAAGTTGACGAGAACTCCACCCCCTGAATCCCCCGCCAGCGGGGGACAGTGCCGACAAGCGTTCCTACTCTTAAAATCGACAGCCCATGATTGGGAAGCATTGCTGCTCTCTTGTTATTTCAAGCGGCAATCAACCGATTTCTATCGCTGATCAGGGCATCATCAAATCCATCATATTCTTGGCTTTGTTATATCCGCTCGGGATTTCGAAGAGTTCTTTGGCTTGTTTGCCTTCCTTTATGTTACGCATTTCGGTGATTTCGCCTTTATCGTTCTGGGTCCTGATCGGAATGTCAAACTGGTCCGAAGTCCAGACAATCACTTTGGATTGAATGCTTTTGCCCATGAAGCTCGTGGTTGTGGTTGTTTGCTTTTTGGTGCATTTGTACCCGTTCACTGTTTCTGAGCCCAGTTCAACCACTTCCTGCATGTTTTTAAGGTCCATCATCATGCCCTGGAGTTCCGATTCCGACAAGGTATTTTCAGTGTACTTTTTCTTATCGGGCATGATCATATACATTTTCTGCTGATCCATAAGCGTTATGGTGATCATTTTTCCCATACCCCCCTCCATGTTCATTTCCATCCTGGATTTCTGGGGAGCGACAAATAATTTCCCGATCACTTTCTCGGTACCATCGGGTCCGATCGTGACTTGATCAGCAGTAAATTCGGTCAATTTGCCGGATTGACAAGCTGCGGGTGTGCTCATGAGAAGCACAATCAGGAGTAAAGAAAAGCACAGGCTGGACAGCAGAGAATGGTGATAAGTGAACATGTTAACCTCCTTTGAGATAGGTAGAGATTTGTACTCAAGACTTCACTCAGTGCATCCTGCATCGATTATTGAACTTATTGAACATTGAGAACGTCATCTCCTTGCTTTTATGGTTCAGTATAAGTCCCTTGTCAATGAAAAGCAGGGGTCTGCTTGGAGAGTCAAATGGTCCATTGTGTTCAATCGAACTGGAGGGTTTGAGTGGGAAGAGGATTGCTCTTACAGATGCATAAGCCGGGATTGCACTTTCGACGCGAAAGTATTTGACATGGATGAGCAGAGTGGTTAGAATATAAGGGTGTAATGAACAAGAAAACCCGCTTGAAAAGATGCAGGAGGTCCAATGAAAGTAAGTCGTTTTATGACATCAAAAGTAATCACCGCCAGTCCCGAGGATGGTATTCGGGAGACTTTCTTCCGGATGCGACAGTATCGAGTGCGCCATTTACCGGTAGTGGATAAAGATGGGGCTTTGGTAGGGATTATCAGCGATCGTGATTTACGTAGGCCCGATTGGGTCGACGAAACTTTGGATATCGCTCATGCCTATCAGCTCGATGATAATCTCGATGTGGGTGATATGATGACCCCCCATGTTGTATCCGTGCATACCTATGATCGGATAGACAAAGCGATAGACCTCCTGCTGGAACATCGTTTCGGGGCATTACCCGTTCTAAACAAAGAAGAAGAACTTGTCGGTATTCTTTCTGCTTATGACCTGCTCAAAGCACTCAATTTACTGTTAGAGGGTAAAATAACCGAACATGAATATGGGAACACGAATTGGTAACGAATAGTCTCAATACCAGTGTTGATCATATGTGCTCGTATGTCTCCTATCTTGATAATGGTCTGCCCTGACAATTAGAAATGCAATTTTCCCTTGGTCAGATGTTGATATTTCGGCTATGCTTGTGTTATTGTATGGGCTAATTGTCTGGTCGATCTCATAAACAATGGGGGGAGAGCTAGCAGCCGGGCCCGGACCCTGTTATCAGATCAACCAATTGTCCTCGTCTATGATCAGGGAGCAGAGACATGGAACCATCTCTCGGTTGGACCATTATTCTATTAGCCGGTTTTCTTGGTTGGATCGGTTCGACGATCGGTTTTATTTTTCAGGGAATTACCAAAGACAACAGGCTTAACAAAAAGAAAGCCCTGACCTGGGGTTTATTGATCGTGTTCTTTTATGCTTTGTGGGTCGCCGGTCTTTATTTCGCGTGAGAGTGAGTGGAACGATGGGTTTACGGTCATGGAAATTCTGGTTGGGCATAGTGATTAGTGTTGTTTTTCTCTATCTGTTTATCAGGGATATCAAATGGCACGAATTGTGGACCACGATTTTAGCCGTCCAGATATTTTTTCTTATCGCCATGTTTCTGGTGAATGTTTCTTCCTTTTTGATCAGGGCCCTTCGATGGCGCTACTTTTTTCAAGGTGAGAAAATACCCGGTTTCCATGCTCTTTTTTCAGCGACTGCGATTGGTTTCCTGGCCAACGCTTTGTTACCATTACGTATTGGCGAAATTGTCCGGGCGGTCATCCTGGGGCAAAAAGAGAATATACCCAAATCGACCTGTTTGGGTACGTTAGTGATCGAGCGTCTTTTTGATATGCTCTCGATCCTCTTTTTTTTCGCTCTCTATATCATTTTTTTTGCACAACCATCCTTATCGGACTCCGGTCATCATGACTATATGCACGAGATCACGATAGCCGGCTATACTTCAGGACTCATGTGTCTGGTCGTGATTATCGGTTTGGTAGCCTTGCGGTTCAGGACTGCCCAGACCCTGAGATTGATCGACTGGACCATCAGTTGGCTGCCGGACCGGTTTCACAATTCGATCATGAGTATTATCAAGTCTTTCATCAACGGTTTAGACATCATGAAAGACTTAAAGGCTTTTTGTATTTCAGTGGTGTTGTCATTAGTCCTGTGGGTCTGGATCATCTTTCAAACCTATCTGTTGCTCTTGGCCTTCAATTTGGATCTTGGGTTTACTCAAGCCATTTTCCTGCTTGTCGTCATGGCTTTTAGTGTTATGGTCCCCGCAGCACCCGGTTATGTGGGCACTTTTCATTATGGCACCATGATCGCCTTGGCTATCATGGGCGTAAATGAGACCGTCGCTTCAGGTGTAGCCATTATCGGACACGTTTTTTCCATGTTTCCCATTGCCCTGGTAGGTTTTGTCTATTTATGGCTCGAGAATATGTCGCTGCTTGACTTGCAGAAACAGCAACTGAAAACAGAACAAGTATCGCTCACGGATGAGAATTCCGTAAAGTAAGCCCTCGCTTTCTGCCGTTTACTTGGGCTCGGTCCGGGGAAGGTGAACATGTCGAGACACAAAGACAATCAAACGATCAGATTAGGTATTACCCTGGGTGACCCTGCCGGAATTGGACCGGAAATTGTCTTAAAGACATTGAGATCGGACCGCTTACCTGCAGGCCTGGAAATAGTGTTATTCAGCAATGTGTTCTTATTACGGGACCGGGCTGAATTTCTCGGTCTGACGGCACATATCGAGCAAGTCAAGGACAATGCTGAATTAGTCATTGACGGACGCCGTTACCAAATAATCGATCCGACTGGTTGGGGCGATCAAATGATCGAGCCGGGGCAACCGTCACCAGAAAATGCTTCAGGAATACTCCGTTGTCTTGATTATGCGGTTCGATGGGCACTCGAAGACAAAATCCATGCTTTGGTTACTGCACCTTTGAGTAAGGAAGTGATTCGCCTGGGAGGGTATCCCAGTTTTACCGGTCACACCGAATATCTGGGGCAATTGACGGGCAACAGATACCCGGTAATGATGCTGGCAACTGCAAAACTCCGGGTTGTTCTGGCCACGACTCATATTCCGTTTCGACATATAATAAGTACATTAGAGCCGGAGAAGATGCTGGCAACATTGGTGATCACGCATGAATGGTTAATTAAGTATCTGAAGCGTGAGCCAAAGATGGCGGTAGCAGCATTGAATCCTCATGCCGGAGAAGGAGGCACACTCGGTTCCGAAGAAGATGAACTCATTCTGCCAGTGCTTTTAAAGGCTCGGCGGAAAGGTATTGTTGTATCGGGGCCATTGCCGGCTGATACTGTTTTTCAGCGGGCAGGCTCGGGTGAGTTCGATGTTGTTCTGGCCTTGTATCACGATCAGGGTATGATCCCGATCAAGCTCGACCCTTCGACACGTGCCGTCAATATTACGCTAGGTTTGCCGATCATCAGGACCTCGCCCGATCACGGCACCGCTTTCGCCATTGCGGACCAGAACAAAGCTGATTCTCGATCTTTTCAGTTGGCTGTCCAGTGTGCCTACGATCTAGCCGTCGCACACAAAGGCCATTGCTGACTCAAAATGACCAACAATCACATTTTTGTATGAACAGGATTTGTTATGAAGGGGCAGCATCATAAAACATATAAAGGGGTTTGGGTTAAAAAGCGATTGGGTCAGAATTTCTTGCAGGACGAATTCGTGTTGCAGGCTATCGGTCGAAGAATCCGCGACTTTTCACCGGAAAGGGTCATCGAAATCGGTGCAGGCACCGGTGAATTGACCGATTGTTATGAAGACGATCTATCCCGGGTGGTTCTGCTTGAAATTGACCCTGACCTGGTCCGGATATTGGGCCAGAAGTTCGATCCGAAACAACATATTACTGTTCTGGAAGCTGATGCGGCCAAATATGACTATGGGGCTTTGTTCTCACAATCTAAGGAACGTACGGTCGTCACCGGCAATCTCCCTTATGTCAGTGCGATCAGGATTATGAAAAAATTTTCTCCATATCGTCGATCGATTGCAGCGATTATTGTCACCTTACAGTTGGAAGTTGCAGAGAAGATCAGAGCTACGTATGATCATAAAGCGTTTGCCGCGATCTCAGTTTATTTTCAGTATCATTATGATATCGAACTCAGCCTGCATGTCCCGCGAAATCTGTTTTTCCCGGTCCCCAAAGTGGATTCGGCGGTCCTGGTTCTGAGGCCCCATGAGCGTTATTCGCTCACGTCCGAGCAGGAAAAAACGTTCCATAGCATTGTCCATCAGGCCTTTCTGCAGCGAAGGAAGAAAGTGCTCAATGCCTTGGAACACTCCTATCCTGGTCATAAGCGTGATCTGGAACAGACCCTGGTGAATGCCGGTATTGATCCGGCCTTGCGGGCCGATCAAATTCCCACGGAACTCTATGTTCGCCTGACCTGCTGTCTCTGACCCTCTGCGCAGGGAAGAATTGTGCGTGCTCATAGCTCCTGAATGAGCTTGTTAGGAAACAATGCTGTCAAAACTTGACGATTAGGTTATAATAAAGAATAAACAGAGAGCGGATGATTCATGGCCCGGACAAAAAGCAAAAAAACCCAAGCAACATTAATGAGTCGACTCAAACTGGTCAACGAGATTCTGGGCGTTTTCATGCTGTCCGGGGCCTTGTTCATGTTTATCGCCCTTATCTCTTATCATCCTCAGGACCAATCTTTCAATACAGCGACCGGTAGTCAGGAAATTCAAAATTATGCCGGTAAAACCGGTGCATACCTGGCTGACCTCATGTATCAGTGTGCCGGCTATGCTTCGCTTTACCTGCCTTTTTTTCTCGTCGCCCTTGGTCTTCGCCGCTTTCGAAAAAGCAGGGCGGAACATCGTTTTCTGAAAATCATCTGCACTGGGCTGATATTTGCTGAAACTGCGGTGTTATTACAACTTCGTTGGACGAAAGCGGACCTTTTCAACCGTGGGGTCCCAATCAGCACAGGCGGGACCATCGGTGAAATACTCAAGGTCTTTTTCCTCAACAATTTCAATGAACTGGGCAGTTATATCCTGGTCATTTCGCTTCTAATAATAACGATTTTGCTTCTGACCGGTATCTCGATTCAGTTTGTGGTGCAATGGGGTAGCCATCAGTTACGACGCATGTGGGATCATCTGACCACGATACTTTCTGCCCGGCTCCAGGCCTATAGGCAGCATCGCCTGAAACTCAAGGAGATGGCCCGGGCTGAAACTGAGCGGATCATTATTCGCCGGAAAGAGCGAGTCATTGATGAAGCGGAACCGGATGAGGAATACGAGACATCGGAACAACTCGAACTGGACCGGCCACTGCCTCAAAGTAAAGGTAAGCGGACGAAGAAAGATAAGCAGTATGTGCAGGAGGAATTTACCTTTGTCCGTGATATCGAAGATTATGTCATGCCTTCACTCAACCTGCTCGATGACAGCCCGCCTCCACAGGAAGGTATTCTCAAACGGGAACTGACCGCCAATTCACAGATACTGCTTGATAAACTGGCCAAATTCGAGGTCCAGGGCAGGATAGCGCAAGTTTTTCCCGGACCGGTCATCACCCGGTACGAATTCGAACCCGATCCGGGCATCAAACTCAGCCGGATCATCGGCCTGGCAGATGATTTGGGTCTGGCCATCAAGTCCAAAGTGGCCCCCATTGTGGCCCCGGTCCCGGGTAAGTCCGTTGTGGGTATCGAAATTCCCAATCAGAAACGGGACATTATCATGCTCAAGGACATCATAAATTCTGACGCTTACAATCGTATGTCCTCGACGATCAAACTGGCCCTGGGCAAAGATACATCCGGTAATCCCTATGCTACCGGATTGGAGGCCATGCCTCATCTGTTGGTTGCCGGGGCGACCGGTTCGGGCAAAAGCGTCTGTATTCACAGCATCATCGCTTCTTTACTCTATTCAGCACCGCCCATTCTCCTGAACATGATCATGATCGACCCGAAAATGCTCGAATTATCGGTCTATAATAAAATCCCGCATCTTCGTGAGCCGGTTGTGACCAGTGCCAAGAAAGCAGCGAAAGCTCTCAAATGGGCTGTGTCCGAAATGGAAGACCGATATAAAATCCTGGCCCAGCTTGGTGTGCGAAGTATCGAACTCTACAACGCCAAATTAAAGGAAATGATCGAGAAGTCTGAGGAAATCCCCGAAGGTTATCCGAATCCCATGCCTTATCTGGTGATAATTATCGATGAATTGGCTGATTTGATGATGGTAGCGGCAGCCGATGTGGAAAACTACATTGCCCGTCTGGCCCAGATGGCCCGCGCCGCCGGTATACATCTGGTCATCTCGACCCAACGTCCTTCAGTCAATGTCTTAACCGGGATCATCAAGGCGAATTTTCCCTCGCGGATCGCCTTCCAGGTCTCCTCGAAAGTCGATTCCCGGACCATCCTCGATATGAACGGCGCCGAAAAACTACTGGGTAAGGGAGACATGCTGTTCAAACCGCCAAACGGTCGCTGCGTGCGACTACACGGTGCATTCGTTTCGGAAATCGAGGTCCAGAGACTGGTCCAATACGTCTCGCAATTCAAGATTATGAAAAAAGAAGAGTCCATCTTTAAAATTGTTGATAAAAAGGAAGATGACGGTCAGAAACATGAGGTTGATGATGACCTGTTCGACCAGGCTGTCCAGATTATCGTGCAAAGCGGAAATGCTTCGATCTCCATGCTCCAGAGACGGCTCCGAATCGGTCATTCCAGGGCAGCTCGCCTGATCGATCTGATGGAACGCGAAGGTGTAGTCGGGCCCTTTGAAGGTAGTAAATCTCGCGAAGTCTTATGGAAACCGGAAGATTTGCCCATGCTCGAGGAGGACCATTATGACCAGGATTAAAGTCGATTGCTCGGGGATGCTCTGGCTCACGCTTTGTTGTCTGATCGCTTGCCTGACCATCTCCGACGCTGTCGGATTCGAGGTCGGTCCGATCCTGAAAAAGGTCCAAACTCACTATAATGCACTCGATACTCTTAAAGCTGAATTCGAACAGACCTCTTTCCAGGCCATGCTCCAGGAAACAGTAATCGAGAAAGGCTGGTTGGCCATCGACAAACCCGACCGGATGATCTGGACCTATACCCAGCCAAGCCCAAAAGTCGCCTTGATTGAAAGCGGTTTTGTCTGGCTCTATGTCGCTCCTGATAAACACCTTTACGGTGAACACACCCAAAATTATGCCCAGCATCTGTTTTATCAGCTCATTTCGGGCACTATTGTCCTGACGGATACCTTCTCGATCAGTGATGCCGGAACACCCGAGGAGCCAGCCGACTCCAATCAGATCAGATTGAAACTCGTCCCGCGTGAGACCCACCCAACGATCGAGTCGATCATTGTTATTTTTGGTCCGGATTTTTTGATTCGGCAGACTTCGGTATTCGATCATTTCGGCAATACAACGACGTGTTCACTATCCGGATATACTCTAAATCCGAACTTACCCGAGACGACTTTTCATCTCGAGATATCCCGTCCGGTCACAATCACCGATTTTACCGGACAGAAACTTGAGGAATCGATCATTTCCCAAAGCAAAGCAATTACTCTGAAATAAGGACCGCAATGATAAAAGCACTGGCTCGAACAACTAATTCAGGGCAATCATGAAACAAGTAATCACCATACAGGACCTTTTGAAACTTAAAAAAGGCGATATTCTGAATGTTGAACAGAACGCCCTGATAACACCCGCTGCTCAGGACCTGGCTACAAGTACCGGTATTGTTATTCAAAGGTCAGACCAACCCGCCGGCTCCTTTACGAGTAAACCGAAATCCACCGATGACCTTCAGGAGCGGGTCCGGAATTTGGTCAGGGAACACCTTGGTGAAAAAAAAGCCAGTCCGGAGGCAATAGAATACAATGTTCGGCTTGTCCTCGAACACCTTCGACAGCAATCAATATACCCGCATCATTTGAAACAAACGCTTGCGGATCAAAAACAACCTTCACGGTCTGATCGATTACCCAGATCCGCCGGAGTTTCTCATCAATCGCAGCCACATCTACTCATTTCCGTTTCCGGAACGCAGACATGCCGGCTCTTATCTGATTTCATGCGAGTTCTTGTTTCGCTGGACCTTGATCTGATCAGTATCGAACAGAGGATTATCAGCGGTTTTATCTTTGTCAATGTCCTGGTCCTCCCTCGCACCGCTCAGACCACCATCGCTTCTGTTTCAAAACGGATTTCGGATTGGGCCCAGAACTGTTCTGCTCATTGCTTGGTCAGGCCTGATCCATCCGTTCCGGGACCATCACCTGAAGATATAACTGAATAAAGGGGACGATCAATGAGATGTGACAGTTTTTTAAAGACAGCATGTCTGGTCAAAAGCCGGAACATTGCCCAAGAGCTTTTGAGTCATCAACGAGTTCTGATCAATGGCACGCCCGCCAAGGCAAGCCGCGAAATCAAGCAAAACGACCAGTTGACCATCGAGTTTCCGAGCAAGACCATGACTATTCGAATCATTGAAATTCCCGGCCAAAAAAACGTTTCGAAAGCACAAGCAAGAGAACTCTACGAGATACTCGATTGCACCGAAACGGCCTCTCGATAATGTGGTCTTGATAGTATAAGTATGATATATGCGGCTTTTATTTGCATTCTCAATTTTTTTTTGTTAGTATCCCATTGTGATCATAACGAGTCATGCCAGATAACCGCTAACATATCCTTCTGAGGAGGTGGCTATGAGTGTAAAGAAGGGATTGAATTTCAGCTCAGCACTAAGGTATTCTGTATTGTTTTTTGTCGTTATCATAGGTATCCTGCCCGCTGCATTCCTGTTCAGCAGTTGTTCCGATGATGACAATGATGACAATAATGATGTCGTGGACAGGATCGTTGGCAGCATGTCTATCATTCCGGCCGGGACATTTTCTCAAGGATCGCCTTCGACTGAAGAATGTCGGTTTGATGATGAGGCCCAATACAGTCACACTCTGACCAGAGCAGTTGCAGTCATGGAAACCGAAGTGACCCGTCAGATGTGGGCTGATTTGAGAGCGGTCCAATCCTCATTACCTGATGATCCTACGGCTACCGGTTACGGTCCCGGTATGAATAACCCCGTTCAATCCATTACCTGGCTCGAGGCAGTCCTGTTTGCAAACTTACTCTCGATTCACAATGGTTTGACATGTTGTTATTATATCGATGCCGCATTATCTGTTCCACTCGATGCGATGAATTATGAAACCGGGCCTGTTTTCTGCAATTTCGACCATGGCGGTTACCGGCTCATGACCGAGGGAGAATGGGAATATGCCTGTCGAGCCGGGACAACGACAGCATATAACAGCGGACATGATAATCTGACCTGTTTGGGTTCTGATGCGAATCTCGAACCCTTGGCCTGGTACGCCGAAAATGCTCATGTGACCGGCGGTCTCCAGACCCATCCGGTCGGCGAGAAATTGGCCAATAGTTGGACGCTTCAAGATATGCACGGCAATGTCTGGGAGTGGTGCTGGGACTGGTATTTGAGTTCATACCCGGACAATTCGACCGATTTCCGTGGTCCTGAAACAGGTTCGGATCGTTGTGTCAGAGGCGGCAGTTATTCAGATGAACCGAAACATTGCCGGGCCGCAAGCCGAGGATGCTGTGAACCGCTTACACGTTTCTCGGACATAGGTTTTCGACTCGCCAGGACCGTCCAGTAAAACTTTCGGTAGACAAAAATTGGTACAGGAATATGCTCTTGACCTATTTTGTCGCCTGCCGAGAATGAATGACTGAACACAGGCAATACGGTTTACATCAATAAAAACCCGGCAAGACCAGGCCGAATTTTTCGACCAGCAGGGCTAGGTCCTGCTCATCAATGCTACCGGAACCGTCGAGATCAGCCTCAGCCAGGTAATCTTCGTCGCCCTGGCTGGTTCCGAGAGCCCGACACAGCAAGATCAAATCGATACCATCGATTCGACCGGATTGATCGATGTCTCCGGTTGACGGCATTCCCGGCAGATGGGCCAGATGGACCAGAGTGGCCAATGCTGCTTTGACAAATTCTGTGAAATAGGGCAGATTGAGGTATTCAAGGCGATCATTGACCGTATGGTAATAATCGTTGAAATCATTAAAGTCCTCGATGCCCAGAATGGCCGGGATGCCATAGTCCCAGAAAGGTGCGTGATCACTTGCTCCCGTGCCATTACCGATGAGCTGAGTTGTCAGATTGAGTTGATAGGTCTCGATGACACTCGCCATATACTCGGCCAGTTCCATCGATTGCGGTACATTTTGCTTATTGGCATGGAGCTCAATAATGGGCCCATTCACCGTATCCCAGGCAATCATATCGAAATTGATCACGGCCAGGACATCGAGTTTTTCGCGGTAAACATGTTCGGCATATGCCGAACTGCCATGAAGGCCCTGTTCTTCACCGGTCCATAACGCGAAAATGATGCTGCGGTCGAGCTCGATGTCCCGTAACAACTCTGCAGCGACCATGACGGCGACCGAACCACTGGCATTATCATCGGCACCGGGAGCCAGATTACCAGGCGGCATATCATCGAGATGCGCACAGATAATGATAAACTCGTCAGGCGTGTGCACGCCCTCTTTGACTGCAATCACATCGCGTTGTCCGGGACCATCGAAATAAAAATAAGAAACCGGATAACCCAGTCCCTGCATGTACTCGTAGACATATTGCGTGGCTTTTTCGATCTGCTCCGTGTTTTTTGAATGTCTCGAGACGATAGTATGAGGATTACCGCCTACTTCCACAACATTATACCCGCTTAAGTTGCCACAATAATGATAAAGCAGGTCCACATCGATCTGCTGCAATAACTCGAGTACCACCGGATGACCCTCGATCGGTCCATATCCGGTAATTGCTTTATTAAAAAATGGTTTGGGGGTCTGACTGATCCAGCGCACTTCCATGCCGGCCTGCTCGACTAAATATTCGGCTTCTGATTCAGACATCTGCATACAATAAAGACCTGGCTCCTGATAGAGGACCCTGGTTTCGGACCAATCTTCAGGCAGTGTAACCGGATACATCGGATAAACCAGGTAATACATATCATGGGTATCGATCGAATCAAGCACCTGATAATCGAGGCCATATTCCGCTAGACGAACTTGCTGCGAGTGCGTCGCACTGCAGATCAGTTTATCCGTCAACCGGGCCAGAAGGTTTATTCCTGAAGCAGCAAGGAGCTCAAGATCAGTTGATGGTACCAGGAGCAGGTCTAAATCCTGGGCAATGACATGCATTGAGGAAAAAGGACCGAAGATCATCACGACTGAGATAAAAATAAGTATAGCTGATCGAGACATGGAGTTCTCCTTATTTTTTTATGTTTCAAGCTAAGTGTCCTTAAGAACGGACTTTTTTTTCTCATACAATGAGAGTACATCTTACATCACTCTCCAAAATCTTGTTGATTTCTCTCTCTATACATGTTACCAAAATCGACTAATTTCCACAACGGTCAAGCCACACCAGAACTGAAATCTGCCAGATAGAATGTTCATGGGCCAATGAACGGATCGTTCGAGACCGAGGATAATGATGATGGTTGCTTGAGTTTCATGATAAAAGAACATGTGCAATCTCAGATAAAAGCGCACACAGAAATCTACAATTCTCTACTTTTTCCTTATATCCGCGCTGAATTGATCAGGGCTTCATAATCAATCCCCCGGACTATTGCTTCGAATTATCGGCATGTTGACACAGATGACTGAATGAGTTACGGGAGGGCATAGAAACGATCACGAGCACGAAAAGATAGCTGAAAGATTGCACGATCAGCGGACAGATGGATAAAGGAAGCATAACCAGGGCATGCAGCAGTGCTGAAAACTTTTTTTTCATCCTCTCGCTGCCTGGTTCTCAGCCTGCTGAAGCGGGATGTTAAGCAGCTCCACAGAGGTGTATGTGGGTATCCGACAACTATTGCAGACTCTTGACATGAGCACGAGCGCTGAGTTTCCAGATAATTTCGATTATGCAGGCTTGAATCGACAGGTCAGAGCAATCCGCGATGATCTCGAACGAGTTCTTGGGCGCACACTTGCCTTGGAGGATGACTTGGCGATCCAGGATGCCAGCTTCTACGCTGAGATAGTGCTTGAGAGCCTTCGAGAATCATCCACATGCATTTGACTGGCGGATACATGTCGCGTTTTCAAGCGTTTTCGCGGTTCAGCCAACGTACGCCTTGCAACTTAAGCAAATGTTCGCTGGAAAGAGAAGGAGGAGCAGAGATACTTGAAAAAGCAAATGAACAACTTGGACTTTAGACTCATGAGTCTCATGTTCAAGGTGCGGGATCTACTTCGACCCCGCTCGGATGTTTTGAAGGAGGCCGGGATCGAACCTGGTTTTTCCGTGCTCGATTTCGGCTGCGGTCCTGGAGGTTACATTGCACCACTCGAAGTATTGGTGGGGCCTTCCGGTAAGATTTATGCATTCGACATTCATCCACTTGCCATCCAAGAGATCAAGAAGATGGCGAAAAAAAAAGGGCTTGAGAACATCGAGACTATCGAATCTGATTGCCGAACCGGGCTCCCGGATAATTGTCTGGACACGGTTCTATTGTATGATGTCTTTCATGATCTTACCAATCCAAACGAAGTCCTGAAGGAACTCCATAGGGTACTGAAAGCTGACGGAACATTATCTTTCAGTGACCACCATATGAAGGAGGAGGAGGTACTCACACGCGTGACTGGCGCTGGCATATTCAAATTTGTTCGAAAGGGCAGGAAGACTTACAGTTTCGCGAAAGCTGATTGACAGACGAAAATTAAAACGTCGCCGAACAATGCGCGGCTGAGATTGTTATCTGGATCGCCTGCAGCGTCCTGATGATATAATAAGGGAGGGAGCATGACTGATCGGTGGGGACATAGTGGTACTTGGGAGGATATGTTACGTCAGACATATAAAGGTCTAGATTTAAAAGTCGATGATCTATACTTACTTGAGGCTTGTGATTTGGAGAACCTGCTCGGACGTGTTACACACCGAGCGCTCGCTGCGGTAATTCACGCAAACCCAGCACTTCGACGAGTATGGAGCGCACGTTTCCCGGGGATAATTACTTTCATTGATAAGATCACCACTAAGTACGGTCGCGCTTCAAGCAAGAAAGAATTGGATTTCCTCACAGACAAGATAGTGTGGGAAATCGCAGAATTATTGGTCTACCATCGCTATCCAAAGATATACGATGAGCGAGCAGCTATCGCCTGGGACTTCAAAGAATTAACAACAGAAGTCACATTAGAGGACCGGGTGGTGGTCGATGTTGGCGCGGGTACTGGGCGGATCGCATTTCAGGCAGCGCCGTTAGCTCGTTGGGTTTTTGCAGTTGAGCCTGTGAGTTCGTTCCGTCGCTTCATGCGTGAACGAGCTAGAAATGAGGGCATCAAAAACGTTTTTATTGTTGATGGATTTCTTTCCGATATCCCATTACCTGATGGCTTTGTTGATGTGCTTGCAACCTCTCAGGCATTTGGCTGGTCGTTGTTGGATGAGTTGCGCGAGATCGAACGGGTTGTTCGTCCAGGCGGAATCGCTATCCATTTCAGCGGAATGACTGTGGACGAAAAAGGGCCTATCCATCCGGTAATCACCTCTGACAAATGGGGATACAAATGTAAACAATACTGCAACCAGGGAGCATGGCATTGTAAGTATGTTCGGTATTTTTGATTACTTTCTTATCTGTATTTTTTTCAGAAAATATTTGAAATAAAATATTATGTTATTCCCAGAAAAACGCAAATGGATAATCATCGCAGAATAATTGATATTGATCAATCTTGTTTCGAAAAACTCATTGATACATTGCAGGATTTCTTAAACCGGTAGTAATTTGCGGGACTTCTTTGCCTGCAATAATATCAATAAGAAAGTATAAAAGCATTACCGCATGGGATTATGTTTATCCCTATACAATCTGTTATGAAAGAGGGATTTGCCTGATCAGTAAATGGTGATAGTGCTTCGTTCTCCGAGACTCCGTTATCAATACTATGATGGGATACACCAGTATGAATGAAGAAGCAAAAGTATTAGAGTTTTCAAATAGATCCGAATTCAGGAATTGGCTTACCAGAAACCATCATCAGAAAAATGGAATCTGGATCGCTTTTCAAAAAGGAGGAAAGGGCTTTACTGCACATTGTGCCTTAGAAGAAGCAATTTGTTTTGGCTGGATTGATGGATTATTGAAAAATGTAAATGAAAAGTCATATAAAAAATATTTTTCAAGGAGGAGGGATAAAAACAATTGGTCAGAAAAAAATAAAAAAATCTATGAAAAAATGTTGAACATAGGTTTAATGACTGAGGCCGGCACAGATGTTTATAAACCAAAGAAAACCAAGACTAGATTGGATAGTGATCTCATTGAGAAAAAGGAAATACTACGCATAGCATTGAGAGAAGAACATGATGTTTTACAACTATATAATGAAAAGTCATCATCAAGACAGAAGCAATTAGCTTGCTTTTATTGTGAGGCCAAGACAGAAGAAACTCGAAATAAAAGGAAAGCTAAAATAATTGAAGCACTAAGGACTGATTATAAAGGCATGCTATATTAATATTTTTCTAACGATTGAATAAAAATAACATTTGCCTTCCCCCGAAAGGAAAGTGGATATAGAGTAGTGCAATTTGCTAGGAGGACAGTCATGGCAATTGACGAAAGATTGGTGAAGATAATACAAAACAGATTCCATTATGCGGAGGATTAGGAAAAGTAGTCTTAGAACTGAGCATAATAGACAGTGAAGATAATCACTAGACGTTCAACAACCGCTTGATTTCTTCAGATATTCGAGGAATTTCAAGTCATCCAAATCTTTATTTCGCCGGATTTTTCGTTTGTTTATGATCAGATCATCAAGTGAGATGTAATAAAGACTGCACTCTTCATCGTCGATGACGATTATTTCTTTGACTTTTTTCTGCCAGGCATCGGTGAAGGTTATCCCGTCAATTGTATTGATCAAATCAATCCTGTTTGGAGGAATCCCGAACTGGATGATTGTGCCCACTTCAGTTAATTCCGATGCATCATTAATACCGGGAATTACACCGCTCCAAAAATCAAGCAGGCATGAATAAAGCCTGCCTGCATTAGCCTGAGCACTATCATAGAAGAAGTCTATGTCACCAGTCAAACGTGCGTAACCATAATAGATGACAGCCTCTCCACCTACGATCAGACAGTCGACCTTATAAAGGTTAAGAGCTTTTATAAATTCCTGGATATCTTTTGAAAAGTGATCTCTGTTCATCGGTTTTGTTGTTGTCGGTGATATTCACGAACATCAGGAACATGA
This sequence comes from bacterium, assembly GCA_016934675.1. Classification (GTDB taxonomy): domain Bacteria; phylum CSSED10-310; class JAFGSJ01; order JAFGSJ01; family JAFGSJ01; genus JAFGSJ01. The sequence goes on along the minus strand of JAFGSJ010000100.1, from coordinate 3,918 downwards.
TCACCGTACATCCTTCTCTTCAATTCACGGGCAATGGCTTGTCGCTGTTCTGGAGTCATGGATAGTTGTTGGATAATATCCCATTCGTCCGCTTCCTTAAAACTCTTAGCTTTATTGACGATACGTTCCATGAAACACCTTCGGTTCGCCTGAGGTCCAGAAAAATGGATAATTCCTTATAATGCTTAGTATACTCAAGGTTAGGGGGCGTGTCAATCTGAACATGCGGGATGAAGTATCATTTTGATTGCGGCGAGCATGAGGTGTGCTTGGCTGAAATGCTTTTTTCTTGACAATGAATGCTTCAGTATGGTATCAACAAACCCTGTCAGGAGACTGATTGAGGTAATACCATCTTGGGAATGCATCCAGGTTTCTACTCATTTTCTGTTAGGATAAGGAGGTTTTGATGAATATTGCCGTTTGTTTGAAACAAGTTCCGGATACAGAAGCCCGTTTAAGGATCCGCGAGGGGGCGGTTGATCTGACTGATGTGAAGATGGTTGTGGGTCCTTTTGATGAATTTGCCGTGGAGGAGGCGGTCAGAATCAAGGAGAAAGCCGGTTCAGGAGAGATTACCATCTTTTGTATCGGTCCGGAGAAAGCAAAGGAAGCGATAAAATGGGCTTTTTCCATAGGGGCGGACCAGGGTTATTTATTGAAGGACCAGGCTTTCGAGCATTCGGATCTGCTGGGAACAGCCCGGATATTAGCCAAAGCCCTCCAAAAGGGGAGCTATGATCTCATTTTATGCGGGAAGCAATCTGTTGATGATGATGCCGGGCAGGTTGGACCGGCTTTGGCAGAAATCCTTGATTTACCCCATGTCACTACTGTTCATAAATTGGAATTGGCTTCTGATGGTAAATCAGCGTTGTGTTACCGAGATTTCGAAGGTGGCGTTGAGGTCGTGGAAACGACGCTGCCCGCGGTCATCACGGCGGAGAAGGGTTTGAATGAGGTCAGATATGCTTCTCTCAAGGGTATCATGGCTGCCAAAAAGAAAAAACTCGAGGAACTCGATCTGGCTGCCCTGGGATTGGCTCCGACCGATGTGGGGCAAAACGCTGCTCTGCTCGTGATCAAAGAGCTTCAGATGCCTCCGGTGCGGGCTGCCGGGAAAATAGTCGAGGGTGGTTCAGCGCAGGAGAAAGTGGCGAATCTGATCAAGATGCTGCATGACGAGGCCAAGGTCATTTAAGGTGGACAGGAGAGGTGAAGCTATGACGAACAACATATTGACAATTGCGGAACAGAGAAAAGGTGTGCTACGACGGATTTCGTACGAAGCTATAGGTGCGGCCCGGAAAATTGCAGACAAATGCGGCGGTCAGGTCGAGACAATCCTGTTAGGCTCGAATATAGAAGGATTAGCAGTGAGTTTGGGGCATTTTGGCGCGGATATTGTCTATTGTGCAGACCATCCTAAGCTCGAGCATTATTCAGCAGAGGGTTATGCTCGGGTCATTGCTGATTTGATCAAGAACAAACAACCCGCGGTGGTCCTGTTGGGCGCGTCGGCATTGGGCAAGGACCTGGGGGGGCGATTGGCGGCCCGACTCGGTGTGGCTCTGGCAAGTGATAGTATTGCGATCGAGCTCGGTGCTGATGGACGCTTACTGGTGACCAGACCGATGTATGCCGGTCGAATCCTCGCAAAAGTGGCTTTAAAAAGCGACCCGCAGATGGTGGCTTTGCGTCCGAATATTTTTCAAGCTTTACCGGAAGACCCGAATCGGTCTTGTGTTGTGGAAAAACTCAGTCTCGATCCTGGGACGGTCCGGGCTACGATAAAGGAGATCAAGGAGAAAGAAGCGGGTAAGAAGGAACTGACTGAAGCTGAGGTCGTGGTCTCGGGTGGGCGAGGTATGAAGGGTCCTGAGCATTTTCAAATGCTCGATGAACTCGCCGCTCCACTGAAAGCGGCGGTCGGTGCATCGAGAGCTGTGGTTGACGCCGGCTGGATCGGACATGATCAACAGGTCGGTCAGACTGGGAAAGTCGTTAATCCTACTCTCTATATCGCCATAGGCATTTCAGGTGCAATCCAACATCTGGCCGGCATGACTTCTTCCAAAGTGATCGTGGCCATTAATAAAGACCCTGATGCACCAATCTTCAAGGTAGCCGATTACGGGATCGTCGACGATTTGTTTACGATCGTGCCTCTCCTCAAGGAGGAACTGATCAAGACAGGTCTGGGCTGTTGACAAAGCACCTGAAAATACCAATATTATAGTTAGGAAAACCATCATGCCGGTCTGATAGGGGACCTTATCTGATTGGTCAACTATACGCGAGGGACCGGTGTGGTAAATCATGACAGGAAAATGCATTTCGAGCTTAAATGAAAGGGTGTTTCTCGATTACGACTAGATCTGATGAACAACCGATCGGGGCATGATGTTCAGAGGGGGGAGAAGAGCGTTCAAGGGAGGAACAGATGCCATTAGTCGGTGATGATGGAAGTGTTTTCCAGATTTCCAGGCACAATCTTAAAAAATACCCGCCTTTGACGAAAGAGAAGGAGTGGTCTGTTTCGCAAACCATTCAAGAACAGAAACAGATGATGCTTCGTTATCTGGCCCGTTTCCCTCATTTTTTGACCTTCCTGGCTCGTCTTCGGGAATGGCTCGATACGAAAAGTATTCATCCTCATGAGGTCTTTCACCTGAATACCAGCGGGAACAGCTCTGCTCTGGAGAAACGTCATGTCAGTGATGCCCTGTTGCTTCTGGATGAGATCGAATTACTGCGTCGGGAGTGGATCGGTGCCCGTAAAAATCGGTCTGGGCTTGACCGGAACGGGGCAGCGGAGAAATTAGTCGCCCGATATGGTGACAGAATACTCACTCTTATCGAACGGGCCAGTTTCACCCAGGATTTCATTAACAGTTATATCGATAAATTGCCACGGGAATGGTCTACGACAGACAGTATGAGCATACTACCTCGACTTCCTGCCCGGCTGAACAAGACAATTCTCAAAAATATACGAAATGCTCGTTCACTTCATTTACAGGCGGTCGATATGCTCATTCAATCCAATCTCAGATTGGTCATAAAAATTGCCCGTAATTACCTCAATGCCGGCATCTCATTCAGCGATATTCTTCAGGAAGGCAATCTGGGGCTCATCAAAGCCGTTGATCGCTATGATCATACTCGGGGCACGCGTTTTTCGACCTATGCGACCTGGTGGATCAAGCAATCGATCAATCGAGCGATTGTGCACCGCAACAGAATAATCAGGTTCCCAATCCATTTATCCGAAAAGTTGAAACGTTTGCAGCGTGAGATCGATCTGGTCCATCAGAATGAGGGCCGCGAAATGACCTGGGTTGAACTGGCTGACCTGCTCGGTTATCCCGAGGAGACTTTCCTGCTCCTGCTGACATCGCAGCAGAGAATACTTTCACTTGATCCGATCCCGGACGATAATGAGGAAATGCTGAAACTTCAGGATGTCTTACCTGATCAATCCACACCGCATCCGATCAATGAAATCTGCAAGGAACGCTTGAAAAAGGAAATCGGTTGTCTCCTTAAAACGCTTTCAAACCGAGAGCAGACTGTGCTCCAACTTCGTTACGGCATCAATGTCGAGCGGCGTTTTACGCTCGAAGAAGTAGGCTCGAGGCTGGGAGTAACTCGGGAACGTATTCGTCAGATCGAGATCCGAGCGATCGATAAACTCAAGCATCCCTCCCGCTCCGAACAGCTTGTCAAATTCCTTTTTTAACGCGATCAACACATTTAGTACCAAAAAGCCCCACTGAAGCAGAACTACGAAGGTTATCGCACAACCCGGTACAATTGCTCGTAGTTCCACGTTTAGGGGCTGTCGATTTAATCGAAAAAAGTGCCTTTTCTCTGTCCCCCTTTGGAGGGGGTCGGGGGGAGGATTATCGTTAAAAT
>JAFGSJ010000099.1 GCA_016934675.1 bacterium | reverse complement strand
GGACATGTCAAGAAACACAATTCCCAACCTTCATATACCGATATTTTCGCCAAAACATTAATCCATCTTGCCAAAAAGGACCCCAAGATTGTGGCGATCACGGCCGGTATGTTGCAGGGCACCGGTCTCGACAAAGTCGCCGAGGTCTTCCCCGAACGGACCTATGATGTCGGGATCGCCGAACAACATGCGGTCACTTTTGCGGCCGGTCTGGCCATCCAGGGCATGAAACCTGTCGTGGCCATCTATTCCACCTTTCTGCAGCGGTCCTATGATCAGGTCCTTCATGATATCTGTCTCCAGAACCTGCCCGTCACCTTTGCCCTTGATCGTGCCGGTATTGTGGGAGAAGACGGGCCGACCCATCATGGTAATTTCGACATCTCCTATCTACGCAACATTCCCAACCTTGTCCTTATGGCCCCCAAAGACGAGAATGAACTGCAGGCCATGCTCCACACCGCTATCGAACTCGGTCGCCCTGCCTGTGTTCGCTATCCGCGCGGCAACGGATATGGCGTGGACCTTGATTCTGAGCCCGCCAAGCTTACTCTGGGCAAGGCCGAACTCATGACAGAGGGCAAGGACATCCTGCTGGTCGGCATCGGTTCCATGGTCATGCCCGCCTTTGAAGCCGCCCAATTACTCGCTCAAAAAGGCATTAAAGCCAGTGTGATCAACGCCCGCTTCGTGAAGCCGCTCGATCGGGCCCTCATCGCTAAATGGGCCCAGAAAATCGGCCTGGTCCTCACGATCGAAGAAAACGCACTCATGGGCGGATTTGGCTCAGCCGTCCTGGAAATGATCGCCGATGAGCATCTCGACGGCATTGCCGTCAGGAGAATCGGCATCCCTGACAGTTTTGTTCAGAAAGGCACCCAGAATTCGCTGAGAAAACACTTGGGACTCGATGCCCAAGCCATTGCTGAAACAGCCGAGAAAATGCTGCTCGTCCAGGTCAAAACCCATAAAATTCATAATTCACGCTCAGCCTCGGGTTTCTCCAAATAATCAGGCACGTGCACTGTGACCTTACCGCCCATATATCTGGCCTCGACCTCACCCCGCCGGATCGCCTTACTGCACATGCTGGGCATACCTTTCATCCAGCTCGCCCCCGATGGTCTTGGCGCAATCGAAGCGAACAATGCCGACGCCCCGATCGCCTGTGCCCTGCATAATTCACTCAATAAAGCCCGGTCAGCCCTGAAACATTACCAACATGGCCTGGTCATCGGTGCCGACACGATCGTCGTGCTTGAACGGACCATCCTGGGAAAACCGGACAGCCCCGAGCAGGCGGTCTCTTTTCTTTCCAGCCTGAGCGGACGCACCCATGATGTTATCTCGGGAGTGACAGTCGGCTGTCTCGAAACAGCAGAATTCCGCTCCGAACATGCCCTGACTAAAGTCCACTTTCGGGACCTGACACGGGCCGAAATTCAGGCCTACGTTGCCACCGAAGAATGTTTTGACAAAGCCGGCGCGTACGCTATCCAGGAAAAGGCCGCGATCTTCATCGACCGAATCCAGGGCTGCTTTTCCAATGTGATCGGTCTCCCGCTTGTTGTCCTCAATCGGCTGCTCAACCATTTCGGGCTCGCCTGCTCCAACTTCTGGTAAGGACCCAGCCCTGCTTTTCCGGAAAAAACCTGCCTGTGAGCACGCCGGGCATGACTCACCGACCAGACTGCAGGCCGATCATTCCGACCCGTCCCTGGTCGGACAATGACCGGTCAGTGGTCGCAGGCAGACCGCACTGACCTGCTCGATGAACAGATAAACCCGGATTTCTCCTCCGGTTGTTCTTTTTTATGGCAAGGTCACGGTCCTGACCAGACGGAAACCGAAACCATTATAACGGATACCAAGGCTGCTCGCAAACCTGTATGCCGAACGAAGCTCGGCGGGATAGCAGCCATTGTGACCGCCCCGTGCCATCCGATTCGTGCCGCTCGCTGGTCCGGTATAATCATTTGTTGGTGGAATGGGATAAGCGCCATACCAATCCCAGCACCATTCATAGACATTTCCGTGCATATCCTTGAGTTTCCAGGCATTGGCCAGCTTGCTTCCCACCGGTTCAGACGTACCTGAAGAATTCGCGACAAATACAGCATATTGTTCGAGTACAGGTAACTCACCAGGTGTGCCGGAATAACAATTATCCGCAGTGAGATTGGTCTCAGCACAACCATAGGGTGTGGTCGTTCCGGCCCGGGCCGCATACTCCCATTCGCCCTCGGATAATAGACGATAGCCACTCGCATCAAAATTACAGTAGAATGGACCGGTCATATAATTGGTAGCGTCAATCGGGGTTGTAAATCCGGCATCTGAATAATAACATCGCGTCAAGCCATTCTGTACTGACAATAGATTGGCAAATAATACTGCTTCAAACCAAAGCGGTCGATTGAGCGGATGGGACATGGTTGGAGATATGTTTAGATCTGAAGGATCGATCGGCAGGGTCGGCTGTACGGCCAACAAATCAGCCCACATTTGCCGGGTCACCTCGGTCGCCATGACCGCCACAGTCCTGGTCAGAGTATGGCTAAACTGTCTCTCAGACGAAATCCGGCACGGCTCATCAGTCGGTGAACCTTGGGTAAAGGAGCCGGGACAAACACAGCGTATCTTGCCCACGATCGCGTCTAATGCATAAAGCCCTCCGCTTGGACAACCACTACAAGGAGTAATACTTACCGTCAGTGCCTCTGAAAGACCGTGACAACCCTGGCTATTCATGTAGGATACGGTGTACTGGCCGGACACGCTGGTGATCAGCGTCTCAGTTGTTTCACCTGCAAGCGGACTGGCCTCGAGATACCATTGATAATCGGTCATGCCGGTTTCAGTGGATAGGCTCACACTCTCGCTGGGACAGATATTTTCATCGAGCCCGGTTATAATAGGCACAGGTGTATTGTTGACATCAGTGAAGGTCACGATAGCCGAATCATAATGAGTTGTGCCGTACACGGCTCGGATGACATAGTCATGACCAAGACTATCTCCCGGATTATAAAAACAGGGACTGGATATATTAGTTGCTCTTTCCAGACCATCTACCCACAGGTCATAACGGTCCGCATCGACGCTGAAGTTGAACTCAATCTGAATGCCATTCTGAACGCACACATCTGTATCGATGATGCTCTGAATAACCGGGGCCAGAGTAACTGTCCGGGCAAGACGGAAGCCGATGTCGAAACTGGGGGAGTCAGGCATGACCGCATCGCGGTTAGCCGAGCGACAATTCAGAGCGTAATCATTCCAGGCACCTCCCCGGACGACCCGGTATGAACCGCTCGTGGGGCCAGCATAATCTGTCGTATCGGCAGGATACACTGCTGCATAACAATCCCAACAGAATTCCCACACATTTCCAGTCATGTCATGCAGGTTCCAGGGATTAGCGATTCTGCTCCCGACCGGTTCACTTGTGCCATTATCATTGGCGCAATAGACCGCATACTGTTCCAGGGTCGGAAATTCACCAGTAACACATAAAGGTTCGCCACAGGTCGAGGACGTATAATTAGTTTCATTAACCGAAAAGGGGGTCGTTGTCTCGGCTCGGGCCGCATACTCCCATTCCCCCTCGGACATTAGTCGATAACCGAGCGCCTCAAAATCACAAAAATACGGACCGGTCATATAATTGGTTGCATCAAGCGGGACCGTAAAGTTAGCATCGGCATAATAGCATTGGTCTAAACCATTCTGGAGCGAGAGCAGATTGGCAAACAAAACTGCTTCAAACCAGGTCAGGTTCTGCACAGGATTAGTCAGACCAGAACCATATGAAGTATGGGTCGGATCGTTCGGGAGCGTCGATTGCCCTGCCAGGAGATCAGCCCACATTTGCCGCGTCACCTCTGTCTCCATGACCGCAAAATCACGGGTTAATACGTGCTTGAATTGGGTCTCATCGTCTTCTCGACACGGCTCATCAACCGGGGAACCCTGAAAAAAACCCCAGGGGGTTGGGGCTGGAACATATCTCATGTCCCCGACAATAGTATCTGTGGCAAACAAGTCCCCAGGCAAAAGGACCGAATCGGGTTCAACGACCTTATAGGCATAATTCACCCCGTCAGCCATGACCCCAAGATGATACTGATTTGGTAAAACCGTGTTCAGCAGCACATTGAAAGGATGGCCAATCGAATGGAACATTACATCTTGTGGATCACTCGGCGACCAGACCAATTCAACATCAGCTTCATGCCCAACCCCACCTGGATTGATTTCGAGAAACATCGCTGCATCGAGCATAGACGTACTGCAAATTGGAACAACAAACAATGCGACCATCACCTTCAACCACATATTCCTCCCCTTTCACGAGACAAAAGTAAAGTTGCTGATTACCAGTTCAGGAACTCGTTTACTCTATCCCCAGAAAATCAATACGCTGTAAATATAGAAGAGTCCAGTGATTGTCAAGAGAAAATTATCAGCTAGTCGGGATCTGGTTCGAAAACACATGAAGTGGCTGTCTTGTCTCGTGCACACACTCATCTGGCTCAGGCAGAAAAAAGAGCCTGATCAGAAAAAAGGAATTTGTGATCGAGACGCTTCTTCCCCTTACCCTTTGTTCGCAGCGACCGGCTTCGGCTTCCTCGAAAGGACTGCCCAGAAAATTGCTGTAAAGATAATCAGGAACAATGCAGGATCGACCTCCGGGACGACTAGATCAGTCTTGATGAGCACTTCCGATTCATAGGGCCCGAGAAGAAGTTCGTTCGATACCTGGTTTTGATCAAGGTCCAGATAAACATAAGCTCCAAGATCAATGGAGTTCTGTTGGGTGGTGGCGTTATAAAAAACCGTGGACAAAGGAGGCTCTCCCGGGTTTAACGTGAACCAGTTCTTTTGTGAATGCAGGTCTAACCCGCTGAAGGCTTGCCATTCTTCAAACGTATAACCTGGCCAGGTCCCGTTGAACAGCATGTTCTGAGAAAAATAGGGATTGAAATAATAATTATAATCAGAACCAAGGAGGTTGGATAAACTCTCAACCCTTAAAGTGTACTGCTCGGGCGTAATGCCATACAAAACATTGTTGAGCAAGGTCACTCGTGTTTGAGAGCCAGTCAGGGAAATCTGACCACTATGCAAGGTTCCGCTTTGATTGTTATGAAGCACGGAACCGGTGATGGTCGCCCTCGAATCTTGAACGAGAATGCCGGCGACCGTTGAATTGAGAACAGTGTTATCCGTCATGATAATGGCATCCGAATAATGATCGATATACAGACCAAATCCAAACAGGGCGTCATAATCACTGTGACATCCATCGGTGTTGCCGATTGTATCCACAATGATGTTGCCCGCGAGAGTAATATTGACGGCACTGGTATTTAAAAAACTACTCCCGCCGAAGGTGCGAACTCCACCGCAATCTCCCTTGGAAAAGCAGGCTTCTTTGATGAAATTGTGCTCGATGATATTGTTGGGGCCAAATACATCAATTCCCTGCATACCGACCCGCTCGATGGTATTCAAGCGGATGATGTTGTCATGTGCTGAGAAAGCAGGCTTATCCAATTTGATCCTGAAACCAGCCCCGTTTTCGGTACAGTTGTTTCCGGTAAAACCGCATCCAAGACCGGACCGACCGAGATTTTCAATAAGGCCGATGTTCCTGATGACATTGCCCTCGAACAGAGATGAGCTGGCATATGAATCGATCCCATAATGGTTTGCCCCATCAATCACGTTGTTCTGAATGGTCAGATACTCACCCCCACGCCAGCCGCTATTGGAGCCCGCATTCCAGACCCAGGCCTGTAAATTTATGCCCTCTTCATCCACATCCCGGATAATGTTGTTTCTGATGGTTAGCCGCTCGGGATCATCAAGTTCATAATTCGTCGGTGTGGTTATACCATTCATGAACCAGTTACGGATCACAAAATTGTCGATAATGACATCGGTGATATGTTCATAAAGATGTGTACCAAGAATTATTCCCCCAAGAAAATCGCCCTGGCCCGTCAGGATGGCTGAGCCTTCCAACTCACCGTTTGCCGGTTTCCCGGTTGTGGTGTAGACATAGACATAGTGAGAGGCCTCGTCGTAATACCACTCGCCCTCGCAATCAAGTGTCGAGTGGTGACTGTTGATGAAATATCCCCAACCCGTGCAATTCCCGGTATAACAAGTGACATCCTCATTCAGCGTCAAGATGTGGATTCCTGAACCCACAACCTCGCGATTCATGATATACCAGCGTATTCCTTTCATATGGATTGCCGCCCCAGTCCAATCCAACGCCGGTAACTCATTATCCGTTATTCTGGCCAAACTCGAATTATGAGCATCCACGGTCGAGTAACCTCCATCCGGATGAGATGCCAGGTTTGGCCAACGACCCAATGGCAGTCGTGCCCCGTTGCGAAAAAGCTGATTGATACCATTCGGAAACAATCCGGCGTTCGCACCCGTCGAAAGATTGGCCCGGTATATATTCCCCGTTTCCAAGCCCCAACCGGAAATCGGTTGAGAACCGGAAATGATGGGTTTGTCAGAGCAGGTCAACGAGGGGTACGAGCCAAACAGTATCGGCTGTGTCGGTGAACCGCTCGAAGTAATCAACAACATCTCTGTGCGCCAGATATCCCCACATTTGAACAAAACCTGGTCCCCCGGCGAAAGGTCAAGTTGATTGACCCGATCGATGGTCTGAAAAGGAAAATCCGGCGATAAGCCATCATAACCATCATCGCCATCATTCATGGAAACATAGTAACATGCACTCTCTGCCACAGGAAGAACACTGGCAAACAAGACAAGAATAAGGAAAAAGAAAACCAGCTTTTGATCAACCATCGTTACATTCCCTTTCTGCCGCTTACCGACTACTCAGATCATGAAGATGAGCATGGACGACACATAGGCCGCATTCTTTCTACGAATGAAGAGCTTTCTGCTTTTCCAATAGGTCCATGTGCGATACGATATGGTAACCGAATAGTACTGCCTTGTAAAGTCAAAATTTCGCTGGTAGCTGTGAAGCAGCAATTTACGATGCTTTACTCCCCCTGACCTGAAACCGGACCTCCCTTTCAACTCATCGATTCATTTGAATTTTGTATGTCCCTTATTTATAATGTTTAAAAAAAGAGCCGGTCGATGACCGGCTCGTGAAGTTAAAGCTGTGGTCCCCGTTATGGACAGGTGCCCGACGTATCCTTTGAGGCACTACAGGCAGAAGGAGCAGCGGGCGATGTATCTCGTTCGATGTTGCTGCTGTTGGTCCCCCAGCTTCCTTCGACATCGATGCCCGAGCTGCTGACGATAACAAACCAGGTATTGGTTGAAGGCACGGTTAACCAGTCGTAACTCCCGTTCTCATCCGGGTCGATGTTATCGATACAGCTGTTGGCATAACCGGAGACCGTACTCAGATTGCCGTAAAGCAACAGGTACTGGTCGGCTGGGCAGGTCAGGACGTCCCAGGTGATTCTGATCTGGCTGCCATCGGCGGCCAGTTTCTGTCCTTCGACCGGTGTTCCGGGAACATTATCGCCATCCGGTGTCGGTGGTGGCGGCGCAGCCGAAACATCCCCGTGCTCGAATGCCCCCATATCATATTCTGAAGACGAGGCAGCCCCATCACCGTTTTTAGGACGGGCCACGTTATCGAGGTCAGCAGCGTAGCCACTTGTACAGGCATCGATACAGGGTGAACCGAGGCCAAGATGATAGTCGCCGCGAGAAGTAGTTTCGAAGAGTGGGGCCTGCGAGATGCCGGGAAATTCGCCATGTTGAGAATTGTTGCAACTCCCGAGTATCGTTCCGTTGATTATGCTGGCACTCCCATCCCAGAATATGTTGTTGTTAAACGTCGATGTGGCCGAGGCGCTATTAACTGATAAAGAGTTGGTTGAATTGTCAGCAAAGGTGTTGTTCTCGAGAAGCACGGTTTCAGTCAGCCAGAATCGAGCCGCATTTGTGCCGGTATTATCGCTGAACCGGCAATTACGGATTGTGACCGAATCAGTCGCACTATATGAATAGAGGGCAGCACCTACGCCCTGGTTTGCCATAAAGGCTGTCGAGACTGCATCCAACGAACTTCCGTTGTTAAGGTAGATCCCGCCTCCGGCAGAACCGGCAATATTGTTGCGGACTTCGGAACAGTAGCGGTCCGCGGCCAGGAGAGCTGGATTGCAGGCTGTGGCTTTCTCGCCCGGTCTCGAATATGCCTCTCCATCATCCTTGGTTGGCGTTGACATACTGGCGTAAATTGAGATTGTTGAACCGTTGACTGCATATATTCCGCCGCCATAGGTTGCACAGGTATTGTTTTGGAGGGTGACATCGTCCAAATTCGCGACAGAATTGTTCAGATACATACCACCACCATTGCCATTCGGGGCCTGGTTTCCCAAGGTCCCACCCCCAATGAGCGCCCCGTCGAATTCAAGACGGGTCGAGTCCTGGGCATATATGCCCCCACCGTTGCTATTCGAGGCCGTATTGACCAGGATTTCAGGTCTCGTTGTAGAATAGTCATCCAACCAGAGTGTGGCATTGTCCACATAAAGAGCACCACCATTATTCACTGCTGTATTACTCGTTATTGAAACTTGACCATAGATGTCGAGAAGACTGCCGTTGGTGATATATGCGCCACCTCCATTATTAGCGGCAATATTGGTATTAAACTGGATACTGTTGCCGTGAGTGGCATGCAATCGGACAGTATTGCCACTGCTGTCATACAAACCGCCTCCGTCTGTGGCGATATTGACCCCAAGCACAAACATATCCGAGTTTGCATAACACGAGACCGTGCCAGTTTCGTTATTAATTCCACCACCGTTCAAGTCAGCACTGTTCCAGCGGATATCGCAGTCGGTCAGAGTGATGACATTGGCTGCGTTGAAACTGGAGCTGATCGCGCCTCCATTCCCAATCGCAGTATTATATTGTAGCGTCGTATCAGTCAGGTCGAAGGTCCCGCCTTCTGACAGGAGAAGTCCGCCCCCGTCACTGACAGTGGCGTCGTTATTGGTGATGGTCATACCATTCTGCATAGTCACGGTCCCATTTCCATTCAATCGGAAACCGCCGCCGAATGAGGCGGTGTTGTTATCGATCAGACTGTTATCCAGAAGGACAGTGTCTGATCCTCCCATTACGTAAATCCCAGCTCCGCCCATGGCCGTGTTATTGGTGATGGCCGTAGCATTCTGAACGGTCAGTGAGGGATCACCGAGAGGATCGAAACCATCACAATAAATGCCTCCACCGTAATAGCCGGCAGTATTCGAGTCTATGACGGCGCTATCGATGAGAGCAAGCGCGCTATCATTGACATTGATGCCACCGCCATTATCTGAGGCGATATTATTGCGGACACTACTATCACCAGACATGTTCAGGCTCGAGCCGGACCCGGTCAGGTACAGACCTGCCCCGTTATCAGCTCCATTTCCGTAATCCGCGGTCGTCGAGCCGATATGGGCAGTGCCGGCCAGGGTCACCACAGCTCCTGCAGCGGCATAGATGCCGCCGCCATCACCGCTGGCCACATTCTTCACCACGGCGCTATTATTATTCATGGTCAGGGTTGAACCCGGACCAGTCAGAAAAATGCCCGCACCATTGACCGCTTCATTGGTAATATTTGTGGTAAGGTACCCGATATAGGCGTTGTTATTCAGGATAACATCGGCACCGTTGTAAGCATAGACTCCGCCGCCGTCCGTGATAGCCACATTTGATCTGATCCGGCTGGTGTCATACATCTCGAGGCTTGATCCGTCAAGATAAACACCGCCTCCTTGCGTGACCGAATTGTTTGCCTGGAGATAATCGCCGACCCGACTTGCATTGCGCATGATTAACGTGCCTGGACTGGCGATTGACACACCTCCGCCATAACCTGTTCCGGTTGTTTCGTTATTAATCACTTCACTGTCATTGATCAGCTCGACCGTGCCTAACGAACGTATCCCGCCTCCGATTGACGACGCTACGCCATTACTCACATCCGCATCATCGAGAAGAGTGGATGTACCCGTATTTGCCCACAGAATCCCTCCGTATGTTGCGCTCGCATCACGCAGAGTCATGTGGCGGAAGGTGACATCAGCAGAACTCGTAATATAGGCGATACCGCCATTCGACGCAAATCCGGCGTTATTGTCGACAATGACGCTTGAGCTGGTTGCGGCCAGGTCCTCGGATGAGCAATTATCTGTTGCCGGGACAAAGGTCAGGTCTTTATTGATTGTCCCGATCCGCTCGATATAGGTGCCGGAAGGAATGTAGATAGTCGAGCCTGAACTGGCGGCAGCAACTGCATCAGCAATGGTCCCATATTCACAGACAGCACCATTGACACCAACGAGAGCATAGGCTTCATCGGCCCCGGCATCATACTGCCCGGCCTGAACTTGCTCACAATTATAACAAACCAGGCTGAAATGCTGGTCGGTTGTATCGCCGTTATAATAGTAACCGTCACCGGCAATAGTTGTTCCGGTCACACGGAGTGTATAAGTCCCGGCGATCGGATTTTCGATCCAGACATTCTCGATATTATTGAGGGTATCGTAACTGCCTCCGGATTGACTCCAACCATCAGTACCAAAGTAATTGCCCCGCCAATAGGTCGAGTTGGGGTCCGTAACCCTCAAATTCAGATTATTAACCAACGCAGGATTGGCATCGGCCAATCCCGGGGCATCGGTCCAGGCCAATGTGATCCGTAAGGGTTCAGATGTGTTATAAGCCTGAATCTGGATTTCATAGTAATCACCCGAATCGTCCAATAAGAGCGGGTTCTCATAGAATTGGATCGGGACCGGTGGATTCAGTAAACGGTCCATGTTGACCCGACCCCAGCCCTGATGCTCGTTGGGACGATTGGTGATGACATGTCCCCAGCCGTCATCGGCCCCGCCGAGATCATCGGTCGTACAGATTATGGCTGCATTGATCGTTGCCGGCAAAGGAGTTGAAGAAGTGTAGTAATGCACCCGCCAGAATTCGATGAATAAAGCAGCGAAACCCGTGACATGGGGCGAAGACATGCTCGTGCCACTGCAATAGGCATGGGTCGTAGTCCCGGCCGGTGATAGATCACAGGACATATCCACCAGACCATCGCGGTTTTCGGTACTGATAATATTGTCTCCCGGGGCCATGACATCGGGCTTGACCCGTCCGTCAACACAGAAGCCGCGACTGCTGAAATCCGAAATGGCATCGATATCGCCGCTGGCCGAACGCTCACTGTCTGTGCTCCCGACCACGATCACATTCTTGGCTTCTTTCGGGTCGGTAATCGACTCCATACAAGGATATGGTCCGCCACAATCATTGCCGGCATTGCCGGCCGAGAAGACCAACATGAAGGGATTTCGCGGTGAACCGGAAATAGCATCGTGAACATAATCATCGAGGTCCGCACAATTGCCCGTGTAACCGCACCCTCCTAAAGGACAGTCATAGTACCAGGAATTATTGGACAGATCGGCCCCATTGGTGATCGAATCATAACTTCGAGTGTAAATATCGACAGCCGGTCCGTCACCCAGCGCATCCTGAGCATGAAGAGTAGTCCCGGGCGCTACTCCGAGACCGTAGAGGAAACCAGTACCGTCTGTTAAACCGCTTGTCCCGTTCGCATTGACGATACCGGCCACGTGCGTGCCATGACCAGAGCCATCGCCCGCTCCTCCGTCCGAACCCGGTTCACCGACTTCCTCATAACCGCCATATTCAGTCCCGGAAACAACATTCAAGTCGACATGGTCCCAATCGACACCACCGTCGACGATGGCGACTTTTACTCCGGAACCGTTGTAGCCCGTGGTCGTAAGCCAATTGTTATAACCCACAACGGGGATACCGCCCGAGGCGTTGTCGGCAATGATCTGGTCCGAACTTTCATCATCAAGCAAAGATGGATAACTGATCATGATATGCACAACATTGGCAAATGAAGTCAACTGTTCGATCATGTCACCCAGGACCTCGATCTGCCAGACCAGCATGGCCATTCCTTCACCCATGACATGCCGCGGGGCCTTGTTCAGGATTTCTCCGGCATTCCTTTCGAGCCAGTCTTCGATTCGGTCAAGTGTCCCGTCGTCAAGTAATGACAGGTTGAGTTTGACATATTCGTTATCCGGATACTGGGCCCGGTCAAGTTCAAGACGGGCTCCGAGTCGATACGCCCGATGAAAAGCGCCATCCCAGCGCAGCAGCGGACTCTGTCGCAACCGTTCCAGACCACGCTGGTCCGCCCAAACCAGATATGTATTGTCAGTAACATAGTTAATCGGAACAACGGCATGCTCGAGCAGGGCCTGGTCTGACTCTGTCAGCGGATTACGCAATTGAACCAGATGAAGTCCATAGCCGTTTGCATTCTCCGGTGAACCGGTCAAGCCTCTCATTTGAAAAAGCGGTTCGCCATCTTGAATTGGATCAAAATAGTAGTTCCCGAAACTGATTATTCCATAATGATCAATATCCTCATACTTAAGACCGCTCGCCTTCAAGGCTGCGTATTCCGCCTGGTTGAGTTCGAGCCATAGCCATGAACCATAATCGACCAAACGGGTGATACTGGTCAAAGTTGCGGCCAATTCTGACAGCGGACACTCATCAACCATCACCCGGACGATATGGTCCGTCTTTCCGCTCGGATCGATGCGATCTGCCAGAGTGTCATTTGTTCCAATGGGACCTTTTGAGCCAATGCCATAGATGTCATGAGGCCTGGCCTCATAATCGACATCGATGCTATAGAGACCGTTACAATGATCAACAGCAGGTGAGTTCTTACTGATATGATAATTGCCTGCGGCAGCATCGAGAAAAAGAGGGTCCGAGACGAGATTATTACTGCCGGGGTATTCTTCTGACAGAATCGAACTGTCGATGGTCACATCTCCCTCACCAGTCAACATTGTGCCGTTATTCCCCCAGACTATGAGGCCAAAGGCTTCGAGACGGATCCGGTCATCGATCCCGAGTAACTGAGATTGGCCCAAATTGCCAGCGATGGTCGTGTTTCGTACGCGGGCATAGGGTGCTCCTCCAGAATTGAACAAGCGAATGAGGTAATCACTCGTGGTAGTATTACCTGTGATCATGACGCTATCGAGTTCGACCAGTGTCCCCGAGCCAAGGGCATAGATCGCCGAACCCAAGCCCGAATTGCTGTTGTTTTCCATATAGACCATCTCGAGATCGAGTTCCGCCCCAGCACTGACATAAGCACCTGCTGCCCGCGATCCTGCCGTATTATGACTCAATTGACAGCATTTCCCGCTGCAGGCAGCCATGACATCAAAATCAGCGCTGGAACCCGAGCCGGTCACATAGACCCCACCAGCGTAACTAGTAGCGTGATTATTATTGATCGAGGCGCTGGTTACATAAATATCGGCACCTGATGCCAGGTAAATGCCACCACCATGGAAATTAGCATCGTTATAACCGATCAGGGCATTCGTGCCCTCGAGATAGATCAAAGCACTGTTCAATGCGTATATGCCGCCACCGTTCTCAGCCTGATTATAGGTCACCCGTCCGATCCCGCTCGAACCATAAATATAGGCAGTTCCGCCATCGAGATAAATACCGCCACCATTGCCCGTGTTGTTACTATCCGAATCTGCCACATTGCCATATCCCGATACACCCACATAGTTCGAGTTTCCTCGAATATAGACAGTGCCACCCTGACAGTAAATACCGCCACCATCGCCTGTGGCTGAATTGTTATAAATCCGGGAACCGGAATTCATATCAAACACTGAGCCATCACTCAAGTGAACCCCACCGCCATAGCCCGATTCGTTGTTATAAATCCAGGTGTTCACCAAATTAACCACGGTGTTGTTATCGATCTCGAGACCACCTCCATAATTGGCATCAGCTTCACCATTGATTATGTCCAGATTCTGGACCAGGACCGTGTCAGCAGTTGTATCTCCGTAAATTTCGAATACGGAATCAGCCAGACCAGTCCCGTCGATGGTCGAAATTGATCCGGTCAGAGAAGAACAATCACTGCTCGCACCACCATAAAAATTCAATGATTTGTTATAAACATTGACCGTCTGATTGTATGTTCCGATCGCAATGTAGATATCATCACCAGATACAGCAGCATCAACCGCTGCCTGGAGAGTGGCATATGTACAACCCGATCCTACTCCCCTGATGGCTTTGGATTGCTTATTGTACTGCTCTTCATCCACTCCAGCCACCGGTGTCTGCTCCAGCCATTCCTTATCATCGTCACCCGAAGGAACATCCTGGAGTTTTCTCGTCGCGAGAGCCTGATTAGACAAGAACGATTCGTATTCTTCATTCATTGACGATTGCTGTCGTTCCTCCTCGATGGTCATGGACTGAGCTTCCAGTAATACGGGTCTCTCATGCGGAATCTGATCCTGGAACCGTTCGATCAGGTCCCCGTATTTCCGGGCCGGTAATTGCGACAGTAAGGCCTTGGCCTCATCCCAATTCCGGTCCTGGGTCGCAAACTCGAGTTTGGACAAAACCTCACGTTCTCGGGTACTGTCCTCATCCTTTGGCCGAGGCACACTCACACGCTCCGTGCCTGACGCACTGACCATGTCCCGTGAAGGAATCTCCCGTTGCACTGGTTTTTCCGGCTTCGGTAGTGGTTTTGTTCTCTTCAGCAAAAAACTGTAATCATAATGACGCCCCTCTTGATCAATACCGAGAATGATCGTTTCTGACCTCACCCGATCCAGCATTTCAAAACGCCAACCACTGAATTCGATCGCTGGCAATGATACTTCAGTTAAGGAAAGGACCTCAAAATCGGCTATACTTCTGCTTGTCTCGACACAGTACCTCTGCAGGATTTCTTGCTCTGAAATCTCCGCAGCCTGGACCTGTATCGAACATTGGCAGAAAATGACCTGTAAACCTAGTAAAATAAGGATTGATAATAACCGAAGCACTTTCATGAAATTCGCCTCCTGTCGGTTAAACGAAAAAATAGAGTTTCTTGGTCCACACTATGTGAATGACAAATGATAAATATATTTTCCCTCCTTGTTTTCTGCAGGTTAAGTCCGTACTATACGCCCTCATTCAGTTTGTTACCTATCTCTCAAATAAGAACATCTTTCCTGTATTTATGTATTGGCACTAATATAAGTCCCTACTTTGAAAAAGGAAAAACTTTTTTTGAGAGAATCTTGTCGGACCTGTCGGACCTGTCGGACACTATTGACAGATTCTTTCGATCATGGTACAGTTTGATGACCCTTGAATCGAAACCTGTGGTAATGAACAAACAGTGCCTAATTCAACCAAAACATAGGATCAGACAATGACCCAGCCCGAAAATGATCGATTGATTCCGGCTCATGGCGGATATCGCAAATTGCGGAGCTTTCAATGTGCCCAATTGGTCTATGATGGAACGGTTATTTTTTGTGATCGTTTCATTGAAAAAAGATCACGGACCCATGATCAAATGGTCCAGGCTGCTCGAAGCGGCGTCCAGAACATTGCTGAAGGCAGCATGGCTTCAGCCACTTCCAAGAAATTCGAACTGAAACTGACTGGCGTTGCTCGGGCCAGCTTGGAGGAATTACTGCTTGATTTCGAGGATTTTCTGCGTCAACGCGGTCTTGAAAAATGGAACAAGAATTCCGCTCAAGCCTTGGCAATTCGCAAAAAATACTTATCCTTGTCCGACAAGTCCGACCCGTCCGACCCGTCAGACCCGTCCGACCCGTCAGACCAGTCAGACCTGTCCGACCTGTCCGACCTGTCCGACCCGTCCGACCTGTCCGACCTGTCCGACCTGTCAGACCCGTCAGACCCGTCCGACCCTTACCAGATTTCCAGTTCTGTTCCCGAAGTAGCGGCCAATATAATGATCTGCTTGATCAACCAGGCCAGTTATCTTCTGGGCAGGCAGTTGCAATACCTCGAGAAACAGTATTTGAGCACAGGTGGTTTTACCGAACGGATGTATCGACAAAGACGAAAACATCGCGAAGGTCACAACTGACGTATCGAGCCGATGATACAGGTTGGCATCGCACGAAATCGAATCATATCCAAATTCAGTGGCAGGTTTTCTCGAACAGGGTTCGGAAGATGTTATCCGGATCGGTGATGGCTTTTACCCTGGCGAAATTATCACGATGAAAGATTTCCCAGAATTCATCCTCCGTGTAGTAATTGTAAGAGATCAACGTTTTGATCCCGTTCAATTCCTTGAGTTTTTCTTCCATCAGCCGATAATAATTCGTCTCGCCGCGTTGTTTCATGCCATAGATGGCGATATCGACCATGAGTCGATCGGACAAGCCTTTCCAGAATGTATCTGCCAGCCACTCATAATCGTGGACCCGTCGATAGGGAACGACCCAGAGCGGAAAGTGACCGAAATCACGAGCGTACCATTCCAGGAATTCTTTGAGTCTTGAAAAGGGTAAAAAAGTATCGACCGTGACATCGGGACGATCGTCGGAAAGGAAGAACCATCGCATTTTTTCTGCTATTCTGAGTATTTGGGATGAGCCGAGAAATTTACCCAGGAGCAATCGACCCAAGAACGATTTCGGGTGGACATTAGTGACGCCATGATCATAACGGAAAAAATAGTGGGGTGTTTTCAAAAAGTCTTCGCTTCTCCTGG
The DNA here is from genome assembly GCA_016934675.1 of bacterium. Taxonomy (GTDB): domain Bacteria; phylum CSSED10-310; class JAFGSJ01; order JAFGSJ01; family JAFGSJ01; genus JAFGSJ01. The sequence continues at coordinate 39,072 of JAFGSJ010000099.1, read as the reverse complement.
CCGTACTCTGGTAATAGACTTTCAGCCAGTCGTAGCGGTTCGTGTATGGTGCCGAGTCGACGAAATCACCGACGCAGAGGGCGAGTCGAGTCGGAGAATGAATGATCCCATCCATGAAATCCACGTCCTGGTTCTCGAAATGGGACCAGATCGAGGCCAGATAACTGTCAATGGACTGATGCATTTCGTGCTTGAGATGAACGAAAGGTTTGGCTTCAACCAATCGAAACACCAGTTTCGAGAGTATACCAACGGTCCCGAACGAGCCATGCATCATCTGAAAGATCAGTGAGTGTTCGTTGTCCGGAGTACAGATCAGGACCTCTCCTCGAGCGGTAATGATCTCATATTCGAAGCAGGTGTCGTGGAAACCGCCGAAACGATACGACATGGATTCGATCGAGCATCCTGCCACTGCCCCACCGATCGTGATAGTCTTCAGTTCCGGAACGACTATGGGGACTAATCCTAAAGGCAAAGTGTGCTCGACCAAGGTGCAGAAAGGGACGCCCGGTTCCGCGATACAGATGCGTCGTTTTGGGTCGACTTCGATAATCTCATTGAAATCATGCACATTGATTTTTTCGTCGCTGTATTTCTTATCATGGACCTTGGGGACCATATGAGAAACGACCTTCTTGTGCCGGGAAAGCGGTGTTCTGCTTTGCCTGTGACGAAGTTGTGTGCAGACCCGTTCCACCTTGTATTGATGCCGGGCATTTCGTGCGACGCCCTCGGGAGTCTCCGGGCTGATCGACAATTGAGCGTTCATGGGTTCTTTCATTCAGATTCACCTCTGTAGTCATAAGGCCATCTGATTATGAAAACCTGTTTTGTAAAAACGGAGTCCGGTTCATTGAGAATGGTCGAAACGGGCAACATTATGGGCAAAAACCTCCATTCTCGAAACGATATTGGGCGGATAGGGTTGGCCATCGTTTTCGAGGGCCAGGACCGGGTAGTTACGTGCCTTGGCCCAGGGAGCGTAAACTCCCTCGATCAGGCGACCGGGCAAACAGCCAAAGGGAGCAATGATGGCCACGCCGGAATAGCCATCCATCATGGCAGCGGCGGCTACAGCCGGTGATACCGTGGCTTCGCTCTCGAGCTCCGGGTCCACGAACTCGTGTCGGCCTTGACCGATAATTGTATTCATATCGTGAGGAACATAGGGGACCAGTCCCGTCGGTCTCAGAATAGACGCTATATGTTCCTCGACGCGTTGCTTCCAGATTGTCTCGATGAAACAAACAGCTTCTTCCTTGAGGTCACCGTGGATAAGGGCTCGCAGTAGACCCTCTTTCTTACGACGACCTTTCAAAATAAACTTGCGGGCAAAATCCGTATAATGTATCCATTCGGTGACGCCGGTCACTTTGGGATAAATCCCTTTGGAAATGAGCATCTGCGAAAGCTCTTCCACCGAGAAGTTGTCCCTGCGGACATAAATCTCGCCCACAACAAGCACCTTTTTAAGGTCTTCGAGCCGGGCCTTGCGGGGAATGTTCCCAAGAACATTGGCAACTTGCTTCAGTTGCCGGATCAGTTCCCGGGGACCAGCTTGATAGGCTCGCAGCACAGCTTGCCATTGTTCGGCAAATATTGCCAGGGCTTGACTCGGATCACTGGCCAGTAATATGAGCGAATTCCGGATATCGCTGAAATAATCACCCAGTATGATTGCCCGCCAGATATTCCGGTTGAAAGCCGGCCCCACTTCGCGGTACGAGTTTTCCGAATTGGCGACCAGCAGGACCACGTTCTCCCAGCCCATTTCGTCGAAGAGCCGGTCGAAAAAGACATAATATTGCCCGGTCCGACATGGTCCCAGCGTCGAGGGCACGAAGACCACGTAGATGGTTTCACCCGACTCGGGATTTTTGTCTTGAAAGAACCTCAGGACCGAGCCCAGGACCAGCAAAGCGGGAATGCACTCCTTGCCTGAGGCCACATTCCGGGCCAATTGCGTGCTGTGCACATCGGGCAATGGCAAGTGGGTCGAGTGAATCCCTTGCATTTGAGATGCGACTTTCACCACCTCGGTGGACAGATCGCCCATGGGCGGCCAGATAAGATGGACCCTCGGATCGCGAATATCGATTCGCTCCCCTGTTTTCCCGTCCACAATATCACAGAATTCGTCCTTCAACGCGATCGAGTAACGTCGCCGAAAAGGTTTATCCGCTGCAGGGCTGACATGCCGGCGATAACTTTCCACGATGTCGAGAAACGCTTCCACCCGGGTATCGAGTCCGGCATCGGCCGTATGCGAGTCAATCTCCACGACCAGGTATGGTTTCTGTCCCATGAGCCAGCGTACGTAATGCAGCATGAACGAATCAGGAGCACACGAAAAATTTGAGATCCAGGCCAGATACAGGTTGTTCACGAGTCTGACTTGTCTGACCGTCTTCATGTTCTGCTGCCCGTAATACCAGTAGTTGTTGGGCGGAATTTCCGCTTCGTTGTGGCAGAGCAGGTCGAACGGGACCACACTGATGCCTTGCGAAGTGAATTTCCGCGGAATACCCATGTTGGCATCACGCGTGAACGCATTGTATGGTCGTCCAAGCAGGGCGATATAGATACGTTCCGGGTGCTGTTCGATCTCGTGCAACACCTGCCGACCCAACGCATGATACGCATCAAGGAAACGCTGATAATGCTCGATCCCCATAGTATACGCACGACTTCCCGCGGCCCGCTCGAAACCGAGCTGTTCGGCCACATCCTCGAAGGCGGTCCGACTTGCCTCGAAACCATTTCCAAACGAGACCAGCGGTCGGATCATTTTGTCTTCACTCAAACCGAAAGCCTGGCGGGCATAGAAAGGCAGACCCTGAGTCAACGGGCATGTACAGGCATGCACCTCCTCCATGGAGGGCATATCGCGGAAATGAGGCAGAAAAACATAGTCCACACCCTTATGCAGCACATCATGGATCGCACCGTGGGCAATCTCGGCCGGAAAGCAGTAATTACTCTCTTGCTTGGCGACCCCCTCTGGAGCAATGCCTGAGGAACGCTCGATTTTGACGCCCAGACTATGAAAAAACCAGGCATAGAACGGCCAGAGCGAGTGGACCGAAAAGGCCATCGGAATGCCGACCACTTTGGGAGTTCGGGCTGTGAAAGTGCCTGGATCGGGCGCATACTCCTCGAACAGCATTTGGCTCCTGACCTGGGTATAATCGATGATTTCCTCGACTGGCGGCATCTTTCGCTTCTTGCGCTGGTTCGTATAGAGTGAACAGCGTCCCCCAAAGGGATATTGATGTTTATTGACCTCGAGGCGACGGATGGTGCAAAGATTTTCGCAAGCCTTGCAGGTGAACTCTCGACCGTAGCGTATCTCCTTTTCGATCATCTCATCCAAATCGAAGACGCTTCGTTCAATCAGTCCCTCGGCTTGTTTCTGCAGGACGAGACGGGCCACACCGAAACAACCCATGAGCTCAGGGTCCGGAGGGATGGTGATGAGTTTCCCGGTCATCTGGGCCATGGCCAGCGGCACAGCCGGATTCTTGGCGACGCCGCCCTGAAGCACAATATGATCGCCGATCGTCCGATTACCCACGACCCGATTCAGATAATTGGCCACAATCGAAAAAACCAGACCGGCCACGATGTCCTCTCGAGCCGCGCCCTGTTGTATCGCTTTACGTATGTCTGAATTGATAAAAGCAGAACAATGCTCGCCGAATTTGAGCGGACTGGAAGCATGCAACGCGATCGGGCCGATTTCCGGTGCCGTTTCCACGTTCAGATCGCCCGAAGCCGATTCCTCGAGAAACGAGCCCGTTCCGGCCGAGCAGGCTTCATTCATCGCATAATCGATCGGAACTCCGTTGTTGATCAAGACATACTTGGCATCCTGGCCGCCGATCTCGAAAATCGTGTCGACCTCTTTTTCGAAGAAAATCGTTCCAACCGTGTGAGCGATAATCTCGTTATAGACACCCGCTGTCTCGAGGAAGACGCCCAGCAATTCACGCGAGGAGCCCGTCGTCGCCACCAGACTTATTCTGGGCTTGTGCTCCCCTAACTGCTTCTTGAGCTCCCTCAGACAGTTTTTAAGCGCCGTGACCGGTTCGCCGTGTGTGCGACCATAGTGCTCGGCCACGATCTCGAGCTTCTCCGTGTTGATCAAGGCCACCTTGGTTGTGGTCGAACCACCATCCACTCCAAGCACATACTCGGCTTCGGGATCATAGGCCCCCCGACGGGAAGGTGCATAGCGGACCAGGTCTCGGGCGGTCGATAAAGGCGCAAAGGTCTTGAAGGTCAAGCCCGTCCCGGCTTGGACCAGATCATGGCCCGGGACCTCGGCACCTTGGTCACGGGCCAGCTTCGCCGCACCGAATGCCTCGAAATAAGAGGCTTCCGCCGGAACGATCAGCTCGATCCCCGGATTACTCCGGCGAACGAACTCGACCAGATGACGATTACGGGAAACGCCACCGATCATTACCACCTGACCACGGGACAGCCTCGCCTTGATCAGAAACTCGGAGACTTTGTCCGCCATGACCTTGATCAGGGACAAGGCAATGTCGCCTTTACTGACCTCGCCCTTGTTCAACCGATGTGTGCAGTCCGATTTCATGAAGACCGAACATCTCGCCGAAATACGATGCACTGTCGCCCCTTCACACACGGCATCGAGATCTTTTAACTGCAGGTTCATCCGACCGAGCTGCTGACGCAGAAATTCACCCGTTCCCGAGGCACATTTGTTACCCGAATAGGTGTTGACGATCCGGCCCTGATCATTGAGCACATAGACAACCAGGTCCTCCCCGCCCATGGAAACCACGGCTTTTGGCACGAGATCAAGGGCGGCCAGACCGCTCTCGATCGCCACCGCCGCTATGACCTCAGGCAAGCGGATCCGATGACGACCTTCGGTGCCGGTGACACAACCGCGAAAGGGTGGGGCCCATTTCGGACCCATGACCTCAATCAGTCGCTGCAAGGTCCCCGGAACATCACCCTCGTGAGCCAGTTGCTCCTGTTCAACCCCATCATCCGTGAGCAGACACAGTTTCAGGGTCGTGGAACCGATATCAATGCCGAGTGCTTTTTCTGTCATGATCCTATGCCCGAAATATGCAAGCTAAAATCGCGAAATTCAATCACCTGTTATGTAATTAACTAAGTTATATATCAAGCGGTGCTATGTCACAAGCCAAGGATAGGTTATCAATGTGAGGTACAAGATGGAATAGTAGAGAAGATAGTGATATAATAGTTTGACGAGAATGAGGAATTCTGGTATAGAGTAGAGCAAGATTTACCTGTTCAGGTTCTGATTGAAAGCCCAATTGTAAGGAGGTTCGGATGAAAAGAGGGAATATGTTTGCGGTAGTGATGGTAACTATCCTGTGGTTCTCGTTATCGGTCCAAGCCGGTGAATTACAGCCGTTGTCTTCGATCCTGGACCCGGATGGGACCGTCAATTTCGCTGGCACGAGTCCGGGCAGTTTTGATCCCCGTGGTTATACAATGAGTTACGGCTCAAATGGTGAACCTGTTTTCACTCGGGCAGACAGATTACAAGACGAGTGTGATTTCCGTTGGAGTGATCAATATGCAGGAATCGACTTTGTTGAAGTCTACGGTCTTGCCTGCTATGGTAATTATCTGTACGCTATTGTATACGGTTATGAATTGTGTAGTCCTATTATGTTAGTCAGGTGGGATGGCGTTTCCTGGTCAATCCTCTTGTCCTGGCAAATAGGTGTAGAAAACTACTATGCCTTGGCTATCGATGAAAGTGGAAACGTCTATCTTGGTGGTGATTTTTATATTGAGGGGGACCCTGGAATATTTTTTCTCGCCAAATGGGATGGGACTTCCTGGTCGACACTTGGATCCGGAGTTGATGGTTATGTCTATGCCTTACTTATTGACGATAGCGGAAATCTCTATGCCGGCGGTTGGTTCTGGTCAGCCGGGGGTGTAGAGGTCAATAATATCGCCAAATGGGATGGGACTTCCTGGTCAGCCCTTGGATCCGGAGTTGATGGTGCTGTCAATGCCTTGCTTATGGACAGTACTGGAAATCTCTATGCCGGTGGTGAGTTCTGGTATGCCGGGGGCATAGAAGCCAATTATATCGCCCAATGGGATGGTTCTTCCTGGTCGGCCCTCGGATCAGGAATGGATAATGGCTATGGTGTCTATGCCTTAGCTGTGGATGAGATCGGAAATCTCTATGCCGGCGGTTATTTCTCTACAGCAGGTGGTGTAGAGGCTAATAATATCGCCCAATGGGATGGCATTTCCTGGTCGGCCCTCGGATCAGGAATGGATGGTGAAGTCCGTGCCTTAGCTGTGGATGAAATCGGAAATCTCTATGCCGGCGGGTTGTTCTGGTCAGCAGGAGGTGTATGGGTTAATTATATCGCCGAATGGGATGGCAGTTCCTGGTCGGCTCTCGGGTCGGGAATGGAAAGTACTGTCTTAGCCTTAGCTGTGGATGAAACCGGAAGTCTCTATGCCGGCGGTATTTTTACCGTAGCTGGTGAGATAATGGCGGACGGCTTGGCCATATGGGATGGGGCTTCATGGTCAGCCCTATATCCCAATCAGAAAAATTTTGATGATATTGTTGAGTGCTTTATTCGTGATGGTAACGGAAATCTCTATGCCGGCGGTGCTTTTACCACGGCTGGAGGCGTCACTGCAAATCATATCGCCCAATGGGATGGCAATTCCTGGTCTGCGCTCGGATCGGGCATGAATTATGCTGTTACAGCATTAGCTGTTGATGGCAACGGAAATCTCTATGCCGGCGGTCATTTTACCACGGCTGGTGATGTGACAGCGAATAGAATCGCCCGATGGGATGGCAATTCCTGGTCTGCACTCGGATCGGGCATGAATAGCTATGTTTCAGCATTAGCTGTTGATGACAGCGGAAATCTCTATGCCGGCGGTCGTTTTACCACGGCTGGTGATGTGACTGCGAATAGAATTGCCCGATGGGATGGCAATACCTGGTTGGCCCTCGGATCAGGTATTGGATTATATAGTTCTGATTATGTTAATGCATTAGCTGTTGATGACAGCGGAAATCTCTATGCCGGCGGTCACTTTACCACGGCTGGTGGCGTAACTGCAAACAGAATCGCCCGATGGGATGGGAGCTCCTGGTCTGCTCTCGGGTCGGGATTGAATGATACTGCTGATGCATTAGCTGTTGATGAGAGCGGAAATCTCTATGCCGGCGGTAGTTTTACCAAGGCTGGAGGTGTGACTGTAAACAGAATCGCCCGATGGGATGGCAGTTCCTGGTCTGCACTCGGGTCAGGAATGGATGAATATGTTTTTACATTATTTTTTGACGAGAGCGGAAATCTCTATGCCGGCGGTGCTTTTACCACGGCTGGAAGCGTAAATGCTTCTGGAATCGCCCGATGGGATGGTAGCTCCTGGTCGACTTTCGGATACGGATTGGACTACAGTATAGATGATTCATATGTCGATCCTTGGGTCAATGCCTTAGCTGTGGATGAGACCGGAACTCTCTATGCCGGCGGTGACTTCTGTTATGCAGGGGGAAATAGATCTCCGTATTTCGCTTCGTACTATTTTGGTAATATCTACCGGGATATGTTGACTGCCCTTTACGACGCGACCAATGGTCCGACCTGGATTGACCATACCAATTGGTTGAATGCCAGCGGCAGCGAATGCACCTGGTATGGCGTCAGTTGCGATAACTGCGACTATGATCTTACCGAACTCAATCTAGCCAATAATAATCTGGATGGCCCGCTTCCCTCCGAAATCGGCGATATGGATTATCTGATTATTGTGGATTTCGCTGGGAACCATCTTATCGGGGAAATACCTGGCGCATTGGGCGAATTGACAAATCTCGCTCAACTCGATCTGAATTCAAATATCCTGGGCGGTGAATTGCCCGTTGAATTGCTGAGTTTAACCAATCTAATCGATGGGCAGTCGGATTTTCGCTGGAATGCTCTATCGACCGCTGATGCTACTATTCGGACATTTCTGAATACGAAGCAGATCGGTGGAGATTGGGAGAGCACCCAGACCGTTCCCGCCACGGACCTGACCGGCTCATCCATCTCAGATACCGAGGTTCGCCTCGAGTGGACCCCGATCCCTTTCACTTCTGAGACAGGCGGTTATGAACTGTATTATCGGACCGACGCAGGATCGTATTCCTTCTATGATATCACTGCTGATAAATCAGTAGATTCAATGATTGTATCCGGTCTGACCAGTCGGATGTGTTACGATTTCGCCCTGGCCACAGTGACCGATCCGCACCTCAATAACAATAATCTCGTGCGCAGTAATCTCACGTCACCGATGAGTATTCTGACCATACCTGTATCCCAAATCCTGACAGTCACCAAAGAGGGAAATGATGTCAAAATCGATTGGTCTGCCTTACCCAGTGAATATTTTACTGTGCTTGACTCCACGACTCTGGAGTCAGGTTCACTCTTCACACCCCTGAACGAAAATATCGGACCGCCCTATTATCACAACAATGCCGTGAACGATGGCCTGAATCATTTCTACGTCGTAGAACCATACTGAAAGTTACTGGTCACACTTATTGACAGAGTTTCACAGATCATCCATACTACCGGGAGAGTTGGTGACAGGTATAGAGACGGGAAAGACAATGAGCAAGCCATTTCAATTCATGGGGCGCATCCGCAGTTTCAGACATGCTTTTGCCGGTCTGTGGACCATGCTCAGATCACAGCACAATGCCAGGATCCATGCATGTGCGACCCTGACCGTGATTGGGGCCGGCCTTCTCTGGGAAGTGACGCCGGCAGAGTGGTGTTGGCTCATCCTGGCCATCATGGCTGTCTGGACCGCGGAAGCGATCAACACTGCCTTCGAGTTTCTGGCCGATGCAACTTCACCGGACAATCACCCCCTGGTTAAAAATGCCAAGGATGTCGCTGCCGGGGCCGTCCTGATCTCCGCCCTCGGTGCCGTGGTCATCGCTCTGTTCGTATTCGGACCCCACATTCTGGATTGTGTCCGATGATCCATGACCTGCGACTCGCCTGAAGATCCGGTTTAATACCTTACCGGTTCGGAATGATGGAAAAAGGCGGTGCGAGTTACCGGACCTCTTTTTTATAAGGCAGGAATGGCGTATCCTGATGTTGGTGATGGTAACAGCAGTTACGGGCTGCTTGAATATCGCGTTCAATTTGACGGCTGAGTGCCTCGACCGAAGCGAAAGAACGTTCCTCTCTGATCCGATCGAGAAAATAGATCGAAAGCCGTTGATTATAAAGGTCCCCGGAAAAATCAAGCAGGTGTGCTTCGATCGTGTGCCCTGATGAGCGAAAGGTGGGGCGGTGACCTATGTTGACCACGGCTTTGTACAAGGTGCCTTTATGGTTTACCAGGGCAGCATAGACCCCATCAGCCGGGACCAGAACATAATCAGTATCGATATTCGCCGTCGGATAACCCAAGGACCTCCCACGCTGATCACCCGGGATAACGATGCCGTCGATCATAAAGGGCCGACCCAGATACTTCTCAGCCTGCTCGACCCAACCCTTTCGGATGATCGAGCGGACCATCGAACTCGAGATAATGGTCTCATTGTCCCGGATAGGCTGGACAACCTTGACCGTGAAACCAAGCTCCTGGCCTCGTTCGCGTAAATACTCGATTGTTCCGTGCTTATCCTTCCCAAAATGAAAGTTCTCCCCGACAATGATTTCCTTGGGATCCAGATAGGGTTTCAGGAGAGTCGTCAGAAAGTGATCGGCGGATATCTCCGCAAATTCTGCGGTGAAGGGCTGAATGACCAAAAGGTCAATGCCGAACTGTTCGAGCAGGTCTATTTTCGTCCGGAGTGGGGTGATCTGGGCCAGGACCAGATCGGGGTGAAGTAATTGGACCGGATGCGGATCGAAAGTGAGCACCACGGCGGTCCCATCATGCTCACGGGCCTGGCGGGTCACATGCTGAAACAGGGTCTGATGGCCTCGGTGTATCCCGTCAAAATTACCCATGGTCACGACCACATAAGATAAAGGCTCTCGTAGTTCTCGAATCGAATGTACGATTTGCATGTGGCTCGAAAATGTCCTTCCTGACTCCGGTCAATTACTACTGGAACGGGGTCTGGGGCATCAACTGTCCCTGCCGGTCATTCTTGATCTTTACCGCTGTTGTAACATGATTATCTAAAAAAGCAGATACTTCTGCCGAAAGACTCGGTGAAGAAGTATCTGTTTTGCTGGTGATGATATAAAAAACGCATTCACCTGTGCTGAATGCGTTTTTATTTTCGGGGAAGTATGATCAGTCAAGTAAAGAAATCTCGAATTTCCCCTTTACCTTGGAAATATTCAATTTACCCTCACGGGCCAGCCAACCGATAGCCCATTGAAACAGGTTCTTGTCCAACTTGGTCCCGTTCGCCAAAGCAGTCAGACTTTGAGTTCCGTTCTTTTTCAGGTAATTCCAGATTGTTCCAGCAGCTTTTCCTATTTTTTCTTGCATGGTCCACCCCTCCTTTCATAAGGTATTAGGAGTATTGTCTATGTATGAGTAAAACAAAACAGTGTATATAGAGCATTATAAACTAAAAATCCAGAGAAAGAAAGTAATTTTTTCAGTATGATGAAAATTTGCATTTTCCAGGGGCAAGGGGGAACGTATCCTGGTGTGTTCAAACCTTAAATGGTTTTGATGCTGCATCTGGATGGAGTAATCTGAAAAATAATGTGCAAAAAGCAGACGGATGGACTATCCACAGTATCGATAGGATGGAAAGCGCGTGCTTTGGATACGGACAAAAAAACTGAGAGCACTTTTCTCGTTGTTTTTCAAAGGTTTTGGTCATGAGGATTCTGGTGTTGGGCCATAAAGGATTACTGGGTTCCGAGATAGTCAAGCGATATGCATCACAGCATGAGCTGACCGGTCACGACCTCGATACACTGGACATCACTCATTCTGACGAGTGTCAGCGGATTATTGACAGGGTCGGACCAGAACTTGTCATCAATTGTGCCGCCTATACGGATGTTGATCGGGCTGAGACAAACAGGGAGCAAGCTTTTGCCGTGAATGAACAAGGGCCAGCGCATCTGGCTCGGCTGGCCCATAAGCACGGATTTGTCTTGTTTCATTTCAGTACGGATTACGTTTTTAATGGAAGGAAAGTGACAGCTTATGTCGAAGGAGACTGCCCCGATCCCCTGTCCGTGTATGGTCAGAGCAAACGAGCCGGCGAATTACGAATCCTCGAGCAGACTGACAATGCGCTCATTATCAGGACATCATGGTCATTCGGTCCGACAGGGAAATCATTTCCCAAGACCATTGTCCAACTGGCCCAGAATCGGAAATACCTTGACATTGTCGCCGATCAATGGGGTTGCCCAACCTATACTCCCGATTTGGCCGCTTGGCTCGAACCCTTATTTAACCACTCATTCCGGGGCATCGTTCATGTGACCAATAGTGACCAGACTACCTGGTTCGATTTCGCCCGCTATATTTTCGAACAGAAGGGATTGACCCAGGTCGAACTGAAACCGGTAACTACCCGTGATTTTCCCAGGCCCGCCCCGAGACCGGTATATTCTGTGCTCGATACCTCATTGTTCCAACAGATGACCGGACTGAGACCCCGATCATGGCGTGAAGCAGTCAGAGAATTCATCCGTTCAGGGCTCCTCTGATGACCCCTTTTTCCGATTCTGTTTCAGATCGAATGAACAGAGAAAAAACAGAAACTGACGATGTCTTATGACCAGAAGCACATATCAATCCATCCTCGAAAAACTGGCGACCTTGACCAATTACGAAAAAAATGTCCAGGTCCCCTATCAATCGACCAGTTTTGATCTGGAACAGTTCAAAGCCTTCCTGGCAGATTTGGGCTCACCCCAACGTGACCTATCAACTCTTCTCATCGCAGGGACCTCGGGAAAAGGTGCGACCGGGCGGATATTGACCGATCTGCTCTTGGCTTCCGGCCTGTCCGTGGCTTTCTACTCCTCGCCCCATCTGGTCGAACTCCGCGAGCGGATCGAATTGAACGGGCAGATGATTTCAAAGAATGATTTCTGTGAGAGAGCGAGTCGACTCTTCCAGCATGATCATTTTATTTCTCGGGCTGGTAAAGGCATGAGGACCTTCTTTGAATTCATGACCGCCCTGGCTATCGTCTATTTTCAGGAACATAAGCCTGATCTGGCTGTTTTCGAGGTTGGCGTTGGAGGTCGACTCGATGCGACCAATGTTTTTCGACCGCGGGTGAGCATTATTACTCCGATCGGTCTCGATCATCAGCACTGGCTCGGTAAGACCAAACGCTTGATTGCCTTCGAAAAGGCCGGAATCATCCATGAGCGGCAACCCGTGGTTTGTGCGAGTCAACCGGCATCAGTCCTGCCCGTTATCATCGAGACCTGCCATCAGAAACAGGCCCCGATCTATCTCGCCGCACAAGATTTCAAGGCCCGACTCAAATCGGCAGACTTGTCCGGCAGCACTTTCAGCTATAGTGAGCCAGGCTGTTTTATGAAGGACCTGCGACTGAATCTGGCCGGACCTTTTCAAATACAGAACGCGGCTTTGGCCCTCAAAGCATATTCAATAATTCAGGGCCTTCACCCAGATTCTGATGGAGAAAAATCTGTGCGAACAGCACTGAACGACATCCATTGGCCGGGCAGGCTCCAGACACTAACGGTACATTCTCATTCCCGGGCACATGAACGATTGCTCATTCTGGATGGCGCCCACAATACCCTGGCCATGACCCGTTTGAGGCAAAGCCTGAAACGTTTAATTCCCGGACGCAAAGTAGCCCTGGTGGCGGGCTTTGCTCGAGATAAACGCATAGCCGAGTTACTCAGGATACTCACGCCTCTGGTTTCAGACTGGTTCTTGACCCGATTTGATCAGGCCAGAGCTGCAGACCCACATACGTTGGCAGAAATACTCGAACCGGCTTGCTCGAGTGCTGTTTTTTCTCAATCAGGCCAGGCACTCGAGCAAGCTCTTTCGAGCACAGAACATACTACGCCCGTGCTCGTGACCGGGTCGCTCTATCTGGTTGCCGAAATCCTGACGCTTGTGCAGGGCCCGGAGTACAGAGTTAACAGGGTCAGCCCGCAGACCTGCACGTAAAAAACACTGGTTCTGATGCTGACGCTTTATTCGTTTTCACTACCCGGCGAGGCGTTGCTATCAGTCGTCTCGGTCGTCATCGGCACGGCAGCGGCATCACCTGTCTGCTCGACAGGCACCTGGTCTTGATCGGGAGCCACCGCGCCTTCCATCTCGCCTTCTGCCGAAGTGTCAGCCGGCTGGGTCGTGCCCGCTGTCTCCTCAGGCAGATCGAAATCATCCATGAATGATTTGTCCGGGGCTGCCGAGAGAATCGCCAGGGCCAATGAGGTCACCATGAACATGATCGCCGCTACCGTGGTCAGTTTGTTGAGAAAACTGGCGGCGCCTTGGCTGCCAAAGAGTGTCTGACTACCACCTCCCCCAAAAGCACTGGCCAGATCAGACCCCTTGCCGGACTGGAGCAATACTATCAGGATTAAGATCACACTCATAATGATGTGAATGATACTTACAAATGTAAACATCTGTGTTATCTCCTTAAATGAAAAACCTTGGACCCCTATTAGTCATTTGAACTATAAACCCATACCACCATAATTGATCAATTTCAGAAAAGAATCAAGTTTTAAACTTGCACCTCCTACCAATGCGCCATCAATGTCAGGACAAGCCATCAACTCATCAATGTTGTCCGGTTTGACACTACCGCCATAGAGAATCCGGATCGTTTCAGCACTCTTCTCCGAATAGCCGGACCGGACCAAACCGCGTATGAATGCATGTGCTTCCTGGGCTTGTTCTGGCGTGGCCGTCACGCCTGTACCAATTGCCCAGACCGGTTCATATGCGATGATTATTGACCGCAACTGCTGGTCCGATACGCCCGCCAATCCTTCTGTTAACTGGGACCTGAGAAGGTCCATGGTCCTGCCCGCATTCCTGTCCTCGAGCGTTTCACCGATACAGAATATCACATTTAAACGTTCATTCAAGGCGGTAGCGATTTTTTTCCGCGTGTGTTCATTGGTTTCATGAAAATACTGCCGTCGCTCTGAATGACCAATGATAACGTAAGAACATCCTGCATCAACGATCATCCTCGCTGAAATCTCGCCGGTATACGCACCCTCCGGCTCCCAGAACAAATTCTGGGCCCCGATGTCAATTCGCGAACCAATCGCTTTTTCGGCAATCGGAAAAAGCATGGTGGCTGGAGCACAGATTACGACATCAACCGGATGTGTCTTGGGATACTTCTCTTTCAGACCATTAACGAATACAAGCCCTTCGTCAATGGTCTTGTTCATCTTCCAGTTTGCAGCAATGAGCTTCTTTCTCATGAGTAAACCCCAGCCTATTTCATGACAAACGAGATCAGGTCCCGTAACCGACAGGAATAACCCCACTCATTATCATACCAGGCCAGCACCTTGACCATGTTTCCATTGATTACCTTGGTCTGTCCCGCATCGAAGATCGAAGAATAAGCATTGCCCACAAAATCAATCGAAACCAGCGGTTCCTCGAGATACTGGATATAGCCCTTCATCGTGGTTTCGGAAGCCCGCTTGATCGCTTCATTCACTTCCTGTTCGCTCGTTGAGCGGGACACTAAAGCAGTCAGATCAACCAGAGATACATTCGGGGTCGGCACGCGAACAGCGATACCATCAAGTTTCCCTTCCAACTGGGGAATGACCAGGGCCACCGCTTTAGCTGCACCCGTCGTGGTGGGAATCATGGACATGGCCGCAGCCCTGGCCCGTCGTAAATCCTTGTGGGGCAAATCTAATATCTTCTGATCGTTTGTATAGGAATGAATCGTGGTCATTAATCCCTTCTCGATACCAAACGCGTCAAATATGACCTTGGCAAGGGGTGCTAAACAATTGGTTGTGCAGGAAGCATTGGAAATGATGTTATGAGACTTCGAGACATAACTTGTATCGTTTACTCCCAAAACAATCGTGATATCCGGCTTTTTCCCGGGAGCACTCAGAAGGACCTTTTTCGCTCCGGCAGTCAAGTGCTTCGATGCATTCTCCCGGTCCAAAAAAAGACCGGTCGACTCAACCACTACGTCTATCTTATGCTCGGACCAAGGCAATTTCGCCGGGTCTCGCTCTGCTGTCACGATGATCTTTTTACCATCAACGATAATCCCATCAGCCGTCGCCTCGACAGTCCCCTGATAACGACCATGGATCGAATCATACTTGAGCAGATGGGCCAGGGTCTTACTGTCCGTAATATCGTTGACAGCGACAAATTCAAGCTCATTATTACCCTTGGCTGAACGTAATACATTTCGACCTATTCTGCCAAAACCGTTGATAGCTACTCGTATAGCCATGACATGCCTCCTTTAATGTTTGTATTCCACTCATATTCACTAATCACAATACTATGGCATGATCAGCCACATTTGTCAATCAACAATCACACTAAAGACCATAGCTTTACTCATCGCTGAATGAAAAGGAAGACATTACAGTTTTCACAGATGTCACCGATGATGAACAGGTCAATCAGGTTTAACTGCAGGGCCATTCACGAATTATATCGTCTGAATCTCGAACCGGAGTATCTTGGTATGGAGCACGGAAGGAAAGGAGATTGTCCCTATTTTAATTGAAAAAGCCATGAACGATCTCTCGTTCATGGCTTTTTCATAGTGATCAGAATGTTGTTTCCGTTTTTCCGTTCATCAGTGCGGTCAGAATGGGTCCGTATTTTATCTGGGAGCGATCGGCGCCCTTCTTGACATGTCCCATGATCAGTGGGCTGATTTCAGCACCCATCGAGACATTGGTCAGCAGGCTGTTACCATTGTCAACGCCTTCTCCGCAGGGCACGGAACGACTCATACCCGAGAGGAATTCCCATTCATCGGTTTTGGGATTGTAGAGGACATTGATCCGAGTATCATAGACCAGTTTTTTGCCACCACCGAGATCGCGAGCATCGGGGAAACGCATCAATTGAACGGCTGAATCTTCGTTGAAAGCATCGAGTTTAGCCAGCTCTTCATTCTTCATATTGGTGTCCATGAGTAGCATATGTCTGCCGTCATAGCGGTTGTAGAGATGGTCGCACAGGGTTTTGGACTTTTCCAGATTGACATGCATGAACACGCCTTTGCCACCGGTCGAGTTCCAGCGTTTCATGACCCAACCGCCCAGATCGGCCAGTTTACTGACCGCTTTGGCATTGACCTGATCGCCTAGCAGGGTGATCGGACGGGAAATGGTCTTGCCAGGATTGGTTTCTTCGTAAAGGCGAAACGCTTTTTCTTCGATGGTTTTCGAGCGAAGATCATCGATTTTCCAGGGATTGATCCAGATGGTCTTAGGTGTTTCATTGACGACTTTCTTGGCGAATTCCTCGCCATAAAACTCGACCCATTTCTCGTCATCGCGACCGGGCGGATTGGCCTGACCGGGCAGATGAATCCGTTCAATTCTCCGCCAAACCATGTCAATGGGCTTGCCATGGACCCAGATTTTTCCTTCCTTCACTTCGGGCTTTTCTTCGGGCGTGATGCGATAGGCCTCATAGCCGAAAGCCTTCAGAGCATTCAACGTGGTAACATGGGCTGTTTCCTCTTCAGAAAGATCATAAGGTCTGGTAAAGACAGCACAGACCGGTTTCCGACTCGAGTCGCCCTTGACTTCCCAGATATCGCTGAAGAGACGGCAGATTTTGTCCAAAATCATTTCGGGATGGGTCGGATATTCGACCAGATCGGGGTTAAACCCCTTCAACTTGAGCTGACCATACAATCGCGATGCCCACAAATTGGGGCAGGCGGGATAGCTGTTGCAGCAGGGACCTTCGACCATAGTCGGCCTGATGTCAATAATGTGTCGCGGATTGTTAGGATCGATTGAGCCCATAACGAGAATGTCAAGGCCAAGCAGATACGAATGCGGTAAATTATTCGTCTTGCAGTAGTTCATGTACGCAGCCAGGGCTGTTTTGGCCACTTTCGCGAATTGGTCCCAAGCGCTGTCCACAATCCAGGTTGGTGAGTCGAGGTACGCGGGCAAGTCACGTTCACGTCCGCGGTCGCCGATACAAAGTCGGAGATGTTCTGGAATCTGCATAGAATTACTCCATCATGAATTAAGGTTAAGGGTTACGTATCCAGAGGTCGTAAGCCCAATAGCGGCCCAGACCCAAAACTTCAAGAGCGGGTCCCACAAGAGTAGACCCACTCATATGTTTATAACGCACTGAAAAAATCATTACCTTTGTCATCCACGAGAATAAAAGCAGGGAAGTTTTCAACTTCAATTTTCCAGACTGCTTCCATACCCAGTTCAGGATAGTCGAGGCATTCGACTTTCTTTATGTTTTCTTCTGCGAGTAGTGCCGCCGGTCCGCCAATCGATCCCAGATAAAAACCGCCGTACTGTTTGCAGGAATCGGTCACGATCCGGGAGCGATTACCCTTGGCGATCATGATCAATGAACCACCGAGAGACTGGAACAACTCGACATAATCATCCATCCGTCCGGCAGTAGTCGGTCCGAACGAACCCGAGGCTTTGCCGGGAGGGGTCTTGGCCGGACCGGCATAATAGATCGGGTGGTCTTTGAGATAGTCGGGCAGTCCCTGTCCCCGCTCGATTCGTTCTTTGATTTTGGCATGAGCAATATCACGGCCGACCACCATGGTCCCGGTCAACGATAATTGGGTGGTGACCGGATATTTGGTCAACTCGGCTAGAATTTCAGGCATGGGTCTGTTCAAGTCAATTCTGATTGCGTCGCGTTCGAGGGCATCACTGTCTTGTGCCGGGAGATATTTTTCCGGATGGTCCTCGAGTACTTCAAGCCAAATACCCTCTTTATTGATTTTGGCCAGAACATTTCGATCAGCCGAACAGGAAACACCCAAGCCTATAGGACAAGAAGCACCGTGACGCGGCAAGCGAATGACCCGAACGTCGTGAACGAAATACTTACCTCCGAATTGGGCCCCGAATCCTGATTTATACGCGGCTTCGCTTAATTTTTGTTCGAGTTCAAGGTCCCGGAAAGCACGACCGCCCCTGTTTCCGGACTGGGGCAAGCCATCGAGATAGCCGGCAGTCGCCAGTTTGACCGTTTTTAAGGTCTGTTCCGCGCTCAAACCGCCCACGACAAAAGCAAGGTGATAGGGCGGACATGCCGCGGTTCCCAGGTGTTTCAACTGCGAGACCAAAAAAGGATACAATCGCTCAGGATGCAGCACCGCCTTGGTTTCCTGAAACAGAAACGTTTTGTTGGCTGATCCGCCACCTTTGGCGATAAACAGAAACTTGTATTCCTGACCGGACACCGCATATAAATCAATCTGGGCCGGTAAATTGCAGGCCGAGTTGACCTCCTCATACATGGTCAGGGGCACGTTTTGGGAATAACGCAAATTCTCGGTTGTGTAAGCCTTAAAAACGCCTTTGGATAAATACTCGGCATCATCAACGCCCGTCCAGACCCGCTCGCCCTTTTTCCCCACAATGATAGCCGTCCCTGTGTCCTGGCAAAACGGTAACTCGAATCGGGCGGAAATGACCGCGTTTTTGAGCATGGCCAGGGCCACTTTCCGATCGTTTGGTGAGGATTTTGGATCGGCGAGAATGGCTGCCACCTGAGCCTGATGGGCCGGTCGTAGCAGAAAATTGACCCGGCGAAATGCCTGGTGCGCTAAAAAAGTCAATGCTTCGGGACCAATGGTCAGAATTTCCTGCCCGTTCCATTCCACAGACTTGACAAAATCTCGGCTCAGCAACTGGTATTGGGTTGTCTCCTGAGCTAATGGAAAGAGCTCTTGATAAGAAAACTCGACCATGATTTGACCTCCACTGCTGAATATTTGCCTCGATAAAAGACTTACGACACCTTGAGTCTTTTCTCACAATTCGTTACAAAACTCGGCTATGACGAGCGGGAAATCGATCACCCTTTTGGACCAACCAAGAAAGTCATAGTATGTCAAAATATCAATATTATCAAGAATGCCGTCCTCCGTTTTATAGTGGTAGACGCGATCACAATGGACCGGATCGCGTCATATTTGACACGATCTGCTGGGCCCCTCGATGCCGCCCTCTCACGTGACTGATCGACACAACTGACTGTATGTATGCCATCTTTCCTTGATACTGGCCGTCTTTCAAATAGGTTCGTCCTATCCCGATTAGGCCCGGATTTGATCCTGAGTATAATGTGGCATAATTTTTGATTCAGTGATAAAGATGAGATGGTTCAGAACATGTTCAGCTTTTCAGCACCGAAGTTTTGTCCAGGGGTGTGAACGATGAAACGAGAGCAGGACCGGCACGGCATTTTAGCAAATTTCCTGATCAGTTCGTTGGGCACGGGTTTGGCCAGGATTTTCGGATTTCTGCGAGATGTTACAATTTCCCATTTCTTTGGTGCAACCAAGATCACTGATATTTTCTGGGTTGCCTTTACCATACCCAATGTGTTTCGGCGATTTGTGGCCGACGAAGGCTTGACCGGTGCGATTATCCCGGCGGTTGCCGAAGAAGAACAGGAAAACGGTCGGCAGTCAGCGTTCAATTTAACCAATACCACCTTTACTTTTCTGGTTTTAGTCAATGTGCTCCTGTCTTTTCTGGGTATAGTTTTTGCGCCGGCACTTTTTCTGGTTTTCGGGTCCGGCTTTCGTTCCGATCCAACCGCTATGGCCCTGGGCATCGGCTTGACCCGCTGGTTGTTCAGTTTCGTTTTTTTCGTCAGTCTGGTCTCATTTTGTGAAGGTATATTGAACTATCGAGACCATTTCTTTATTCCAAAGATTGCACCTGGCGTGGTGTCGGCTTCGATTGTCATCGCCATCCCCCTGTTGTTCACATCATTGTCACAACCCATATACGCCGTCGTCATCGGTGTGTTGATCGGCGGTTTGTTGCATGTCTTGATCCATATACCGGTTATGAAACGCTATTGGAATGTGCCCCGTTTTTCTTTCGATTTTTCGTCAGCGAGATTTCGACAATTTATGATTGAAATGGGCAAAATCGTGGCGATCGGTCTTTGTGCTCAACTCAATATCATTATTCTGCGGTCCCTGGCCTCGAACCTGGCCCCAGGTTCAGTATCCTGGTACTGGTATGCCATCCGTTTGATGGACCTGGCTCAGGGCATCATCGCTGTGGGAATGGGTTCAGCCGTTCTGCCCGCACTGGCCCGTTCGATCAGTGCAAACGATTGGACCAGTTTTCAGGACCAATTGCGTTATGCTCTCAGAACATCAGCTTTTATATTACTGCCCGTGGGTCTCAGTCTCGCGGTCTGGTCCTTACCCACGGTCAGTATCCTGTTCAGACACGGCGATTTTACCGGTCATGATGCCAGGGCCACAGCAGAAGTCCTGTTTTATCTTATACCCAGCATGTGGGCCCTGGCCGGGATCAACATCATCAAAAAGGTCTACTTCGCCCTGAATGAACGGACAGCTTTGATCATAATCGGGGCAGCCAGTAGTGTGCTTATTTTTATCACCGGTTATCTGTTCATGCTTGCCTGGGGAATTAACGGTCTCGCCCTTTCCTTGTCATCGGTCTCTGTGATACAATTGATCATCTATCTGGTCCATCTGAAAATCCGTTTAGGCACAAAGTTCAACTTGAAAGGACTCTCAGGCCCGCTATTGAAAATGACCCTGGCCTCGATCAGTTCGGCCATGGTCCTGGTTTTTCTCAACCAGTTCGGACAGTGGCAGCAGGGACCTGCTTCACCGCTGAACCTGATCGTCTTTGTCTCGGGTTGGTCCCTGGCCTTCTTGGTTTATTGTGGTCTAACCCACCTGCTCGGATTGACTCAGGGTCTTTCCCTTTTTCGGTTCATCAGACGATCCTGACATTTAACCCAGATTGTTCATTTCGTTTATATGACGACTTTGATGAGGTCAGCCTTCGCTCAGATGAAATAGAGAGACAGGGCGGAAGTGCAGAGAAAAAGGTCGCTATTTAACAGAATTTTCAGCGCTGAGGCAGAAATTTCTTTTTCTTGAGCCAGGTTCGAAGTCCCGGCGGCAGTTTTTCGACCAGGTCCCCGCGAAACACCTGCCTGGTTTCGCCGTCTTCAAAAGCCCGTTGGACTTGTTCGAGAGAATGGATACTGTCCCAGACTTTGTTCATGGGGTCGAGATCGAGTTCATGAGCCATGCTGCGGGCTTCTTCGAGTCGTGGGCGGGCAGATTCGGTGCGGGCCAGGTCCAGATGTCCCTGGCGGCAGAGCGAGTCGATCAGATCGAGCTTGTTCTTCAATCTGAGCTTGATCGTCCGTGACTGGTCGAGGAATGCCTGGGCAGGTTCGAGGTCTGAAGCTGTCCTGCGTTCGAGTGTTGCGAGCAAGTCGAGAACATAGGCTTCATTGCGCGGGTCACCGATGACCCGGGCCAGATCCAGGGCCTGCCGGAAAAGTCTGCTCGCCTTGTTGACTTGACCGAGGAAACCGAGTAATTGGGCCAGGTTAGTCAGCAGCAGATTTTCGAGACGGGGGTCATCGATTTCCTGAGCGATGCTGCGGGCTTTTTCTGTAAAGGTTTTAGCCTGGTCATAGTGCCCCTGGTCGCGATAGAGGCTGGCCAGATTACCGAGATTCAAGGCCTCGGCCCGGCGATTGCCGCTTTCACGGGCGATATCCAAGGCATCGAGATATAAAGACCGGGCTTGTTCATAATCCCCCAGGTTCTTGTAAATTATAGCCATATTGCCCATGGTCGTGGCCTGGCCTGTTTTGTTATCAAGCTCCCGGGCGATGCTCAGGGCCTTCTGATAAAGGTTCAAGGCTTCTTCAAACCGGCCCAGGTTCTTGTGATACACAGCCAGATTGCAGAGCAGGCTCCCTTCCGTTCCCCGTTCCCCAGTCTTTTGGGCCGTAAGAAGTGCCTGGAGGTATTGTTCCGCAGCACGATCGTCCTGTCCCAGATGATGATGGGCAACGCCCAAGCTCGTCCTGATCGACCCTTCCACTCGCAAATCACCGATTTTCAAGGCGAGTTCGAGGGCCTGTTCGAGTTGGATAATGGCTTCGTTCAACCGACCGGTCACGACCATAATCGTAGCCAGGGAATGCTGACATTGGGCCAAGCCCGACTCATACCCACTGGCCCGGGCATCAGCCATGGCTAGTTCGAGTTGGTCCAGGGCCACCTGGTTCTTGGCTAAAGGATGGAGCACATGCGTGCCCAACTCGTAACGGATCGTGACTCTCTCCTCCGAAGGAGTAGACAGGAGGGCCAGACAGGCCGAATAGAGCTTCTCCGCCTCAGCCAGGGCGGACTGCTTCACGGCCAGGCGGGCTGCCTTCAGATAACAGGCGATAGCCTGATCATAATGACCAGCCCTCTCCCAATGGAAACCGATATCGGCCAGATTGTGGTCGGGGTAATATTGATCGAGGGTCTGGGCTGCTTTAAAATGTAATCCGATCCGTTCATGGTCCTCGATCAAGCTATAGGCCACTTCCCTGAATTTGCCGTATACGAAAGCAAAACAGTCGTTCGACCTTGTTTTATCAAGGACCCTTCGCCATTGTAATTCCTTGACACCATCGCTCACCGTTTCATGATCGAGTCCAGTCAATGCTGTGAGCAGGGGCACGTCTATTTCCCGTTCAAATAAAGAAGCGGCCTTGACCAGCTGTAGACCGAGTGTGGGCAGGCCATGAAGTCGCTGCTCGATTATATCACGCAACGAGGAGGGTAGAGGCAGGCCGGCGAATTGAGCCGCAGCGTGTTCCTGCGGACCGGTCTCTCTGATTTGCCATTGCCCGGACTCATTACGCCAAAACAAGCCCTGCTCGACCGAAAGATGCAGATACTCAGCCAAATAGAAGGGATTGCCTTCCGAATGTCGGGCCAGATGGCGACAGAGCGATCTGGCTGGTGATTTCAAAGCCAACATATCACTGATGATCCGTGAGATCGCCGGCACATTCAGAGATTTCAAGGTGATGTTCTTCACCCCTGGTGAAGTGACCAGGGTTTCGATCTCCGGGCTAACCGATTCCGAGTGACAGGTGGCTAAACAGAGCAGAGGAAGTTTCCGCAAGGTCTGGTCCCGGACCAGATACTGCAGGAACCCAAAGAACAGGTCATCCGCCCGGTGCAGATCATCGATGAGCAAAAGCAGTGGTTTTTGATGGGCCAGCCTGCTGAGGACTTCCATAAGAGCATGAAATAACCGGGATCGCGCTTCATTCGCGGGCAGATCGACCGGCTCCGGAAGATCGAGCACTCCCGGCAAACTGGCCAGGGACTGAAAGTAGATCGAGAGCAATCGACCCTGTTTTCCCAGAATCCGCTCGATCTCCTCCTGACCACGTTGACGACAGAGGTCCGCAATGATCTGCATGGGCCTCTGCAATGCCTGAAGCGGATATGTACTTGTATCCAAACATTCTCCGGTGAGAATGAAACATGATTGTCGAGCGGCCTGTTGGCCGATCTCCATGAGTAACCGCGTCTTACCAAGACCTCTTTCACCCCTGATCAATACGAAAGCGCCTCTGTTCTGAGATAGCTTTGCCATTGACTTCCGGATGCGTTGCAAAACACTGTCTCGTCCGGTGAAACCGGGATGATAGAGATAGGCCTTCGGCTTGGGACCACGACTCCACGGTTTAAAATCGGAACACCACCGACTGATTGAAGCCGCAACCATGTCTGCATAGCCCAGACGCTCCCGTGGGTCCTTGGCCAGCAGCCTACTCATCAATTCATCGAATTCCGACAAGAACTCCGGTTTTTGGGTCCACGATGGACCGGGTGGTATGAGTTGTCGTGCCTTTAAAAGCTGCGAGTCCTCCTGATTGAGAAAAACGGGCAAACCGAACACCAACTCATACAGCATGCAACCCAGAGAGTAGAGGTCGGCCCGGGCATCGACCTGCTGGCCCGAGATTTGCTCGGGAGCGATATAATTCATGGTCCCCACAGCCCCCTGCTCGATGGCCAGGGATTCGCGACTCTGCCGACCGGTGACAAATCGCATCAAACCGAAATCCACCAATACGGGCTGTCCGTCAGGTCTGATGATGACATTGTCCGGTTTAAGATCACGATGAACAATACCCTCGCCATGCATATAAGCCAGTGGTTCACACAGCCGACCAAATAACGGTAAAACCTGTGCGAGATCAGCCGGATGCAGCGGCGAAGCAGTCAGGCGTTCAGCCGAAAAAGACGCTGGAGCAATAGGTCTGATCGCCACGGTCGGCCCTTGGATGGCAACGGTCTCTGCCGTATCCTGCCAGCCCTTTTGCTCAAGACCAACCAATGACCAGGTCCACCATAACGGGCTCGGGCCAAGGCCGGTCGCGGCATTTCCCTTCACCATTTCCCCCCTCACCCGGGTGACTTGGGTCTGGCAGGCCGCCTGATAATCAGCCCCCGAATTGAAATAATTTCGCATGGTCACCCCTGTCAGGAGCTCCATGGCATACCAGGGTGCACCCCGAAACACACCCTCATCCATGATCCGCACTATCCCGGGATGATCGAGCCGCGATAAAACCCTTATTTCACGGCGAATACTCTCGAGAAGTTTCTGATCATTCAACAACACCGTCTTGAGAGCAACATGCTCGCCCGTGCGTCGGTGACGACATCGATAGACGACCCCCATCCCTCCCCGACCCAACGGAGCCACGATTTCATAATCAGCAATCGCTTTCAAGTGCTGGTCCATACAGTCTCGGACAATCAATATATTTTGCGTTTGGTAAAACTGGAACCTAAAACATTGAACGTGTTCTCGACAATAAAAATGGCATTCTCGTCCTTGGAAAAGACCAGTTCTTCCAGTTTCTTGAGTACGATATTATTGGTTATGGCCATGATAATATTGCGTTCCTGACCGGAATAAACACCGCGACTCCGGAGATAGGTCGCCCCTATATTCAGATTCTTGACCATTATCTCGGCTATCTCCTCATTACGACTCGATATAATCAGGACCATCTTACGCTGATTGAATAATGACAGGGTCTGTTCGAGAACGACGGAGGTCATGAAGACAAGAATCAATGAAGCAATTACCAGATCAGCCTCGATAAACACAAGACATGTGCCGAACAGGACCACATTATAAACAAAATACGTTTTGCCGATCCCGATATTGAATTTCTGGTTCAAAATCACGGCAACAACATCTAAACCACCATTTGAACCGAGTGTCCGCAATACGAGTCCCACACCAAAACCACAAATACCGCCGGCAGCGATGGCCGCATAAAGCTGGTCCTTGATCCCGAAATCCATTTCGAGTAACTCGTAAGACAAACTGGCGAAGACCATGGCATATAAACTGTAATAGAAGAATCGCTTGCTTACATGGAGCCAACCCAAAACGAAAAGTGGAATATTCAGGAGGAAATATATGATTCCCGCGGATATGACCGGAGTCAGATAATACAGCAGCATACTGAAACCAAATATTCCACCGGGGACGAAACCGTGATGGATGACAATACCCTTCAGACCAGCAGAATATATCGCTGTTCCCAAGCTGATCAAGAACAAATTCCACCAGATATTATAGGTGAGCATGTCGAACCGTCTGATCATGAAAGCACTCTTACCACGTATTCACGCTCATGATCGAACCGGGCTGACTTGTTTTGACTCACACCAGTCATCATCATGGGAGAAGATTCAGGGACACTGAATAACGGGCAGATCGAGTTCAAGGACCGGCTTGTTATCAACCAGGACCAGTTGAACCGTTGAATTATCGGGGAAATCACCGGCGAGTAAACGTTCGGACAACGGGTCCTCGACATGACGCCTGAAAAGGCTGAGCAGGGGGCGGGCACCCGCCTCGGAATGAAGGGCTTGGTCGATGATCCAGGACCGGGCCGTTTCCTGGACAACGAGTTGGACCTGGACAGGGTTGTCCTGCTGATTGAAACGCTTGATCTGCAACTCAAAAATCTGTTCGAGATGAGCCCGCTCAAGTCGATGAAAGATGACAATCTCATCGATCCGGTTCAGGAACTCGGGCGTAAAGGTATTCCGGATCTCATCATGGATCGTCTTTTTCATGCTCGTAAAAGAAATATCAGAACGGCTATTCGAGAAACCAAGATTACTGCTCTTCCCGATCAGACGCGTGCCCAGATTCGAGGTCATGATCAGGACTGTGTTCTTGAAATTGACCCGTCGCCCCAAACCATCGGTCAGGTGCCCCTCATCCAGGACCTGCAACAAGAGATTGAAAATGGTCGGATCAGCCTTTTCGATCTCATCAAGCAAAACAACCGAATAGGGCCGTCGACGTACTTTTTCAGTCAATTGACCGCCTTCTTCGTAACCGACATAACCCGGCGGTGAGCCAATCAGTCTCGAAGACGCATGCTTTTCCATGAACTCGGACATATCGACCCTGATCAGGGAATTCTCATCTGCAAACAGAAACTCGGACAGGGTCCGGGCCAACTCGGTCTTGCCCACACCGCTCGGGCCCAGGAACAAGAAGGAGCCCATGGGCCGCGACCGGGGCCGCAATCCGGCTCGGGAACGCCTGATCGACCGGGAAACAACCGAGATCGCTTCATCCTGTCCGATGACCCGCTCGTGCAGCTTATCCTCCATGGCCAGCAAAATCTCGCGATCTGAAACCTTCAGGCGGGTAACAGGCACTCCACTCCATTGCGAAACAACTTCAGCTACATCTTCAGCCGTTACAACATGCTCAGTTTTCGGCAGGGTGATCAAACCCGTTTCTGTGTGAGAATCCAGAACTGGCAATTCCCGCGAGGCCCGAAATGGAGCGGAAGAAGTCCTGGTAAGCAGGTCCTGCTCCTGTTTCTGGGTGATTTCAACATATTCATTTTCCACGGGCTGGGGCAAGGTGTTATAGTAGGTATAGCGTAATTTCACCCGGGCGCACGTTTCATCGAGCACATCAATGGCCTTATCAGGCAGGAACCTGTCCGTGATATACAGATGTGCCAACCGGACCGACGCTTCGAGCGCATCTTCCCCAATCTTGACCCCATGAAATTCTTCGTATTTCTGACGTAAACCCCTCAGAATAACTACAGTCTGGTCCTGATCGGGTTCCGGGACCTGAATGGTCTGAAAACGACGCTCCAGGGCCCCATCTTTCTCGATGTATTTCCGATATTCAGTTACCGTAGTCGCGCCGATGCATTGAAATTCTCCCCGCGACAGGGCTGGTTTGAGCATATTAGCCGCGTCAAACGAACCCTCTGCAGCCCCAGCCCCGACCAGTGTGTGAATCTCATCGATGAATAGAATGATGTCACGCGACGAGGTCAACTCACGCAGCAATTGCTGCAGACGTTCCTCGAACTGCCCACGATATTTTGTTCCGGCTACCAAGGCCGCCAAGTCCAGACCAACCAAGCGTTTATTGATGATGGTCTCGGGCACATCCTTTCGGATAATGGCTTGTGCCAATCCTTCAACAATGGCCGTCTTCCCGACACCGGCATCACCCAGTAAGACCGGATTGTTCTTTGAACGCCTGTTCAGTATCTGCATGATTCGTTCAAGCTCATCTTCCCGACCGATGACCGGATCGAGTTTACCCTCGCGGGCAAGTTGGGTGATATCGCGGCAAAACGAATCAATCAGGGTCGGCTCGGACTTCTTGCCCTTCTGTTCCTGGGTTATTTTGACCATTTTATGCTGATAGATCAGGGCCCGTAACCGCTGATACGAGACGGGGAATTCCGCCAGGACCTCGCCTAATATGCCCTTCTTTTCCTGAATAATGGCCAAAAGCAAATGCTCGACCTCGATATGCTCGTCCTGAAAAAAACTGGCTTCTTTAAAAGCCGCAGCAATGACCTGCTTGGCCGAGTCCGAGAACGATATTTCCGTCTTGGCTTGCACTGCACGACCCTGCTTACGCTGGATATGATTCAACAAACTGTCTGTAAATAAAGAATATGAAATATTCAACTGCTTGAAGATCGATTCAATGGTCTGTTTGCTCTCCAAGAGAATGGCCAGCATCAAATGCTCACTGTCAAGATACTCCGCATTTAAACGCGTCGCCTCTTGCCGGGCAGTCTGAAAAATCTGCTTGGTCTCTTCGGAAAATCGATCAAACATTACCATAGTCTCCTCACCGTTTCGTGCTCAATACTTAAACTCTAATAAAAAGTATAGCCTGAATTCCACTTAAATTCAAGGCAAGCCCTAATCATCTCCGCCCAACAAACCAAACCTCAATAAAAAATACACGAGTTGTACTATAGCGGTCAAGGCTGCAGCCACATAGGTCATAGCCGCAGCATCCAACACTTTACCGGCACCAGCAGCTTCATCAGTCGTAACCAACCCCAGATTGGTGATCATCGCTTTGGCCCGACGACTGGCATCGAACTCGACCGGCAAGGTGATCAAGGTCACCACGACCGCGGCCGTAAAAAGCAGGATGCCAACCTTGATCAGGCTCATCGCACCGAGAAACAAACCTAACATGAGCAAAATCCAGGCGAAATTCGAGCCGAAGGCCCCGATCGGGACCATGGCCTGACGAAGCATCAAAGGGGCATACTTTTCGGCATGCTGCAAAGCATGACCGGTTTCATGAGCTGCTACACCGATGGCCGACAGAGAAGACGAATGAAAAACGTCACCTGATAATCGCAAGCGACGCTGGCCGGGATCATAATGATCGGATAAAAAGCCATGACTCTCTTCGACCCCAACCTCCATCAAACCGTGCCGATCCAGAATGATCCTGGCAACCTGTGCACCAGTCAAGCCCGACCCGGAACCGATCCGGGCATAGGCGGCAAAGGTCCGTTTGACCTTGATGGTCGCCCAGAGCGAGAATAAAATCACCGGACCCAATAAGACAAAATATAACATCATGACTATCTCCTTCTCACCGAAAGCCCGGACCGCATCATCCCGACTGCTTCCCGTTCATGCCTCTTTCACGTACTCACGACCATGTTCAAGAACCGGAACACTTACGCGTCACCAGAACTTTGGCCGGACGAATCAACTCATTATGATACCGCCACCCCTTTTGGACCACCGTATGGACCAGATTATCGACCTCATTCGAGGCTACGATGCCCACCGCCTCTGCAAGCTCAGGATCATATTCCTGACCGATGATATCCAATTCTTCAAGACCCTCCTTGCTGGCAGCCACCTTCAATTGCTCATAAATCAGGATAATGCCATCGTGAAAAGCCGCGAGTTTTTCATTTTCATCCGTGGTTTCTTGGCCATGCTTGATCGCCTTCTCCAGATTGTCCAGGGTCGGAATGATCAACTTGAACACATCCGCTGTCATCCGGTCTCGCTGCACCTCCCACTCACGCTGGGTCCGCTTGCGATAATTGTCAAATTCAGCTCGAAGCCTTGTGATCTGGTCCTGTAAACATGAAACCTTATCATCCATCTCGGTCCCAACTGATTTCTGCTGTCCAACTTCCGGACTGCCTTCAGTCGAACCGGTTTCAGAATCGTCGGTCCTATCGCATTCGGACTCGCTACCTGTATCCTGCTTCTGCTTCTGTTCACTATCGCTGTTTGAGCGAAATCCCAACATGAGCATCACCTTCCTTCCATATTTGCCCGGATCGAACGTTTGTCTCTATTTATCACGCTTGACCACAACGAAATGTGGCTGTGCCCCTCGCTGAATCAGGAACAAGATCGAATTCAAATTCTTGTTCTTCTGCATCAACTCGTAAAATTCCGCAGCCGATTTCACCGGCTCTCGCTCGACCGATACAATTACATCACCCCGGATCATACCCGCATCCTCCGCAGGAGAACCGGCCTCGACCTCATTCACAATCACTCCCTCGAACGTGTCATCCAATCCGAGTTGTCGAGCCAGAGCAGGGGTCAAGTCCTGAACCTGCAAACCGAGATGGCTGGTCTGCTGCACATTCTGCAAAATCGCTTCGTCCTTGGGATATTGAGCCACTTCTATCTTCAAGCTTTTGTGTTGACCATTACGGACCAGCTCAACCTTGACCTTGGCCCCTACCAACGTATCAGCGACAATAGCTGACAAATCACTCACATCTTTGATCGCTTTCCCATCAAAAGAAATGATCACATCACCCTGCTCAATACCCGCTTTCTCGGCAGGACTGTCTGCAACTACCTGAGCGACCAAAGCACCCGCAGTCTCGGATAACTCATACTTCTCCGCCAGGTCTGGCGTCACTTTCTGAATACTGACCCCCAACCAACCACGGATGACCTCACCTTTGTCTTTCAACTGAGGAACAACCTTTTTCGCTACATTGATCGGAATGGCAAAACCTATGCCCTGATTTCCACCCGAACGGGTCGTGATGGCCGTGTTGATCCCCACAACTTCTCCCCGATGATTGAACAATGGACCACCTGAATTACCAGGATTGATGCTCGCATCAGTCTGGATATACTCATCATACGGCCCTAACTGCAACGGTCGATGCAACGCACTGACCACCCCAACCGTAACCGTATGACTCCATCCAAACGGATTACCAATCGCCATGACCCAGTCACCCACATGCAAGGTGTCAGAATCTCCGAAACGGGCTGCCGTTAAATTCTTGGCGTCGATCTTCAACAAAGCCAGGTCCGTCTTCGGATCTGAACCCACAACCTTGGCTTCATACTTCTTCTCGTCATTCAATAACTGTATCTCGATCTCGTCCGCCTGGTCAATCACATGATTGTTCGTCAATATATAACCATCTGCATCCACGATCACACCAGAACCCAAATTCTGCTGGGTGAAATCGCGATCATTATAATTGGGTAAACCAAAAAATTCCTGACCAAAAAACTCCTGAAAAAAACCGCCACCCTGACCAAATGGCAAAAAACCTTGCGAATTACCCGCTTTAATCACCTTCTTCGTCGATATGTTCACGACCGTCGGCTTCTGATTCTCAGCAACGATACGAAAAGTACTCAGATTCAAATCCTGGTCCCCGGAATCCGATGATATTGCTTCCGAATCATCCTTGATAATACCTGTAGCATGACCACGCTCCGTCGTTCCCAAATACGAAGCCGTCATTAAACCAATCACAAATGCAATTAATGCCACCAATGTCCATGATATTACCGGTATCCGTCTCATCGTTGCCTCCTTACCTACTCAAAGTTACAGTGAAATTGTCGTGCAGAACTCGCTCTTTTCCTACCATATCACACGCATCTTCACGACTTCCAGTTCCAAAACCTTTTCAGAGCATGTCTCTCTTCCTGCTTCCCAACTCCCAGCTCTTCTCTGCCCCCCTCCAGCTCTTCCCTGCTCCTCCCCTCCCCACATATCACTTCCTCTAATATATGATCTTAGTCTATCTTTGTCAAGTAATTTGAAGTAAAAATAATAGGTGGTGAGTCCGGTGGTATGAGTTGACTTCAGCGGGATTTCTTCCTAATAACAGAAATCTAATATAGAAGAGATATCATTAATCTTCGAAAGATCAGAGTTACAGAGACGATCTGAGAACAGTGCAACCTCTATCCGGAAGGTCGATTATGATCCAAGATCGAGATAAGGATTTCATCACATCAGATGAGGAAAAACGAAAGTTGATAGACGCAGCCGGGACTGAAAAGGACCATAAGGGTGCGGATATCGTTGTGGTCTATGATCACACCTGGGGGGATGTTGAGCGGAGTGGATTGGGCAATTTATCGAACAATCGCATGATCAAGATTCTGACCGAGAAAGGCGTAGCCGAGAACAGTGTTTTGCGTTTTGATTATGATCCGCGTTCGTATATCAATAATGTCAAGAGATTGCGGATACATCGTCAGGGCGGGGGAGTCGAGGAACTCGACGTGTCGGTGTATCATGATGTCAGTCAACCGGAGTCCATGCTGTATTGGCGGGTAAAGATGAAATTGTATTCTCTGCCTCATTTGCAGGTAGGTGATGCCTTGGAATGGGAGACTTTCAAGAAAGGTTTCAATGTAGCCTATCTGGATTCTGGCAAGGGTAAGAACGAAGCCAGCGGATCGATCGATCCCGACACCTGGGTCGATCCCGAGACCGGGATCAAGCCGCCCATGTATGGTGCATTTTTTGACATTGTCTATTTTCGAGAGAAAGTCCCGATCAAGGAAAAGCGATACACACTTCTATCGCCCAAAGATATGCCGTTGTCCTACGAGTTTTACAATGGTGAATGCCGTTCGTATTGTCTGGTCGATGACTCGTATTACACGTATTCCTGGGAGAAGAAAGACATCGAGGGTTACAAGCCGGAAGCTCGCATGCCCGGTGAACAGACGGCCAAGCCTAAATTACTTGTATCGTCGATCCATGACTGGAAGGAAAAGTCGCGTTGGTTCTACCGGGTCAATGAGACCCAGTTCGAATGGAACGATGAGATCAAGCAATTGGTGGATAAAGTGACTGCCCCATTCAAGACGGATGACGAGAAGGTCAATGCCTTACTGCACTGGTCCGCCCAGGAGATTCGCTATATAGGCTTCAGCATCTGTCAGGGAGAAGGTTATACGTTACATCCGGGCATCATGACCTATGATGAACGGGGCGGTGTCTGTAAAGATTACGCCGGGGTGTTGATCACCTTGTTACGGGCGGCGGGGTATGAGGCCTATGCCGCTCAAACGCAGGCCCTCGAGCCGGTCCATCGCATCCCGGCCGACCAGTTCAATCACTGTGTCACGGCCTGGCGAAAGCCGGACGGGACCTGGAAAATGCTCGATCCAACCTGGGCCCCTTTTTCCATGGATGTCTGGGACAGTGCCGAAACCGAGCAGAACTATTTGATTGGAGCACCCGAAGGGGTCGATTTGGGCGTGACTCGGGAATTCACTCCCGAGGACAGTCTGATGAAGATCACGGCTTCGAGTAAGATCGAAGCGGATGGAAAAGTGTCCGGCCAGATCGATTTCTGGGGCAAGGGACGCTCGGACTCGTCACACCGCTTCATCAAGGCCTGGGCACCGGCGGTTATTGTTGATCGGGCTTATCAGTCCATGCTGGCGGAGATTGATCCGGCGATCCGGGTCCTCAAAGTCGAAAACAGCGATGTCAACGATCTGTTAAAAAATTATCAGAATCACCTCGAGTACCAGGTTGACGAGTATGCTCTCAAGACCGGGCAGACATATCGGCTTCGTATTCCCATGTCCCGGTTCATCATGGCCCCGACCATTGCCCGTTATCTGACCATGGCCGAGGAAGACGAACGGAAATTCGACCTTTTTGTCGTCTTCCGTCAGTTAGTCGAGGTCGAGGAAGACATTATTCTGCCCAAAGGCTACACACTGATCTCCAAGCCGGTCGAACTCGATTTGAGCAATGAGGTCGCTGAATTCAGTGCCCGATTGACCCCGGCTGAGCGTGGTTTGAAGTTCCAGGCCCGTTTTGCCATCAAGGTCCGCCGCGTGAAAACAAGCCAATATAAGGCATATAAAGAGTTGACCGAAAAGGCCAGGGAATTGGCAGAACGGTGGTTCATCATCCAGAAAACAGACGCGTCCAACTGCGGTTAATGACTCAGGAGGCAATCATGGACGGCAAACAAATACTCAGTACACTTGATCATAGACCAGAAGTGACAGATTATCCCGGTGTCGATGGGGTTATTCTGAAGGATCTTTACACAATCAGGCTTGACCGGGACGGTCGAGTCAGTCAGTATCGTTATCAGTTCAAGCGTATTTTCCGTGATTTTGAGCGTGATCGCCGATCTGATATTCAGGTTATTTTCAATCAGAAGCGGCAACAAGTCAAAATTCTGAAGGCCCGGTCGATCATGCGTGATGACAAGATCATGGACACACCCGAATACGGTATCAACCAGATCACGCCACCCTATCTGCAGAAAGCACCCTATTTCACGGATTTGCAGGCCAGGGTCGTTTCCCTGGTCGGTATCGAAGTGGGCGGATATACGGAGATCGAGTATGAGATCGACGATGTTCAGTCGTGGCGGTCGGCTATTTACGGGACCATTCCGCTCAGATTGCACCTGCCGATCATGTCTCGACAGATCGTGATAGAATTCCCGACCGAGAGACCCCTAACCTGTGGTATCGAGGCGTGGCCCGGTTCGGCTGTCACTCCGGAGAAAGTGACCGAAAAAGGCCTGACCAGGCTGACCTATACTTTCAAAGACCTGCCCCACTGGGATGATCAGGACAGCCATAACCTGTCCGGGGCCGATTGTCCCAAACTCATGTATGCCGAGCACCCGACCTGGTCTGATCTGAAAAATGCCTTGCATCAGCGTGTGACCGGGGCCACCTGCCGGGACGACAAACTCGAAAATCGGACCAAGGAACTCTTAAAAGAGATCGCCTGCCCGTATCTCCGATGTCTCAGACTGAACAAGCACGTGACAGAAGCCTTGGCCACTGTGGATTTTGACCAATTATTTACGTGTCACACAGTCAGGCCGGTGAACGAGGTCTTGCAGAGCGGTTATGGTACGGCCCTCGAAAAAGCTGTGGTCTTGGCTGAAATGCTCCGGTCTGCTGGGCATCAGGCCCATGTGGCCTTAGCCTGTCCGCAGCCGGCACTGCCTCGAGAGATATTTCATCTCGGTGCTTTCCCCGAAGTGTGGGTCCAGGTCCATTCGCCTGAACTCTTCATGCGCCCGGACAAGTCAATTGACGAGGCCAGACGTGAGCACCTCGAAGGCCGGACCCTGGTCAGCGCAGGTCCGGATTACAGTGGACCCGAGCGGATCGAGCTGTCGGACGCGGGCGAGAAACCCGGAAATTTCTGTGAGATCAAAATCAACCTGACCATGAAAAAAGATGCTGCCCTCGAGGGCACAGCCATTGCCTCACTGGCCGGTATCTTTAATCCCTATTTCAAATTGGCTGCCGAAGACACGGACAAGGTCAATGACTGGGTCAAGGGCTATGCCAAGAAATGCTGGTCCGGCGCGGAACTCGACAAACATCATTTTCAGATTTTTGCACCGGTCCATACCACGCTAAACTTGTCTTTTTCCGTGAAAAAGCTGGAAAGGAACAGAGACAACTGCTATGCTTTCACATTCCCGGGCTTCTTGAGTACATTCACCGGTTTCAAATATGCCCATCAGTATCTCCAACGCATGTCGACCTATGAATTACCGGGATCACTCCTGCAAAAGGTCCAATGGACCCTGGAAATCCCGGAAGATTTCGAGCTCGTCCTGCAACCGGCCCCGATTACCCTGGCTACCCCGGTTGCCCAATTCGAGCAGACCTGCGAATATAAACAGAATCAGGCTAAACCCGCCTCTCTGTCCTATACCCAGACCTTGAAATTTAACTCTCGTTTTGTCAAACCGGACCACTTTCCGGACTTCAGAAACATTATCCTCGAAGATGCCCGACCGCATCATCGAATGCTCTTTCTGGCTTTGAAATAACTGTTTCAGGAACGCAGACGGACCAAGTCCGTCTGCGATTCCCTGACGATTGACCTATCGAGCCTGGCCGCCCCGCGCGGTCATGTTCCCGTCAGAACTGTCATTCGTTCTTGCCGTAAGGCAGGATTCTGTTTTTACCCAGTTTTTTGGCCAGATACAAAGCTTTATCAGCTTTAATCAGCAGCGTCTTCACCTCGAGACCGTCTTCAGGGGCGGAAGCAATACCACCACTGAAGGAAACCGTGATCTTCATTTCAGTCAGGACCGCATTGGCTATGAGACGACGCAACCGCTCCGAAATTTGAATACAGATGTCCTTTTCGATCTCGGGCATGACAATCACGAATTCTTCTCCACCATAACGACCGGCAAAATCGATGTCTCTGATATTTTCACTCAGGATTCGGGCGATTTCCTTGAGGACCGCATCCCCGACCAGATGACCGTAAGAATCGTTGATCGTCTTGAATGTATCGATATCGATCATGATCAAGGAAAGAAAACGTTTGTAGCGTTTGACCCGCTCCAATTCCTTGGCCAGTTGGGTCATGAGAAAACGCCGGTTGTATAATTGGGTGAGCGCGTCATAGGTAATCTGATTGTGATACAGCTTGTACTTGGACACCTTTTGCTGAATCCGGGCCAGGAATTCAAAAGGCTCGAATGGCTTGGTTATATAATCGTCAGCATCGAGTTTATAACCGCGGAGCCGGTCCTCCTCAGTGTTCAAGGCCGTCAGAAAGATGAACGGGACCAACTGTAAATCCAGGTCCTCCCTGATCAATTCCCGGAACTTGAGCCCATCCATCTTGGGCATCATGATATCACAAATGATCAGATGGGGCACCAATTCCTCGAGCAGATGTATGGCCTGAATGCCATTACCGGCCACATACACTGAATAAGAAGCCTGCTCGAGAATCGATTGGATCATCTTGACAATTAGAGGATCGTCCTCGACCAGCAGTATTTTTACATCTTCAGCAATCATCATTCCCCTGAAATGAGCGTGTTGTGGTTCACTGTTATAAGTATAGCAAAAATAACCAAAGAGATAAAGAAGACTTTTCTCAAACAGCTCTTGACATGGTCCGTTTGAATGATTACTATGAACATGACTTGCCGGAGTGATGGAATTGGTAGACGTGCGGGACTCAAAATCCCGTGATCCATAGCGATCGTGTGGGTTCAATTCCCACCTCCGGCATGTTTTTTAAGCCCTTCCCTCAATCCACAGATGATTTCTCATGATAATGGGATTGCATCGCAAAACTGATCCGCACCGGTCAAACGGGCCAAGGCATCATATTAGTTTTACGTGCTCCCAAAATATCAAAATAATGTATGCCCTCTTAATGCTTCGGATTTCTAAAGGATCTCTGACTTCGCGGGTCCAATCCACCACTCGAGCTAACGCCGTGGAACGTTTTGCCTTCCCCTTCAAGTCACAAGGTCGGCAACCCGAATGGGTTATTTCGGAACGATAACGCTGGCCTATCTGATCCCTGTCAACGCTTCGCCGCTGCCTTACGATCAGCCGAAGCATGATCCGCCTTCGTGACAGGCCACTTCGTCGTGACCAGGCTGCGGGGTCAGAGCGGTTCGCTACACCTTACTCTGTAGGGCTCTTTCATCCCCTACTCCTTTCCGGCTTTCACCGGTGCTTTCGACCTGCCCCCATACACACACTTTTTCCCCGTGCCTTTGTGGCTCCGTGTGAGTAATGATCTTTACCTAAGAACAGTGTCAGTCCACAAGTCAAGTGGGTACAGTCCACAATGAATCTCCTCGATTAAATCGACAGCCCCTGAAGGCGTTACGACGTACCAGGATTGAATCGACAGGACCTGGTCAGGTGGAAAATCGTCGGGAGCAGTGTGGGCAGAACTGTTCAGAAGGGCTGAGTGATCCATTGTGATGGGCTTAAGGCTGGACATTGAGAACACACCAAAAAAATGTGCGCTCAGGGGTACAAAGGAGTCTTGAGCGCCATGTTTCCTGCACACAAGCTTTATTTCCTTATCGCCTGACCCCACCGGACTCCAGAGCGGACAGGCTGCGCTGCCGCCGACCTTCCGTCCGGGGCCATCCTTTCTTTGACACAGTTTCATTAGATTGTTGTGCCAAAGGCACACATACCCAAGTTCCTAATTCACCGACCTCGCAAGGCGGAAGCCGAACATGTAGCCGCGACTGTTGGGCGAGCTGCTGTACCGGGAAGCCGACCTATGGGCCTCGTCTTCCCAGGAACCGCCACGCAACACCCGCTGTGTGCCGCTAATAGGCCCGGTATGGTCAGTCATTCCGGTAGGATACGTTCCATTCCAATCCCAGCACCACTCCCACACATTCCCATGCATGTCTGACAGGTTCCACGGATTCGGCAATTTACTCCCTACAGGCTCACTCGTGCCCATTTCATTTGCACAATACACCGCATACTGCTCAAGCGTCGGATGTGTCCCCGCTGTGCACTCCCCACAATTTTCCGAAGTGTAATTGGTTTCATTACAGGAAAATGGTGTGGTCGTCAAGGCTCGGGCCGCATACTCCCATTCTCCTTCGCTCAACAAACGATAGCCGGATGTGCCAAAATCACAGTAAATGGGACTCGTGGTATAGTTCGTCGCATCTACCGGAACGGTTAATGACACATCAGTATAATAACAACGGTCCAAACCGTTCTGCAGCGACAGCAGATTGGCAAACAATATCGTCTCATACCAGGTCGGCATATTGACCGGATTGCTCATCCCTGAACCATACGACGTGTTCGTCGGGTCTGCTGGTAAGGTCGGTTGCACTGCCTGAAGATCAGCCCACATCTGACGCGTTACTTCAGTCTCCATCACCGCGATGTTCCGGGTTAAGGTATGGATGAACTGGGTCTCATTAAAAATACGGCACGGTTCATCCGTGGGTGAGCCCTGTATAAAGGTTCCTTGACAAACACTTCGCATATTCCCTACAATTGCATCGACTGATAAAAGCTCACCACTGCTATTTGCATTTGCGAAGTCGATTCCGGCAACCGTATTCGAATCTGCCCAGCAGAGTCCGTAGATGCCCCGAATAATGTAGTCATGACTGGAGGGATCACCAGGCTGATAGGTATATGGGCTGGTGATGCCGCTAGCCTGCAGACTACCGTCCACATACAGGTCGTGGCTGGTCGCACCGGAACCGGCGCTGAAAACCACACTCACACCACTCAAAACACAGCCATAGAGATCAGTCACGCTCGAAATGATCGGAGCACCCGGTGTGTTATTGACATCAGTCCCGGCTGAGGTGTTCGAGTTGGTGTAACAGGTCCCGTTGATGGCCCGGACAACGTAGTCATGACTGTTGGCATCACCAGGCACATAGGTATGCGGACTGATGATGCCGCTGGCCTGCAGACTACCGTCCACATACAGGTCGTGGCTGCTCGCCTCGACACTGGCAGTGAAGACAATTGATACCCCTGAGTCACAGGGATTGAGATCAGTCACTGAAGTGAGCACAGGTGGTCCGGGAGTATCGTTGCTATCCGTGAAGCTGACACCCGCAGAATCAAAGGACTCAGAGTCAATCCAGGAG
>JAFGSJ010000098.1 GCA_016934675.1 bacterium | reverse complement strand
TTTGGAGGGGGTCGGGGGGAGGATTATCGTTAAAATCAATAAATTCAGATAGTTACGGTTTCGAGAATTCCACCCCCTGCTCCCCCGTGGGGACAGCATTAAATCGACAGCCCCTAAAGCCGTCACTACGTACCCAGTCGGCCAGATCATGATTCCTCCCCTCCGCGTTCCTGAAACAAGGGCACAATCGTCAGGGGAATATTTTCCTGTCTTCGCGAATGTACGTCGTAAAGCATTACTTTCTGTGAGAACGTGAGGAGTGCCAGGGTATCAGAACTGCACCAGTCGATACTTGCGAAATCATTATCCACGAGATCAAGCTCGCTGAGTTGATGCGTATTGAGCGTGTAGAGCCTGAGCTTTCGCGCCGATTGGCTCTCATGTGAATATATCAGGCACTGCCCACCATCCGGCGACCATTTCAGGACCGGATAATGATTACTAGCCATTGTGAATGTCACGATTTCAGTTGAGTCGAATTCATCGAGTGAAAAAAGGGATAGAGTGAACGAAACACATTCGGAAGCAGGTTTGGTGGAAGACGTCGGTTTCGGGCCGGTCTGCCTGCTCATGATCAGGATATGTTCATGATTTGGGCTGGGCACAACTTCAAAATCACTCCGACTAAACCATTCATAGAGAATGCTCTTGAAATCGGAGGAAAACAATCGCATTACGAACGAATGGTCAGTTCGGCGACTTTTCACGATCAGTATTCTATCGGTATTGCCTCCGGCGTTCGCTGGAACACGTAAAATGGTATCAATCGTTTCAGTATCGGGCAGAGGAATTTTCAAGCCATCTGTCTGATACACTTTTTTTGTAACTGGGCTGATACAATAATCCTGCTGTTCGAGTATAAAATGATGGAATACCTCTTCAGGTGAATAGTATTGATCAGGGAATAAAAGCGTATCGATTTTTTTTGTCGTGAGATTATATGCATAGACCTTTCCCCAACGTCCTCTGAGAAGACTTTTGGACCCATATTTCCATTGAAATGTCAGTTCCTGAAGAATAAGGAGATTGAGTCGCTGAATGTGACCGATAATTTTTATATTCCTCGCCAGTGGGAGACGATCAAGGAGGCTTGTGTGTGTATCATCGCCCACGTAGTCAGCTTGGTCCTGTCCCTCTGCCAGCAGGCGACGCCGTTCAGTCAATGATTGCCAATTCCCGAAATCGAGCGTGCTTAGTCTGTTTGTTCGTCGCTCCCAGAGCCAGATTCTCCAATTCTGGCTCAAAGGAGATACATTCTCACTATTCGATGGTCTTGCTTGGTTGGATGCAAGCCATGATGATATCAGGTCTTTATTGGGCAACCAGCCGGGGAAAACAGCCCATTGGCCATCGGCAGAAAAAACAGTGTTCATATTTACTAAGTCAAACGAAAAAAAGGGCGAGGGCAATGATTTGAGTGTGGCTGTACGCTGCCGTGGATCAATCTCTACTATGCCTGCATTAACTCTCTTTAATAGAATTCCTTTCGCATCTATGACACTGTTTTTGACAAAATCAAACCTGAAATAATGGCGACACTCCCCAAAATTGCTACTCTTATAGTGAAGATCGATCAGGTTATCGGACCAGAAAGGCATTCCATCGTAATCTCTCAACCAGCTTGTTCCCGACCAATGTCGAAAAACGATATTATATGGTAAGAGAATAGCTGGAACCAGAACCAGGAGCATCAGGAATACCAAACTTCTTCTTTTGGGTAGGAAAAAAATCGTTATACTGAGCGCAATCGTATACAGTATAATGTTTACATAGTCCCATAAAATATATAGTGCGGAAAACATATCTGTTGGCCAGAGCGGCCAGAACAAGCATGCGCTAAGGACGAGACAGAAATACATCAGCAGAAAATAAGGCACGAAAGTCAAAAGAGACACACCTACCGAAACCAGGACCCGTCTGAGACACCAGGCCAGGATAAACGAATACGCATACACAATCAGATAGCGAAAAATCCTTGTTACCAACTCGATAGTGAAAATTGCAGGATTATATTCATGATAGTGAATCACCAAAGAAGTTAAATCCCTGTTCAGACCGTAGCTAGTCAGGACCGTGAGGGCAACAAGACTCCCGTAATACACGAATTTCGCCCGAGTTATCCCAACTATCTTAATGGGCAATGTTTCCAGGAAAGAAGCGGTCTTGGACTCGAAATCGTGTCCCCAGGCAAATGCCCCGAACACAAAACCGAAACACGCCATTATGAACAACTGCACCCGTTGATCTGCTTTATCTATGAAATATGCTGGATACAATAAACCCGGAGCCAGACTCAGGAGCATAAGAATCAACATGCCGACAATCAGGCCGTTGCTTTCGCGAAATTCCTTCCAGATCAGCATTTTCAATCGCCGCATACGTTCTTTCCTCACGTACATAGGAGAGCCTTCAGGCCCTGTCTTTTAAAGCTTGTACGTCGTGACGCCTTCCCTCGACGAGCTCGGGACAGGTCAGACGGTCATTTTGAATCATATAAAGTCTAATAAAACCGGCTAAAGCCGTCACTACGTACTGAGCCTTCCATTCCTTCCAGATCAGCATCTTTAAGCGCCGCATATGACCTATCCTTGCCAAGAATGTCGTGCTGACACGAGGGGTTGATGATCGAGTCCTGTCCCACACTGGCGGCGGAGAAAGGGGTGGAATCCTGGAAACTGCAGTCTCCTGATTTTCTTATTTCTATGGACATCCTCCCCCCGACCCCCTCCAAAGGGGGACAGGAATGGAGTAATACCTCCAAAGGGGGACAGGAATGGAGTAATACCTCCAAAGGGAGATAGGAATGGAGTTAGAGCTCCAAAGGGGGACAGGAAGGGAGTAATACCTCCAAAGGGGGACATCACATTCCCAACTTTATGAGATGATTCATAGTAAATCGACAGCTCCTTCAGGCGGTTAGCATTAAAACAGATAAAGTCTAATAAAGCCGACTCACCAGTCCTGCCTGTCTCGAGCGAAGTCGAGAAGAGCTTGTCGAAAGAAGCCGTCACTACGGACATACATCACCCACCTGAGGACCCACATACCGGACGAAAATGTCCTCGAGGGATAAGTCGTGCACTTCGAGCTGATGAGGCTCGAGTGATTTAACGAAATCCAATACTTCCTCGGAGAAATGACGGGTATGAAACTGAAGCTGGTTCCCGTTGCGAATGCACTCGTACTGGTCGGGAAACGCAGCCGGGACCGGAGGTTCACCGATGAAGCGGGCCACGATGGTCTTGTTCCGCTGCTTCAACTCTTCGAGTGGGCAGCTTTCGACCAGGATGCCTTGGGTCATGATGCCAATGTGGTCGGCAACCCGCTCGACTTCATCGATAATGTGCGACGTCAAGAAAACGGTCCGATCTCCCTCCCGGATGATATCCACAATCTGTTCCAGGAACTCGCGTCGGACCACGGCATCGAGCCCCATGGTCGGATCGTCGAGGACCAGCAGCTTGGGCCTGTGGGCCAGGGCCATGGTCAGGGCCACCTTGGCCAGCATACCCCGCGAAAGCTGCTTGATTTTCCGGTCTCGCGGCAATTGAAACTGAGTCAGTAGTTCGTCCGCATACACCCGGTCCCACGTCGGATAAAACGGTGCGGTGAAGGTCAGCAATTGCTCGATTTTCATCCATTCCGGAAAGCGGGGCGTCTCCGGAACATAACCGGTCCGGAGCCTGATCCTATCCCCGTTCGTGCGCGGGTCGAGCTCAAATACCCGTACAGTTCCCTCGAATATATCGTCCAGACCCAGGAGAATCCGGACCGTGGTGGTTTTGCCCACGCCATTTCGACCCAGGAAACCGTAAATCGAGCCCTGACAGACCTCGAGATCAAGTCCCTTGAGTACTTCGAGCGTGCGGAACCGTTTTTTCACCTGCTGCACTTTAATGATTGTCCTGTCCATCTGCATTATCCTCCACATAGTCGTCCGCTGATTGCAGACCGTATGCTCCTTTCATTTCCTCGATCAATTCGATTATATCCCCGGCATTCATACCCAGATTGTGGGCTCGGGCCAGGACCGTGGACAGCATCTCCCGCATGATCCGATACCG
Source organism: bacterium (assembly GCA_016934675.1). Taxonomy (GTDB): domain Bacteria; phylum CSSED10-310; class JAFGSJ01; order JAFGSJ01; family JAFGSJ01; genus JAFGSJ01. Next base: position 34,013 of record JAFGSJ010000098.1, on the reverse strand, counting down.
TTCCTGACGGACCAGCTTGGGCGATGCAGCCGCCACGACCGTGCCCTGTCCCTGACGCGTCTCGAGAATGCCTTCCCGTTCGAGGTCCCGATACGCGCGGGCCACGGTATTGGGATTGATCCGCAACTCGAGGGCCAATTGCCGGATCGATGGCATCACCTCACCCTGACCGATCGTTTCCGTAGCAACCGCATACCGGACCTGCTCCATGATCTGGAGATACATGGGCACACCGCTTTTCGGATCGATCTTAATCAGCATACTATCAAATCCCCGTCCAAGTGTATTAATGTCTTAATACAGTATGGGATGATCGGGCCGGTTTGTCAAGTGGTTTTTGCGCGATTATTGATGTGAACCAATTGCAAATAGGTGCAGTCGAGTCTATGATTCCTCAGACAGTATTTGCAGAGCGACGGACCTTATTATAACCACGCCCTAAGAGTGTCATGCAAATGGAACAGCTCAGTTTCTTCGATCATAGAGAGAATTTGAAACAGCAGATAATCGAGGCATTGCTCGATTTCCGGTTCGATGCTGCCGAGAAAGACTGTGTCGGATTGGAGACCTATGAGCCTGATTGGCATTTGCTCGCGCATGCGAAGCGAATGATTGCCTTTTGGAAACAGCATTTTCCTGAAAAGCAGAAGCTCACTGATTCTGAATTGATGTTCACTTTGTGGCAACGATTTCAAGCCCACTGGTTACAATCCGGGTTTCAGACGCAAGATGGCTATGGCCCGATCTATCCGCAGTTGAAACGTCGGTATTATCTGGACTATCTCGGTCTTGGTTCGATCACGCCTCGACTTCGTCATGAACTGCACGAGGTCGGGACCTCACCGCTAGAACTGCTGGTGGAACTGGAAGAATGGCCTCGGGCTTACGCAGAATTGACCAAACTGGAGCAGGAGCCGGGACCGGAAATTGATCTTGACTCGAAGCATTTCGGTCTGCTTGCGGCCCGGGTATACTATTATAATAACGAGATCTATAGTTCGCGTGGGATAATTCTGGACTTGATTCTCAGGGCCCCCGAAATACTTGAGTTGGAGACCCTGTTCGACCGGGAATTGCTCGATCACCTGGCTGATATTCGCTATCTGGTCCCGAATGATCGAACCAGCGTCGAATTGGTCCCCTATATCGGGCTGATGAGAGATTTATTCGTTCAACCCGTCTATCCTGAGCGAATGCTAGCTGAGCTGGAGCAGAAAGCACTCATCTTCGAGCGGCAGGGTTTGCCGGAAACAGAACGGACCGATCCCGAGCGGGGGAGGTACTGGCTATTTTCCGTCCTGACCTGGGCGGCACATCTCTCGAAACGGCTCGGTCTGCCTTTTCTCGATTATCGTCGGAAAATGAAGGAACTCGATCCCGATTTGATGGAACATTATCTCGAAGAACTGGAAAGACCGCACGGTTCATAGGACGATCAGAGTCCGGACATATTAGCCAGGACGGAGTAATCCGGATTGAAGATGACTTTTTTCGCTGAGACGATAACGAAACAAGGTGCAATGCTCCATGCTTGAACGCAAACGATGTGTACTCTTCATGTTATCCTTTTGATATGAATATGGTATACACGAACATGATCTCTCAGAAATAATCCACAGGGCCTTTTCGTCGCATCGCGACGATCACCGCAGGTCCGAAGCACCGCCTTTCAAGGTGATGCCCCCAGCCCCAAGCCTCACCCGCTAAGTCGCTGCCGCTATGCATAGAATGAAAATAAGGAATGCCAGCCAACATCTCAGATTTAGAGAAAGGCAGCTACGCAGCCCATGATTCCGGTTCTGACCGAAACCAGGCTGAAGCCCGGACCTGCGGTGCTTGCTGCTACGCAGTAGTTGGTGTTTGACTGTCCGCCGGAGACACATCTGTCGGGGCATGTCTTTCTTTGAAAGAGTAACAACATTCCCTCAGGACCGGCGTTGGGCTTCAGCGTTGGCCCATTCCGCCTGGTACAATAGTTCGTAGTTCGGCGTTTACGCGGACTTTGTCACGTTCTAAACCAAAAAGCCCCACTGAAGTGGGAACTACGAGCGATTGTACCAGGGTGTGTGTTGGCTTGCATTCGAAAGTGAATCGACTTGAGTTCGTCTCTTTTTGAAAGAGTAAAGACAGACCCCAAAGGACCAGCGTTTTGCTTCAGCAACGCCTAGTTCCGCCTGGTACAATGGTATGAGTTCCGCGTTTACGCGGCTTCACGAGCTCATGACCGAATCCTGCGACTCAAATCCCTTCCAGAAGCTCAAAATTCATTTTCTCAACCCCCTAAAGGGGGAACTCATACAATTGTACCAGGCAGCTCGTTTTCTTACTATGATTCCCTATCTGTCGGGGCACGTCTGCTTTGAAAGTGTAAAGACATATCCTGAGGACCGGCGTTGGGCTTCAGCTTGGCTCGTTCCGTCTGGTACAATGGCAACTGCTCGAGCTTATGATCGAATCCTGAGACTCATTTTGATGTGCGTGGTATCAGCTCGATGTGTTTATACGGTGATGTCGGGTCATCATTTCTCGAATGGTGGTAAACAAGAGGGTCAGACCGGTCAGAGGGGCTATGATACAGACCAGTATGAAGTGATAATCCGGAAAATAAGCATGTTGAATGGCTCCCAAGAACAAATAGAGCAGATACGCACCATAATAAGCCAGGAAGAGGGCACCCTCCCAACGTGAGATGGTCAGGCCGGTGAAGAAGATCGGGAAGCAGATGATGGCCACGGCAATCATAACCGGAATATCGAAATGCAGGGCTGGCGGGGTGATTTCGAGGCCAACGGGCGAAACCAGGCCGGCAATTCCTAAAACACCCAGAATATTGAACAGGTTGCTGCCCACAACATTACCCACGGCAATATCACGTTCATGGCGGATGCTGGCCACAATCGAAGTAACGACCTCAGGCAACGAGGTCCCGCCTGCGACAATAGTCAGGCCGATGATCAGTTCGTTAACGCCCAGATAGCGGGCTACGACCACTGAACTCTCGACCAGCCAGTGAGAGCCCAGCCAGAGCAACCCCAGGCCTGCTACGACGAAGAACAGATACTGAACAACATATTTTTTTCGATTGTGTGTAGCGGGAATTGTGGTGTGCTGTTCATCCTGATCGGCAATCGAGTGTGATGTCTCCTTCCGATTCAACAGGGTCAGGAGCAGGAGATAGGCGATCAGGCCGCAGAACAACAGCAGGCCTTCGAAGCGGCTGATCCGCCCGTCAAAACCCCACCAGAGCACAAGCACCGAGGCCAGAATCATCAAGGGCACGTCATAACGAATGAGTTGCCGGGAAATACCCAGGGGCACAATCAGGGCTGAAATACCCAGGATCAGCAGAATATTGAAGATATTGCTGCCCACGACATTACCCACGGCAATACCATCCTGGAGGGACAAGGCAGATTTGAGACTGACAGCCAGTTCCGGTGAACTCGTCCCGAATGCGACCACGGTCAAACCGATAATCAGAGGGGAAATACCTATGAGAGCGGCCAAATGAGAGGCCCCACGCACCAGAAGTTCGGCTCCGGCAATCAGCAATCCCAAACCCAAAATGAAGAATAGTATAGTGGTCATCACAGTTCTCCGATCAAGGCCATTCCTCTGAAAATTGGGTTATCTGACTTTGGCATGTTCAATGTTGACCTCCGTATCGAGATTCTTGACTTTATTTCGTTCAAGAAAGGAGAGTATATGCTGGTTGGCCTGTTCCGGCTGTTCCTGATGGGCATTGTGTCCGGCTTCGGTTAAGGTGATCACTTCGGCACATTTGAGCAATGACTGCAGGCGCGGCCCGAACTCGAACGGGACCCAGGTATCATGGTCGCCCCACAGGATAAGAACCGGTTGCGAAATCATAGGATAAGCCCGGACCATCCGGTCGAACCCGGGCGAAAAATACTGTTCGAGCAAAGAATGTAATGTTTGGAGGTAATGCTGTCTGTTCAGGTTCCGGGAATACTCGACCACCATGGTCTCGGTCACCTTGTCCGGCTCATAAAATGCCTGGCGCAGCCCGGTCCGGACCAACCAGTGCCCCTTGAAGACCTTCAGAAAGGTCATTATTCCCGGGATCTGCAGGAACATGAGTCGGGGGATGCGAAAACAGGCCGGATCGATCACAATTATACTCCGGACCAGTTCCGGGTATTGCTGAGCCAGATAGAGCGAGATACCACCGCCCATCGAGTGTCCGATCAGGTCACAAGTCGTCAATCCGAGCTGGTCCATGACAGTCTTTACGCCGCCAGCCTGGTTTTCGAGCGAAAACTTATAGGTCGGAGGTGGAGTGGAAGACCGTCCCAGTCCGGGTTGGTCGACGATGATCAAGCGATAGCCTGCTCCGAGCAGGGTCTGATACTGGGCAAACCAGCAGAAGCTCGAGTCGGCGAAACCGTGGACCAGCACCAGCGGGGTGCCCTGTCCGATATCGATGTAATGGATTGTCCCCTGCTGGTACGATAGATCATGCCTGAAGGCCCGGACGGCTTTGTGCCAGTTTTCATCGCCCGCTCCCGGGTCAGCCCGACACCCCTGGAAATGAAAGCCGAATAGACACACAAACAAATACATCAGCCCTGTAACCTTAACCCCGCTTCGATAGGAGCGTTTGCTGCGCACCCAGTCAACCTCCCGAGAATTACCTCAAGATATGCTTTCAATCAATGGTTGTCAAGAAAACAAACGTGGCACTATAGTCAAACGCTCCGATCACATCAGAAAGATGAAATAGTGGAGAAACATTGAAAATAGTTGCAATAAATAGATTTCGAAGAAGAAAAGCAGTATGATTGATATGAATCTCGAATCGAGAGTGTCTCAACCGTCTAGTCGATGTGATAGATAATTCTGAACATGAGCACTATGCTCATGACATACGCGAATGGAGTATTTATGACGAACTCACCTGATTATGTGCGACACAATCGGACCATGTGGAATGCGTTGGCCAAGGACTATGCTGTGGCGGGAGAAGAAGCGTGGGTGCAGGAGATACCGACCTGGGGTATCTGGGGTGTATCAGAAGAACAGATTGGCATGTTCCCGAAAGACCTGGTCGATAAAGACGTCATTGAATTAGGCTGTGGGACTGCCTATGTTTCGGCCTGGCTGATCCGACGTGGGGCCCGCGTGGTCGGGATCGACAGTTCCGAGGCCCAATTGGCCACGGCGCGCCACTTGCAACAACAAAATGGGTTTGACTTTCCCCTGATCCTGGGTAACGCTGAACAGGTGCCCTATCCTGACGAAAGCTTCGATTTCGCCATTTCCGAATATGGAGCCTGCTTGTGGGCCGACCCTCGGCGCTGGACGATGGAGGCCTGGCGATTACTTCGACCGGGTGGTCGCCTGGCTTTTCTGACCAATTCGTTCCTGCTCATGCTCTGTCTGCCGGATCAGGACGGGATACCAGCCACCGATCGACTCCTGCGTCCCGCCTTCGGCATGTATCGGGTCGATTGGCCGGATGAGGTTGGGATCGAGTTTCATCTTTCGCATGGTGATTGGATTCGGCTCTTAAGGCAAACCGGTTTCGAGATCGAAGACCTGGTCGAAATCCAGCCGGAGCACGATGCTTCGACCCGTTTCCCCTGTGTGAGCCTGGACTGGGCCCGACAATGGCCCTGCGAAGAGGTCTGGAAAGTGCGAAAACCGCTGTGATCAGCTTATCAGAGATCAGCTTATCAGAGTATCTGACGAAAGCTACATGATCAAGAAGAGCCGGATATGCTCGAAACAGGCCTCATTTCTTGACAAAGGGCTGGGATAAGGATAATACTTGAATAGATCGTATGGCTCGATTCTATGAAAATATGAGTCCTTTTAACCGCATTCTGGCATCAAGGAGGTATTTATGAGCACCGACAGTATCATGAGCAGTCCATTAAAATATCTGGACAAGGCGATTAATGGTTTACGTGATCTGGGTTTGATGCCGGATAAGCCCGATGAGGCCCCGATTGTGGCTTTGATCGAGCAGGTCAGTCAATTGGACGAGGAGAAAACCGTGGCTATCGCCCGGACTTTGAGTCATACCACTTTATTCAATGAGGTCGTCCGGGAGCAGATCACCCAGATGAAGGTGGGCGAACGGTATGAAGAGATAACCGAAGCTTTTAACAGCATCCGCGACGATGCCAAATCCCTGGTCAATCAGCTCGATGATGGCAGGATTACCACGATGGAAAAAGTCCAGAACATGTGGATGAAAGCGACACGTGGTGATATTCCCAGCCGTTTTCGCAAGATCAAGAAGATCTACCTCGAGGTGACTACGGATACTAAGGACCAGATCGAGCGGGAGACCCGGATACTCGAAGCCTATAAGGATTTTCGTGTAGCTCTCAAGGAGGCCCAGGTCTTGGCTTTTCAACTTCTCAAGAAGGCTGAAGCCGAGGTTGAGCTTGACAAAGGCCGTCTGGATGAAGCGACACGTGAGTTAGAGGCTGCTCCCCAGGAAGACCGGGAGCAGATGGCCCGACTCGAACTGGCCCGGGACCAGCGCTTACGTGAGCTCCAGGATGAAGATAAGCGTTATCAGATCGTCAAGGACCTGGCCGAGAACCTGTCGATCAGTTACAACACGACCGAAGTGGTCATGGCCCGACTGGCCCAATCCAGCGAGGTCAAGGAACGTGTTTATTCGCAGGCTGTCTCGTTTTTCGGGACCAACGAGACCGTGTTCACCGCACTAAATGCTTCCTTCACCAGCCTGCAAGGATTGCACGAAAGCACCAGTACGCTCGAGGCCATGAAGGCCGGTATCAACCAATCGCTCGAGACCGTGGCTGAGATCGGCGGCAAACTCCAGGAAGATGCCCTGCGGGCCGGTTACGGTCCAACCCTTAAAATCGAGTCGGTCAAGAAACTGGTCGACTCCGTGGTTGCTTTTCAGGAAAAGTCGCGCAGCCTGATCGCTGAAATGCGGACTTTGGCCACTCGCAACGAACAAGAGATCAAGGATGCGGTCGAGAATGGTAAGAAACGAATGGCCGAACTGGCCCAGTCAGGAGCCGGCATAGCACATGAACGAAGAGTCGACCACACCTAAAATCGAGCTGTCGGAAGTCATGTTGGCGATGGACGTTGTGGACACACTCCGTCACCAGCAGTCTCTGGTCGAGCGCGAACTGCAATCCGAGGAGCGTGAAGCCGAGCTGATCGCCAAGCTGCGTACAATATACGCCGATCAAGGGCTCGAGGTTACTGATGAGGTGATTGCCGAGGGTGTCAAGGCATTGCGTGAAGAGCGTTTTGCTTATCGACCACCCGCACCGGGACTCAAAACCACCCTGGCCAGACTCTATGTCAATCGGGGCCGTTGGGCCAAGAGAGCGTCAGTACTGCTCGCAGTGCTCCTTGGCTTTGGGCTGGTCCACCATTTCCTGTTTGTTGTGCCCGCAGAACGGAAGCTGGATGCATTGTCCAGGCAGACCATAAAACAAGTCACCGGACAACTCGAACAGATCGCCGGGCTCAAAGACCAGATCACGACCGTGACTGGTGAACTCGAAAAAGCTGTACAATTAGCACCCGCTGCCATCCAGTCTGCCATACACAAGAAGGCGGAACAGACCCGACAAAATCTCGAGGCGACCGGCCAGCAACTCGATCTTGCCGCTCGACTCGAGTCCCTGAAAAAAATCACGTCCGGGACCATGAAAGAGGACGGGGACAGAATACGGAAAGCGGTTTCCGAACGTCAGGGAGTGCTCGAGCGGGCCCAGAGCACACTCGAAGAAACCCGGGACACGACCCGGACCATCAGATCGCTGATCGAACGGCTGAACGGGCTCGAGTCATTACGGGCCGACGCTGTGGAAGCAGCGCGAGAAAAAAGGGTGTCTGAACAGATCCATGACTTATATAACAACGCGTTCACCGCAGTAAAAAAGGGTGATTTCGAGGCCGCCGATGCTGCCTGTCAGGCCCTCGAGAACATCCGGGACCAGCTTACGCAGGAGTATACCGTGCAGATCGTCTCGCGACCCGGTTCATCAAGCGGGGCCTGGCGCACCACGGTCGATAACCCAAACGTACGTAACTATTATCTGATCGTCGAGGCAATTTCAGCGAGCGGTCAGCGGCTCGAATTACCGATCATTTCTGAAGAAGACGGTCAGACGCTTCGGGTCACTGAATGGGGTTTGCGGGTGGAACGGAACGTGTTCGAACAAGTCAGGCGGGACAAGGAAGCGGACGGGATCGTGAATAACAAGATTGTCGGCTCGAAAAAGCGGGGATATCTCAGCCCGGATTACACCATTGCCACCACCGGCGGCACCATAACCAGTTGGTAGGAGAAGCAAGGCCATGATGAACGGACCGGACCAATTGGCCATTATCAATCAGCAGATCAACACGATCCGCAGGGCCATGGATTTGACCCACCAGCAACTCGAACAAGCCAATGAACGTGTCGTCCAGATACGCAACGAGCTGGCCGAGGCCTATCGACAGTTGGCCCGGTTTCGATTGGATGAACTGGCCGCAGATACAATAAACAGCCTCCTGGCTGAAACCGATCGGGTCATGTTGCAGTTACTCGAACGCCGCAGGCAGGAAAGTGAGGCCTTGGAAAAAGATTTGTCCCAGGCCCAGGCCCGCCAGCACCAATTGAATGACAAACGTGATCGCGTCGTCAAGACCCGTGACGAGCTGATGAAAAGTCTCGATGAAAAGGCTTTGGAAATCAAGGCGGAACTCAGCCGACAACCCTCGTATCAAGCCCAGATGCAACGGGTCACCGAAACAGCGGCCCAGGCTGAACAGGCCCTGAAGAAAGTGGACCAGGCCGAGTCCGATCAGGAGGAAAAAGGCAAACCATACCGTTCCGACCCCCTGTTCATGTATCTCTGGCAACGCCATTTTCTGAAACCGGACTATAAAGCGGGTGGCTTGATCCGCAGCCTGGATGGCTGGGTGGCTAAAATGATCAATTATAATCAGGCCCATAGCAATTATTACCTTTTGACCGAATTGCCTCTGAGGTTGCGGGCCCATGCCGAGCGTCAGCAAAAAATTGCCTCGGAGGAACTTGAAAAGCTGCAGAATATGGAAGCACAAGCCCTCGAGACCGAAGCCATAAAACGTGACCAGGCCTCGCTCGATGCTGTTCATCAGCAATTGGCTGAAGTCGAGGCCGGGCTCGAAACCGAAGAGCAGCAGCATCAGGTCCTGATCCGGAAGCGTTCAGCCATAGCCAATGCCGAGGATGAAACATCCCGGCAGATGATGGAGCTGCAGACCTCCGAGCTCAAAAACAGGACCTTGACCGAATTATTCCAGCAAGCCCAACAAACCAGTAAACCGGACGATGATGTCATTGTGAGCCGCATCCGAGACCTGATGCAGGAGCGGAACAGGCTTGACCTCGAGATCAAGAATACACAGCAGCAGGAAAACAAGCATGTGGAATCATTAGGTGAACTCGAACAGCTCCGACGACACTTTCAACAATCCGACTATGATTCACAACACTCGTATTTTCCTGTCGGTTTTGACCTGCCCAACCTGCTCAGCCTGCTCCTGTCCGGCCAAACCAAAAGCAATGATATCTGGGAACGGATCAGTCGCGTTCAGGAATTCCGTCGGCCCAATCTGCCTCAGAACTTCGGAGGCAGCCTGTTATCTGGAAGCATGGGCAACAGACCTTCCAGTCGGTCCGATTCCCGAGGAGGCCGGATCGGTGGCGGCCACTTTAAAACCGGTGGCAAATTCTGAGCCCGGCTCCAGTCGGCTGATTTCTTAGCCATCAGACCTGTCCGCATTGTGGGCAGGTATTCTGTCAAGTATGAAACAAGCACGATTCAGAATGCACCGACTGAGTATTCAACAAGGGATTGATTCAGGGATGATCTGGTGTATAATACATGAATGGATCTCCACGTGAGGCAATCGTATGGTTGACCAGAGGCAACAGCACATTCCCGCAGAAATCATTGAACGGATCAAGGAACGGGCAGATATCGTTCAATTGCTGTCCCCGTATGTAACCTTACGGAAAGCCGGTAAGAATTATATGGCCCCCTGCCCCTTTCACCAGGAGACCAAACCCTCATTTACCGTCAATCCTGTCATGCAGTACTATTATTGTTTCGGATGCGGGGCCAAGGGCAACATATTCTCATTTTTCATGCAATATAACAATCTGAGTTTCCCGGAAGCAGTCCGTTTCGTGGCAGAGCGGGTGGGTGTCGTCATTCCGGAGCAGTCAGTCAAGGAGAAGCAGGTCGAGCGTAAGGAAAAGGAGGAGCGGGACCGGTTAATCGAGATCAATGAACTTGCGGCCGCTTTTTTTGTCCGAATCCTGAAGGACCAGCGCAGAGGTAAAGCCGCCCGTGACTATCTCACTGAACGCGGTTTGAAATCTGAGACGATTGAACTCTTCCAGCTTGGCCTGGCCCCGCCACCCTGGGACGAATTGTATAAATACCTGTTGAAAAAGGGCTGTAATCGGACCGATTTGATGAATACCGGTCTTTTCATCCAGAAGGAAAAGACGACCACGGCCTATGACCGATTTCGGGACCGGATCATCTTTCCTTTGAAGAATGCCCGGAATGAAATTGCCGGATTTGCCGGTCGGGTGATGAGTGGCGATGAAGCCAAGTACATCAACAGTCCGGAAACCCCGCTCTATCAGAAGAGGAAAATGTTATACGGTCTGAGCTGGAACGGTGAAGCGATCCGACGCGACCGGTCCGCGCTGATTGTCGAGGGCTATTTCGACCTGATCTCGCTCCATCAAGCCGGCGTGCAAAACGTGGTGGCTACCTGTGGCACAGCTCTGACTGATGAGCATATCAACTTGCTTCGCCGTTATTCACGGACGATAAAACTCGTGTTTGACAGCGATCAGGCCGGAATTAACGCAGCACTCAGAAGCCTGGACATGCTCATTGAACGGGACCTGGACCTGAATGTCTGTTTGTTGACCGGCAGCAAGGACCCGGATGAATTCGTCCGGGAAAACGGCCGGGACGCTTTCCTGCAAGTGCTGGAAAACGGTCAGAAACCCTTCCCCTTTATCCTCGAATATTCTGCCCGTGACCGTGATTTGAAGGAAACTGATGATGTGATGGCCTATCTCGATGCAATCAACCCCTTTATCATGAAAATCAATGATCCGGTCAAACGTTCTCTGGTCCTCAAACAAGTCTCGGAATATGTGCATGTGGACCAGCGAGACCTCTATCAACGTTTCCGTCAACGCATGCGCTCCGGCGGTAAAGAGAAGGCCAAACAAAGCGTCCAACCAAAGCAGGTGAACGATTTCGAACTTGACCTGCTCACCCTGCTCCTGCACAATCCCCTGAAAATCGAACGTTATCGCCCGGAAATCCAGGAACTGATTTTCCAAGCCCCTCAACTGACTGAGTTTGCCAAGCTCATGATCTCCGTGTGGGAGAAAGAACAGATAACCCAGCCGCAGCAGTGGCTTGATTGTTGGGGCGTCATGCCCATGAAGGATGTGCTGATTCGTTTGTGCATGTCGCCCACGATCGAGACCAATGTCGATGATCAAATCCAGGGTTGGTTGGCCAAAGCCCGCATCAAAGTGCTGGAACGGATGCGCCAGGAACGAATCAAAATTCTCGATCAACCCCAACTTCAAAAAGATCTGACCAAGTTCCGGAAAATATCCCAGGAAATCATGGCCCTTACCAGTCAAATTCAGGAATTGACCCTGCTTTTAAAGTGAATCCAGTCTTGACAATCCCCGGATAAAACATTAAAGTAAAGGTGATTTTTTTTCTGGGCCCATAGCTCAGTTGGTAGAGCCCCCGGCTCATAACCGGATGGTCCCAGGTTCGATTCCTGGTGGGCCCACTATCCTCTTCAAGATAACATAAGGTGGTAAACGTGATCGAAATACTACAAAAAGTGCAACTGCTCCAGTCCATTGATCTGCAAATCGGGGAATGTGAAACCAGGCTTGCCCAGATTCCCCCTGAGATCGAAAGGCTGGAACAGAAAGTGAACGACCGGGCAAAAGTTCTGGAGAACAAGGCCAATGAACTGGAAGAACAGAGAAAAATGCAACGGAAATTGGATAATGATCTCCAGGATAACGAGGAAAAGCTGGTCAAATTCAATACCCAGCTCAACCAGATCAAGAGCAATGACGATTATCGGGCCATGCTCAAGCAAATCGAAACGATCAAGTATCAAAACAGCGAGATCGAGAGCGCCATTTTGGAGACCTACGAAGAGATCGACGCCCTCAAGAAAGAACAAGTCGAGCTGAAAAAGGCATTGGAATCCTTCCGCACCGAGATACAACAAGCCATCGACCTGCTCAGAAGCGAGGATAAACAGGTCAGAGACAAATGCACGGAATTGGTTGAGGAACAACAGTCCGTACGAAAAGAGATTGACCCGCCCGTTCTCTCTCATTATGACAAACTGATCAGTTCGAAATTGTCACCGGCTTTGGTTCCAATCCTGAATGAACGTTGCGGTGGCTGCCATATGGTCATTCGTCCCAAGATTCTGATTGATATCAGACGAAACGATACGATCAATTACTGCGAGAATTGCACTCGCTACCTGTTCTGGAAGGCACCGGCCGAAGAAGAAAAGCCGGCCTGACCCGTGTTCGGTCGTGATAGTCTCCGCATAGTCAGAACTTGGAATAATGCGGGCACGATCAACAGTGATTGTCCCAGACAGCATGCCAACCCAATTACCGCCAGCCCACCCAACGTTACGATCCCAGGAATATCCGAAACCAGCAGTACCCCAAAACCGATCATTGATGTCAGCGAGGTCAGGATAATGGCCCGTAAGCAACCCTTCAAGCTCCTGATCGATGTTTCAGTGCGATTTTCACGGAAGCGATGGACCAGGTGAATGCCATCATCCACACCGATGCCGATTATCAGGGGAATACCGGCCAGATTGATCGCATTGAGTTCACCGCCTGCAATTTTAAACAATCCCAGCATCCAGATCGTGCCGAAAGTTACCGGTAATATGGCCAGACAGGTATCGAGCGGACTCCGAAAATAGTATAACAGGAAACCGAGAATGATGCAGCTCGTAATCAGGATGCATAAGCTGATATCGTCTCTGATCCTGGTCTGCAGCCCGCTCATGATCAGTGAAATACCGTAAAACTTCCCGGTGTGAGCCGGGTCCGTAGCCTGGAGTTCCCGGACCCTTTTAGACATGTCGGCATCAGAAAAAAGAATATTCTCAGGGAAAAAAATCTTGCTGACCAGGCGATAAGTCCCACCACTCTTGTGGAGATAGGGCCTGATGAAGTGACCGGTCAAGGAAACCGGAAAACTCTCCTGAGTAACCGGCTCGCATCTGAATGAATGAAGCAGTTGAGGCACATAGTTTTCTTGAAAAAAGGTAGTTGACAATCCAAGTTCCCCGGCCTTTTTCGCAATCAGCCCGCCAATCTCCTCGCCCGCTCCTGGAAACGTCAGGGCCAAGCTCGATTTCTGCGTGAGGGCTGATATCCGTTTGGACTGTTCGGCTTGTGATGGTAACCAATTCACGATACTCTCGATCACGAGCGTTTTTTCCTGACCAACCGAACGTTGGTTTTGAATAAAACGCTCATTGTTCTGCAAAAGCGGTTCGAGTTCAGGTCCTTCATACATCAAGAAAAGATGATTCAGCGAAATACCCAGACTCTGTTCAAGCTGTTTCTGGAGCTGCAGGGCCCGATTGTCCCGCGATTGAACGATATCGAGATAATGTGGGGCCATGGTCAGATGCATAGCCGGAAAAAGCAAGATCAACGTGATGATGACCATGGTCAGTAAAATGGCCCTCGGTGCACGTTCAATCAGCCTGAAGAATGCGTTGACCAGGCCCGAGACAGGCACTGTGCTGCCCAGCCGCTCTACCCTGGTCCGAGACCAATTAAGCAAGATCGGCACAATCAGAAAGACTGCAATCAAAACAATGAACAGCCCGGCACTGCCCAGGACGGCCAGTTGTCGAAAAGCCTGATAATCTGTTAAAAATAAAGTGAGAAAAGCCAGGGATGTGGTCAAACACGCGGCGATCATGCCCGTCCCGGTCTGCACAAAGGCCTGGTGCAGGGCGCGACTCTTTGAGGTCTGCATCTGCAATTCACTATAATATCGTTCCAGAAAATGAATGGCAAAATCAGCGCCCAATCCGAGTAAGAACGCGGGAAAAATTGCTGTGACCGCATTGAGCGACTGACCGCTCAAGGATACGAGTCCAAGTGTCCAACAGATTCCGCAACCGAGCGATACAGCCATGATTACCAACATGATCAAACGGCGATAAAAGACGCCATAGATGATTAGTATGCCGAGCAGTGAAAGCCAGCTCATCAGTAGCATATCGCTTTTCAAGCTTGTAAAACTCTCGGACATAATGGCGAAAATGCCCGTCATTTCTGCCTTGACTTGGGGCATTTCCCGCATCAGGGCAGCGAGTACGTCCGATAAGAAACGGTTGAATTCAAGGTTGGTATTGAGATCAGAGGGTTGAAAGGTCGGTTTGATAAAAAAGAGAAGAAAAGTACCGTCCCGATCTAAAAAGTAACTGCTGGTCCGATCCATAGAATTTTGCAGCGATTGGGGCAGTAGATGTTCGACCAGACCCGTGGCCAACTCCAACGGGTCCTGTTTCAACAAGGCCAATTCGTCTGAAGCCATGGACCCTGTGATTATCCGACTCCTGAATTTTCTCAGTTGATCGGAAACACTCTCGGGTTGAAACCGGTCAAGCAAATATTCCTGTTGATCAATCGGGGTCAGGACGAATAGGTTCCTTAATCCAAATAACAAGGTCTCATTGGTAAAATAATCCTTACGGAAGGTCATTTCCTTGATCAGGGGCTGAGATGAAAGGCGATTCTCCAACTCCTGGGCAAACTCGAGGCAATCATCCAGGTCGGCCTGATCATTGGGTCGAAGTATGACAACCACATTCTCCTCAGGTCCAAAGTGAGAAACAAGATCGAGAAAAACCCTGACGTTCGGATCGTGACGTGGTAACAAATCGAGCAGATCGTTCGTTACCCTGAGCCTCACGAGTGAAAAGAGGGAAATAACCGTAAAACCGAGCACCAGGAATATGATCAGAGTGGACCGTCGCTGGGCAAGGTTAAAGAGCCGTTCGAGTATTCGGACTAATAAGCGCATGAAGGGGGTCCTATTGAAAGAATGATCGCATGTGTCGCTGTTCATTTCTCAATCCAGCAACGATCGAGATAGAGAACGCCCTTGCTGTCCCAGTTCAGATCGCGGACCTTCTGGTCATGGACCATGATCCGATAGGGACTCAGGAGCGGAATGACGGTACAATCATCCGCAATTTTATGTAAAACTGTTGCCAGACTCGATTCTGACAATTTCGAGGACATTTCACGGAAAATAGTGTCCACGGTCAGATCGACAAAACCGACCTTGTTGTATTTCGAACTGGATTGAAACTGTAGTTTCAGATACTCGAGGGGATCATCGGGTAATCGCCAGTCATACCAGTCCTCCAGGGCCATATGCCAACTGAGTTCGGCTGTCTGTGTTCGGTTATAGAGCACGTCCAGCAAATCTTGTTTATTCAAGGGTAGTATGTTCACAATCAGCCCGACTTCATGCAACTGCTTCTGCAGCTCGAGCGCGATCGATTGCAGAAGTGGCTCATAGGTTACTATTAAAGTCAGGGCCTGTTCTCCTGGATTGGTAGAGCTGATAGTGTCTGAGAGGCTATTCCGGGCACGTTCCGGTTGATAGGTATAATTGTCCCTCACTCCGGCTGGCACAGTATCGATCATTTCGGGCAATAAGGGTGAATTGAGCGGACGACCATAACCCGCGAGACACTGGTTCGTGATCCGAACACGATCCAACGCCCGGGACAAAGCCTGTCGCACTTCGACCTGATCAAGGGGTGCCGCGTCACGATTGAGATAGAGTTGATAGGCCCGATGACTGGGAAAAAGGGTGATCATGAAATGCTTATCCTTCCCTGCAAGCCGACGGGCTTGTTCCGGTTGTAAATCGATGGCCAGGTGAAGGGTCCGGTTGAGTAACTTTGTATAAAGAGTCTCGGCATCAGGGACCTTCATAAGTATGACTTGCCCGGACAGGGGCTTCCTGCTTGAAGTTGTGGTGTGCTCCCCGCTCAGGTCCTGATCATCCCAGGAAGGCGAGTGTCTTTTCAATACAACTCGCTGAGAGCGGAGCCAATCCTTTAAGGAGAAGGGACCAGACCCGATCATACCGGCCTGGCCGAGCGTCAGATGCTGTTTTTGGGACAGGATGATCGACTCGGTTCGAGAAAATAAGCTCACAAGCTCCTGCTCGGTGCCCGCGAATGAACAATCCAATCGAGTCTCATCAACAGGACTTAAAAAACGGATTCTGGCAAAAAATGGTGCGGCGGGCGGATTGAGGAGCGGGTCCTTTAATCTTTCGATCGTGTAGATCACATCTGCCGTTGTCACGGGTTCACCATTATGAAAACGGGCATTGCTTTTCAGTCTCAGACGATACATGTTCTCGGCTTGTTTCTCGGGCAGACTGTCTGCCAGGACCAATTCAACCTTCCCGGCTGCGATATTACAATAGAGGGTTTGACCCACGGCATGAGCCACAATCTGCGAACCCGGGTCATAGGCTTTTTGAGGGTCCAGCGTCAGAACAGACTGTAGAATACCGATTTTCAGGTCCTGACTGATCTGTGGGACCGACCCAACGGTCGGTTGTTGTGCCCAGATACTAAAAACGCAGAAGAAAAAAAATACGACCTCAACCAGCACGACCTCGAGGCGAACACCTTGTTTCATCATGAATTACTTTTATCCTTGATCATGTTGAGACAAGCAGAGGCAATACTATCTCTGGGGTTGATCTGCAGGACCCTTTCCCATTCAGTCCGGGCTTCGTCCTTAAGCCCCATCTTCAGATAGGTCAAGCCTAGATGATTTCGGGCCGGAATATAGGCCGATTTCTGACGAAGCACCTCCTGAAACTCGGTGACCGCTTCAGGGAAACGCCCCAGATCACGCAGGACTACACCATACTTCGTTCTGATATCAGGGAAACCCGGACAGAGTTTAACCGCTTTGGCATACTGATCAAGCGATTCTTGAAGGACACCAAATTCATAATAAATGTTGCCCAACTTGAAATGCTCGTTCGCAATCTTGGCTTTGACATGAGGATCGAGCGGACCGGCTTCTAGAATTGCCTGCTGAACGGCCCCGCTGAAAACCTCTAACGCATTGTCATATTGCCCGATGGCATTATAGGTTATCGCTAAATTCAGTTGGGCCTCGGTGTAATTCGGATTTAGAGCCAAAGCCTTCTGAAAATAAGCGACCGCCTGCTTCAGGTCCCCATTCTGATGGGCAATCACGCCCAACTTGTGGAAGACATCAGCATAATACGGTTTCAACTCGGACACTTGACGCAGGAGCGTCTCCGCTTCACTCCAGCGGCCTTCCCGAAAAGCTTCGTTAGCTTTGTGATAAAGATCATTACTCGCATTATCCATGCCCGTTCTCTCCAATCATTCCATCCATTATGTGGCCGGGACCGCCTCTCGCTTCGCCTTGATTTGGGACAGATGCTCCTGTGCCTCTGCAGCATGCTCTCCTGATGGAAAATGATCGATCACTTTCTGAAAATAGGTACTGGCATTGTCATAATCTTCGGTCGATTCATATGAAAGGGCCATCCTGAATAAAACAGTTTCATCGTTCTCTTTCTCCGGAAAATATTCAAGCATCTTTTCGTAAGCAGAAAGAGTCCCATGATACCGCCCCTTCAGAAAATTCTTATCTGATAAACCAATCAAAAAAGTAAGATATTCCTGCTTGACCTGCTCAAGTTCATCCTGCACGGTCTTGAGTAATTCATCATCGATCGCGGGCTCAGTGGATAACAGCGAATTATATCTCTCGATCGAGGAAACGAAGCGGGCCCAACGATAGTAAAAACGGGCGACATATAGTGAATGATTATTGATGAGGCTCTGACATTCTTCTATGCGTTCCTGGGCCTGGTCTCTATATGTACTTTGAGGATAGAGCGATTGGAGTTTCTTCAACTTTTTGATCGTTTCAATGACGTTGGTCTGGTCCCGGTCAATGCTCCGAATGTTGATGTAATTGCATTCTGCTTCCTGGAAGAGGGCATAATCTGCCCTGGGATGAGCAGGGTGAAACTCGAGAAACAAATTGTATTCGATCCCGGCTTCAATGTAACTCTTTTCATTGAAATAAGCATCTGCCTTACTCAGTTGGGCTTCCGCGGCGTATGAGGAATCGGGATAATAATCAAGTAACAAGGTATATGTCTCGCGTGATTTCAGGTATTTTTTATGCTCGAACTGCTGCGTGCCGAGTTGATATAATTCCTGATCGGATAACCGCAACGATTTATTCGAAAAGCACGAACTGCACAATAACAGTGTACTCAGGGCGATGAAGAATGCCCCTTTTCTCAGGATTGACCTCTCACTTTGCATGTTTTCTTTTCCTCTTATGGGTAGGCTGGGCGAGCTTTTGAATATCGCCATGAGATACTATTCCGATTGAAACATCCCTTCTCTGGTTCTCTTTAATCTTATACATGGCCTTATCGGCCACTTTAAGCAATTCATCCTTGGTCTTGACATGCTCCGGAAAACTGGATATACCGATACTGCCTGATAAGGGAATATTCCAGCCCGGTATCGGATACCGGAACGCTTCGATCCGCTGCTGAATCCTGCGGGCAACCCGCCCTGCCCCTTCCATACCGGTATTCGGCAGAATGACCGTAAACTCGTCACCGCCAAAGCGGGCTACCACGTCGCTCTTGCGAACCGTCGTCTTGATCATGGCTGCAATCTCCCGCAAAACCATACTGCCGGTCATGTGACCGTAATGGTCGTTGACCCGCTTGAAACCGTCAAGATCGAGAAAAAGCAGTGATAACGGTCTGGAAAAACGTTTGGCACGCCAGAACTCATTGATCAGCATTATATTAAAAAACCGAAAATTGTAGGCCTGAGTCAAATCATCGATAATCGTTAATGTCTTGACTCGTTCGAACAGAATCGAATTCTCGATCGCAATGGCAGCATGGTCCGACAAAATCTGCAGAATGACCAAATCACTGTCTTCAAAAGGCTTCCCATCATCCTTGTTGATGGCCTCCACCACCCCCAGATACCGGTCCTTGAAGGTCAGAGGCAGACAACATATACTCTGTATCTCGAAAGAATACTGCTTTTTGAGCATCCGATGAAGTGAATCTTTATGAGGAGAATTTGCCAAGAATATCTTGCCGGATTGAAAGACCTGCCCGGGAATTCCCTGACCTATGGCAAAGCTGGTCCGGGTCGGTTCCAGGTGGTCCTTTTTACGGGTTTTGATATAGTCCAGTTGTTTCGTCTCTGCATTATATAAGTAGATTGAAAGTGAAGCACAACGTAATAACCGCGAGTTCTTGTCCTTGACCTTGTTGAGGAGTTGTTTCAAATTCAACGTCGAAGTCAGTGACTTGGTCAGACTCTTATAAACGTTCAGCATCCTGTGCTTGTCTTTGAGTTCCTCTTTGAACAGGCTAAGGTCCCGATCTGCCTGAATCATAAATTGACAGCGTTTCAAACCATTCACGACATCATCGGCCTGATAGGGCCGCACAAGCAGATCGCCCTGCCGTCTGATCCGGGGATAGAGCTGCAGCAGCTTCTGATAGGAAATACCCATAAAAACCGGAACGGCAGAAACGGGCATGTCAGACAATACCGTATGCACCGCTGACCAGTCATTGACCTGTTCGAAATCAATCAGTGCAAGCCTGAAACCACTCTCAACCTTATTGATCGAAACCTCATCAGCAAAAACAGGCTGAAAATGGTGCACCTGCATGCATCTCAGCAGTGGTTTGTTCTTTTTTATCGAATCAGGAAAACAATAAACACGTTCCATATCATTCCACCTGTCTTGGTCTCACCACACCAAGATATCACTGACTCTCTTCATTATACTGCATTTTGTCTGGTTTTAACCACTTTTATTGTTATCATAAATAGAACAGAGAATCAAGAATTGAAACTTGACCGGTCTGATGATACTATGAGCTTCATAACATTCTATGGTCCCGGTTTGTTGCGATAATGTGTCTCCTTTTTTGAGTAATCTCATTGTACCGTGCTTGAGGATGCTGATGCTTGATTGTGCTATCTTTGGCATGTTCATTCTTTCCATGCTGGCTTTTTCCGCTTTTTTCTCCGGCTCAGAATCGGCTTATTTTTCGCTTACTGCCTTGAACAAGCAAAAAATGAGTCAAAATAAAAGAGGGACACTGGTTAATCGACTGCTCGAACGTCCTCAACGACTGCTGATAACCATCCTGATCGGTAATACTCTGGTCAATGTGGCCATTGCATCACTCCTCGATTCCTATTTCGAAAATCATTTCGGCCGCAACGGCATTCTCCTGTCAATTGCTCTTTCTACCTTTCTCCTCCTCGTTCTTGGGGAAATCACGCCCAAAGTCGTGGCCATCCATGTCCAGGAATACTTCAGTCAGGGAACAGTGTATATTCTCAACTTCATCTATCGTCTCCTCATGCCGCTCGTCGCTGTATTCTATTATGTGAACACAAAAATTCTCCAGCTCATCGGTGAAAAAAGAAAAGAAGAACAGGAAAACCTAATCTCCCGCGATGAATTGAAAGCCCTTCTTTTCTTTGGAAAAGTCGAGCATTCTTTCCGGAGCCAGGAAAAGCAGATCATTAAAAACCTGCTCTTGTTCGGCGAAACAACCCTCTCCGCAGTCAAGGTTCCTCGGACCCAGATGGTAACAGTCTCCGATACGCAATCCCTGGCGGAAGTCTTGCCGTTATTTACCTCGAGCGGATATTCTCGTCTGCCTGTTTATCAGACAACTCCAGATAATATTGTCGGACTTGTTTATGCCAAAGACCTGATGCCATTCGCCCTGGGGGTCACACTTGATACGAATATGAGCTCGATCATTCGACCCGTCACCTTTGTCCCCGAACAACAACGGGCCGCTAAATTGTTCCAGGACATGCTTAAAACCAAACAACAACTGGTCATCACTCTCGATGAATTCGGCGCTGTCAGCGGCTTGATCACCATGGAAGACCTCATCGAAGAGGTCATCGGCGAAATCTATGATGAATGGGATAAAACACCAGCGAAAATTCGCCCCCTATCCGATCGGACCACTCGCGTCCTGGCCGATCTCGAAATTTCTGAATTTGACGGCTATTTCGGAACTGAACTTGCCCAAGACCAAAACAGCACGAGTAGTACGATCGGCGGTTATCTGCTCGAACAACTCGGACGCCTGCCCCATAAAGACGAGCATTTCAATCTCGATGACCTGCTGATCGTCTTTGAATCAGTCTCCAAAACAAAAATTAACTCGATTCTGGTGCATGCTCATTCACCCGGGTCCACCATTACTGGGTTACTTCCGTGATATATATCGTCATTTTTCTGTTTGCTCTCCTTTTATCCGCGTTCTTCTCGGGTGTGGAAACCGGTTTTATCCGAATCGACCCAATTAAAGTCAATTATTTAAAAGACCACCCCACCCATGCCATGCAACAATTCACTCGACTTCTTGAAGAAAAAAATAAAATCCTGTCTACCATGTTGATTGGTAATAACCTGAGCCTGATCATTGCGTCGACCTGTATCACCTCATTCCTGTTGAATATCGTGCACATCCATGAGCAAGAAAGCATCATCGCCACGCTCATTGTGACCCCGGTCCTCTTGCTGTTCGGGGAGATTATTCCCAAATCGTTTTTCCTGCACAACCCCATCCGCAAAGTCAACCTGTTGCTGCCGCTTATCCTCTTTTTCAGGTCTTTATTTTCTCCTTGTGTCTGGCTGATCAACTTTTATACCCGCTGGCTCATTAACCATCTCTTGCCGAAACGTTTCCGCACTTCTGAAAGTGTTTCGGTTGAAGATTTGCACCATATCCTGAAACAACTCCGACTCGACTCTGATACCACTCAAAAAGAAAAAATGTACATCGCCCGTGTCCTTCGATTCCATAAAACACAAGCCAAAGAAATTATGAAACCTTTGATCGATGTCATCGCTCTGGAACACAACGCTACCATAAGACAAGCAATCGAACTGATGAGCTCGAGCGGCTATAGCCGTCTACCCGTCTACACCGATTCCATCGATAGCATCACCGGCATCATCCACGCTAAAGATTTACTCAACACCTGCGCACATGAACAGATCAACCGACCATTACCCCTCGATATCATTAAGGAAGTTGTCTATGTCCCTGAAACAAAAAGAATCAGCGAGATTCTCGCTGAATTTCAGAAATTCCGGCATGAACTCTTTGTGGTAATCGATGAATACGGTGCCTCAGTCGGCGTGGTCTCGCTCGAAGATGTCCTCGAGGAAATATTCGGCGAAATCTACGATGAATACGATGACGATAATGAAGAATACCTGTTTCCCCTCGGGAAAAATACCTTTATCGTCTCGGGTCGCCTGGATGTGGATGTCTTTAATGACCGCTTCTCATGCAACCTGCCCAAACATAACTATGAAACCCTCGCCGGCTTCATTCTCTATCTGGCCGGACGAATACCGTTCCAGGGAGAAACCTTCCATTTCCATAATCTCGCCTTTACCGTCCTGAAAGCAAATCAGATGAAAATCGATCAACTCAAACTGAAAATCAACTGAGCATACCGATACGCTCTCTTTTTTCATGATTAACGAAATGGACATCAGCGGTTTTCAAGGCATTCTTCACAAGGGCCGGACTCTTCAGGATGAAGCGATATTCATCCTTTTCTGTGCATATTTCAGCAACCAGATCGGCTGAAATGCATCGAAACCTTATATTTTTATCCTGAATATCATTTTTCAGCCAGAAGATAATCATGCCGAGTTCCTGGCTCGCATCAATATAACCTTTGATATCGGCTACTTCGGTCGTGTCTTTATCATAATACAGTTGTTGAAATATCCTGCAATCTGCAGGTTTGCTCATCAGGGCAACACTAATGAACAGGCACATTAACAAAGGGATCAGCCTATTGGGAACTCTCATGAACCCTCCTTTCGCCCAGAGAAGCTTGCTTTTCTTGGGATTCTTGTGGACAAAAGATTAAAACTCATAACACGAATCATAGCACATAATACACCGTCTATGATACATTTCATTTGACTTAACCTCAAATAGTGCATGATTATACATTTTATCTCATCTCTGTGAGAAATACAGGCCAGCGAACCTTTCCCGATTATTTTGGCTCTTGATTGGGTGCGTTCGAGCATTCTAATCAAATCACTCGTATTCGCGTACTCCAGTATTGATCGGGCCTGCTCAACCTACGGCTGACCCGCCAAACCTTATTCTGCATTTCTTTTGCAACCTGGACCGTGTCACGTTGTTATGATGATCATCAGTCGGGGCCGCAGAGATACAACCCGATATAATTCATTACAGGACCGACAACGGTCTGACCCGATCCGAATCGCCGGCAACTCTCCTCGCCCCTTTTCAGTGCATCCTTCACGTATCATGGCAAGGTTTCACCGACTGTGGCGTGGACCAACCATCAGATCGCCCGGTCTGGACGTTTGCGTCCTGATGTTCGAGATGAGACGCAGTATTCCGGCGAGACCAGGTGAGCTCCCTTCAACTTGCAGCCTGGTGCCGCCTGTTATATGAGGTAAAGAAGCAGCAATGTCCGATCGTGCTCTCGCTGGACGTTATTCAGGCGATTCGTGAGAATGTAAAATTGCTTTCATGACCCGCGGACATGGTTGAAAACTGAGAGGCCGATATGAAGAATAAGGACTTAAGCAAGGGTGAACATCTCTGCTCGGGTAGCGAGGTATTCAGTGTGCGTGGCCATGAAATTCAACAAGACCAGTTGGACCTTGTCCGGAAACTCATCATGTTTTTTGAACAGCGGGGAGAGACTGAGATCGTTGCTGAATTATCCCGGACCGAATTTTATGTGCAGCAACCCTTCCTGATCGTGGTCGTGGGTGAGTTCAATTCCGGGAAATCGGCCTTGATCAATGCTCTTTTGGGTGAGGAGTTATTGGATATGGATGTAACACCGACGACTGAGTTCATTACCGTCATCTCCTCGACTGCTGCAGATCCCGTCTCCGAAACGGGTGCAGATACAACAGCTCTCAAGCAAATCAAACTCAACCATCCTCGCCTGGAAACGCTGGCTATTGTCGATACACCCGGGACCAATTCCTTGATTGACCGCCATCAGCAGTTGACCGAAAAATTTATTCCCCGGGCCGATCTGATCATCTTCATTTCATCCTGTCAGCAACCATTAACCGCCAGTGAGCGTTATTTTCTGGCCCTGATCAATCAGGAATGGAAGAGAAAGATTATCTTTGTCCTGAATAAAATGGACCTGCTCGAGGCTGATGAGTTGAAAAAGGTCTTGAATTATACCGAGGAGCATCTCAAAGAGCTTCTGGACCGGACAGTGCGGGTCATACCCGTATCGGCCAGGAACGCTCTCAAGGCACTCAGGTCCGGCGATCAGGCCTGGTCAAAAGCCGGCAATATTGATCAGCTCGAAAATCTTATCTTTAGTCAGCTAAGTGATTGTGAGAAATGGCAACTCAAGTTGCGCACACCGATGTTGAATGTTTACAAGCAACTTGAATCATTCAGTGCCCGTTATCGTCAAATCGAAACATCCGTCAATCGCGAACTCGAAGCGATCAAAAAGCTCGAAAACCAGGCCCAAGCGTGGAGTCAGCGGATAAAGGAATTAGCTGAAGCGTATATTCCTGCTGTAGAAACGCCATTTTATCGTTTCGAGCAGAGTTGTAACCGCTTTCTTGACCAGAAGATGAATATTATTCACTTTCTCAAGATGAAAATCTCGGGATACTCGCTTGAAGACGATTTTCATCGGGAAGTCTTTGATGATCCCCGCTTCAAGGAGGATTTTGATCGCACGATCGGTGCCGCTATTCAATTTGTCGTTGTCGAGTTGCAACGCTATCAACATGATACTTTGATGGCTATTCATGATCTTCTCGAAAAGAATGCCAGCGTTCAACGACAGATACAATCCATGCCGGACTATAAAAGATTGGCCTTGCAAAACCAGATCAAGGCCTCAGATTCTTTTCAACCCGCGGACATGCAGACAGAGAAGGAGGCACAAGCTATCAGACGCTCCATTACCCAGGCGATCGCCAACTTCGTCGGCATGGAGGTCCTGGGTGGTAGTGTCGTGGCAGTGACGCTGGCTTCCGCCGCCTTGTATGATGTGACCGGCATTTTGCTCGGAGCTGTCCTGGCCGGGCTCGGTTTCGCCATCCTTCCTCGGAAGAAGGCCCGCCTTAAAATCGAATTTGCCCAAAGAATCAGAGAAATCGCCGGACAGGTCCGCGATTCATTACGACACCACCTTCACCAAAAAATCGAGCTGAGCCAGCGGGATTTTCGGGCCTCCCTTACGCCGTACATCAGTCTATGTCAAAGTGAACAAGTCGACATTCAGGGAGTAAACGAGCAACTGGTTTTGTTTCAGAACAGACTCAAGGAGCTGAATGGCTGCATTGAATCTTTGGCGGAACCGCAATGATTCGGGCTAACTCTATGAAATCCTTGAAACAGAAAGCTGGTTCGGCCTGGTATATCGATCTGGCAGTGCTGCCCTTTATTCGCCGGGTCGAACTGTATCAATCATGGCAACCGCTGCTCGTGTGTGGGACTGCAATGTCCTTAATTGCAATCATTCTCGTAGCCATATTCGACCCTGATAATCTGGTTCCCCAATGGCTCAAAATCAGTCTGACCCTGCTGGCCTTGCTTTTTATCATAGCCTATTTTCTGATGATCATAAAATTACCCGTCACGCGAAAACATCGTCTCGCCTATCGCGAATTGTGCAAACGGGGCGTGTTTCTGACTGATCAGGGTCTGCATCTCAACCTGTACAATACACCCGAGCAAAGCATGGATTGGACCGACATCGATAACTTTCACATCACCATTATGGAAAGTGCAAACAACACTGAATTCTTGACCTTTCACGGGCTAGATCAAGATATTTCCTTTCCTTTCCTACACTTGACTCGAGCTGACCGCATTCCGATTCCGAATGTAGTTGAAGACGAAGGGCAACTTTATTATTGCTATTCCGCCAAGACCCGCCTGCCTCTGCTTGCCGAAAATAACGATTTATATCGCGACCTGCTGCATCGGATCGGCTCGAAACTGAGTAACAAGCGCCTGGAACGCTTGAATTTCAAGTGTCCTCATTGTGAGGCTTCATTTGTTCTTCATATCCGCCAATGGCGCATCCGTAAACTCGATGTCCTTTTCTGCGATCGGTGCCCACGTCTGCTGACCATACCACAGAGCAGCCAGCCTTACCGGGACCTGTTTGATCAATTCGCGGATCAAGGCATTGATCCCATCATTTCCATCACGGGAAACCAGATCAAGCTCTGCGGTCAGGTCGGGGTCGAGCCACAGGAATATACCTTGGAGCTGATCGAGGGCCCACTCGATAAGGTTGCGTTCAGAGACAAACGCGGACCCGCTTTTCAGAAAGCGGTCGAAAATGCTCTCAAAGCCTGCCCCTGTGGAGGTCACTTTTCATACCAGGCCCTGCCCCGCTGTCCCGAATGCAACCAATCCCTGCCTGAACTAGTCACCGGCTTGGGGTTTGGACGATACGCCGTCCTCGATGAAGAATTACCGGCCGAGAAAATGTGGCGGGATGAACAGCCCATTCCCGATCCGGAATGAATAGACCAGGGAATGAACATGGCATGATACTGAGAAGGTGAACCTTATTTCGTTTTTTCTTTGAGTATCTTTTTGGAAATCAAATAACGGAGTATCTTTAAAACTCGTTCACGCTCAAGTGATGCTCCATCGAGCACATCTCCGACTTTACCGCTGCTCCGGAATAATTTTATCACTTCCTGAATATCGTCATTGGCCGTTAATTGAAAAAAGTCAGGCACCAGCACAATTTCAAATTCAGTCTCACGAGTAATGACTAACTTGTCCTTGGTATCTTGATTCTTGGCCTGTGAAGCAGTCCATTCCATGATAACGGGAGACATGGACAGTGGCGTATGTCCCTCGACCGCGACGGGCTTGACCACAAAATTAAAATCACTATTTGTATTGGCTAATAGGGTAAGGATCGCCTCTTTGCCCTCTTTCCCAACATATGATCCGCTTAAATATTTGCCTTTATAAAAAAGGAGATTACCTTCGTTCTGACTGTCCTGATCGATATAGAAACTTCCGGTCAATCTCTCCGTCTCGATCACCTGTAAGACTTCTGATGCTTTACGGCGTGAAAAATTCCCGGATAAGTGGACTTCATGAAAAAGTTCCGGCTCGCTCAGACCCGCTTCTGTGGCCAGATCGTAACGACTCATCTCTTTGACTTTCTTCATTAGCAGTTTAAAATCGATCGGTTTGACAATGAAATCATCCGCCCCCAGTTGCAGCCCCTTGATTCGCGTCGTCATATCACCTTTTGCGGTCAGAAAGATAAAGGGCGTGTTTTTCAGTGCTGGCATCTGGCGTACTTGGCTACACATTTCCATGCCATCCATCTCCGGCATCATAATATCGGAGATGATCAAGTCAGGGTTTTCACGACTGGCAATCTGGACGCCCTCCCGGCCATTCGATGCCGTGACAATGGTATAACCTTCCTTGTTGAGAGCAAAAGTCAACATTCGAATAATCGAGGCTTCATCATCAACGATGAGAATCTTTGTCATATCCAACCTCAGCCATCAGTCAACCTTAACCAACTCCTGCATCATAAAAATAAAGTAAGTGATACCAACTGTTTTGTCAAGTAAGAGATTATTGGGACAGACGAAGATGGTCAAACACTCTCGCTTTACTCCGGAGTGTCCGCGGTAATTGTGGAGGATTTGTAGGACAAGCGAAGTTTTTTCTCCTCTCC
Organism: bacterium; assembly: GCA_016934675.1. Taxonomy (GTDB): domain Bacteria; phylum CSSED10-310; class JAFGSJ01; order JAFGSJ01; family JAFGSJ01; genus JAFGSJ01. The sequence goes on along the minus strand of JAFGSJ010000098.1, from coordinate 6,050 downwards.
TTTAGTGTCATGAAGCACTAGAGGAAATTTTATTTGAGTGAATTTTCGAACAGATCTGGGAACGAATGTGAATTGGAGAACTGATAAATATTATTAGAGCAAAAATGTTCGACTGATGATATATGATGAATTGATTCGGTCTGAGTTGAGTTCAGGAGATTTATAAAATGGGTTTTTCTATTTTGAGTGTAAGTTGGAGACATAATCATTCGGTGAGAGCAAGGGATACGAAAGTGATAACTCGATGGGCTATGATTATCACTGTTTTTCTCTGCACACTTTTTCTCACCGCGGTATTATATCCCGTAGACGACGCGATCATCAGTTATCGTTATGTTTGGAATCTGGTAAATGGACTGGGCTTGGTCCCCTATCCAGGTGGGCCTCATCTTGAAGGTTATTCCAATCCGACCCTCGTCTTCATCACGGCTTTAATTGCCTACCTGACGGGAGTGACTTCAATTCCATCCATCGTCAGGATTGGCTTGATGGTAGGTAATCTCGCGGCATTAGGATGTGTGATTCTACTGGCTGTCCTGGCTCGACAAAAAAACAGTGAGTATTGGCATATTCCCTCTCTGTTGTTGGCAAGTTCTATCCCATTCATGTTTATTTCGGGCAGAGCGAGTGGTTTGGAAACAACGCTCTATGCTTTTTTTATCCTGGCGCTCATTTGGACAACCAAAGGTAAGAATATGTATTTGTTTTCCTGGTGCGCTACACTCGTAACCTTGTCGAGACCAGAGGGCTTTTTCATTGCGGGCGGTTGTCTCCTTGGGATGTTCTATCTAAATTATCGCAGTAAGTCCCTTTGGTCATTTTTGAGAGCTGTATTCCTGGGTTATTGTGTGCCCATGTCCTGTTTTCTTTTATGGCGGCTACATTATTTTGGTCAGATTCTGTCAAATTCCTCGATTGCAAAATTGAATCATCCCGAGAAGATCGAAAGATTGGCTTCAGCAGGTGAATATATTCGAGATAGCATTCTCTATACCCCCTCACTTCTTCTCTTGGTGATTGTGTCAGTGTATGCCGTGATCCGGTATTCATTGCTCTTTGAAGGAATTGTTATTCTCGGCCAGTTCATCTTCATCATCGGAGTAGGTGGAGATGTGCCTTGGTTGGGTCTGCACCGATTTGTCGTGCCCGTCATTCCCGTCATGATCTTCTCCTTCGGGATAGTGTTCAATGAACTTCTCTCGAAAACGAAGCCACGCATCATTCCGATATTGATTCAGGTTATAGTCATTGCGTCGCTCGCACTCTTTCCCCATTATTCTGCTCAGGATCGGACCTGGAAAGTCCCAATGAAATCTGATCTTCATGCTTTTCTTCATGGTCCTTATTACCTCAAATGCAAATTGGACTATTTACTGCGTCCCCAAATCTGGCTTGATGAGAAAGCTGGCAAATATCTTGCCTCATTGGTCCCAATGGCTGGAAAAGGACTTACTCTTGGCTCAGGCCAGGGAGGTGCTTTCCCGATACATTGGCAAGGCGAATTTGTCGATTTTCATGGATTATTGAGCCGGGCTTTTTCCAGAAATCCTTGGAATGAACAGGTATTAAAGGAGAATCCACCAGATATTATCGCTCTCTTCCAACAAACATATCTGTCAACTGAAGGTCCTGTCACCGTTCAAGCTCATTTTCCCACAGCCCGATTAGCGCAGTCATTGGGTTATACGCCTGCATTAATTATCGAGATCGCTCAACCTCCCCCATCTAAGCTCGGATTCATAATCTTGAAGGGACCTGGGATTCAACTATCCTTGTCCGAAGACCTGCCCACGCGGGAATTTTCTTATCAGGATGAGACAGGATCAATAACCGCACGACTTCCGGTAAAGTTTATTAACGAATTCTAAACCGAAGTCTCCCCGATAATGGTAGAAAATGTTCTTTAAATTTAAGCAGTTACACTAAATTCTCGTGATCACATCATGGTTATAAACCCAAAAGTGAGAATACTATCTCCTGGATGGAGGACAGTATGGTTATGATCTTACATGTGGGCAGCTTCGCGTCGGCCATGAACCGACACGTAGTGCGACAGGCTTATGGTTTTCAGAGTTTTGAGCCAAGACACTAGACCAATGGTGTGATCGCATCGAGAGGGCCCACTGTTGCGCTTTGGAGAGACAACACCATAACAGGCGTACTTGTCGAAATAAATACTGAGAAACGCTCTACAAGACTGTTTGCCCTCGATTCTGAACTGTAGTAGAAGTGTAACCGTGCACCAATCATTGATCTATCGAAATACGTGTTTACCAGCAGACAGTTTGTTCGTGATCTTATTCATAAAGATGATGCTGTCCTCTTTGAGGACTTGGAGCAGTTTTTGTCCCCGCCCTCCGGAAGCTATTTATTTCTCGAGAAATAGCCCCAACGGGGTATAATATACCAGCCCGGGGCGAAGCCCCGGGTGAAGCGATAAGAAGAGTCAGAGCCCTGTCAGGGCGAAACATTTCATCAAAGCTGTGAACACAATCGACGGTGCAAAGAGGTGGAATAGGTCACAATCTCTGGCCACAATTCTCATTCACCTTGTCCTCAGCACCAAAAAACAGGCAACTGATGATCATTCCTTCCGATGGATGTGATTGCGAGAGATGATGGCCCTGAATGCTATCCGACCTGTATCGCCCTTTCAGGGCTCTCTTCTCCTTCTCAATGTTCCCCGGGGCTTTGCCCCGGTCTGGTATGTTGTCGCCCCTTCGGGGTTTCATTGCCCAGACACGACAATCGTACAAGGTGGTACAATTGTTTGTAGTTCCACGTTTACGTGGGCTTTTTCCCGTCCCACATCAAAGGCCCCCACTAGAGAGGAACGACGAACATATGTTCAGCACAGGCAACATTTTCTTCTAAAGTGAATGCCCGCTGTGATACAATTGCCTGGGTCCTCATTTCTTCAACGCCAAAAGCCCCACTGAAGTGGGAACCCATACAATTGTACCAGATTGTGCGTTAGCTTGCAGCCGGGTCCTTAGCTGTCGGGGTCCGTCTGTCTTTGAAAGAGTAAAGACATGCCCTCAGGACCGGCTTTGGTCTTCAGCAACGGCCCGCCCCGCCTGGTACAATGGTATGAGTTCCGCGTTTACGCGGCTGCTCGAGCTTATGACCGAGGCCTGAGCTTCAGTTCCATTCCGGAAGCTAAAAATTCTTGCTCTCAACCCACTGACCTGTCCCGAGCTCGTCGAGGGAAGGGGGAACTCTTACAATTGTACCAGGTTATGCGTTTGCTTGCAGGTGATTCCCTATCAGTCGGGGCCTGTCTGTCTTTGAAAGAGTAAAGACATGCCCTCAGGACGAGCGATGTTCTTTAGCAGTGGCCCATTCCGCCTGGTACAATAGTTCGTAGTTCCACGTTTACGTGTGCTTTTTCCCGTCCCACATCAAAGGCTCCCACTAGAGAGGAACGACGAACAATGGTCCGGCACAGCGGTCGGTGATGGGAGATACGAGCCAGTTGGCGCTTGTCGAAAATATCGAGAGTGGTCGTGTCAAAACCGTTCAGACGGGATGAATAACGAACAGTCATGTGCTTGAGGCTGGACATCGGGGCTCATCGGGACACCTTAAAAAAAATCGTGCGTTCAGGGGTAAAAATGAACCCCTGAACGCATTGCTCACAAGATATGAATCCCCGTAGAAACATCCTTCAATCACTCCGTGCTTCGGAGCGGCGGGCTGCGCTGCCGCAGCTTCATGCGCCCGTATCGCTTGAAGGTGACTCCGGGCAAACATGTTTTTCCTCTTTTTCTTTTTTTTGTGCCAAAGGCACAAATTCACAGTTCCTAGCCCGGTTTAGTCCTGCCGTGTCCTGAGCGGAGTCGAAGGGAGCGAATGAAGTGAGTCGAAGCCCGAAGGGCGAATTTCTCATCCAATGTGGTGAGTCAGAAATTCGGGCTAATTCACCGTCCTCGCAAGACGGAAGCCGAGGTAGTAGTTCCGAAAGCCGGGTGTGTAGCTGATCCGGAACGCAGACCGGCAGTACCGGGCGCTGAAGTTCCAGCAACCGCCACGTCTGACCCGGTACGAGCCCGACCCTGGCCCGGTATAGTCTGTCATATCTCCAGGATACGTTCCCTCCCAATCCCAACACCACTCCCATACGTTCCCATGCATGTCCTTCAAGTTCCACGGATTGGCCAGTTTACTCCCCACCGGTGCTGAATACGTTGGGGGACGATTCGCACAAAACACCGCATACTGCTCCAGGGTCGGAAGGGTACCCTCTGTACAGGAGTCATCGCCACAATTGCCCGAGGTGTAATTGGTCTCATTGCAGGAAAAGGGTGTGCCCGTTCCCGCCCGAGCCGCATACTCCCACTCGCCCTCGCTTAACAGACGATACCCGTTGGCCCCAAAATCGCAGTAAAAGTCGCCCGACGTATAATTGCTGCTCGTCACCGGATCTGTAAATGACGCGTCCTTGTAATAACACCGCGTCAAACCGTTCGTAAACGACAGCAGATTAGCAAAGAGCACCGTCTCATGCCAGCTCATATTCTGAGCCGGATTAGTCATACCCGAGCCAGATGACGTGTCCGTTGGATCAGTTGGTAAAGTCGGCCGGACCGCCTTCAAATCCGCCCACATCTGCCTCGTCACTTCCGTCTCCATCACCGCTATGTTCCGCGTCAGCGTATGATTGAACTGGGTCTCATCTGAATTGCGACAGGGTTCCGTGGTCAGTGAACCCTGGGTGAACGTACCGCCCGGCACATAACGCATGTTCCCCACTATCGGATCAGTGGAGTAAAGCTCGCCTGCGGCCCAGATCGGGTCTTCATCATCGTCATCATCTGTACAAGCCAGGAAACCTGCCATACACAGCGCGACAGTGACTGACATGAGAACGGCAATCATTGCCGCCGGATGAAAATGCTCTCCTTTTTTCTCGCTCTTGTTTTTTTCCATTGAATACAATCCTCATTACAGGTTGAATTCTTCAGTTTTCTATCATTCATAACGATGAAATTGATGTGAACAATTCAGACAAAGCTTATTCCTTCTCCGAAAAGCGAACCCCCTTTCTCGTCTGAGTTGTTCTTGATATAACTAAAATTGTTCAGTTAAGCTGCACACCCAAAGTCGGCCTTGCTTCATGATAATTGTCCCTCCACCCCATCCGAAAGCTGTTCTTTGATTTGACGATCACTCCAGTATTCAGAATGCTCAGAATCATACTCAATTTTAGCAACATTCATGCCACGAGGAGCACGGATATGATTATCGAGGTCTTTTTGAGGCCCTGACCGGCTTAAGCCGGATCATGATCATCGAGCCCGAAAAACCACATTGTTCATTTTCTGAACACATTAGGAGAATTGTTGTAGCATTTGTGACCAGAATGACCAATGAGGCAGGGACGCTCAAAGAAAGAAAAGGAATGAGAATGGGTGAAAAAAGCGAAGGAGAAGACAGATAAGGGGTCAAATATACGGTTGATTTTTTTGAATTATGGTGATGAGAATTGCTATTCGTTGCTGTAACAGCTTATTATGTTTGAGTCTGTTACGGATAATCTGGATCACTGAGCTGACGGAACTGTAGCGCTGGAGACCAAAGCGAGTTCCAAGCTCACACAGAGGGTCCCTCGTAAAGTCCGGAACAGATAGATCGCAACATTGCGTAGCTCATTCATGATTACACGCCTTTTTGATGCGTATACAACGTTCTGCTTGGAACCAACGATCAATTCAGAGTAGTCATACACCACGAAGTGGTGAAAGGTGTCAGCCTGGGGCACAGTGAGTTGTAACGACCGTGACAACGAATGTCGCCCCAGGATCAGGATAACCACGATCTGAGCTCTGAAAGAGCGCCAGGGACTTGTAGTACATATCGTAGACAGTACGACGAAAAATACGTTTGGGGTTGCACCGCAACCGGTGAGTTTATTTCGGATTATGTGTCTATCTGCCGCTCCTTCAGAGCTCGGTTGTATGCTCACAATTGACCTGGGCCGCCGTCCCGTCTTCGCTAAAGCTTCGACGCGACTATGACCCAGGCTGACCTCTGTCACCACGTTGTGGTGA
>JAFGSJ010000097.1 GCA_016934675.1 bacterium | reverse complement strand
TACGTTTTTAGAAAGTAATTGCCATGCCATGGGAGGATTGCTCTTAAAGTTATGAGATCTTTTCAAATCCTTTTTTGGACAAGAGTGATAATTTTCAATGAATTATATAGTTATCGAGCAACGATCAGTGAAGTGTGTTATTGTATAAGGGACAGGTGTAACCTGAATCATGGGATTTGGGACCGATCAGTTTCAATACGAAAAGCACTCTCTGGCTGCCTGATGAGTTGCTCTTGAATGCAGTTTATTATGGCTGGGTTGATGCGGGGAGTCCTATTTTTTTTGACCATTAATGGGGTTCGGGAAAAACTGACATCTCTACTTATAAAAACCGTTCATTAGTGTTGCACAAAATAAATGAAAAATTAGTTTAAATCCCAAAATTTCATTTACTCAATGACTTGCTTTTGAATATGACGTGGCCCTACCTATATCTCTGGCTATACCGGCCTGATTGTAAACCTGTGCAGAATGGTGGACAATGTCGACAACTGAAGACATAAGCCGGATTGGTCGGGCTTTTGTCCGAGGACTCGAACAGGTTTTGGGACCGAAGCTGTTCGGAGTTTACTTCTATGGTGCCGCAGCTTTCCCTGATGCCGGTCCCCTTGGCGATATCGACTTTCACGTTATTGTGGTCAGTGAACTGTCAGCGCATGAATGCTCGCTCTTGGAGGATCTGCACGAATCCCTGGCCAGGGAATATTTCCCGTTAGGCGGCGAAATGGATGGTTATTATCTGCTGCTGGCAGACGCTCGACTTACCGAACCGCCCCGGAGCCAGATGTGGCAGCATGCGATCGATTATTCATGGGCCCTTCACCGCACACATATTCTAGCCGGGAGGAGAATAGTCCTTTTTGGTCCGGACCCGGCTGCATTGTATCAGCCTGTTTCCTGGCCCGAAATCGAGCAGGCTTTGTATGGTGAATTGGATTATGTCGCCCGACATCTGGAAGAAATCCCGGGCTATTGTGTTTTGAACCTGTGTCGTCTTATCTACAGTTTCGAAACCAGGGAGGTCGTCATCTCGAAATCCCAGGCTGCACATTGGGCCATCGATTCCATGCCTGAGTGGCGAGAGCATATCGAGCTGGCTCAGAAATCATACGCCCAGCAGCTCGGTCCCGCCGAGAAGCAGTTCCTGCTCGAACACGTCCAAAGCTTCTTTCAATTCGCTGACAGGCGGATCAGGATTGCCTTATCAAAAGGTTGACTGTCCCGGTGATACATCATAAAAAAAACCTCCTCTCCCGGTGAGGAGAGGAGGTCGAAGTTGGTCTTCATGCGTTCGATCTCATTTTATCAGTGGAAACCTCGTGATGAGTTTGTGCGTGTGCTTTTGGAACTGCTGCTATCACTTGAACCGGAACTGTCGGAATCCTTGGATGACTGTGAGGATGAGTCGCCATTCTTGCTACCGCTGCTGTGATTCTTTGAATTCCCGCTGCTTTTACTGCTGCTGCCGCTATTCCGTGGACCGATACCGCCTGAACCTGATGATCTGCTCTCGGAGCGGTCATAGTTGGATGAATCTGATGAACCACGGCTCGAGGACGAGCCCGATTTTTCATTCGTACGGCCGGATTGGTCCGAGTCATAGGGCCGTCGATAGGACGGTTCTGAACGGGAGTCATTTCGATCGCCACGGTCTGTGGAATTAAAATTCGAACGTGTCGATTGGTAATCACTCGAACGGTCTTGGTCTATGTCTGACGATGATCGAGAGGTGTCGGAGTGTGCATTGCGATCGGGACTCGAATAGTCTGAGTCAGTATCGCGTGCCGGGCGATCCGTGCGATCATAATTCGAGACCGGTTCGGTCTGCACACGTTCGCGAGTAGTTGAAGAAGGTCTGTTCTCTCCAGTTCGAGACCTGGATGGCGATCTGCCCTCGGGCTGTGAAACGTTCGAGCGATCAGTCGCTCCGGACCCTCGCTCGACCGTGCCATCGTGATCACGACTTGGAGTACTGGTCCGACTTTGACTCCGTTCTTCGGTCCAAGTCTTGGCCCGTGACTGTTCACGCAATGTCGTCGATGGCATTTTCGTAGCCGGTTCCTGGATCGGCTTGAACTCCTCGGGGACTTTATTGCCCCAATCCTGGACTTGCTCACGATTAAGAGAAAGAATATCCGTGTTCTTCTCGATTGCCTTGCCGCTCTCGAAACTCTCTTTGGATAGATGGGTGCTGGCGTTGATCCCGATATGGAGCGAAGCATTCCTGGGTTTCGGGACTTCACTATTGAAATGAGTATAGTTGGGCGGACCGTTGTGGGCTCGCCAGTGATAGTAGGGCGGATCGTCGGGATGAAGCGGGACCCAGCCAATCGAACCGCTATGTGCAGTCCAGGCTACCCAGGCCGGTCCATAGTAATGGTCCGGTTTCCACATCCAACCATGATAGTGTGAGTAGTACCAGTAACCATAGTGATAGGGTAGCCAGCCCCAGGGTTCGAGCGAGACCCAGGTCCAACCCCAGGGGAAGACCCAGACCCATCGCCCAAATCGGTACGGCACCCAACCGACAAAGGTCCGCGGGGACCAGCAATAGCCATATGAAGCATCGTAGACCCAGATACCATAGTAATCGAGATCATAGACCCCTACCGACAACGAAGGATCGACATATTGCGTGCTCTCGGGATTCAGCAGAAGCTCGTCACGTCGATCATTGTAGCGGCTGAAATCGTCGCTCGCCGAACGCGAAAAAGGCATGATGGAACCGATACGCTCGCCATTACTGATCCGCAGACTTTCACCCTGACGCAATGACAGTGAATTCCCCTGCAATTTGACATCGGCAACACCCTCATACACCCTGATCAGGCTGGTATTGTCCTGCTGTACATCGATCCGATACAAACCTTTTGTCAAGAATTCGATTGAACCGTCAGGTGTATCTACTATGATCGGATTCTCGCGAAAGATTTCCTGGGTAATCCGAACATAGACCGAGCCGAGCCAGACTTTGCTTATGGTCCCATAGCGGCTGCCTATCCGGGAAATATCTATCTTGGTATCACCATCCAACCGGTAAAACAGAGAACCATCGAGTTGAAGTTCGGCATAGGAATTGACGTCTGTCCAGATTCTGTCGCCTTCCTGGACCGGCGAGTTCATATATCCTTCCAGCCAGTCCAAGCTCCGGCCGCTCTGAAAGTAAATCTGCCCATCAAGATGCGATACACGGCCGATCTGATCGTCATAAGCGCCCACATTCACGCCCGTCAGACTGACCAGAAAGACGAGGGTGATCAGGCTTGTGCTCTTCAAGATTTTCATGATCCTACCTCCTTGAAAAGGGGTCATTGTGTGCAATTCTACTCCTCAAGGAAGCAATTATCATGCCATCCTCGGACCCCATCGCCTATGGTTACGCAGGGTCAGTTCTGATAATTATTCAACATGCCTGCTCTTAATAGAATGAGGGACCTGCTCTCGTCACTTTTTAAGGAATCATGTCCACTTTTAATGACTATGTTCTTCATCCTCGACTTTTAACCATTTATTCAGTTCGTTCAAATCATGCATCTTTTGTATTTGTGCGATGATCTTTTTGTCGCGCCTGATAATACCTAACAGAGGCCTGAATTGCCGGACGAGAATATCTTTGATCCGCACGAAATAATAGAACCAGACCCATGGTGAGTCCTGCGTGAGAAAGTACTGTTTCCTGAGTAGATCAGGAGGGACAAAAACAGCCTTGATCACACGTGCCAGTTTGGTGAAAAGCCCTTTCTGAGTCCTTAAGAAAGGAATATGTGATGATATGAGCGGTTTTGATTGGGACCTGGGTTCAAAAATATTGGCCAGAGCTGTATTCAGGAATAATGGCTGCTCATCGGCCGGTTTCAATGAGGCTATGACTTCAGCCGGAATGCGCGCCTCAAAAAGTTGATTCATGATGGTCAGGGTCAGATACACGCTGTTCTCGATATTCCATGACCGGGCTTGCTCGACCAGATCAATCCAGTTCAAACGATCACCGTAGAACGAGAGGGTTTCCTTGATATCTCTGAGCGGTCGGAGCCCGAAGAAAAATCCATGATGTACGGCCAGATGGTGGATTTGATGGAGCACGAAATCTTCGGGGCAGAGGACCAGGACCTTTTCCTGGGCGATGGTCTCGGGTCTAGCCCTTTGCCAGAGCCTGGCCTGATCGATCCGGATCGCCGAGTTTTCCGGGTGCAGGTCCCAATGCAATTCGATATAGGAATTGTAACCAGGCTCTTTCAGATGATAAATGAAGTGAAAATGCGAACGTTCATACAAATGTCGATTGCAGATGCATTGATACTCCAAGCTATACAAAACATCCTCGATCCTCGTCAGATCATGTTTATGGATGAGCAGATCGATATCGCTCATGGTCCGGAGTGAGAAATTCTGATAGACCAGCGCGACCAGATGAGCCCCTTTCAGAACGATGATCGGGAGACCAACCCGGTCCAATTCATGGAGAAAACGCTGAAGCTTGGCATAAATACAAGTATTGTTCCACTGATTGTAGAGCGAGATCGTCTGCAATCGTCTTTTTTTATCCAGGGTCAAATTGGGCAGATCGAGGTGTTCGACCCGTTCGTAGACCAGGGCAGCCACGGAATGCCAGAGCGCCAGTTCGATCAGCGTGTCCCAATCGCCCGGTTCGAGTGTCAACAGCTCTGAATCGTGCCTGATTTGCCCTTTATCTTTAAGCAGTTCCACGAGGATCTGATTACAGCGATTTCGGTCCATGCGGTCATCCCTCAGCGATAATTGCTGGCTTGCGCTTCAAACAGTTGGGCATACATTCCGTCAAGCTGCATGAGTTCGTGATGCGGACCACTCTCAAGTATCTGTCCATTATGCAACACGTAAATCCAATCTGCTCCCCGGACTGTCGAAAAACGATGACTGATCAGAATGGCGGTTTTGCCTCGGACCATTTCCCTGAAGGTCTTGAAAATCGCATATTCAGTCCGAGCATCCATGGCGCTGGTCGGCTCGTCCAGGATGATGATCTGAGCCGAGCGTAGAATTGCCCTGGCCAAAGCCACTTTCTGCCATTCACCGATCGAGATTTCTTCGCCCTGCTCGAACCATTTTCCCAGGATTGTATCATATCCTTTCGGTAAAGTCATGATCGGATCATGGGCCCCGGAAAAACGGGCCGCAGCCTCGATCTCGTCCGCGTGATCGTCGAGCTCGATATTACCAAACCAGATATTCTCGCGGGCAGTCAGGTGATACTTGGCATAATCCTGAAAGATGACACTCATTTCCCGACGGACCGAATCTACAGTGTACTCTCTCAGATCGACCCCATCAATCTCGATCGCGCCGCGAGTGGGATCATAAAGACGACAGAGTAATTTAACCAGCGTTGTTTTACCGGAGCCATTTTCACCGACCAGGGCGATGACCTGACCGGGTTTGATCGTCAGGTCTATCCCCTGTAAGACCGGTCTGGTCCCGTTCGGATAGGTGAAACAGAGATCTTTGCACGCCAGGCTGGAGGTCATTGGCCGGGGAAATGGCCGGGCATTCGGACGATCGGCTATGCTCGGCTCGAGATCGAGAAATTCATATAAATTCGTCAGGAACAGATTGTCCTCATACAGGTCCGCCAGGGCCCTCAGCAATTCTTTCAGATAACCCTGTCCGCGCTGAAAGGCTTGATAATACATGACCAGGTCGCCGAGACTGATCATACCCAGAACGGCCCGATAGGCAATGAATGCCAGAGAACCGAAGATGGCCAGCGTGGCACTGGCCTGGGTGATAAAATCGGCCAGGGCTCGTCGACTGACCAGATCAATTCTCTCTTTCCGAAGCTCTTTCCTCAATTCCCGATACCTTTCGCGGAACAGATTGCCCAAATTGAACAGACGGATTTCCTTGGCCATCTGGTCCATGGTCAATAACCAGTGAAAATAGTAGGACTGACGATCTGCCGGTGTTCGTTTCCGGTTCCACCGATAAAACTTGCCCGCATACTGGATCCGAACAAACAGGCTGGGCATGGCCGCCAGAAACAAGATGCTGGCAACGATCCAGTGAAAGGAAAAGAGCAGGCCCGCCATGGCCAGCAGCGACAAGCCGCTCTGACCGGCCTGGACCAGGCCATACACTATCCGGGTCGGTCGAAACGGGGCTTCCTGTTGGGCCCGGTGCAGATTATCGTAATACTCGGCATTCTCGTAATACATCAGATCAACGGCCACGGATTTGGCATGCAGGATCGAGTGCATGTGATCTGTCATGATCTGGGCTTGGGCCTCACGGACCAGGGTCGAGCCCGATTGGGCCAGCACTCCGATCAGTGAGACCAGCCCCAATAACGCTATATAAAGGAGTATGGTCTTGAACTGAAAATCACCACTCGAGTTGCCCACGCCGGCCGTGACCGCATCAATCACGAGTTTCAACAGATACAGTGAAACCAAAGGGAGAAAACCCTGAATGACGATACAGACCATGCTCAGAATGGTCCAGTACGGACCGCTCTGCCAGACCATTATCAGAGCACGTTTCAACTGCCAGGCATTCTTCAGCTTATCAAACATGGACCGGTCCGCCTCGAGGCATGGTCGTCACCCAGGTTCATGCCTACCCCACTATCACACCGTATCTGCCTTCCCAAAACACTTCAGGCAGTATTCCCGTACCTCTCAACCTCATTCATAGTAGAACAAAGGCCATGTCTGTCAACTGAATGATTGATCGATGATCGTAACATGTGATATGGTCCTGATAACAGAACATATCGAAAAGGAGTCAGATCATGCTGAAACGTTGCCCGTGGTGTCTGGCTGATCCGCACTATATCGCCTATCATGATGTCGAATGGGGCGTCCCGGTTTACGACGACGCGACCATGTTCGAGTTTCTGGTCCTGGAAGGTGCGCAGGCAGGCCTGAGTTGGCTCACGATCCTGAAAAGACGTCAGGATTATCGTGAAGCATATGATTTTTTCAAGGTCGACCAGGTCGCCCTTTATTCGCCGGATAAAGTGAAGGAGCTGCTCGCCAACAACAAAATCATCAGGAACAGGCGAAAAATCGAAGCTTCGGTCCTGAATGCCCAGGCATTCCTGAGGGTCCGTGATGAGTTCGGGACCTTTCAAGACTATATCTGGGATTTCGTGGGCGGTAAACCGATCATCAACGCATGGCACTCCCTGAACCAGCTCCCGGCCCAAACCGATCTATCGCGACGAATGAGCAAAGACCTGTCGAAAAGAGGTTTCAAATTCGTCGGACCGGTCATCTGTTACTCCTTCATGCAAGCCATCGGCCTGGTCAACGATCATCTGGTCGACTGCTTCAGATATGCTGAAATCAATGATCGTATCATTTCACGGCAAAGCGGTAATGCTGAGTAATCACCATGCTGATCATCAGATGTGCAGTCTGTAAACAAAAATTGTGGCGCTATAATAAAATAGGCAAGGGGCAAGTGTTACTCTGCCACAAAGACCGGATCACACACTTTTATGCCTGTGAGATCGAAAATGATTCGATCGCCTGCCCTTGCGGAAACCGGATCGGTATCGATATGGGATTATCAATAAAAATGATCAGAAAAGCCTTCACCTGCTCGGGAACAAGGAGTAAATAAGTATGAAACATTCGAATAAGCTGCTGAGAATCATGACAGTCATGAGCCTGATTATCTTTTTATCCTGTATTGACCTGGTCCCGCGAGTCTGGACGGAAGGATCGCTGCCAGTCTTGGTCGAACAAGCCCTCCGGACCATGCAGACCGGGTCCACCATTGACTGGTCCTTCACGCTGATCACGACTTCAGCCGGCACAAAAACGATCGAACATTGTGATCAGACCAGACCGGAAGGTGAACAATGGCAGCTTGTGCTCATCGAAGATCGCAAACCCACACCTGAGGAACTCGAGAAATACAGGGAAGCAAAAAACAAGCTCCAGAATAATGACCAGGCAAAAAAGAAAGACGAAGACGAAGAAAATGTCTCGATTTCGATCGAACTCGGCAAATTATTCGGATCGGGCAGCCTGCTCCTGCTCGAAGAAGAAGCCGAAAGGGTCAAGTACGGTTTTCAACCCTCTGCCCAGAAAGAAGATGACCAAAAATTGATGAAGCATCTGAAAGGGACTTGTTTGATCAATCGGACCGACCAGGCCTCACCTTATATCGAAGAAATCACCATGTTCAGCGAAAATCCCTTCTCGCCCATGTTCTCGGTCAAGATCGAGACGTTCAGAACGACCATGCGTTTTCGTCCCATTGAACCCGGCGGACCTGTCTTGCCTGCTCGGGTCACATCATTCATCCAGGGTAAAGCCTTTTTCATCAAAACCATTGCCGAGGATATCACCGTGGACTACTCGGATTATGTCCGCTGCGAGGACAGTCCTGAATCCAACGGAACATCCAACTGATACGACTCCCCTTTCATCGAATTATTATATTCTTGCATTTCTTGATAGGATGAAGGATAATAGAATGTAACAAGTAAAAGGAGGGTATGCCTGACAGCTCAGGCGAAGAAATAGGATGCACAGAATAGAAGGGACAACAGCATCATAAGACATTTATGTATCATGTGTTTTTTACTCTAACTCCATGGACCCGATCTGATGCCAGTAAATTGCATTCAAATTCTTTATAATATTCGCTTTGTCTTTCCCGTAATGATGTTTACCTGGGGGGGGGGGGGGCTACATCAAAAAATAAAAGATTTT
>JAFGSJ010000096.1 GCA_016934675.1 bacterium | reverse complement strand
TACGTTTTTAGAAAGTAATTGCCATGCCATGGGAGGATTGCTCTTAAAGTTATGAGATCTTTTCAAATCCTTTTTTGGACAAGAGTGTTCGCAAATATAACTTCGCACATCACCCGTTCGAGACCGAGTGACATCGATTTCACGCAATAGCCGATCCGCAACTCGGGTGCATTGGATTGTTCGTCATTCTCTGCGACTGGCTGTGTTCCTGTGCGAGCTTCGTTAGTGGTTGCAGATAGCATTTCTTCCAATACGGAAGTTGTCCGATTCCCGTGGCGCGTCGATTTGCTAACGTGCGGTAATTGCCATTTGATCTGTTTCTTCGGCTATACGGTCCATCATGTTCTCCTTAAGCACCATAAACGCGGAACACTCACCATTGTATTGGGTTGAATGCGAATACAATCTGGCTTGGTTCTGCTGAATGTGTGTTCTATGTGGTATATGTAAGCTTTTTGTGATGCACGGATGTTCGGTCCGATCGTCCGAGAAGAAACATAGTGAAGGAGATACTTATGTATGGGAATAGTCAGCCTCATATACTAAAAAATGCTGTAATCATCGTTATTCTTACTTTGCTGGGATTCTGTATTCTCCTGGTCCGATGTAGTCGACCGGCTGTTTCGTGGCCAGAAAGGGTCGAGCAGGCCTTACAGCAGGCCGGCCAGAACCGGACCGAATTAGAACAGGCCCTGAAACACTTTCGTGAGCTTGGTGACGAGCAGAAGTTACAGGCGGCTTATTTTCTCATCGAGAACATGTCAGATCAAGGTTTCATTGAGGCCTCATTCTATACGGAGACAAAAGAGGAAGTGCCCTTTCATGCCCTCGACTATGGTTCGTTCGAGGAGGCGCTCCTGGCCATGGACCAACTCGAGCAGACACATGGGACTTTAGATTACGGCCGTAAAGAGTATATTCCTGATCTGGAAGTCATGACGGCCCGCTATTTCATTGAGAACATCGAGTTGGCCTTTGCGGCCTGGCGGACGCATCCCTGGTCACGAGGCATATCCTTCCAGGATTTCTGTGAGTACATCCTGCCCTATCGCTGCAGCAATGAACCACTCGGGGCGTGGCGACCGTTCATGGCCGACTATTTTAAGGATTTAGCCCAGACAGTGGCTGATCCGAACGACATGAAGGCGGTTGCGGCCGAAATCGAGCGGGAAGTGAACAACTGGATTACATTCGACGAGGTTTACTATTTACACCCGACCGATCAGAGTTTTGAGGAAATGATGGAACACAAAAAGGGACGGTGTGAGGATATCAGCACACTTCAAATTTATGCCTTACGAGCTAACGGCCTTGCAGTTGCTTCGGACTATACACCGGCATGGGCGAACCGGGACAACAATCATGCCTGGACGGTCTATCTCGATGAGCGGGGACACGGTCAGGCACCTCTGAGCAATGTCGCCGCCAAGATATATCGCAAAACCTATTCGGTCCAGCATTCGAATCCCGTTTTTCTCAAGGGAGAGGATGAACAGATACCCTCGTGGCTTCGGGGCGAGCACTACCGGGATGTCACCGAGCAGTATATCCCCACAAGTGATATCGCCCTGACTTCGCTGGAGAAAATACCGTCGGGCTCACATTTTGTGTATCTCTGTGTCTTTAACGGCGGCGAGTGGGTCCCGGTTGCCTCGGCACAATTGGAAGGTCAAGGGGCAAGGTTTCAACATATGGGTCGCGGTATTGTCTATCTCCCCGCCTATTATATCGAGGACGCAATTGTTCCGGCCGGACCGGTGGTCATTCTTGATGAGAATGGCGCAATCCGGCGATTGTCCGGAGGCGAGCAAACCCATGACCGGATCAGTCTGAGCATCACTCGACCCGATGCACACGACGCGGACAGTCAGCAATTGAGAACCGCCACAACGGTCAAACCCGGCCACACGTATGAGTTTTTTTACTGGGAGAATGATTGGCAATCCCTGGGACACAAAACAACCACAAATGATACGCTCAGCTTCGAACACATCCCGCAAAATCGTCTCTATTGGGTAATCGAGGTCGATGGCACGAAAATCGAACGTATTTTTACAATCGAGGATGATCGGCCACGCTGGTGGTAATCGTAGCTGGTCTGAAGGTTGAACCGGATGAAAAAAGCTATACATGATTAACTGAAAGAACGTTTTCTTGAGTGCCTTGGTCCGGTGATTCTCCCGATAATACGTGCTCCGCGTGAAATATCGATTACAATGAACGCTAAACGAAGAATCAGAGTAACATTAAAAGCAAAGCTTCTGGTATCTTTCATTTACGCTGTTGTTTTTTGCAGTTGCACCCCTGATGATCCCAGAATCGAGCAGATACAACGCTGGGATTTGACTCGACCGGGTTTTGAAAAAGTCCGGGTTTGCCTTGAACAGGGCAATCTCGAAAGCGCACAGCGGCTTATCGTGGCCTATTATGAAAAACGACAGACGCCCTGGCCGGTGACCCCCGAATCGATCAGGTTGGGCTTTGTCGAACCTGAACTGGTCCTGAATGAAGCAGATCAGATTCTCGATTATCGCTTTTCACAACTCAATGAAACCTTCCAACTCACCCCTCCGATTGACTGGTGCAAAAACCCATCAACGAATCAGGAATGGATCTGGGCCTTCAATCGCCATTATGAATGGAAAACTCTGGCCAGGGCTTATGTTCTCACGGGTCAAGAAAAATATGCCCGCCTTTTTCAGGAGTTGGCCCATGATTGGATTACCAGGAATCCGCCCTTAACGGAGATGAATGAGGCCAGTCCGACCTGGCGATTGATCGATGTCGGTCTCCGTATGTCCGAAAACTGGATCAATGCATTGTCTCTGCTGAAAGATTCCGAACATGTCTCCTGGCAGGTCAAATGGGAGATACTTAACTCGATTTACGACCACGCCCGCTTCCTGAATAACTGGTCGACCTCGAAAAATCACCTGCTGATGGAGGCAAACGGCTTAGCCTCGGTTGTGGCTTACTTCCCGGAATTCAGGGAAGCACAGGCCTGGAGTAAGGTCGCCTTTGAACGGCTGGAAAAGGAGGCCCATCATCAGGTATTTCCGGATGGTGTTCATTATGAATGCTCGACCCACTATCAATGGACCGTAATCGATGTCCTCGAAAAATCACTGAAACTGGCCGATTTGGCTGGAGCAGAAAAAGTCTCGAAACAGTTGAATACGATACTACAAGGTATGTATCGCTTTCTGGCGTATGCTGTCAGGCCGGATGGCTTCCCCCCGATGATCAATGACGGCGTTCAACGCGACATTCGCATTTTACTCAACCAGGCGGCTGAGCGCTATGATGAACCTTTCTTTCGTATGGCGGCAAATGCAGAGACCACAACGCAGCAGGCATTCTCTTATTCGCAGACCTTTCCCTACGGCGGTTTTACCATACTTCGGTCGGGTTTTGTGCCCAATGCCCTCTATCTGTTTTTTGATCACGGTCCCCTGGGAGGATATCACGGTCATGAGGACTATCTCAATTTTGAACTTTATGCCTTCGGGGCACCCTTGATTGTGGACCCGGGCACCTTGACTTACGATCAGAAAGACCCATTCCGCTCTTACTTTCTCTCATCTGCGGCCCATAATCTGGTCCTGATCAACGGTTACGGTCAAGCTCGACGTTACAATCGCCTTGAACCGTCTGATCTCGAGCACCGACAGGCGGATTTTCAAACAGTGTTTGGACCCAATGTCGATTTGGCGACTGCCGAATACACAGGTCCGTATGGGAACGATGAGAGCATTGTCTATGATTGTGTTCGCCATCGCCGTTATATTTTCCATGTCAGACCCATGCTTGTAATAATCGCTGATTTTATTACTGCGCCTGTACACGCTGTTTTCACCCAGCTGTTTCATCTTGATCCGGCCCTGATCGCGGCCCATCTTAATCCGTATTCAGGAGAATGCCTGGCTTTTACGCCGTCCGTTTCTCTCAGGATTATTCCCATCGGCCATGAAAATGGGCTTATGACCGAGATCGTGTCCGCTGAAGATGCACCGATCCAGGGTTGGTACAGCCCCGATTACAATATTCTCCTGCCCGCACCTGTGGTCCTTTTTGAACAGACCGGTCGGGACCAAACCGCTTTTTATACGGTCCTGGCTCCCGCTCGCGGCCCACAAGCCCGTTTGTTGACCGTCGAAAAGCTCCCCCTGGCTGTTAACGATCAACCTGTTCCATTTGAACAGGGTATTGCCCTGAAAATCAGCGAAGCGGACCGGATTGATTATTATATCATTACGGATTCGCTCGAAGGCCTCAAAACAGCCGCTGATTTTTCGACCGAGGACGATATTTCAATCCTTCGGGTCCAAAAAGGTCAACCTCCTCTTCATTCTTTTTCCTGGTCTTTTCCACATAAAAGCGAATAAAGCCGGAACCGGAAAAAAACCCGCTGGGGAAACATCAATTGACAGAATCAGGAAAAACATTTACAATGCCTGTTGCGAGTTAATCAAATCACAAGGAGGAAACCTGATGATGAAACGACTGATACGAGATGTGCTCTATGCCGCTTTTGGGGTATGGTTGCTCTGGATAGGGAGTGCATCGGCGGCACCGGAATATATGAGCCCGACCAAGCCGTTTACCAAGAAAATTAAAGCCGGGGTATCCTCGGTAAAAGAAACGACACCGCTAAAAATCCCTTGCATCACCTGGGGAGGCGAGATCGCTGCTATTCTGGCTAATGGGGGCAGCACGACTGCACAAGGTTCGATATTCGATCAGCGGGGGTTGTCCATTGAATTGTATCGGCAAGATGATTTTGTACAACAGGTCGAGGATTATCTATCCGGCAAAACACCTTTTTTACGGGGAACGCTGGGTATGATCAATATCGCCTCCGAAATCTGCGGCAATGATCCGAAGACACAGCCGATTGTCTTTTTACAGTTGACCTGGAGTAACGGCGGGGACACGTTGGTCACCAAGGGAAACATAAAACGGCCACGGGATTTAAAGGGGAAGACCATTTGTTTGCAGCAATATTCGCCTCATCTTGATTATCTCGATGTCGTTTTAAAGGACGCAGGGCTCGGATGGAATAACGTCACCATCAAATGGGTCAAGGAACTGACCCTGCCATCGTATGATACGGGTGGTCGTGCAGTTGATCCGGCCAGCACCATGCGTCAAGATAGTAGCATCGATGCGGTATGCTGCATCATTCCCGACGCACTGGCCCTGACCTCGGGCGGGAATGTCGGGACTGGTGCCGAGGATTCGGTCAAGGGCGCCAAAATACTGCTTTCGACCAAGACGGCAAATAGAGTTATCGCCGATGTCTGGGCCGTGCGAAAGGACTATTTCGAAAAGCATCGCAATCAGGTTATGCAGTTTGCCCTGGGCTATCTGCAGGGTGTCGAGCAACTGCAGGACATGGTCAAGCACATGAAAAACAAACCGGCACCCTATCAACAGATGTTGTCCAAAGCCGGGTCCTTTCTTTTTGATTCACCACAAGCCACAGCCGATGCTGAGGGCTTACTGGCCGATTGTGAATTTGCCGGTTTCCCGGGTAATTATGATTTTTTTGCCAATGAGGGCAATCTCAACAACTTCAATCGCATGAACGCACGCATCCAGGATTTTCTTGTCCGCGAGAATTATGTTACTCGTAAGCAGATATTGAAGGATGCAACCTGGAACTATGATGAGTTCAAGCCATTCTTGAAGGATACGGCCGTAGCAGTCACGCCGCGTTATGAGACCAAAAAGGCGGAGCAGAAACTGGCCGAAAAGCAGAAAACGGGACAACTCGAGGAGGACATTCTGTTCGAGCTCACGATCAATTTTGGTCCCAACCAGAATACATTTGAAGAGAATATTTATGGTGAGGATTTCAAAAAGGCGATCGAGATTGCCGGTCGTTATGGTGGTGCTTTGGTCCAGATCGTCGGTCATTCCGATCCCATGGGCATACTCAAAACCATGAAAAATAAGGCCGAGGCTGAAAAGGCGGGCAAGAAGGAACAGGCTAAAACGCTTGAACTCCAAATCCAGCAGCAGAAACAGGCTGTTAAAAACCTGAGTTTGACCCGAGCCATTGCGGTCAGAGATGCTCTGATGGCTTATGCCAAGGCCAAGGGTATCACCTTTGATGCATCGCAATTTACGGTTGCCGGTTATGGTATTGACACGCCCCTGTATGCCAAACCGAAAAACGAAAAAGAATGGCAGGCCAATATGCGGGTCAATTTTCAGATCATCAAGGTCGAGGCTGAACTTTCCGAATTTGAAGCGATTGATTTCTAATCAAGGCGTGATCACCATGAAACGAATAAAGCAATGTCTGATACTGACGGTCCTGATCTGGTCTGTCGGAAATCTTCTCTGGGCTACCGAGGCCGGTGAAGTCGACCTGCGCTTAACCAAAAATCTGTATATTATCTTCGATGCATCGGGTAGTATGTGGCAACAGAAGTGTGCCGGGGGTGACTACAAGATACATATAGCCAAGAATGCCCTAATCACGTTTTTATCAAACGTACCCTCCTCGTATAACCTGGGGCTCTATGTATTTGATGATCACGGTCCACGGGAAATGTATCCGTTGGGCACAATCGATCGCTCCCGTTTCAAGAAGGAACTCTCACGTATTTTTGCGGGAGGTAAAACACCTTTGGGTAAGGCGATTGATTATGCGTGCCAGGTCCTGAACAAACAGAAGGACCTGCAGCTTGGTTATGGAGAATATACCTTACTCGTCGTGACTGATGGTGAAGCGGATGATATGGCGGCCTTGCCCGCTCAAGTCGAGCGAGTCACGGATCATGGTATTATCATTCAGGTTATAGGTTTTTGTCTCGAGAGTGAACATAGTCTCAAGCGATTAGTTCATAAATATCGGGAAGCGAATTCACCGGATGAATTGGCTTCGGCCCTCCAGGCTGTCCTGGGTGAAGCCGAGCAATACAGTGATCTTGGCGTTTTCACGGAGTAGATCGACTGATGCTCTCGTTTTTATGGTTACGTTGTGTGGAAAACAGTTGTTGTGAGTGACGGCTGGCTTGGGCCGTCCAGGTAAAGGGATGATGAACGTATGAAAGGAACGACGATCGGAATACTCCTGCTGGTATTATTGGCCTCGGCCCTGATTGTAGCCTGGCATTTTCTGGAACCCCTGATCGAAGAGCGTCGCCTGGGCTGGGCCTCGGATGCCGGCAAAATCAAGGAAGAAATAACTCTGGCCGGTGACAGTTGGTTGGGTTATTTTGTCTTTCGCTCGCCTGAATTCAAAAAACGTATGCGTGAACAGGGCACGAACCCGATCTGGATCGACGATAACGCCCAGTATCAGGAACGAATGCAGAAATTTGCAGCCGGCGAATATCATTTCATCGTGGCTACGGTCGACTCGTATATTCTGAATGCCTGGCAGACAAAACCGCCTTTTCCCGGTGTGATTGTGGCCATAATCGATGAATCCAAAGGTGGCGACGCCATAGTTGCCGATGGGACGATCACGGACCTGAACGACCTGAACCGGAGCGATATCAAGATCGCACTCACCCCGGCTTCCCCAAGTGAATTTCTGATGAAAGCAGTGGCCTCACATTTCAACGTTCATAACTTGAACATCGGTACGCAATGGAAGATCGAAACGGATGGCGCCAAGGGGGCATTCGAGATGTTACAGAAATCGAAAGTCCCCGTCGCTGTTCTCTGGGAACCCTTTGTTTCAAAAGCCCTGCAATTGCCGGGTTGCCACACATTACTGGGCACTGAAAAAACGAGTGGTCTGATTGTCGATATTGTCATTGCCCATCGCAATACGATTGACCATTCGCCTGACTTGGTCAATCGTTTTCTACAGACCTATTTTCAGTCCCTGAGCTATTATCAACAGGATCCGGAACGACTGGTGGAACAAGCCGCTGAAGATACGAATGAAAGCAAGGATGGTGCCCGAAAGATGCTCGAGGGTATTTCCTTCATCGATTTCAATGACAATTGCCAGGTCTGGTTCGGACTGGGTCTGACCGGTTCCCCTGCAAAAGAACGTCTAGCATCAACCATTGAATCAACAGTCAATATTTTAAAAGATAATAACGATTTGAGCCAGGACCCTCTCCAGGGCAATCCCTACACCATCATGAATTCAACGATTCTAGAAAATCTCTTGTCAGGGAGGTCAACCGATCTGGATACCAAGTTCAGCGAACGGCCCGGTCCCGGCAAGACGTACTCACCTGACCACGATTTCGCTAATCTCGATAAACCGGGTTGGAACAATTTGAAGCGGGTCGGGACCATGAAAATCAGACCGATCGTTTTTCAAAGCAGCACGCCGATCCTGTCCATGAGTGGCAAAGAAGAAATCGACCAGGCCGCTGAAGTAATCGGACATTATCCTCATTTCCGCATTCTGATCAAGGGGCATACTTCCCCGGGAGGAGATGAGTCAGCCAATCACCAACTTTCCGAAGAACGGGCCCGGTCCGTCCGGCAGTATCTGCTGAGTGTGCACGATGTCGATCAGGATCGGGTCATGGCTCTGGGTGTCGGATCTCAGGAACAACTCGATATGGCTCCGAACGAGTCATATCGGGCTTTTAAACTCCGTTTGCAACGGGTCGAATTCATTTTCCTCGAAGATCAGAATAAAACCAGCTCGTAATGTGGAAAACACATCGTTTTTTCGTTAGGACTGTCGCACGACGGGTATTTCGCTCAATCCAGGTCAAGTCGGCTTGTTGAAAGCAGTTCTGAATCGATGAGATCGGCTATTTCTGAAAAAACGGCGGCGGTATTATCCAGGTCCTGATCAGAATGGGCCAGTGAAATAGCACCCCCTCCATGCATGACATAAATCCCTCTGTTTAATAGCAGTAGTTTTAAAATCTTTTCCTTGAAGGAGTAATGACAGGCATTCAAGACCTCGCGCGGGTTGATTGGGGCCCGATCGAGCCCATCGAGAAAATGGAGGATAAACAGCGAACCGATCCCTGTCAGAGCGACTCGAATATGACGATGAGCGAAAATATCGGCTAACATGCTTTTGAAGCGTTGTCCCTTGGCTTCGAGCTCGGCATAGACCGCCTCACCCCGATCAGACAAGTAATCGATCAGAGCTAAAGATGCAGCCATGGCTAGAGGATGACACGAAAAAGTCCCCCCACCGATCCTGACCCGCTCCCACTTTGGTTGTGCTGTATGCGGATTACAGCGGTCCATAATATCCTTTTTTCCACAGACCGCAGAGAGCGGCAGGCCGGCACCCAATATCTTACCCATGGTCGTCAGGTCCGGGGTGATGTTATAATACTGCTGGGCCCCTCCCAGGGACACGCGGAAGCCGGTGATGATTTCATCAAAGATCAGCACGGCTTCGAGCCGCGAGCACGCATCTCTCAGAAGTTGCAGGTATTCGGGCCGGGCCGGGATAAACCAGCTCGAACCCAGCATGGGCTCGACAATAATTGCGGCCAGCCGATCTTTCAGGCCCGGCTGGGAGAGGATTGCGGCCGTCGCTTCCAGATCGTTGAACGGCAACGCTTGAATGAGATCAGTCGAAGCATCAGGCATCCCGAGCGACTCGGAACGTTCAAATTGACCGGTGACGCCATGAAGTAATTCAGAACTCGGACCATGCCAGCCCCCTTCCATCTTGAAGACCAGACTCTTTCCGGTATACCCGCGGGCCAGACGGA
Source organism: bacterium (assembly GCA_016934675.1). Classification (GTDB taxonomy): domain Bacteria; phylum CSSED10-310; class JAFGSJ01; order JAFGSJ01; family JAFGSJ01; genus JAFGSJ01. The sequence goes on along the minus strand of JAFGSJ010000096.1, from coordinate 35,942 downwards.
TGGCAAACATGGTCGCTTCAGTGCCCGTCGTACAGAAACGGACCTTTTCAGCCGAGGGAACAAAGCGACATAGTTTCTCGGCCAGTTCCACTTCCTGGGGGTGTATGGAACCCCACATGATCCCCCTGTCCAATTGCGCCTGTAATTGCCGGACCACGACCTCGGGTTGGTGCCCCATGATCAGGGCATAGTGTCCCATCCAGTAATCAAGATAGCTGTTCCCGTCCATGTCCCAAAAACGCGGACCATCACTGCTCGTCACCAATACAGGAAAAGGCGGATAGGCCCGAATCTGGTGGGAAACCCCTCCAGGCAGGACCTGACAGGCCCTGCTGTAGCACTCTTTTGAAGCGTGGGCCCTCATCCGGTAACGCTTTATTTCAGCGTCCAAATCGAGTGTTTTTTTCCCCTTCATACGTATGAAAAAATCCCTTATCTTTATCTCGTAAAATGGTTTACCATGATCGAGTCCCCGGCTTCATTCCGCGAACCGTGCTCCATGGACCGTGCTGATAACTAAAAAATTGTCACAATAACGTGAAATATATAGTATACTGAACAATGAAATATCAATAGGAAGAGATGGTCCGGTGCGGTGCATTCATACGACCGGGACAGGTGACGGCAATTATCTCCTGAAGTATTCATCAGGACCGGGTGCAGAAAGGGTTTTCACATGAATGAAGAGCGGTCTCAATCCGGTCGGGTAGCCTCTACGGTCATGGTAGGCTTCACGGGCTACGAGTTGACCCCGGAGTATGAAGAATTCATCCTCTGGGCAAAACCGGCGGGCGTGATTCTGTTCAGACGCAATCTATCTGATGAAGACCAGCTCTGTCGGCTATGCGAGAAATTGCATCAATTGGGTAAACGATCGGACTCGGAGCAACCTTTTTTGATCGCTCTCGATCAGGAAGGGGGCCTGGTCAATCGGGCTGAAAAAATGCTTCTGCCGCTGCCGAGTGCCCTGAGTCTGGGCACAATAGCTGATCCCGGTCTGGTCTATGACCTGGCCGCCTATATGGCCAGCAGGTTGAAATCGTGGGGGATCGATCTCAATTTTGCCCCGGTTGTAGATTTATATTATCCGCACAATCGACAGCTCCTGACCCGTTCGTACAGTGCAGACCCCCAGATGGTGGTAACATTGGCCCGGGCTTTTATCCGGGGCTGTCTGGATAACGGTATCATCCCCTGTATCAAGCATTATCCCGGTCTGGGGCAATGTTTGGTCGATACGCATCTGAACTTCGGTGTTGTCAAGAGAAACAAGGCGGCATTAGAAGCTGCTGATCTGCGTCCATTCCGGGCATTGGTCCGCGAGAATGTGCCCATGATCATGGCCAGTCATGCTACGTTTCCTGCCCTGGCTCCGGGCGCCGACCTGCCCGCCTCCTTATCACCCGAATTGATCACCGATCTGCTCCGAGACGAACATGGCTTTGACGGCGTCTGTGTCAGTGACGATCTTGAAATGAAAGCGGTCAGCGCACGGTGGTCCCCGTCCGAAGCCGCTTTGATGGCCCTCGGAGCGGGTTGCGATCTCCTTCTGATCTGTCATGATTTTCGCGAACAGGTCCGAACCATCAACCTGCTCGAGCACGCCTTAACCCAAGGACTATTGTCACCCGAACGCCTGGAACAAGCGTGTGCAAGACTGACCCGCCTGAAGACACTGATCAATGTCGCCCCGAAGCGTTTGCATTACAAGCAGAAAGCCCGCTTGGCCCGCACTATCGATGCGGTTTTCGATGCGAATTTCCGGATTGTCAGGGACCAATCCGGTTTACTACCGCTCACCCGTTCGTTTTATGACCGGGTCCTGGTCGTGGTCCGACTGAACCGTCCCTTGGACGAGCATGAAAATGCTTTCCTTAAGAAATGTACCGAACAATTCTGTGCGGAAAGCCTCATCGTTTCGAGTAGCGGCCAGCAAGCCGTTTCGTTTGCTTTTCTTGAGGAGCGTGACCACACTTCATCTCTGACTCTCATGATCGGACATGGCTGGCAGGAGGCAACCGGCCCCTCGTTTTCGGCTCGACACCCTCAGCAAACCCTGTACCTCCTGACGGGCGACCCTGCCGAAATGACCCTCCTTCCCACCGGCTCAACCTGTATCGTCCTGACCGATAATTCTTTTCGGGCCATCGAACGTGGTCTCGAGCGGATACTGTGACCGGCATGAGAATCATACGCTCATGACGCAGTCCCGTGGAACTCGGATCTGATGACTCGACCCGGATGAATGAATCCGCCCTTTTGGGACCAGGATGATTGGTCCGGATCGATCAGGTCTGACGCACAAACACCTTCCTGCGTCTCAGCTTCATAACCACCACAAGACTGAGTCCCGACAAAAGGACAGCAATACCAATCAGAGAAAGGGCCGGGACCTGGACATTCAACGAAGCAATATTTGAGACTGCCGACATGTTGGGAACTTCATCGAGGGCCACGAGCCCAAAATAATAACTCGAGCCGCTGCCGAGCACATCCACATCGACTGTTTGGGCCGTTCCTGAGACCTGGGGCAAGACATTGATCGAAATCGGCGTCGCTGTCTCCCAGACGAAAGCTGTATCAACAGTATAGCGCAACAGATACTTATGAGCGCAGCCCTTATTCCCATTATGCCCGGTCGAGGTCCAACTCAGCCTGACCGTTGTGTCCGAGATGGCTTCTGCCTCGAGGTCCACAATCTGACCCGGCGAGACCGGATCATACAACCCAGTGTGACGGCAATTCTGGCGGAACATGGGCCAAGGTCCGGGAGGCATGGTCGAAGGACCGTTCACACCGGAATCCCAGGTATTGATTTTGCCCTTGAACGAACCGTCATTATAAGGGTTGAACAATCCGATCTCGAGATGGGAATCAGTGTCCGCGTTCCATACGCCGGCAGTCTGATAGGTAATCTGACCACCCGTATCGGTATAGATACAACTGGCCGTTCCTCCGCTCTGGTTGAAACAACTATGATTGCCAGTCGTATAGCCGCCGCTGTCCAAAATCATGAGACAATTTAATACTCCAATCAGAATCTCGGGTTGAGCATCACCATCGATATTGACCACAGCCGGATTCGAACGTATGCCGAGATCCGGGCAGGTCCCATCCTTATCCGTTAATAAAAGGGGATAAGGAGAAACCGAGCTGCCATCGGTCCCTTTCAGGACCCAGACTTTGGCATTTCCCACTCCACCATCATTATAGGAGCTCCTTTGACCGACAATGACATCCAGAGTGCCATCCATATTTATATCTGCAATGGCCGGTGACGACTCGGAATCGTTGATAATCGTATCATCACAGATGGAAGCTGGCGCTGTCCCAAGAGAAGGCCACGGATTCCAAACCCTGTTCCCCGTATGGTTCCAGGCATAGACATACGGTTGGGGTTGGGGAGTGGTCGCATCGGGACCACACCGACCATGATATCCCGTAGCATTCCGATAAGCACTCGTGGCGTGAACGATTTCAAAATAGCCGTCATTGTCAATATCCGCTACCGCCGGCGATGACCGGACCGGCAGGGTCGTATATGTTTTGGGCTTATGGGCGTTGCCGGCCATTGCCCTGAAATTAGGATGCATGCTGCCGTCATGGTCCAGGACGAGCATCATACCACCATCATATTCGATATCGAAAGGAAAATCAGTGTTATTCATATCGACTTCGGTGTGAAGAGGAATCCCGATCATGATCTCGAGATATGGATCGCTGTCAATGTTGGCCAGTGCCGGTGAAGACCAAATCGTATCCCCGGCCATAAACTCCCACATCTTCAAATAAGTATAAAATTTCGGACTATACGTAAAAGCATAGACCCGTTGGTCAAATCCCCCAAAAACGAAGTCCTGCACCCCATTACAGTTGATATCACCCACGGCAGCGGTACTATGAACACCATCGGGCACAGCGGCTCCAGCCATATCGTAAAAATCATCCCAATAAAACACTTCCTGGCCCTCATGGTCCAGGATAAAGAGCGCACCCGGATTATTCGCCTGAGTATACCCGACACAGAATAAGATCTCGACTCCGGGTTCACCGTCAAGATCGGCCACTGTCGGTGTCGTCATCACGATCGAATTGCAATTATACGGAGCATCAAGGACCGGCGTAAAACTCCACAATAATGCCTGGTTCTTGACATCATAACAATAAACCCTGCCCCGAATGGAATTACCGTTACTGTCTGTCATGTCATCGTTGGCCCCGACCAGGTCGGCATAGCCATCACCATTCACATCCGCCCAGGTCACGGAAGAATAGGTCACCGGATCAGAGGTCACATAACTGCCATTGGATGTTATGGCCGCAGAACATTCTGTCGGATCAAACTTGACAAGAAAACAGCCCAGTACGATAAGATAGATCTGGATTCTGTAATTGATGAACCTCATGAATTGCTCCTTGGAATATGTTTGGATTAAGCACCTATCTAAAATATTAAAGCCGCGTCGGTCAAAAGTAAAGTGCCATACAGGATGAATCCCGTGCAATTCAAATAAAAATTATCAGGTGAAATAATGGCTCTGAGTTCAATGACCTTGAGTTCGGTCCCACGCGACTGGGCTCGCGGTTTCCGGCGAGTTGATCAGATCTACATCAACGTTTCCGCCGGTCTGGGCTGTGAACATTCCCAGGGCATCCCCCGCATCAGATGTAATTGTCCGCCCGAAATGAGTCTGATCAACCTGCTCCCAAAAGAGCTCCACCACGGTCATCCCTGAAATTGAAAAAATACGCATATTCATCCCGGAAATTCATATTTCAAGTCGCGACCCCCTATGGCACTAACTATTCAATACAAACACGTCCTGTCAGGCCGAGATCAGAGAGGATTTGATTGAGTTCAGTTTCAAAAGTCTTTTCGAGTTGGCGGTCGACAGTCACAGAGAAATCAATGCCTATTTTTAATTCTGAACCACTCCGTAGCTTCGGCAGAATCTTGGTTCCAAGTCGATTCCAGATTTCAGGGGGAATATCACCACACATTCGAAATGTTCTAACTCCAGTATCAGGTATGGGTTCTGTCTCGGTTTCAGGTTCGGGCTCGATTGGAGGAACTGTTACTGTTGTTGTAGTTGATTCCTCGATAACCGCAGGTCCTGGTTCTGGAGTGACCAGGCAATTTTGAGCCTTTGATTTAAGAAGCAGGAATACTCCAGACTCGAAGGTTACATCGGCAGGATCGATACTTTCGCTAAACTGGACTCGTTCATAACTGCCGTTCGATTTTTGTCCCGAGGCTAAACCAAATTCACCCTTCAAGACAAATTCGACGATCTTGTTTCTCAAAATCGTGTCCGGATCGAGGAGTCGGGTTAATGATCCATTCAAAAAACTCTGGCGCAGACTTGCTAATGGCCAGGCACCCGATGCCTTAAGAGCTGGCGGCCAATTTCGCTCGATGTAGCTTGCACCAACAGATTCATTGAGTAAACCTTGTGACTTTAATGCAGTAATAACGCGTCCACACAGTGTTTCGTTACTGCTTGAGTGTCCCGCACCCAAGTCGATGACTTTGAGACCATCCGGCTCTTTATTATCACTGATGATGATGAAACGATAACCAGCCCAGACTTCGTCCTTTGCATATCCCTCCGCATCAGACACCTTGGTCTGAAGGTCGGCTCGATCGCTGCGGTCAAAATCACCCCCCAAGCTCCCATCTCCAATTTCCTTGGCCACACGTTTCCAGGCAAGCCATAACTCGACCTTTTCCCTGAACTCGCGTCCGGGTTTTTTTAGACACCAGACCAGAGAGCCCGGATATAGCCGAGGTGATTTTCCACGTTGACGGGTCCATTCAGCAATTTGGTTTCTGAAAGGACCAGCGCCCGTCCATTCGTATTCCGGTTCGATCAGAACAAGATTCAACTTAGGAGTATCCTGGATTGAGCTACCATCAGGGGGGAAACGAACGATAGGAATGCTCGCGCCTCGCTCAAATTCTTTTTGGATTAAAATACGCATGGCTGGCTTGACTTCAGTTTCTTCGTCCAACGAAGCCCGCCGGTCGCTCACAACTTTTTTCATGGTGGGTTGATGGCTGATTTTTAAACCATCTGATCCGACGCGCCGGAAAAAGTACGATTTTGCTTCGAGAGCTAGGGCAGCATTGTCAACAGATGTCGTATCGACGTCCGGTTCACCCAGAGCGAATCGCAGCTCTGGTAAATGGGCAACCTTGTCTATCTGTCCGCCCGAGGATTCAAAAAGAATAGTTGTGCCCACGCGGCGATGTATGTGTTGTAAAGCCCCTTTTGTATCAGCGTCAAGGGAGCGCGCATGTGCTTGGGCTCCTGAAATATCAGCATCAATGGCTGCGACAAGTCGGGATTCACCCAATTGTCCAAGAACGATGCTGCGGAACTCTGGGACCTCCAATGGAGCAGATCCTAGTGTGATCAATGGTTCTGATCGGGCCTCAACAAATCCAGTGCGATAGGCCCATGATATCCATTGGGCTAACATCGCCAGGGTTCCACGCGTCTGCTGATACTGCGACAGGGCTTGCCATTTGCGCTGAAAAACTGAAAGAGTAGCCGGATGAAAAGGATAACAGACCTCGAACCGACTGCGCAAATATTCGCGTGCTTTCGTTTCGGTCGTGGCACTGTCCACCGCCGTCCATTCGGGTGGTAATTGTGCCCGTCGTTCAAAGCACCAATCCGCATATTTTTTGCAGATTTGCTTGCGGGCCTTTTCGTTGCCGATCTCCTCGAAAAGCCTGCGGCGGACGACTTCGCTGATTTCGGCTTCATCATTGGCGATCAAATCCTTGGCCACACGCCGGACGACTTTGGTGATTTTGTCCTGCCACTGCATATCCCAATCGGTCATCTCAACCTGGCTGCGGGGTAGGCTGATAACGGCCGCACAATTGGTGGTCCCGGTCGTGGCCACGGTCAGATTTTGAATGAAGGCATGAAACTGGTCGGACATGACTCGATGACGGTTCAGGAAGTTGAGGACTTCATCAAAAAGGAGCAGGACCGGTTTTCCAGCAGCTTTGAAGACCCGAGCAAGCGCTTCGGTCCCAGGTGGTGTCGTCAAGGCCGCGCTACCCAGTTCTTTGACTCCCTCTGCCCCGGCCAATTGCCAGGCCAGATCGATCCAGGGTGTTTCCCGGCCTTCCTGCGGATCCCACGCATTGCCCACAAATGCAGCAACTCGCGCGGATGGCACGGTCGAAATACCCGCCTCAGCTATCAAAGCCTGCACTCCCGGATGATGCACCGCGACTTCACCGTAAGTGGTCAAATGATACAAAGCTGCCAGGGTATGGGTTTTACCCCCGCCAAATTGGGTAATCAACGTCATGACCGGCGCGGTGTTCACGGTTTCACCCGCAAGCCGACGCAGAACCATGCCCGTATGTTCGCGTATCGCCCGTGTAAAGCAGGTCCGGGCAAAAAACTTTTCTGGTTCACGGTAATCTTCCGGTGCAGTCCTGGCTATGACTTGCTCGAGGTGAATGGCGAACTCGTCCGGATTGAATGAGCGTCCTTCGCGAACTTCCTTACGGGGGGTGGCAATTCTGTACCAAGGTTCCATGATTCGATACTCCTCTTTTACCTTTTTAAACGTTCGAACAGCCCAGAAGCTGATTGCTTCAATCGTACCAGGTTCGCATAGGCAATCGGCCCAAATCCATTTTCGCAGGAATACATCCGATAACGGATCCCATCTGTAACGATCACATCTCGGGGAACGCCGATATCTTTCACATAACCTTTGGCTTGCTCGAGTGCACCTTCAACGCCAGCTCCGAAGCGTTTGGCTTCAATGATGAACCGACAATTTTCCGGCGTCCGGGGTAATGAGTCGAAAAGTGCGACATCAATCCATCTCCATTTTATAGCAATACATTCGGGCGGCCAGCCTAGACATTGCAGTAGCGGCACAACGAAGTGCGTGACCAGTTCATCTTCAGTCGGATGTTCCCCAAAGTTGCGACGATCCCAATATAAACTGGTGAGGTCCTGCGCTTGAGCCACAACATCTGCTATGGCCGGTGGCATTTCCTCGATCAATGATTCCTCCGATGGCAGATCAGGTAAAAGGGCTACTTGCCACTGCGTGGGAGGTGAATTTATAAAATTCTCGGCAAATTCTATCACTTCCTCATTCCAAACCCGTGCGCAGCGGGCCGGATTAGCTCCGAAGACTCGGGTTTTAAACGTAAATTCTTGCGGCAACCGAAACCAGCGTATTCGTCGGGCATGATGGAGGTCCCAGCCATTCACATCGTCAAATTGGTTTAAATATAAATAATCACTTGCAACTCGCCCCAGGGCTACAATAGTTGAAATGCCCGTGCGAAGAAGCACGATGTCACCAATTTCCATTTCACTGGCAAAACGGCGCACGATACTACCTTCGAAATCATTATCACTGCGATCGATCGTCCACATGCCTGCGTCACCTGGTCCGATCAAACCCACTCCATATTTTAACAATAAGTCAGCATAGGGTCGTGAACACGGCCCCCCAGACAATTGCCAAACTGATAGATTGGAATGTGAAGTAACCATAATAATCTTACCTCGGTACTGCCAGCAGCATGGCATCAACAAGCCGTTTCTCTTCGCTTCCTTTGGGATAAAGGGCTGACAGGGCGTTGGCTAAACGTAAAAAATCCGGACCACGACCCTGCTCGGTTTTAATGAGCATTCGCAACGCATTCGCCTGTCCACTACCCTGAAGCAGCATGGCGGCATGCACGCGATCGAGGGTTGTGGCTGAACGATTAATTTCACCCGGATCGTCCATGATGATTGTTTTACGTCGACCCTTTGTTTTCATCCTCTTTTTTGCAGCTATTTCCTCGAAACCAGGCAACACCATTTGACCGCTCGAAGTAGGGGCGAGCAGTTCCTCTACAGTCGACTCGAGACCGCTTGTCCCAAAGATTTGTGTGGCACGTTCAGAAACGGACATCAACCTTACTATGCCCTTTTTTGTTTCGATGATGCGGTCTTCCCAATTGGGCAGTGCAATGCCCAATGGCTGAGCAAAGCGCCGAACTACATCGTAAATCAAGCTATAGCCTTTGGTCTTTCCTTTAGGAGCTTCTTCTTCCTCGTCATCAATTTCCGTTTCCACTACGGTTTCTTCGTCCCGCTTAGTATTTGTGTCAATTCCGTTCTGGCCATTGGTGCTCTGGAGTGTCCACAGGAAAAGCGCGGTCAAGCGGGCATCTTCCTCTAAGACACCGGCTATACCGTTTCGTGCTCGAGCTTCGTCTGTCCCGAGGATTTGTTCCAAGGCCATCCGCCCGACGATCTCCCACACCTTCTCGAGATATTCCGCAAGCTTTACCTCACGTCCGTCCGCCGTTTCAACCCTACGATAGCGGCTGAATATCTCCAACGCTGGGCCAATACAGGCGAAGACTAAATCAGCACCTCGTATTCTTTCCTCCTGAAGAAATCCCATCCAATTGCCAACCCTGATTGGTAGTTCACGAAGCACCCCTGACCAATCACCTATTTGAGCGTCATCGGGTCTAGGACGACAGACCAAGTGCACACTGGTGGCTAATGCTGCTTGATCTTGTGCATTTAATCTAACGCCACGTTCTGTTTGAATTGGCCAAGAGGCAGTTATAGTAATCCCAGCCTCAAGCATTCCACTAAGCAATGCCTCCCAACCTTCAGTGGTTTTATGTGCAAAAACAACGGATCCAATACCTTCCTCTAATAGTAATGACCTACTTGCAGCCATGGCATCAGCCATTGATTTCTCAAAATATTCATTATTTTTATTAGATGTGCTTAGACTATGTGGTCGATCGACCACACATTCATCATCCTTAGAAACAAGATAATTAGCAAATTCTTGTGATCCTTGTAGTTCAGTGGATCTGCGTAACCATACGTAAAAGAAATCAGACAAGTGTGCATAAGGTACAGAATCATAATAAGGAGGATCAGTAAAAATAATTGGAGCTGATTTTTCCGGGAGTAATGGTTTTGTTGCGCTGATTTGCTGAATTTGTCCAATATTTTTAATATCATGGATTCTTTCAATTACTAAACACATCGAATTAAGAAGTTGTGAGTATTCCTGATCTAGGACGATTGGAACTAATTCGCAAAAGTCCCATACAATTCCTAATGCTTGTCGTGCAAATGATCCCCTTGGTGCACTGGTTTGTGTAATCCAAGAAACTAATGAAGACAACCGCTCTGCTTGCTTTGATACTGATAACATAAGAAGATGATGAACTGCTATTGACATGGACGAACTTATTGAATATTTAGCACGAGTCAAACTTGCTAAAAGAAACAATGATATAGCCTGCCTTTTACTAAAAAGGCTACCCCATGTCCTGCAGCCATAAAGTGGAACAGAAATTCTTCGAATTTCTGTATTTGGGATGAGTTCATCGGGTATTGGACATAGTTCTTTTTTCCCATCCTTTTGCCATTCTTCAATTATTTTTTTATATCGTCCCTGTGATAGAAATACAGCCTGCAAATCATTTGAGTTTGGTAAACGATAATGTCGCCCCTGAATTCCAGATGACATAGTCACTACTGCAAGCATTTTTGCTCCCCCGGTGCGTTGACCATTTTCATCGAAAATAACATCTGCACCACCCATTTGCGCTGAAAGTTGGATTCGCACTCTTTTTGGGGGGAGAACTGCACCACAACAAAGACAGGTAGCCTTAGCTCTTACAACAGTACTTTTTTGAACCATTTCCTCATTTTCAGGTTCAAAGATTTCAAATTCAATTTTTTTATCACATTGGCTACTTTTAATTATTGGCCTAAGAGCACGTCTATAATTAGCTTTCTTACATAACCAGAATGATCGAATAAGTGGTATTTCAGCTCCACAGTTTGGTGCTTCACATCTGACTGTTCTGGCCCATAAATAAGCAATTGGCACCGCTCCATCCTTATCTTTAGGGTAAAATCCATTTAGTTCCTTCTCTGCTTTGTCCTTGATCTCAGCTCCAATATTTCTCAATTCGTTGGATAACTCTGTTCCATGTCGAGGAATATCTTCGAGCAGTACCTTAAGAATAAGGCAAGCTACCGGATTTATATCTGAAGCAAACGTATCACAGCCCAACCGTAAAGCTTCTAAAGGAATCGAGCCACCGCCCGCGAATGGATCAACCACCAACGGTGTTTCCTCGGGATGGGCGGCTTTGACCAATTCTCTGGCAACACCGATCCAATGGGGATCATTGGCGACATCCCAATTGGCAAAATCGCCGATGAAGGTGAGGAGATTCTTGCGTAAGCCCATGTTATCATCACTGATCCCATACATGCCCTCGATTATTTTTGAGGCATTGCTTTTAAATTCATTGGGACACAGTGGATCGCACGGATCGGGCAACAGCAGGGCCATGAGCATGGCCCGGCACGCAGCCAGCGGTCGCCGGGCCCACCATAGGTGAAGCGTCGAGGGATGCCCATGACGGATCGACTTCTCCCGGACCGAGTGCTTCGAAACCACGGCAATCGGAAAATCAACCTCGGCCAAACGTTTACATTCCTTGGGTATCATCATAAGCAAGCTCTTCTAGGGTTTAAGGCAACTATTTTTTCCACGACTTTCTTCATTGTAATGCTCGTTTTGCCTTCAGCGGCAGCCTTTTCAATAGTACGTTGGAGAACAAATGGATTTTTCATAGCATCCTTCTTCTTATGGATACCGAATTGCTCTTGGAATTCTGATAGTAACTGGTTAAATTTTTCTATACCTATTTCTTCTTTTAGGGTAGTTTCTAGGTTTTTCTTAAAACATGCATGGTAATTACTAACTCCGCAGGGCCAATCTTCTTCCGATTGCCCAATAAGTCGGAGAAGTCGCCGATTTTCCTCTGGATTTGCATCTTTTCCTTCATGATCGCTATCCCAGATAATGTAGACAGGTATTTCCAAACGGCGGAAAATGGCTAAAGGTCGATCCAGATTATTCTTACCAATGCAGGGAATAACCGCTATGCCATCACTATCAAAGTTGTATCCCATAGCCATTGCCACGCCGAGAATTGCAGCTCGATCGTCCTCACCCTCGACAATCACCGCAACGTCGGCAAAGAAACCTTCGTTTACCCATGGCGTCATGACAGCCTGAAGTCGAGATCGAAGTGTATCAGCCGTATAATTGAGTCCTTTACGATCACTAGATAACCAAATTTCCTCGGCTACATCATCAAGTTCCGCTTTTACCGCTCTCGTTATCCTGGGTTTTCCTGCACCAGAGTTGATCTTCCTGAGAAGTCTGATTTGGTCGAATCTATCAAGACCTACAAAGAGTGGCGAATGCGTTGTGTATATGACCTGTGTCTGCTTAGCAACACCAGGAATCGCACCAGTTGCAAGCTGCAGAAGTACGGAAGTCATATGACGTTGTCGACTGGGATGTTGGTAGAGTTCTGGTTCCTCAATGCCAAGTACCAAGCAGGGTAGTAGTGATTCATTCTGACCAACTTTTTCTATTTCTGGCTGTTCAATTCCTTGTGTTGAACCTTCAGCGCTCCTGGCTGCCACAAGGTGCTGTAACATAGTTAAAATAAACGCACGTTGAAGACCATGCCCGGTCCTCTGGACCGTCGATTTATACCCATCCTCATGAAGTTTAACTTCAGCTTTGGGCAATGGGAAATCAATGTCCGCAAGCCTTCCCCATTCCATTGAAACACTTGCTTCCGGAGCAAAGTGTTGTAAAGTCTCTGATAAATCAATTTGAAGATTTGAAAGTTCAGTGAGTTTTTCTGGATTCATGATTTTGCAATATCTTTTCTGTGTGTTCACCTTGAGCGATAGGAAGTCTTTACGGTTTGCTAGTGTTCTTCTAACCAATAGGTCCATAATTTCGGTAACGCATGAACCTTTTCCTTCGGTTGCATCTTCAGATGCATCCCTCACTGCGGGAATGTGGATAAATCTTGTATGACGTCCAAGATAGCCATTTCCAACTTCGGTAAACCCGAAGAACTGACCATCGTCATGCATTCGGTGACACTGATCAGGATTGGAAGTTTCCCATTTCTTAAGTTCCTCCTCGACCTGATCAGCATTACGCACCTGGGGAAGCACAGAATACTTTTCGATTTTTCTGAATTCGTTGTATTTGTTTCTGATTTCTGTTTTTCCACCTGCATTTCTAATGTCTGCGAATTCCTGGTGTTGAAGTTTCATCCCATGATATGTGCCTGACTTCTTTGCTGAAAAAGAAAATATCCTGACCACAGATAGATCATCATTATCGAGATAATCCTTAAAGAATGTTTTTTCTTCATCACTAAGGTTTGTGAATGTCATTGCAATTTCAATTTCCGACTCTGTAACCTCGGCATAGAAATCCTCTGCACAAACTGCCGCCTTCGGGTCGTAGAAAATCTCCATTGCTTTAAGGAATGATGACTTTCCACTGCCATTGCGACCAACAAGAACGGTCAGTTTGTCACAATCTATGCGTTCATCAAGAATCGAACGGAAGTTTTTAACATGAAGCGTCTTTACGATCATTTTCGCTACTTTACTTTCTTATGGTGATATCGATCCTTAATGTTTTGATGTAAATAGGATCCCTTAGAGGAAGCGCTAATCATTGCCAGAAAAATTCCCTCAGGAACGTTAAAATATTGGTATATTACACCGCCATGAAACTCGACTTCCAAAATCTTCGATAGAGGATCATAACCGACTGACCGAATGTTGCTCGACTGAACTGGGGTTCTGTTCATATAGCTTTCACCTCCTCAAGATATTTTTTTATACCTACAATTTCCTCCCAGGTTCTTTCTGATATTTTCAAACATGAAGAAAGTTTTCGCATTACTGGTAAGATAAATTTCATTTTCCATGCTTCGTTTATTACAATATTGGTCTAAGGACATGGCTTTTCCTTTCCTATAATGATAGAAAAGTATCGGATTAGACCCATCCTTGTTGCGGAAAGTTGCGGATATCCTTAAAGTCAGTGAATTATTGGGACATGTCCTGTTTGTCCTGTTTATGTCTTGTTTATAAGCTAAGACAGTGTGCATGTTCTGACCAATCATCTTTATACAGTTTGAATCATTTTTCCAGGATGTAACTGTTATGTTTTTAACGAGGGGATTTTGGATATTTCTTTGTCCGAACGGCTGCCATGGTTGCGGATTTGGTCCAACGTGGTTGCGGATAGTTGCGGATACGCCCAAATCCTTATCACCACAGGATGGGGTGCGGATATCCTTACTACTGGTTGCGTATATTTTCAGTTTCATGATGTTTGAACGTTCTCCTTTGGAACATAATGGGTGGTGCGGTCGGCGTCCCGATTTTCTATCAGTATCCCCATTATCATTTTTCTTCTGTATTCACTAATGCTTTTGTTCATTTCTCTCTCATATCGGTTTTGTCATTTCATTCACATCGAGTCGGTAGTGGGCGACCTTGGAGACTTCCTGCCAGGTAAAACGAGCCGGGTCTTTGATTGGCTCCTGAAGGATCGGATTGGTGGCGCAATCGGTGACGATATAAAGCCAGTAGCAATCGCGGCGGTCCTCGGCCACGCGCCTTTCGTTGGGTGTGAGCAGGATTGTTCCTTTAGCAGCAGACAAACCCTTCACTTCGATCAATCTCAATTCGCCTGATTTTAAATCCAGACTGGTCACATCGTACCCCAAATTTCTTTCATGGACGTCGCACACCTGACGCCCTTGTGTTTGTTCATGTTCAATGACCACCCGCATGGCCACGGCTTCGGTTTCCAGGTTGGGTCGCATGTGGCGGAGTTCGGGGGTTTCACGTTCCGGATGGGGCAGGACCAGAACGCTTGTAATTCGTTCGATCGCCTGCAAGGAAAGAGCGCTTTGACGTTCGAGCTCCTGTCTGCGTCGTGCACGACGGGCCATGATATCGGCATGTCTGTTTTCAGCTTGAACCAGACGACCTTCTGCCCCGGTCACACCTTTTTCCTTGTCTTCATTCGCCTTGCCAATTTCTTCATCGGCCCGTTGTAACAATTCGGTTAAGGACAGCTCCACATGTTCGATGATATGCTGGACCTCAGATATACGCTCACGCCGGGTTTCATCCAGGAAGGTCTGGAGCGCATTTTTATGAAGCCAGGTCAAAGGTTCGGGTTCTTCCGATATTGTTGGTATGTGTTCTGGAGGTTGGGCAGGTGTAAAATTCCCAAGCATGTTCGATTCACGGAGTTTGGGTTCGTTCGATCCGGAAAGTTCCACAGCAAAGAGACGCTCATGAACGATTTGGCCGAGTCCGTCCACCACACGGGCGCGGTAGAAATCGATCCGCGCCGGCGTCTCATGTTGCAAGGAATAGTAACATGCGCCCTGCCCAAAAACGTCCGTTGCTTTATTAACAGTATGACGGCGCAGTGCTTCGAAGAGGGGATGGCCAGGCGTAATCCATTCGAGATTATGCTTTTCAGCAGCTTCCCGATCGGTGGTGCAGCGCGGGTATCTCGTAGCAATTCTGGGGAATTTCCAGTCCGGTTCACGCTCGAGCAGTTGAAGTGCGGATGGCGTTCGGGTTGGCTCGAAGGTATAAGGTGGATTATCCATGATCTTCATATGAAAGGGGACATATTCAGCTGCTTCACGCATGAAACGAGCGATTGTTTCGGGGACAACACGCTGCTCCTGGGCCCGAGCCCGGCGCTCGATCAACATATCGAGGTTCAATTTTTTCGCTGCCAGGCCTTCGAGCGCATTTTGGCATATTGCCCGGAAACGCCCTTCATCCACATTCTCGAGCAATCGTTCTTCCAGGTCGGCATCCCCCAATTTACCGGCATAATAATCACGCAGAACACGTTCCACATGGGCTGCGGGTAAGATTTCACCTACCACATTGAAAACCGCATCATCATCCAGGGCATCACGTATTTCCTGAAGTTTTTCCAAAAGTCTTTGGAGTATTCGCCCTTCGATTGTGTTTGTGGCTACAAAATTGAAGATAAGACAATCTTTCCTCTGACCATAACGATGGATGCGGCCCATGCGTTGTTCGAGGCGATTCGGGTTCCAGGGAATGTCATAATTAAAAAGAATATTGCAGGCTTGTAAATTGATCCCTTCACCAGCTGCTTCGGTTGCAACGAGTATTTGGATTTTGCCCTCACGGAATTGTTGCTCTGAATGGAGCCTTGTACCTGGTTCATCACGCGAACCGGGCTTCATGCCGCCATGAATGCAACCGACCACGAAACCCCATAACTCGAGTTTTTCGACAAGATAATCGAGCGTATCCCTAAATTCCGTGAAAATTAAAAGCCGTTTTTCGGCTTGATCGAAGAAGCCTTCCTTAAGAAGGATATCCTTCAGTTTAGTCAGTTTTGCCTCAGCAGCATTTTCCTCGACATCTTGGGCTTGTTGGGCCAGCTCTTGAAGTTCCTGGATTTCCGCTCTGACTTGTTCCGCGTTCCCAGCGAGAGTGATGGCATCAAGAAGCGTCTCGAAACGCTCACGCTCGTCTTCTTCCATTTCCTCGAGCTCTTCCGGATCAGGTAGGGCAGGTGGGGCCAACTGGACCACAGTTTGAGCTCTCTTCAAACCCTCTTCAAGTCGGTGGACACGATTTTCGAGACTGCGCCGCATGGCGTATGTGCTCGAAGCCAAACGCCGTTGATAGAGGGACATTAAAAAACCTACAGCCCGAGCGCGGGGATCGTCACTTTGAGCTGCAGCTTTGGCGCTCTGTCGTTTTACGAAACGTGTAATATCACGATAGAGCTCGAATTCTGGACCATCAATTGGAAAATCGACGGTATGAGGAATGCGCTTAGTAAAAATTCGTTCAGCAACCCAGGTCCCATCCGCTCTTCGTTCGGGGAAGTAGACCATAGCCTCTTTGGTCCGACGGAGATAAAATGGGGCCCGACGGCGGTCCATGGCTTCACGTATGGATCGGACATCGGCATACGCATCCTCATCGAGCAATTGCAGAAAAAGTGAGAAATTCGCCGGATCTCCCTTGTGGGGAGTAGCTGTCAACAAGAGAATATTGTCCGATGTGTCGCGAAGTAGTTCTCCTAGTGCATATCTAGCAGTCTTGCGGGTAGGGGGCGACCAGGACATGCGATGAGCCTCGTCCACGATGATTATATCCCAATGAACCTGACGCAATCCGGGAAGTATCTCTGAACGTTTGGCCAGATCGAGAGAAGTTATGATTTTATTCTGCTCCAGCCACTGATTGACCCCAAATTGCTCGCGAATGTCACTTCCTTTCAAGACCAAGAACTTCTCGTTGAATTTCTCCTTGAGTTCCCGCTGCCACTGAAAAGACAGATTGGCCGGGCACACAATCAAAATCCGTTCCGCGAGACCGCGCATTTGAAGTTCCCGAATAAGCAAGCCAGCCATGATAGTTTTTCCAGCTCCAGCATCATCAGCTAAAAGAAAACGTACTCGAGCCAATTTGAGTAGATAGTCGTAAATGGCTTCGAGCTGATGGGGAAGCGGATCGACCCTGGAGATCGAAAGCCCAAAATAGGGATCAAATTCCCAAGCGATACCAAGTGAGTAAGCCTGAAGGCCCAAACGAAGCAAATGCGCATCACCATTATACGTGAACAAGGAATCGAGAATAGTCAATCCTTCGAGATCTTTAATCGCAAGTGTGACTTTCCGAAAGCGTTCGGAAAGAGTACCCACAAGTCCAACCGTCAGCGTCCCATCATCGGCAGTCCGGACTGTTTCTACCCGCATCGGTTCGTTAAAGAGAGAACCAGTCAGAATGCAACCTTCATGGATCGAATTGATCATTGCTGCCATGTTTTTCTAGCCTTCATCCCCGTCTTTCACTGACCCATGCGAAGCTTCTCCAATTCAGGAAAACATCCTTGTGAACTCGCAAGGGATGCGATGGAATAATAAACAGTGTCCCACCAACTAAACCAGAGGACATTATACTCAAAAAGTATTGTCTGTCAAAGGGTAGTGAAAGATCCTTAGAATCTGTCTTAGAAATGGAGATCGTTATAATACTGACTCGTAGAGTGAAATGAGTCACTTCAGAAACGAGAAGTCAAGCATATTTCGCCATTTTTCACGGAAAACCACAAAAATTTTGTCTTCAGAGGAAAACCAGTACTCCTTTACGTGTCGAGTCGCACAAAACCGGTTTTTTTAGCGATTCCCGAGAATGTTCTGAATTACGGATCATATCTGACATGTGCCAGCCTTCGCATAAATGCTACGGTTCGACATGCCGGATGTCTTATACTCCAGTTACCCTCCTAAATATTCAAAAAGCATTTTAAGGACATAAAGAGTAGCATGAACCAGAGGGCCAAAAGCCACCATTTTCGCGGGGGGTACCAGAGCTATCAGAACCTGATGAGCCCTCGCACGTTCCGTTGTTGCCATTTATGAGAAAATAGTAATTGTCTGCATCTGATAATGAGCCAGTGGTATCGATGATCACATTGTCCGGACTACCGGAACACGAATTATCAGTCACCTTTGTATTGTGATTATAGAGTCCCAGAAAAATGAGATCGTCCAAATTTCCTCGATATACATTATAAAAGGTTGCACCTGAAGCATAATCAAAATCAAATTGAATATCAGATCCAGATTCCGACAGGATTACGGGAACGGTCCCACCTTCACCATTGGGGACTGTTTCAACAGGGCACATCGTCAATTCAATGACATCAAGTATGAATGAACCTTTTTCATAACGAGGATAAAATCCATCGATGATCATATAATAGGTGACTCCTTCGGTAACATTCAGTTGCAGAACCTCAGGATCAGTTTCATCCTTTAAATCAGCGCTTGCAACACATGAGCCTGAAGGATCGCTGCAATCAGATACTACTGAAAGAATTGGATCAAAGAGCATGGTTTGGGTTACCGTTATCTGTAATGTTTGATTGCAACGGGCTGTATGATTCCAGACGAGATCAGGTGCACTATGGGTAGCATTAATACAATAAACCCCATCAAAATCATCAATATGACCACGAGTGTCAGCGATTGCACTATAAGGAAATTGGGTTATGGGTGCTCCCGGACAATAGTCATTATTGTAATCAGAGTATTCATTTACTAAAATATCGTACCCCTTTCCTTGTCCATAATTACCATTATCTTCTATTATCTTAACAAAATATTCACCGGAGGTATTAAGTGTTCGAACAATCCACGACCCGCCATCATCTCCACTACTCACATTTGAATCGATCCAGTCAGTACACGTAGGACCATAGAGCGTAATTCTTGTGTGCGTGTCATCAATCAGATTGTGTGTCGCAATGTCATAAATCTGGCCTGCCGTAGCATTGAACTTTACCCAATCTTCATTGCACAGAATATGACTCTGCGGTGTTCCGAATGTCATCGTATTACTCGGGGGGCAGATGTCATCGGGTTCATAAATGTCATCCATGCATGAATTTAATCTAAATACCGAAAATCCATAAACACCCCAAGTATAAGAAGTTGATATTTCTCTCCATTGATACCAATGGACGAGATTATCCCAGGTGTCATAGATTCCATATTCCATTACGGCATCGTCATATCCTATTCCAGTCACAAAATGATCGGTTTCACCATCACCATCATTATCAACGAGTAATACGACCGGACGATCAGCATCTATTTCAGCTTTGTAAAAATTCCAGGCATTCACGTCAAAGATATAACTTACAGATATGGGATTATACTGCGGTGCAACTTGATTCACATAATCGATAAAAGCATTTGGAACATCATCAAACCAGCTCTGTCCATAGGGATTATTGACTGAACTCCTCGATGTGAGCATATAGTCGGCAACACAATTATCAGCGTGTGCACCCCCCAATTCTGATCTATCAGGCAAAATATTCCCCCCCTGAATCTCTTTTGGACATGAATAGTCGCGATAGTGGTCAAGAAGGGCTCCAGTGCAGTCTGTATTTTCATGATCATTGGCAATCATTGCTCGAACAGCCGGTGTCTCGGTCGATGCATCACCGACTACAAGATCATCGTATCCTAGACCGTCAAAGTAACCAATCACCATACCCAATGCCGTATTTCCGCAGCCATGATGCCATAAATATGAGGGAACATTAGATATGATATTTTGGGATAATGCAAATGTTCGATATCCTCTGTCCGTACTTGGCGAAGGAACAGGCCCTGATCTACTTTGTTGAGCATTTGTCATTGAGCAAAATAATAATACGGCAACAAAAAACAAAAAAGCAGAATATGAATTTCGCGTGATCATAAATACTCCTTTTCAAAAAGCCTGTCCAAATAAAGTTTAAATTCTCTCTGTAGTTGAATAGTACTCAACACATCTGCTTTTGACCTGATTTTTTAAATCGTTTCTTATTTAAAAACACTTTATTTCATAATGCCTTAGCTAAAAGCTCAGCTGAAGTAGCCCAGAGTGTTGATGTTTTATTCAGCAACAGTCGTAGATTGGTAATGGTCAATTTCACTGGAGCTTTTTAAAGTCTGCTATACTATGATCGAGTTTTGATTTCTGAAGTTGGGTGAGTGGAATATGGGGACAATAGTGAAAGATCACCTCATCAGGTCAATTTCAGAATTACGCGCTCTCTTTTCTAACTAAGGCACAAAATTGGTTCCGTTACATCTGGGACACGGGGGTAATGTGTCTGTTGCATCATCGAGTCGCACAGTTTGACCACAATTTGTACATGTATATGTCCCTATTCCGGGCTTTTCACCTGTCCTTGCCATATTTCCTCCTTTGAATTAGAATTCTTAAGAATAGTAAAACGGACTATACTCGTAAAAACCGCTTTACATCAGCGACTATTGGTCCAACTTTGGCCACGGCAGTAAGTATTTCCAATTCAGTTACACCAAACTTTTTTGCCCAGTACTCGATCGCCCATTTTTGATGGACACTAATTCTTTTTGGATCCTCTAGTTTTCTACGCGTCAAATCATCGGGCATTGCGACCCCATTTCATTCATAAAACAATTTCAAATTTCAAAATTGCATTTTATACTTCTTCTTGTTGTGGTGCACAATTGGAAAAGCTGCACAATATGTAAAAACATTGAGAATCGCCAAGTCGTGATGAGTAATGAATGCCCTCAACACGCCGATCAGCCCCCTGATACTGTTGTTTGGATCAGGTGGTGTTTTCGATCTTTGTAATTTAGACCTCCTTTTCCTATAAAAGATATTTTTTTAAAAGATACTCCTGGTCGACGATGGTTCAGCACGATCCTGCTCAGAACAAGTGGACACATCCATTTCTCAGTTCAGATGATTCCCTGACTGATCTAAAAAAACATCAGCAATATTTATGCCAGAAAGTATAGAATCATAAAAAGTTACACTCAAAGAGTTTGGGGATGCGGGTGGACGCTGCAACGTAAAAATTACTGATAGGAAATAAAGTGTGCTCAAAGTTGCGTTTTTGACGTCAAAATGTGCTAACTTTCGCGAAAAGTTGCGCTTTTGTGAATTGGGGTCACCTCTGAAAAGTGAAGTCAAGTCATAATTCCCCCTTTCCACTGAAAATAGCAAAAAAATCTTGCCTTCAGAGGGCGACCAGCACTCGTTTGCGTGTCGCGTCACCCGATTACCGGTTCTTGTAAGCGTCCCACGGTAGTGTTCTATGTAACGGATCATATCTGACATATGTCAGCACCTGTTGTGGCTACAGATCGACATGCCGGATGTCTTATACTCCAGTCACATCTCTGAGCCATTCCCTTTTTGACAAATTTTAAATTGAAATGATGTTGAGGTCGAGAGTTGCTTTATATCGGGAACCGCAGCCGGTAAGCAATATAGACATCGAGAAGATCATCAATTTGCAATCGATTTGACTTGTTTTCTTGATGTTTAATGTGCCCACATCTTGAAAAACGAAAGGTTCAATAATATTAAGCTGCTACATTCGTCAATTGAAAAGCGGATCTATGTGCCGTCAACTTAGCGGTACAGGCTGCGGAGAAAAATTCCGTAGGGTACCACTGGCATTTTCAGACAGGACAATTCTATGGACCAATCAAAAATCAGGAATATAGCCATCATCGCTCACGTGGATCATGGTAAAACGACTCTGGTTGACAGGTTGTTTGAACAGAGCGGTATGTTTAAAAAACATGAAGCTCAGACCTCATTACTGATGGACTCGATGGACTTGGAACGGGAACGTGGTATAACTATTTCCGCTAAAAATGGTTCGTTCTGTTACCAGGATTACTGGATCAACATCATTGATACACCTGGTCATGCGGATTTCAGCGGTCAGGTCGAGCGGGTATTGAGGATGGCGGATGGGGCTTTACTGCTGGTCGATGCTCAGGAAGGACCGATGCCACAGACCTATTTCGTGCTGAAAAAAGCCCTGAACCTTCGTCTACCGATTGTGGTTGTTATCAATAAAATCGACAAACTTGCCTCGAGACCGGATTGGGTCGTCGACAAGGTCTTTGATCTGTTTGTGCAATTGCAGGCCCCGGATGAAATTCTTGATTTTCCGGTTGTCTTCACCTCAGCGAAGCTGGGATATGCTAAGGATGACTCCCAAGGTCTGGGAACAAACATGGAACCGCTCTTTAAGAAGATCATTTCCCACATTCCGGCACCGGCCGGCGATAGTGCAGGTCCGTTGCAGATGCTGGTGAGTTCCATCGATTATTCTCCTTTTCTGGGTCGACTGGGTATTGGTAAGATTACTTCCGGGAATCTAACCATCAACAAGGATATTGCTGTTTCATTACGAGATGGGAGCCTACAACCGATCCGCATTACGAAAGTCTATCGTTTTGTCAAAAATGAAAAAGTGACGGTCGAGAGCGCCGGTGTGGGACAAATCGTGGCTGTGGCCGGCATGGAGGAAGTAACTGTCGGAGTGACTTTCACCGATTTACTTCAACCAATTCCCTTACCGCCCATCGAAATTGACCCACCGACTTTATCCATGAATTTTATCATCAATAACTCTCCATTTGCCGGACAGGATGGACGTTTTCTAACCTCGAGACATCTGGCCGAGAGACTGAAACGAGAAACATTGTCCGATGTCGCGATTGTCCTCGAAGAGTTACCGGACCGGACCGGTTTTAAAGTCTCGGGCCGGGGTGAATTGCATCTCTCGATACTTATCGAGAAGATGAGGCGGGAAGGTTATGAGTTCCAGGTCACCAAACCTCAGGTAATAATTATTGAACAGGATGGCCAAACCCTGGAACCCTGGGAAGAATTGACCCTCGATATCGATGATAATTATAAAGGTGCAGTCATCGAAAATCTTGGTCAAAGGAAAGGGCTCATGGTCGACATGATTCTCCTCGGTAATATGACCCGTCTGATTTACCATATCCCCACCCGTGGATTATTAGGTTTTAAATCCGAATTTCTCACCGAAACAAAAGGTATGGGCGTTATGAACCATATCTTTCATAAATACGGACCCTACGCCGGACCACTGAAAAATCGCAAAAATGGCGTTTTAATCGCCAAAGAAAATTGTACCACCGTTTCATATGCCCTCTTTAATCTCCAAGCCCGCGGTAAACTCTTTCTACCGCCACAGGTCCCGGTCTATAAAAGCCAAATCGTCGGCGAACATTCACGACCCAATGATCTGGTGGTTAATCCGGCCAAAGGTAAAAAACTGTCCAATATGCGATCTGCCGGCTCCGATGAGAACATCGTCCTCATTCCTCCTCAAAAAATGACTCTCGAGGATTGTATCGATTTCATCAATGATGACGAAGTCGTGGAAGTTACTCCGAAATCAATCCGCTTACGGAAAATGTATGTCTCAGGGGGACAATCAAACGCCAACTTTTGCAAATCAGCAAACACCTCGATTTTGGTAGTTCTGCGAAACTCGATCTGTGGATCCATCCTGACCGGTCCAAGGAAACAATGACCCTGTTCGTTAGGCGATATTCTTGACCCATAATGATATTAAAGGAACAGACAAATTCCTTATAAAAATGAATGAGGGCGCAAAACCCCGGTTTTTCGGAACCGGTCGGCGGAAGAGCTCCCTGGGCAGGTGGACCAGCAAGCAGAACCCCAGACATACTAGGGCCAAGACCAGCCAGACCGGACTTAAGGCCGGGACCTCATTCACCTGCGTACCCCATCGGGCGATATAGCTGGAATAAGTAGGGCCGGCCTGGAGGAAAAGGCCACCGATATCCAGATATTGGCCATCCCAGGTTAAAGCACTGACCCAACTATCAGTGCCAGTGCCCAAGGCCTGCCAGTTACTTTCATCACAGACAGCACAATGCTCCGCACTCTGTTCGTTCGCCAGAGTGAAGTCACCCCCGACGTAGATTTTATAGTCACCACCGACCAGAGCGCGAGCGTTGTCGTTCACTCCTGAGCACAGGTGGCCCAACTCCCCCCGTTCCAGCGGGCAATTCTAAAAGCATCGAGGTAACCCGTCTGGGTAAAATCACCGCCCACATAGAGTTCCTGATCTGCAATCGCGATAGCAGTCACACCCTGAGTTACTCCTGGTGGACCTTCGAAACGCAGGCTCCAGTCCTCACCCGCCTGACTCTCATGTGTTAAGACCTGGTCCTGAAAAGGTTGACCGTCCTTCGGCATTATCCTCTGGGGCTGTCCTGGAGAACCATGACCGCCTGAGCTGATACTGCTGAAGGTGGGACAAGCAGCCTGCTTCAGAGACATTGCCCCTCCTCCTTTGCTGGTGGGGACAGAATATAACAAATGCTAAAAAGCCTGACCTTGACTTGAATATAGTATAACATCTGCCAGCCCTGAAAGCAATTAGCGGGAATTTGTGACCGCAGGATAGGGAGCTGGGCTGTCTGACAGCCCCTTGGACTCAGATCGAGTTCAGCTGACCAGACTTAATATACCTGTCCCTGAAATAACCCTGCACTGTCAAAATTAAAACATTCTGCAGCTCCAGATCAAAATATTGGTCCTCGGGATTGGCAGTATCTGGCCCTTGCTCCCTGTTCGTGGGTTCCAAATCGAGCCGGTTCAGACCCCGAAACAATAGACTAAATGATGAGTATCTAAAAGATGTCAGCATCTATGATGAAACTTATCCAGGTTTACCGATGAATCCTGATCCACCCGATCATGCGACAGATGGCTGAAATCAGTCCCCAGTAGTTCGTCCAGACCCGAGCTGAAACGACCCCACTGATACAGGTGTCGCTCACTACTGGGTTAACAGACACAAGTCAGAGTTGTCCAGTTTTTTAATAACTATTCAGATACTGATCGAGCTTGTTGCAATGGGATGTCGGATGTGGTAGATAGGTGTTAATTATATGGACCGAAGCAAGCATGACTGACATGTATCCAGGACCATCAAAAGGACCAGGCGGATTGAAGGGAAGGTATTCATATTCCTGCCATGAAGTGATACATTAACCTTTGGGCGACGTTTATGAACGAAACTGTTACACGGGAGGAGATAGCCCGGATCGTCTTCGGTGATCATGACGATCCGTTTTCCGTGCTGGGCTATCAGAGGATCAAGTTACGGGGACGGGGACGGACCATGCATTCGGTCCGGGCTTTTGTTCCTGATGCAGAGCAGATGTTACTTGTTTGCGGAGATGATGGTCCTGTCCCGATGCATCGGTTGCATAATGCCGGTTTCTTCGAGGTAGTACTCGATGACCCTCCGTCCATAATTCCGTATCGGCTTGAGGCAGTCTATCCCGACGGTTCACGCATGCAGATGTATGATGTGTATTCATTTGGTCCGGTGATGAGTACGTATGATTTGCATCTGATCGGCGAAGGCACGGAAGAGTTCATTTATCACAAGTTGGGTGCTCATCTGAAAACGGTCCAGGGCGTATCCGGGACCTATTTTGCCGTTTGGGCGCCCAATGCCCGAAGGGTCAGCCTGACCGGTCCTTTCAATCGCTGGAACGGTCGGCAACATCCAATGCGCAAGTTGCGTCCTTCGGGCGTCTGGGAAATCTTCATGCCCGAGATCGGTCCGGGCGAACATTATAAATACGAGATCGTTTTCGCCAGTCGGCCCATTATCATGAAGGCTGATCCCTATGCTTTTCAATCCGAGGTCAGGCCGAGTTGTGCCTCGATCGTGACGGACCTGGAAAAGTATACCTGGGGGGACAAGGTCTGGCTGGATAAACGAAAAAAATATAATCATTATGAAAAGCCACTCTCGATCTATGAGGTCCATCTGGGTTCCTGGAAACAGAAACCTGTAGCGGATAAAGACAAAGATGTGACCGATACCCACATGTTTCTCAATTACCGCGAGCTGGCCCATGAACTGGTCGATTATGTGACCCGGCTGGGTTATACTCATATCGAGTTAATGCCGGTAACCGAGCATCTGCTTGATGCCTCCTGGGGATACCAGGTCACGGGTTACTACGCCCCGACCAGCCGATACGGCTCGCCTGATGATTTCAAGTATTTCGTTGATTATTGCCATCAGCACGAGATCGGTGTGCTCATGGACTGGGTCCCGGCCCACTTTCCCAGGGATTACACGGCCCTGGCCCGCTTTGACGGCACGGCCCTCTACGAACATCTCGATCCACGCCGCGGCTTTCACCCTCAATGGAAAACGTATATTTTCAACTTCGGTCGAAATGAGGTCAGAAATTTTCTGATCGGCAGCGCCCTGTTCTGGCTCAAGGAATATCATCTGGATGGTCTGCGGGTCGATGCGGTCGCCTCGATGCTCTATCTTGATTTCAGTCGGGAACAAGGGCAATGGCTGCCCAACAAATATGGCGGACGGGAGAACCTCGAAGCCGTCGAATTCCTGCAGGAATTGAATGTTCGCGTCCACAAGCTCTTTCCCGATGTGCTCATGTTTGCGGAGGAATCATCCACCTGGCCCATGGTTACCCGGCCCGTATACAGCGGTGGACTCGGTTTCGACCTGAAATGGAACATGGGCTGGATGCATGATACCTTGAAATACATGGCCCTGGATCCCATTTTCCGCAAATTCCAGCATAATATCCTGACCTGGAGCCTGTTCTATGCTTTCACAGAAAACTTCGTGCTGCCCTTCTCGCATGATGAAGTCGTTCATCTGAAAAAATCGATGTTCAACAAGATGCCGGGCGATTACTGGAAGATGATGGCTAATCTTCGGCTCTGTTACGCGTATCACTACAGTCATCCCGGCAAGAAACTGCTCTTTATGGGCGGAGAATTCGGACAGTGGCACGAGTGGTCGGAAAAACAGGAACTGCAATGGGAACTGCTTGATCGTGAACCCAACCGCAAACTCCAGACCTACATCGCTGAACTCAATCAGTTCTACCGAAAAGAACCGGCTCTGTTCGAGTCTGATTTCGAGAGGTCCGGTTTTCAGTGGATCGATTTCGCCGATGCCGATCAGAGCGTGATCTCCTTTATCCGTCGGGGGAAAAAACAAGAGGAGCAAATAGTCTGGGTCTTCAATTTTACGCCTCTGCCCAGACACGATTATCGGATTGGTTTCCCCCGTCCCGGCACATATCGGGAAATATTCAATTCAGACCTCGATCGATATGGCGGCAGTGATGTCAGAAATCCCTCTCTGGTCGAGACGGAAGCCATTGCTTGGCACAAATCCGACTGTTCGGTCCGACTGGCCCTGCCGCCGCTGGCCGCGATCGCCTTCAAGCTCGTGCCACCAGTCAAATAGGATGACAAAAAGAACCAGGCCGCGACCTAATTCACTATTCGCTGGCGCTCAAGCGGACCTGCTGTTGGTCAAAACTGACGAACAGACCTGTGTCGGGATTGTATTCCCGGCGATCAACCGTCAACTCGTTACCTTCGATCGTATAGATGTTGTAGGTCGAATGACGGCTGTGTGTGCCCGATCCGGCATTGAAAAGATACATGGGCCGACCCGGGAGCCGGAAAAAGTAGTTTTCGTGGACATGGCCGTTGAAAATGGCTGACACCGAATAACGCTGCAGTAAATCAAGTAATCGGGTGATATGCCGGCAACGATGCTCGTACTTCAGCAGTGAACCATCAGCCCGAAATGGTGGGTAATGCATGACCGCCAGCTTCATTTTCGTCTCGAGCTCTGCGGACGAAAGCAATCGTTCGACTTCACGGAGACAACGCCTGGTCACTGTGCCGGTCGACAACAGCGGATGAAACCGGACCACGTCGATGAAGATAAAACTTAGATCATGTCCGATGAAACGAACAAAGGGATAAGGCCTGTTCCGGCTGGTCAAGGGCAGGTCGGAATGTAACCATTCCCGGAAAATCGTATCGAATGACCGGGACCACGCCTCACCCAAAGTGTAGCGATCATGATTACCGGGTATGACCGCCAGGTCAGATGCTGACGGATGTAACTCCTGCTCGATCAGGGTCCGCGCGCTCCGAAACTCGTCCGGAAAACTCATCGAGGAAAAATCCCCGCTGCTGAACATAAAAGAAACCGATTGTTGCCTGATATCACGCAGCAGCGTCTGGAAACGTTCCCGGGCTTGACTGAAGATATGGCCCCGACCCAGATAGCGGAAATTGACCGTGCCTAAAAATCGCTTACCCAAAAAACGCCTGATCTCGGCTATATCACCGCGTTGACTGGTAAGATGTATATCACCGAAATGGGCAATTTTAAGAGGTCTACGGTCATGATTTGGCTGAACGATATCTGTCATGGTCTCGGTTTCTCCCTTCCGGTCCGGGGCTAATTGAGCAGGTTACCCTCATCAGCACTCAGATCACACTGAAGCAGTAAGACGGGCTCGGACTAAAACGTGATTCACATAGAACAACCGTCTAATATTTCAACAATCTCGGTCCGGGCGTCACTCGCTTCAATCACTCTTTTTTCTTAATGATGTCATAATTTTATTTGACTTTCTTCCAGGATACTTTATAATGTTAAAAAATCCTATTTTCCTTTTATAAGAAAGGCCATTATCTCTTATTTCCCTCAGCACCTGACTTGGTGCATGGCATAAGGAGCACGACCATGAGCAAGTATGTGTATCGTTTCAATATTCTTCTCTTGACCATTCTTTGTGCATTGTGCCTGGTCTCGTGTCCCGAAGATGATGAGGATGAAGATTGCGTGTCCATCGTCACGGGAGACTGGCAGTTCACGATCATCGAGACTCAGGATTGTGACGGCATTGCGGAAACCGACCCCGAGAATCATGGCCTGATTGTCACTCAACTGGAATGTGATATTTCGTTTTCCGGAACATTTGTCAATGGTATAAGCGGAATAATGACGGGCAGTATCATTGAAAATGCAGTGGAAATCATTTTTTTCGATGATGATGTGGGTTGCACTCTCACCATAAAAGGCGTGATCAGTGAGGACAACCGAGGTCTCAATGGGTTCTGGAGCCACGATTGTTTTGATCAGAATGATAATTGTTACGGGGAATCGGGCACCTTTACCGCGTATAAGGAATAGGAACGATCAACTTCCCGAAAAAGGGAAATAGGAGCATATGCAGTGTAAACCGATCTCTGGGAAACCAGGAATATTCCGGAGACAGCATGCAACTTTTTCATATAAGGAGGTAGGGATGAAGAGAATTACGTTATTATTAGCCTGTGTCGTCGGGCTCCTTTTTTGCACGACACCAATCGGAGCGGTTGAATGGTCAGTCGGCCTGGCTGATTACTGGGGCAATTTCACGCTAGGCTATGAGGAGTATGAGGTCACTTTTGAGGTTGATGGTATCGGTTTACTGGGTTTCAATACCGAAGTTCGTTTCCTGGATAACAAACTCGGCGTTGGTTTGAACTATGTCAGTGGTAAATATTCTTTCGAAGGGTCGGGCACGACCGGGGACGATGAAGAGATTGAAGCTGAAGGCGATCGTAAAAGAACTGATCTCGATTTCTGGCTAAAGTATTCTCCCTCACAACATTTCGCGGTTTTTGCCGGTTATAAACAGCTTGCATTTGATTTCGATGATATTTATGTTCTTTGGACTGAACCCGATGAGAAGGCCGGTCAAGAATTGTACGGCGAAGCGGATGTGGATATGAGCGGTTTTCAAATCGGGGCCCAGACCATGTTCGGTCGACGCCTGCTGACCGCAATCAGCCTGGCTTATTTTCCCTCTCTGTCTGGCGATGTCGACTGGGACGGCTATAAAGTATTGGTCAATGGCACCGTCGAACCCGATACGGGAAGTTCAACCGTGGATTCTCAGGGTTTGAAGTTCCAGCTCAATCTGGTAAAACCCTTTCCTTCAATTAGCAGTGCTCTCACAGTTGGTTATTATCTGCAGATGGTTTTTGACGAGTTTGACTCTCTCAATTACAAAGCTGATGAACTCTTTACCGGAATAATGGTCGGTTTTACCTACACATTCAGGTTTGCCCAGCACACCGAAGTGGATGTGGAAGAAGTCGAATAGTACGAGCGATTGACAAAGTGAACCCGAGTTGCCCACTCTGACGAGCATGGCTCTCGGGTTCTTTTTTTCCCATGGCACAAGTAGATGATTTTAACACTACAATCCAAGTCATTTTCAGGCCATTAGGTCAATTACAAGGAACCCCACCTGTTGAAATATTAAAACTTATGGTTCCAACAATTCAAAGAGTTGCAAAGGATTTTGTTTTTGTAGATGAAATACAAGAAACAAAAATATCAGAGCTAAATGCAGCTTACATGAAAGCTCAATATACTATGTCAAATCAAGAGAATCGTTCTTTTAATGTTGTTTCAAGAATGATGGTTATTCCAAGAGGTGCTTACATGTTCATGATTAGCATGTCATGCAAAGCTGATGCTACTGACAATGCTGAAGCAATGCTTGACTCAATGCTGAAATCAATCAAAATAGAAAAATGATTCATAACATCAGTGTCAACAAGGAAAGGCTGCGCCCGCCTGATTAACTGCGCTTTATGCTGGCAAATTGATATCATCATGAAAAAAGATGGGTCATTGGGAATGCCCATATTAGGAGGAAAGATATGGGGGCGTTGGGCGGGCATCACCCGCTCAACACCCCCTATTTACCCCATCACCACAGCGATTCCCGAAGAGCCAAAAAGATGGAATCACATGTCGGTGAAGATGTCCCATACGGATACTTGATTTGTGACAACCTTGAACAGAATGATAAGGATCTTTTAGTATGACTCCAGTAATCCTCACCGTTTTGATCATCCTCATCTTGACGGTAGTCATGATTGTTTTTGAATTAGTACGAATAGAGGTGACAGCATTATTATGCATGCTTGCATTGGGCTGGACCGGTGTTCTGACAACCCAGGAAGCGCTCTCCGGTTTTTCGAGCAATGCTGTAATTGCCATGATGGGAGTAATGATTTTAGGACAGGGTATTGCGAAAACTGGCATTATGAATCGGTTCTCGCAAGCCATCCTGAAAAAAGTGGGGACGAACAAGTCAAGAGTGATTGGGTTGATGTCGCTGTCCGTGGGGATGCTGTCGGGACTCATCCAGAATATTGGTGCGGCAACGTTATTTTTACCAAGCGTTCTCAATATTTCACGCCGCGGGAAAATACCACCCTCTGCTTTGATTATGCCCATCGGATTTGCAGCCATTCTGGGCGGCACATTGAGCATGGTAGGCTCTGGCCCGCTGATTCTTATTAACGATTTGCTACGCAACGCCGGCCTGGCACCTTATGGATTGTTTAGTGTCACCCCGGTGGGGATGCTACTGCTGCTTTCCGGTATTGGTTTCTTTCTCCTGTTCGGAACATTCGTGCTTCCTAATTCTTCACCCCAAAGCCCACTGGTTTCGGAACAGGAGAAACTGGTGGCTGCCTTGCACCTGCCACATCATATCTGGCATTATGCTATTTCCCAAAACAGCGCCCTGATTGGCCAGACGGCCGAACAATCGGGCGTTTGGGACAAGTTCAACCTGCATATTCTCGGCCTGGCCCGTGGACAAAATGTGGAATACGCGCCCTGGAGAGAAACGAGATTCGAGGTAGGCCAGGAACTGGCTCTTTTGGGCAAACAAGAAGATGTTGAAAAATTTGCTTTGGTCAATAGCCTGATGCTGCAAGGGCAGGATAATCCGTTTACCGATCTCCATGATTCCGACCGAGCCGGTTTTGCCGAAGTTATCATTCCACCTCGGTCGGAATTAGTAGGCCAGACCATACGCAAGTTCGCACTTCGGAAACGTTATGCCGTGGAACCGGTCATGCTTTTTAGCATGGGAGAAGAAATTAGGGGCGATTTTTCTAACCATCAGATTCTCCCCGGCAACACAATCATCGTTCATGGTTTGTGGGAGAAGATCAGCGATCTGAAAGCCGATACCGACTTCGTGGTGGTAACGCCTTTCGTAGTGAGGAAAAAGGAACAGGACAAAGTCTGGGCAGCCTCACTTTGTTTTCTGGGCGCTATCGGGCTGGCGCTGGCTGGTGCACCGATCTCGATGGCCTTCTTCACCGGCGCTATCGCCATGGTATTGGTGAGGGTAATCACGATTCAGGAAGCCTTTCAGGCCATTGAGTGGAAAGTAGTATTTTTGATCGCCGGGCTGATTCCGTTGGGAATCGCCATGCAAAAAAGCGGAGCTGCCGCGTTACTGGCCGAAAGGGTGATGATGCTGGCGCAGGGCGGCCACCCGATTCTGATTGTTTTGACCGTCGCGGCACTCTCAACCCTTTTCTCCATGTTTATGTCCAACGTGGGCGCCATTGTGGTTCTGGCACCGTTGGTCATGAGCATGGCAACTATTGGCGGACTCGATCCCCGCCCAATGGCGTTGCTGGCGGCGGTGTGTGCGGCGAACTCCTTTATTCTGCCCACCCACCAGGTGAATGCGCTGTTAATGTCCGCGGGCGGCTATCGCAACGCAGATTACATCAAAGCTGGCAGCGGGATGACCCTGCTGTTCTTGCTTGTGGCTGTATCTGTATTCTATCTTTTCTATCTATAACCCAACACGCAAAGGAAAAACCTGATGTTACTCAAACACTTCTTCATCGCTAAAATCGCGCACAGCTCGTATATTCTCGCCGGAAAGAATAGCTGTGCAGTGATCGATCCACAGCGAAATGTCGATATCTATATTTCGGAGGCCCGCGCTCTGGGGGTGGATATCACCCACATTCTACAAACCCACCTCCATGCCGATTTTATTTCGGGTCACATGGACCTGGCGCAGAAGACCGGGGCTAAGATCTATGTTGCACAATCAGCACAATGCACTTTCGGCCATGTTCCTCTGTCGGAAGGCAATACGATCGAGTTGGAGGACATGCTTCTCAAGGTACTGGAAACACCAGGGCACACACCGGAACACCTTAGTTATGTCGTGATCGATAAATCCCGCTCCGATAACCCGGTCGGCGTGTTCGTGGGTGATACGCTATTTGTTGGAGATGTAGGCCGGCCCGACCTGTTTCCCGACATCGCCCAGGAGCTGGCCGGGCAACTCTATCATAGTCTGCATGACAAGTTGTTGCAGCTGCCTGATTATGTTGAGGTCTATCCGGCGCATGGGGCAGGTTCCTTGTGCGGCCGCGCCATGGGCGCTAAATGGACCAGCACTATCGGCTACGAGCGCAAATTCAATACGGCCCTGCAAATTTTAGACAAGTCCGCATTCATCAAGTCACTTACCGAGAACATGCCACCCGCGCCTGATCATTTCAGCCGCTGCAGCGACATCAACCGGCACGGCCCGGCCCGGCTTGCTGAACTCCCTGTTGTCGAAGAGTTGAGTGTAATCCAATTCAAAGAGCGCATGAGCGATCCCGCGGTGGTGGTGCTGGATATCCGCAGCTATCATGCTTATGCCGGTCAGCACATTCCCGAAGCCTGGCATCTCGATCTCAACGGCAATTTTCCCACCTTTGCCGGCTGGGTTCTGCCCACAGACAAAGATGTGCTGCTGGTGGCTGATGATTATGACAAGGCGCTGGAAGCCATAACCTGGGCCCGCCGAGTAGGGGTAGATCGCATCGTGGGCTACCTGGACGGCGGCATGGTGGCTTGGGCGGTGGCTGGATTCAAGACCCGTAGCCTCAACCTGTTCTCCGCAGAAGACCTGCACGATAAGATCGCTGGCGATTTTGACTTTGTGCTGCTCGATGTGCGTGCTCCACTTGAATATGAAGACAATCATATCATGGGCGCTATCAACATTCCGGTAGCCGACTTGCGTACCCGGTTCAATGAGCTGAACAGGGATAAAACAACCGTCCTTATCTGCAGCTCGGGTAATCGTTCCAGTCTCGGCACCAGCATTCTCGAACAGCATGGATTCAAAGATGTGCATAATATTGCCGGAGGAATGACAGGCTATAGTGCGGCCGGGTTTACCCGAGAGTGCCGGGCGTGTGTCAATCCACATGGTTCCAGATTCTTCACAAATTTCAGCGAAGTCAAGCGACATTGGGATCTAGAATAAAGAATGGAGGATAGCATGATGGATCTTATCACTCAAGTACGCTGGTCACCCTACGCTGTTGGGATTGGTATTGGCATCCTGAGTTGGCTCACCTTTCTCATCTCCCAAAGGCCGATCGCCTGCTCGACCACGTTTGCCAAGCTGAGCGGCATGATTGAAATGCTGTTTCGAGGTGATACAGTGGAGCAGAAGCCATACTACAAGAAATTGCGGCTCATTGTGGATTGGCAGATGATGCTGGTCCTGGGCATTGTCATCGGTTCGTTGCTTTCTGCGCTGCTGTCTGGTGACTTTCATGGGCAGTGGGTGCCTTCAACCTGGGAAAACGCATTTGGCAGCACGCCCTTGCTCCGAGTTGGCGTGGCACTGCTGGGCGGAGTTATCATCGGTTTCGGCGCTCGTTGGGCCGACGGATGTACCAGCGGGCATGGCATTAGCGGCACGCTGCAACTGGCTGTTTCAAGCTGGATCTCTGCCGTTTGCTTTTTCAT
The DNA here is from genome assembly GCA_016934675.1 of bacterium. Lineage (GTDB taxonomy): Bacteria > CSSED10-310 > JAFGSJ01 > JAFGSJ01 > JAFGSJ01 > JAFGSJ01. Next base: position 1,121 of record JAFGSJ010000096.1, on the reverse strand, counting down.
CGGCGGGATCCTGACGGCACATCTGATTTTCAGAATTATCGGTTAACGGAGGGACACATGCAGACGAAGAATCCGGGAACAATCCATTTTAGGAACAATCCCACTTTGCTTTGGGGATTGGCGTTTGGCATCCTATTCGGCTTTTTGCTCCAGAAAGGGGGCGCAACAAAGTACGACGTGATCATCGGCCAACTGCTACTTACCGACTTCACCGTCCTGAAAATCATGCTCTCTGCTGTCCTGACCGGAATGATCGGGATCTATTTCATGAAATCGTTGGGCTGGGTGCAACTGAATCCCAAATCCGGCTCGGTGGGCATGAACGTCATTGGCGGGCTGATCTTCGGCGTCGGCTTTGCTGTGTTGGGCTATTGTCCTGGTACCATTGCGGGCGCCATTGGGAATGGCTACCTGGACGCAGCGGTGGGAGGGCTGGCAGGCATTCTGATCGGCTCCGCTCTTTTTGCCGCACTCTATCCCCGACTCAATCAAGGTATTCTGAAAAAAGGCGATTTCGGCGACCTGACCCTGCCACGGCTGTTCAAAGTCAACGCTTGGCTCGTTGTTGTTCCAGTGACGGGGTTGATTCTTTTGTTGCTATATTGGTTGGAACGGGCCGGATTGTGATACTCCAGAGCAATAACGTAACTACTGGAATACTGCATAGCAACCGGTTGCAGCGAATAGCGTTGCACGCCGCCGCTGATGCCGAAGTCATTAGGTTTTCCATGATGTTTCAAGGAGGAAATATGAGACTAGTAATGACTAAAATAACTGTAATTCTTTTTTTTCTGAATTTAACTTGCTGTATTCATCATTCGAGAAATAGTAGTATTAGACCAATGAAAAATATCAAAATCAGAATATTTGATGCGATAACAAAAAACCCAATTGACGAGAGTCTCGTTTTTATTGTTGAAAAAGGATATGACAAACCAGATCAAGGTATTTGTAGAATATCAAAAAAAGTAAATGAAAATGGTTTATTTCAATTTCAAACAAAAAGTGCTCCAGGAACATTGGATTTTTGTATAGAGTCTTTTGCGTATTCAGTCCCGCAAAACCGATGAAGAAAAAACCCAGATGATGTTTCAGGAGTGTCAAAACAGAGTGATGTCGCT
>JAFGSJ010000095.1 GCA_016934675.1 bacterium | reverse complement strand
GTGCCTTTTCTCTGTCCCCCTTTGGAGGGGGTCGGGGGGAGGATTATCGTTAAAATCAATAAATTCAGATAGTTACAGTTTCGAGAACTCCACCCCCTGCACCCCCGCCAGCGGGGGACAGCATTAAATCGACAGCCCCTAAACGCGGAACTCATACCAATGTACCAGGCGGGACGAGGCACTGCTGAAGAATGTCGCCGGTCCTGGAGGGCATATTTTCTTATTTCAAAGAAAGACGAACTCCCATCGCTTTGGATGCAAATGCAAAAAGGCTCAAGGCCTGATAAAGGAGTGATCTCCTGTTCCTGGTTAAATCTTTTCATTGGTTGGAAGAGAGTGGTTCATTGTCATCGAGGACAATCTGCGAAAGAAGGCTACGGTCCCGCGGGGGCGGACCAATAGAACCAGGGGCAGCAGGCAGAGCAGGCCGATCACCACAGTCCGGTCCAAGGCGGGTGTGGCTAAAGTCTGTGTTTCGCCCCAGTAAAACCAGGTGCCGTCCTCCATAAAACCGAAACCACTTATACCGCCACACATGACCATGTGCTTTCTTTTCTGGTCATAAACCATGGAGTGATCAATCAGTTTCGGCGGACGAAAACCGGGTTGGATTTCAATCCAGTCGGAGCCGTCGTATTCCCAGGTCCGGTCCGTAAAACCGGCAAACGGTCCACCGCCATAGAGGACCGTCCGTTCGGTTGCGTGATCATAGGCCAGGGCATAGTAGGCGATTTGACCCGGATTATGGGCCGGAAAAGCCTGGTGCCAGGTATTGTCATAGAATTCCCAGGTGGTATTGTAATATTCTACCCCTGCTGTTCCGCCATACAGGACCGTCCTCTGCCTGCCTTCATCATAAACCATTTTGCATCCATCACGACCATATAAACCTGAACTAGTCGTGTCAAGTTCGGTCCAATCCTGACCGTCAAAGAGCCAAGTTGTACTGAGCCAATGTGGTGATCCAGGACTTTCACCTCCAAAGAGGAGTATTTTGTTGATCTGAGCATCATAGACCATAGTAGCATCACAGCGTCGTTCCGGTTTGTGAGTCGTGACGATCTGGGTCCAGGTGTGTTCATCATATTTCCAGGTGTCATTTTGAAAAGAAGCATTATAACCACCAAAAAGGATGATACAATTATCCGGAGGGAAAAAACACAGAGCAGGTTTGCATCGGTTAGAGGGGTGATTGGGTGGAGTGATCTGATGCCAAGAACCGTCAAACTCCCAGGTATCATCCAAGAAATGATTTTCACCTCTTCCGCCAAAGAGGACTGTGACTTTACGATGTTCATCGAAGGCCATGCCATAGAAATAGCGTGTCGAGGGTTGGACATCCTGCTTGGATTCCTGCCAGCAAGGTGGAATACAGGTTTTACCCGGAACAATGTTTTCCGAATCATCGTCATCCTGATTGCCCGAAACATCATCGGAACAACCCGAACTGAACAGAATAATCGATATAAAAAGGAAAAGTAAAATTAGGGTTGATTTCACCTTCATAACTATTACCCTCCGCAAGCAATGCGATGAATACATGGACCCGTCGGATAAGCCAATCGCTTTATTGTTCAGAATAGCATAAACATCAAGATAAGCAAAATTCATGCCCAAGCCAGGCTTTCAGCAAAAAATGATTCGTGAACATCATAACAAGCAGGAAAATCAATGTGTTGCGCATGATGAGTATGCCTTCACCTGGATGGGATTGGTCTTGATCTCGGTCATCGTGTTCATTTTCTGAATGCGGTGTACATTCCTTACAGGGGAGAGAAATCTCGATGTGAGGATTCCTCCAGGCTCACCGGATATACCGTACTGAACATAAGCAAAACAGAGATACATGGTGCTCTTATGTTGTGCCTTGATGAAACGTCAGCGTTGTCATAAAGTATCTGCGTAGTAACTTAATCAAAAGGAGAATACCATGGTTGATTCAGAGGAATTGGCCCGAATGTTCAAAGTGCTCTCGGTCAATTCGCGAGTCAAGATGATCGATCTGTTGAAGGGTCGCTCGTTGTGTGTCAATGCAATAGCCCATGCTTTGGACATAACGCCCGCTGCAGTTTCTCAACATCTTCGCATCCTGCGAGATGCGGACATTGTTGTTGCCGAAAAACGTGGCTATTTCGTGCATTATCGTTTAAATCCGGCTCGACTGGCAAGCTTGAGCGAATTGGCTCAAAACCTGCTCGAAATGAAATAGCGGGCTCTTCACAGTCTACTCTTACAAGGAGATTTGGGATGTGCCTAAGCAACTATTGGATCAAGCAGGGCAGAAACACGGCGGGGATATGAGCTCCTGGCTGGAAAACCAGCGACTTCCGGGTGATTGTGATCTTGCTCCGTAATGATTGGTGCTCCGACCGATGAACTTTTAACGTTTCAGCGAGGTGAACATGACTGAAGCACTTGTTGTTAACAATGTGACCAGGCACTTTGATGGGGTCGAGGCGGTCGCCGGTATTTCCTTCAGTGTCAATCAAGGCGAGCTGTTCGGTTTTCTTGGTCCCAACGGTGCAGGGAAGACGACCACGATCAATATGCTTACGGGATTAGTGCGGCCGAACACGGGCACGATTCGCATCGGTGGTATCGATTGCACGGACAATCCCAAGGCAGCCCAACACCTGGTCGGGGTGGTCCCGGACGAAAGCAACCTTTATCCGGAACTGACCGGATTTGATAATCTCTGTTTTTGTGCGTCGCTCTACGGGATTCGTAAAAAAGAACGACAGGCCAGGGCCCGGGAGCTCCTGGACTATTTCGATCTGGCCCCAGCCGCCCAGCGCAAGTTCGCCGGTTACTCCAAGGGCATGAAACGTAAACTCACTATCGCCGCAGGCATCATCCATCGACCACCAATCCTGTTTCTGGATGAGCCAACCACGGGTATCGATGTGGCCAGCGCCCGACAATTACGGCAGTTGATTGCCGATCTCCACCGGCAAGGGACGACTATTTTCCTTACGACGCATTACATCGAGGAAGCCGAGCAGCTCTGCGAGCGTGTCGCTTTCATTGTATCCGGACAGATAGTTCGCGTTGATACGGTCGAGCACCTGGTCCAACCTGTTCAGGAAAAACACGTGTTACAGGTCTCTTGCGTCACGATGCCAACTGATTTGAAAGATGGACTTTCAGTAGCATTTCCCGGTTTCGAATTCAATATCTGCGGTCACGGTTTGATCAGGGTCGAAGGTGATGTGCCGGTCCCCGTGGGTCCCTTGGTCCGCTTTCTCGAAGAACGGGGGGGCGAAGTGACCGAAGCGAGAAGAATGCGACCATCTCTCGAAGATGTTTTCGTCCAGATCACCGGAATCGAGGTCACTGCCATGAGGAAAGAAAAAGAGAAAAAAGGAGGTGACCAATGAAACGCTGGATTGCCTTCTGGAACATTCTGGCCAAGGACATGCGGACCTATTATTTGAAACCTCCGAATATCAGTTGGGGTATGTTTTTTCCGCTTGCCTGGACCGCCATGTTCTTTATCAAGTCAGGCAGCGGCTTGGGCAGTATTATCTCGTTGCTTCCGGGCGTGGTGGCCGTTTCCATTCTCTTCGGAACGACATCGGTCTTGTCGGTCACGGTCACCTTCGAGAAAAAAAACCGCTCATTCGAGCGGCTCCTACTGGCTCTCATTTCACTCGAATTTCTCATGTTGGCCAAGACGAGTGGGGCCATTCTTTTCGGTGTTGTCAACGCGTTCGTGCCGGTCGTCATGGCTGCCTTTCTGGTCGATCTTGCCACGGTTTCCTGGAGTTCCTTTATTCCCGCCGTTATCATGCTTGCCGTGGCCTCGACTTTTCTCGGGCTTTTCATTGCTGTTGCCGTCAAGGAGGTATTTGAAGCCCAGACTTTTTCCAATTTTTTCAGATTCCCCATGATCTTCCTGTGCGGTCTCTTCTTTCCGATCGAGCAACTGCCTGTTTTTTTAAAACCACTGGCCTATGTTTTGCCTTTGACGTACGGAGTTGACGTGCTGCATGGGGCCGTACACGGAGATCATGCCCTGCCCCTCGCCGTTGATCTGTCCGTACTTGCCCTGTTTTGTCTCGGCCTCTTTTCGCTCAGCCTGTGGAACATCAAGAGAAAATGGATACTATCATAAAGGAGTGCGGAACAGCTCAACTGAACATATCCCTGAGATAAGCAGCGGACCATTTATTCGTCGGCAAATCGTATAAATAAAAGATTTCATCGTTGGCAGGATCACCGTACCGTTCTGCCAATTGGGCCCAGTTGATGTTCTCAAGTCTTTCCATGACGGGAAGCTCTCGTTTCAGGAATTTCTCAAGCAAGGGCGGGAAACCTTCATCCGTGAGTTTACCCAGATAAAAAAGCCTGGCCAGTTCCGGTACGGCTGCAGCCAGACCACCGGCATCGCAGCTACCGCCACAATAAACATCCAGGTCTCGGTCAATATTGAGGGTCAAAGCACCGCATAAGGTCTCGATCGGTTTTCGTCGAGCCAATTCCGGATCAGCTGTGATCGCTCGAATGGCAGCTGACTCGGTCATGAGAAGCTTCCTGTGCTGTCTGATATCCAGAGGCACATACTGCTCATATTCCTTTTTACGCACTCGGGGAAGCACCCGGCCGCGACCTTGCCATTGAAAAGGGAACCAGCCTATACGCATGTTTCCTGAAGTGTCAAGCCCCTTGACGATTTGTATCACCGCTGCAAGATCGCGGATGTTTTCGCGATGTAATACTATGGCAGCGACCCATTCAATGTCATGTTGATTGGCTCTCTGGATCGTGTCCACCACATTGTGGAAGGCACCCCGCCGGCCGGCAAACTCATCGTGCACTGTCTCTGAACCATAAAATGTGAACTGAAAATACCCGATACCTGTATTCTTGAGGCGGTCCCATTTCTCATCCGAGGCTGTGCCCAGAATGCTGCCGTTGGTCGCTAAAAAATGCTCGGAACCGATCACATTAAGTTCGGCTGCATGCTCCATGATTTCGATAAACTGGGGATGAAAGGTCGGCTCATCTAACAGAAAAAAACCGACAAAGGGAATATGCGGCCGGACTTCAGCCAACTTATCCAGAACAAAGTTGACCTGATCGACCGGGACCCGTTTATGTTCGTTACTGCCTGATGTCCAACAATGGCGACAACGATTAGTGCACGGCGCCGCATGGATGTTCAGACTCAACAGGGGAATAGCTGTACTTTCTGCCATCACTTTTTCCTTTACTGTGGAACGTATTCGGCCAGAACAAAGCCTTTGGCTGTCTTTTTCACTCGTTGTGGCAATCGGTCAAGAGGCTTTTCGACCTCTCTTCGCTCGACTGTAATCCGCTTGAGCTGTTCAAAAGGTAAAACCTGATTGCTTATTAATGCATGCCCGGGCGGCGCATACGCATACACTCTCCGACCTGCATCGTGCCAATTCTTAAAACGCCCACGGACCAACTCGATCTGATGAGGCTGCCTAACTTGATCTACATCCAATATCAGCACCTGACGATTGAAAACATACTGGAGCGGTGTCTCGAGACCATAATAATAATGAGGAAAAATAATGATGTCTTCAGGTTGTGTAGCCTCCGCAATCGTCTTGACATCCTCTGCAAACCGCTCGTTTTCACGATGGTCCCATAAAAATTGCTGACTCTGAAGCCCGATTATGATGCATAATCCGGCCAAACCCCAACCAAGTACCCGCCCGTAACCGCCGAATCGGACCACAACACTCAAAAAATACCCGGCCGCGATGACAAGCAGGGGAGAGGTGAACGACAAAAATCTGCGAAACCAGTAATAGTGATCGGGTACCGTTTTGTGGGCATCATACAGATAAAAGAACATATATGTATATCCAACTATCAGTAAAAGCAAAACAGTATAATTCTTAATCTTATGGTTTAACAAACAGAGACCGAATATCGCACAGAGAATTGAGAAGGGATTGAAATACCAGATCAATTTGACCATGTTCCAGGCGTTAGTCTCGAGACCGGTCTGGGTCGGTCTGATCATCAGGCCATAGTACAGGATAACGCACGCCAATCCGAGTGAGATGGCGGGGAAATATGGTTGAATGTGCTGGATCCAGTTCAGAAGGCTGGTCCGGAAATAGCGGCCCAGGGCCAGGACGAAGAGAGCGAAGCTGACCAGGAAGAAGAGAAGAGTGGTCCGGTCCTGAAAATGGACAAGTGAACACAAGACATCATGGGTATAGACAGAGCACCATTTCAGAGCGATGAAGGCAGAGGAGCCGATCAGGCTGAACAGGAGCAGCCAGAATAACGAGGTTCGACGGTTTTTGAGTGAGAATGAATATACGGACCAGATCACGATCGCGGGCATGATCAGGATGGTATCGATCCGGGCCCAGAACATCTCAGCGCAGGCCAGGGTGCTCATGAGCAACCAACAGGAATGAGGCGAGAGTTGATAACGGGCCAGGGCATAGAGCATAATCAGGAATTGTACGAGGACGATGCTTTCCGAATTGGGAATTTTAGCGAACCAGTAGAAACCGCAATTCGCGACCAGCAGTGCCGGTGCGATCACGGCAGCGGACCAGCCGAACTGCAGTCGCATCAGGAAATAGAGGAGGAGCAGGGCTGTTCCGGCCAATGCCGGCGTCAGATTCAGGCCGTCCGGAAAGCCAAATAGACGCAGGCACAGGGCCATCAATGTACTGTAATAGGGTAAGAACTGGGGTGTGATCGTACCGTGCTCGGGATTGGTGATATAGAATCCGGGAAACTGTATGCCGAAAGAGCCGGTTGTGGCCGAGGGATTCAGAGAATTGACCACAGTTTGCCAGGCAGGATGGAGCATATTATAGGGTGTCGTTCCGAAAAAGAGCTGTTTTTCCGGATCAGGCAAAGCCGTCAGAATGGTATTCGTGATGCGGAACGTGCCGGTGCGGGCTGTTTCGGAGGCGATGTTGACGTAGACCCCGGGATCGCGACCGCCGATTATCCAGGTATAAGCGGGGCAGAGGCCCAGCCATATTATCAGAAGCAGACAGATCATGATGAGAGTGTCGCGGAAATTGCTTCTGAGATTGTATCCCGTTCCGATCAGCGATGATCTGACTGCCCAGCCATGCCACAGAAAGATGGCCAGAGCACAGACAGGCACAATTACCAGTAATATGATCTGATGCAGGTGTCCAAAGAGGGCTGCCAGTTCGAGGAGCGGACCGGCTGTCAATAACAGCCAGATCAAGGCTATGACAATCATTTCAGGGAAAGTGAGCGAGGCTGCTGTACTTTCGGGCACAATCAGGTCGGTCCGATTGGCCTTCGGGTGGAATAATGCGGGGATTTCGAGAATCTGTCGCTTGTAAATAGAAGCGAAAAAGACCAGAACAAGGATGAAGTCATAGAGCAGAAGTGGCTTGATCAGGCGGTGGATTGCCAGGGGAAGTCCGTAATCGCGCAGGTTGATCCCACCCGTCAGCAGTATGAGCAGCATGCCCAGCCAGATCAATCCCAGAGACAATCCTGCTGAACAGACCCACAAGCGAGTATGGTCCCTGCTCGTCTTCACTGATTTCTGCCTATTAACACACGAATGGACTCAAATCTGGTTGATACAGAGTGGTTTGATGATATGCTGACCAGCCTCCCTATATAACAGACAAATGATCTCGGTCTGAATACCACGTCTGATATTGATGATGAAACGGTCAGCTAAACCACGAGAGATATAGAGGCCCCGACCACTATCATCGTGCTGGCCGGCCCCGGATATGTGACGGTCCAGAACATCCATCACCCTGGTGTTCTCGAGTGTCCCGAAATTGTCCACCACGGCAAAACCGAGCTTTCGCTCATCATAACCATAATGACACATGACCTGTTCATGCGCTTCAAGGACGATATGCTGGCGATTTTGATATTTTTTTCGGCCCTGTTCATCGCGAGGCGCATGAATCATGGCATTATACAGCAATTCATCCAAAAGCAGGTCACATGTATCAAGCAAATCCCCGTTATCTGATACCTGTGAAAAATACTCGATGATCGTGGTGATCGAGGCCTGGATCGCATCACTGTCCTGTAAACATATTTTCTTGATATGTCCGTTCGAATCAAGATGACGTTTGAGCCCAAAAAAATCGCCCGTGAGCAAATTATGTGCCGTCCAGCCCAATTCATCAAAATTGAAGGGGCTATCTTTGATGATGATATTGGTTATGCTTTTTTCACGAGAAAGTTTGATATAACTGTCAACATCATATGCGCTGAGCAAAGCAGTTTTTATCGCAGGATATTTTTCTCTGCAATGTTTCAATACTTTAAAACCATTCAGATCTGGAAGATCAATATCCGCAATGACCAGATCAAAATGATGCCGTTTCAGCAAAGCAAAGACTTCTTGACCCGATGAGGCACCGGTAGTCTTATAGCGAGCGTTCAGGTAATCCACCAGTGCTTGCCGTTCAGTATCGTCATGATCAACGATCAGTATTGAATAGTCTGTCATAGTCACCCTTTTCCTGATTTGAACGTGAGGTATTTCCAGGGGGAAGTATAGCATATACTGCTTGATGAGACCAGTTTTTTTTCTTTCATTCATGAAACACGGACACAGATTCAGGCTAAGATATCGCTGCAAAATCCTGGACAAACTCAAAAGTTTACATAATATATCTTATGGGACGTTGAATGTGGCCATAGACAGGGCTGATCGCCTCCATCGCTTCTTTTGAACTGAAATTCAGGATGTTACTCTGCAATACTCTCGATTTGTTTTGTCACATCCAGAGATTTGCATCGGGCTCAAATCTGTTGTATAAGTTCTCATCAACAATCAACTTTTTTTCTGATCTGAACGGACTGTTCAGGTTATATTCTGATATTGAAAGTCCTTGTTCGGGATTGATCGGTGTAGTACATGTCAGATAACACCGGACCCATTCGAGATTTCTTTGATGCCCAGGCCGAAAACTGGGATGAATCGACCTATTCATTGGAACATCGTCGCCGCATACCCGTTTTGCTTGAACAATGCCAAATTCAACCTGGAATGCGTTGTGTCGATGTCGGAACCGGCACGGGGATTATTGTGCCAATTCTGCTGAACAAAGTGTCATCGACTGGTCAGATCATTGCTTTCGACTTATCTGAACGCATGTTGCGAACAGCTCGACAACGCCACGATTCGACACAGGTCTTTTTCATGCAGTGTCAGGCCGAATATATCGCCTTGCGCTCTGAATCATGTGATCTCAGCATCTGTTTTTCCGTTTTCCCGCATTTCAGTCACCATCCTCGGGCCCTGTCTGAACTGTATCGGGTGACCAAGCCAGGTGGATATCTCTACATCATTCATCTCGAAGGTTCAGAGTCACTGAACAGGTTTCATGCCCATGTAGATGGCCCGGTCAACACCCATCGACTACCTGACGCGGCCCAGATGGCCCGACTTCTGAATGCCTGTCATTGGCAGATCAATCACCTTCGCGATACCACTGCGGAATACTTTGTCGAAGCCCAAAAAAGCGAGTAAACATCATAGAGCTCTGATAAATAACTCATTGAATTTAAAACAAAATGAAATGTAAAGCTAATGCAACACTTTACTCTTTTGATCGGCGAGATTTAGATTAAGACCGGTTATGCTTTTTGATGTAGGTTTGGCAGAACATGATCAGGCCGGTGAGCCACATGATCAGGAGGGCAATGGCTGTCGGCAGCCAGAGGCCGAGTTTAGTCCAGTTTCCTCCGAAGAAAGAGCCATCATGAATGGCTTCGATCAGGTCTGAGTGTCGTTTGGTAGACTGCAGGATTTGTCCCGAACCCAGATCGAGTTGGATTTCCCAGTTAGGGTCGAGCTGAATTTTAGCCAGTCCCATTTTGGGTCGAATATCGATCCGTTTGATATCGTGCCACCCGATGGTTTTGAAGTCATCGAGGCTCTGAACGGCTTCGAGTATCTGGGCGAATTCAAGGGTCGGAATTGTGCTCGAACCTCTCTGTTCGGTTGGTTGGATCCAGTTCCAATGTTTTTTCAGTTGCAAGAGCACGCCACTGCAGATGATAATCAGGGCGGGGATGGCGATGAAAGCCGTGATCCAATAATGTAACCTGCGATTGAGTAGGGTCAAATACATCATGATTTCCGTGTTGCTGTTCGGAACACTGTCCGGGAAGTATTATGTATCTTCACTGTTCCATTCCGTAGGACTATCAAATTCATCTTTAAAGAGAGTATCTTCAAATATGTTAGACAATCAAGGTTGAATGAGGTATAAACACTGAGATTGAATAATGGGGACTGATAGAGTCAGGGAGGTCTCATGGTTGGACAACGTATCGCGGTTTTTCTGAACACTCTTCCCTGTTATGAACAAGACAGAGCCACAGCAGTTATTTCACGGGCGGATTGTGAGCTTGTGAACGCTCTGGCCACCCGTTATGAGCTTGATCTCTTTTATGATGGTCCGAGACCTTTGAATGCATCGCTCCTCACAAACCGGCTCTATCATTATCTCTATTATTACAAGCTCATGAGGCAGGGAGCCTATGCGAATGTTCTTTTCCTGATCTGGTCGTCCGGGTACAACCGGTATATGTTTCCCTTGCTTGAATCGGTGACCGGGCTGGTCATTCTGAGAGAACCGGGCATAGTTCGAGCTTATTCCGAGGCCTGTTTAGCCAAACTTGATTTCCGGAAACTGATCGAAACACTATCAGCGCTTCAGGGTAGAGCGGGCAGACTTTTAAGCAGGTCATTACTGCTGGGATTACCCACGACCCAATTTCTGATCGACCAGATTGGTTTTGAACCCTTTTTTTATGACAAGATGCGGGGTATGATCACGAACTATGACCCGATATTTCCCCATGCACCGGCCCAAACCAGCTTGATGGTGCCTCATCATATTTCACTGGTCCACTGGAATGCCCCTGTTCTCCAGAAGGCCCGACAGAATACTATGAGCATCTTGATTCTGAGCGATGTCATTCCCTGTTCTGTCCAAAAACTGGTCTATGATGCTCTCAGCCGGCTCAGGAAAAACGATCAAACCATCATGCTCTACCGAACAGGTATTTTCGCGGATAAACCTGGTCATCAGGACCACTCTTCTTCCCCGGCCAACATAACTGAATGCCACCTGACCGAATTCATGCAGGCGAGGACAGCTCAACTCCCCGCGGTCGATTGTATTATTGCTTTTAACTGCGCTCAAACCTGGTCCAATCCCATTTTAACCTCACCTGTTCTCACGGCTCTCACCTCCGGGAAACCAGTCATCACCTTCAGTTCCCGGCCCCATTTCGAGAGTCTACCCGCTGGACTCACCTATCTCGATCCGAAACGTCACGACTGTATCGAGCAACTCGAAGACCTGTTCAGACAAATCTGTTCCGGTCCCTCGATCAGATCGGATGTCGATTGTACCTCTGTGCAGGTCCAGGCTTTGTTTCGTTCCTTTTCTCTCGAAAACCTTCTTCCCCTCTATGATCAACTGATCGAAGCAACCGCGGCAGCATATTATCCCCGGTCAGGATTATCCCCTTGTGTGACAGAACTGCAGGCACAACATCAAACGGTCCTAGCCGAACTCTTGGTTTCGGAAAAAGCACCTTCAGCTCTGAAAGCAATCGAAGCTGCGATCAAGGAATTCGAAACTATTCGTTTTTACCCACTGTAAACCTGTCTTGTCCAACCTCCTTGCGGAGACACAATACCATTCTTATCAATAAGAGGAAGGAAGTGTATTGACTTATGAATTTTCATTGAAATACTATAAAGAGAGCCAAAGGGATATTGAGAAAGAAAGAGAGGGGTGGATGTGCTGAATAGTGATAGGAGCAGGGTTGCGGTAGAAGTGATCCTATCGGAGGGTAATGATTGTGTCCGGTCACGAGAGTGAATTCAAGCGAAAGTTCCGTCATTTTCGTCGTTCTGTGCGTCATCAGGTCCAGTATGGATGTGCTCTGATTCCGATAGGGATTTTGATGTTCATTCCTGAGAGGATGGCCTTGCGTTTAGGTGCATACCTGGGAGAGTTGGCCTATCTGGTTCTTGGTCGGGAGCGTGAGCGGGCTTATGAGCAGATGAATCGTGCCTTAGGTGATGGTATGAGCCCGCAAGAAATAAGGTTATTGGTCAAGCGATGTTTTATCAATTTGGGAAAATCGTTTTCAGAGGTGGTCCGGATGAAGCGAATACGTCCCGAAGTTTTACTCGAACGGGTGCAGTGTGACAGCGAGGACGTTCTTCGTAAGATATCAGCCGAGGGCAAGGGCGCGATCATCATTACCGGGCATATTGGAAATTGGGAATACTTAGCTGGTTATCTGGGGCAGCAGGGATATAAATTAACGGTTTTAGCACGAGATAATCCGATCCCGGCTTTTGATCGTTTTATAACGGGAATCAGGACCAGGTATGGTTATTATCCCTTAAATCGAGGCACAGTGACATCGGCCAAGGAGTCGCTGAAGGTCCTGAAGCGAGGTGAGCTATTAGGTATATTGATCGATCAAGATACGACAGTAGATGGTGTTTTTGTCGATTTTTTCGGTCGACTGGCCTGGACACCGGTAGGTGCTGCTTCTCTGGCCTTGAAAACCGGTTCACCGATATTGGTTGGGTCGATAATCAGGCAGGAGGATGATCGTCATATTTTTCATATAGACGGGCCGTATCGGTTTAGTGCATCCGGAGAGAAGAAGGCTGATCAAGTCCGGATAACGGCTGCCTTGACCAAGGAGATCGAGCGGATCATCCGTGCCCATCCCGATCATTGGGTCTGGATGCATCGGCGCTGGAAAAGGCGTCCTGTTGGGGAGAATCTTGTTGAAGGTGGATCTAACAAGCTTTGATTCATTGAAGGACCATTGTCTGATCAAGCGGAAACGTACGAGCCAATCATGCGGGCAAAATCAGTCTTAATACGGGGTGAGCAGGACATACAATTCAGGAGGGGCCTTTTTCGGGTCCACGGTGTCTCATTCACTGCCGGGTCGGGACTGCATGTTCCACTGGGTAAGAGTGTCTTTGTGGACCAATTGTCTGATGATTGTGAACTTCAGGCCCAGATCACGCCTCATGTTCATGATCCTCGGATGATGTCTGAATTTGAGGAAAAACTCGCACAGATCAGGGACCGAGAGTGGAAGCGGATTATCGTTTTGGGTGAAATGGACAGTGGCAAGTCCTTTTTATGTACGCGTCTGGTCAATGAGTTGGTTACAGAACGCAAGACTGTCGGGCTTATCGACTGTGATATCGGCCAATCGGATATCGGTCCGCCAGGTTGTATCGGTGCAGCTAGCATCGAGCAGCCCATTGTTTTCATGACTGATGCCCCGGTTATGGAACTTGCCTTTGTGGGTTCTCATTCTCCTGAGGGGCATCTCACAGTCACCCTGTCCGGTCTACACAAGCTGATGCACGTAGTCTTGAAAAGGACGGAGACAGTCATAGTAAATACGTGCGGTTGGACCCGAGGTGATGGTGCTCGACTTCTCAAAACGGCCAAATTGGAACTCGTTGAACCTGATGGTGTTATCATTCTTGAGCGTCAGGGTGAGTTAATGCATCTGGTTCAACACCTGGCTCCGGAGATGGTCCTGAAAATGAATGTATCTCCTGATATCCTTCCCCGCTCACCAGAAATTCGCAAGACGATCAGGGAGCTGCTATCGTCTCGATATTTTCAAGGAAGTACCCTTTTCAGTTTAAGTTTCGAGCAGATCAGGACCATGGGCTCGTATTTCAGGACCGGTCGTGAAGTGCAAGCAGTGGGGGGAATTCCGGTATTATATGGCGAGGATTATGGTCCATTGGAGGGTTGTCTGGTAGTCCCGATCGAAGGGAGTATCCCTAAGGCAGACGGAAGAATTAACAATGTTTCCGGACCGATCAGGGTCATCAGTCCTGGCTCGGAAAAGGGGATACTCGTGGGATTGCTTGACGGCAAGCATCACATGTTGGGATTAGGCTTGATCGAAAAGATTGATTTTGCGGGTCGTGTTATGACCATACGGAGTCCGGTCCCAGATCAGGTAAAAATTAAAGTGGTCTTTTTTGGTTCATTGAGATATGAAGAAGATGGAAGGGAAGCGGGGTATATTATTCCAGGCAGTTGGTAGTCCCTGGTCTGATCTTTGTAATCATTATTAACGGGAGTTGACGAGATAACCATGAAAAAGCATAAAGTTACAGCGACAGAAGCAGAGAAAGGGTTCCGAATCGATCAGTTTCTCAGTCAGAAAATTGAGGGTCTTTCACGCAATCAGGCCCGGAAAGCCTTGCAAAGAGGGGGAGTATATCTCGGTCGGAAACGCATTAAAATATGTTCTTATCGCATCAGGGGTAATGAAAATATAACCATATTCGTGCCTCCGATCGAACAGGAAAATGCATCTCCGAGCGAAGCGATCAGTCAGCCTGAGGTCCGGGCTGAAGCTCCAAGACAGGTGCAGAAAGTGAAGGATCCTCTGGAGTCCGGTCATCACAAACCTCGAGAGATCGTCAAACATCAGAGAAGGAAGCCATCCCAATTGACTGAACACAAGACTTCCCCAGTTCCCAAAGAAGAGAATAAAACGCATGAACACAAAGCCTACCCCGTTTCTAAGCCGAGTATACCGCCTCATCCTGAATTGCACTTGATTGAGAAAGACATTCTCTTCAAGGACACTAGTATTATTGCGGTCAACAAGAAAAATGGCATCCCATCGCAAGGAACTCGGACTTCAGATGATTTTACCCTGGGCCGCTTGGTCGAGTATTATCTGCACACACAGGGTGAGAATCAATTTCGGGTCAATCTGATCCATCGACTTGATCAAAACAGCAGTGGGATCATGCTTTTCAGTCGCACCAAGCAAGCCAATATTTCACTGACAGATCAGTTCAAGAAGCATACCATACAAAAGAACTATCTGGCCATTGTCTGCGGCACGTTGGACACTGACAGTGGAATGATTGAAACGGTCCTTAACTCCCACGAAGATGATTCCCGCAGCAATGAAAGTCTGACTGATAATGCAGATACCAAAGCTATTTTGACCTATGAAGTCTTGGAACGTTTTCAGGACTATCTCTGGTTACGGATCAGTCCTCAGACAGGGAAAACGCATCAAATCAGGCGTCAGTTTGCTGAAAAGGGTTTACCATTACTGGGTGATATCCAATATGGTGGTCCCCCAGTCACGGCTTTCTCTGAAGAGTTTCTCTTCAAAAACATCGACTTCGATCCTCATCGTTTTTTCCTGCATTCATATTCGATAGGTCTTCAGCATCCGGTGACCAACATGTTTCTCGAACTGGTCGCACCAATTCCTGATGATATGAAGGAAGTCCTGAACCTTCTGCGTAACAGGTAATAATTCTGGCTGTTATTCTGAAGTGGGAGTGGGAATAGGCGTTGGCTTTGCCTTTTTTGGCCAGCGGGTTTCATCCGGTATTTCCAGATACCAAAACCCGTTCTTTGATTTCAAGGTGGCCCGACAGACCGTATAACCGCGTTTGATATAGATCAATCTGAAATCAGCCGTCAATGGATGCGCAAGATAATACATCAGGGTGTTCGGAATATCCAGTTGGGCTTTATTGAGATAGGGTTTGGGATCGACACTGTTCGATCTGTACCCGCCTCTGATCTCGAGCGCATCGACCAGGAGGTTGTGACCGATGATGAGTCGGTAAACGCTGGACCCGATCAGGATGATACTAATTACCAGGATCAGGAGAAATACAAGCATGACTATTCTCTTGATCGAGCCTTTCTTTTCAGTCACTGATCCATCTGGATCAAGGACGATGAACCACATATTCTCTCCTTGAATTGTATGCGGATTACTTTACTGGTCGAGAAAGACAGTTTCAGAACTGAATAGGGTCTGCTCACTTCCTGTATAATGTAATAGTCAAGGAGGATCGAGTCTGCAACTTTTCAATAGAACGGGAAAGCGTGAACAGCCGCTCAATCCTTGAAATAGGCTCATAATCGTCATACTGTGTCCAATATGAGTACTCCTGCATATATGAAGCACACGGTGGGTATTTATTCGCTTGGATGCGCCAAGAACCTGAGTGATACCGAGATCATGCTTGGTTCGCTGGTTAAGGAGGGTTTTCAGATAGTCGACCCTGTGGCCGGGTGCGAAATCGTTGTTGTCAACACCTGTTGTTTCATTGATGATGCCAAAGAAGAGTCGATCGAGACGGTACTCGAAGCCGTCAACCTTAAAAGTAAAGGATTGTGCCGATACATCCTGGTAACCGGTTGTCTCTCGCAGCGATATGGTAAACAACTGTTCGAACTCATACCTGAAGTGGATCAGATCATCGGTATCAGTCAACTTGATGAGGTGGGTTGGATTTGCCGGAATCTCCCCAAACGTTCCTGTCCTTCAATCGAGCCACCCGGAAAGCTGTATCCTTTCAGGGATTTCCCCAAGGTCTCGATTACGCCGTCTCATTATGCGTATCTGAAGATTGCCGAGGGTTGCCGGAACAATTGCAGTTATTGCGTTATTCCTCTTGTCCGGGGGACCTTGAGAAGTCGTCCACTGAATGATATTCTCGAAGAAGCCAGGTTCTTAAACGATCTCGGTGTTCAGGAGCTCATCATTACCGCCCAGGACATTACTCATTATGGTTCTGATCTCGATGATGGTGTCGACTTGATCAGACTTCTGACCGAATTGGTCCGTTTGCCTCGTATCAGTTGGATCCGTTTATTATATGCTCATCCTGACAATATCACCCAACCTCTTCTTGACATCATGCAATCCGAGAAAAAAATCCTGCCCTACCTTGATGTTCCTATCCAGCATATCGATCAAAAAATATTACGAAAAATGGGACGTCGGGGCGATACACGCACTTATACCAGGCTTTTTGACACGATCAGGAAAATGATTCCTGACATATCGTTACGGACGACATTGATCGTTGGTTTTCCCGGTGAGACCGACGAGCAGTTCCGCCGCCTGCATGCTTTTATCAAAGACAATGAATTCGATCATCTCGGTGTGTTCAAATACTCGCGTGAAAGTGGGACTCGGGCGGCCAAGATGCGCTATCAGGTTTCGGATGAAATAAAGCAAGAGCGGGCAGATGTGATACTTAAAACCCAAGCAGCTATATCACAAAAACGACTGAAACGCTTTCAGGGCAGACTGATCGATGTTCTGGTCGAAGATAGGGTCAGAAGTGATAACGGACAGATTTTTCTAACAGCCCGGGCACATTTTCAAGCTCCGGAAGTCGATGGTCTGGTTCTGATCAAAGATGATCATCAGCATTTCGAACCAGGCGTCTTTAAAAGGGTGCGCATCGAACGAACCAGTCATTATGATCTTTTCGGTTCAGTGGTCTATCCTTGCGGTACTCAGGCAGCCCTTTCAGGAGAAGCTCATTGGGTCGATTATTGAATCGGTCCACCTGTATGCTCCGCGGTAATAAATAGACATGTCGGCTCTTGACATTTGCATGAACAGATGTATATCTTATCTAACTTGTTAACATGGTTATCAAGAATTGTCGCCTTTCGAGATAGTATTCCGGTTCAAAAGGCCATCAACATACAGAAACCTTGTTCGTATAACGCGGTTATGGGGTGTGCTG
The DNA here is from genome assembly GCA_016934675.1 of bacterium. Lineage (GTDB taxonomy): Bacteria > CSSED10-310 > JAFGSJ01 > JAFGSJ01 > JAFGSJ01 > JAFGSJ01. Next base: position 48,244 of record JAFGSJ010000095.1, on the reverse strand, counting down.
TAATCGCCCGATACAAGAGTCGCTGTTTTCCTTTTTCAGGAATACATCAGACGAACAGAGCGGCAATGAGAAGTATAACTGAGTTCAGACTCCGAAATCGGTAATGGATGAAACATGTTCGATAATCTTCAGGACAGATTCGAAGACATTTTCAAGAAACTGAAGAAGCAGGCTCGTCTCAACGATGACAACATCAAGGATGCGACCCGTGAGGTGCGTCTGGCCTTATTGGAGGCCGATGTCAACTTCAAAGTCGTCAAAGATTTCATCGAACGGATCAAAGAGCGTGCTGTCGGTGTGGACGTACTGAAGAGTCTGACCCCTGGGCAACAGTTGATCAAAGTCGTTCATGAGGAATTGATCGCGTTGATGGGTTCCTCACATCAACGCTTGCAGTTCAAGTCCCAACCCCCCACAGTATTTATGCTTGTCGGCTTGCAGGGTTCCGGTAAGACCACGACCTGTGGTAAGTTAGCCCGGGTCCTGGTCCAGGACCGCAAGCGTCCGATCCTCGTTGCCGCAGATATTTATCGTCCGGCCGCCATCGATCAGTTACGTACGATCGGTAAGGAATTGGACATCGAGGTTTTCGCACCCGGAGCACATATCGATCCGGTCACCATCAGCCAACGTGCTTTTCAGCATGCTGCCATGCATGGTTTTGATCCGGTCATTCTCGATACGGCGGGGCGTTTGCACATCAATGAAGAATTGATGGCTGAATTGACGAACATAAAGAAGACCGTGCAACCCTCGGAGGTCCTTTTTGTCGCAGATGCCATGACTGGTCAGGACGCAGTCAATGTCGCCCAGAAATTTGATGAATTACTCGATCTGACCGGGGTTATTCTGACCAAAATGGACGGTGATGCCCGTGGTGGAGCAGCTCTATCCATTCGTGCCGTAACCGGCAAACCTATCAAATTCATTGGCGTTGGTGAGAAATTCGACCTGCTCGAAGCGTTTCATCCCGAACGAATGGCTTCACGCATTCTGGGAATGGGTGACGTTTTGTCCTTGATCGAAAAAGCGGAAAGCACGATCGATAAGCAAAAAGCTGAGGAGCTTGCCCGCAAGATACAAAAAGCCCAGTTTACGCTCAAGGACTTCCAGGACCAACTCCATCAGATTAAAAAAATGGGGCCACTCGATCAATTAATGGGTATGATTCCCGGCATGAGTAAGTTGAACTTGGGGGATGAATTACAGAATTCTGAAGCTGAATTGAAGAAAATAGACGCCATGATCAATTCCATGACGCCGTATGAACGTGATAATATCGAGGTCCTCAAAAACCTCAGTCGAAAAAAACGTATTGCTGCCGGAAGTGCAACCTCGATCCAGGATGTTGCTCGTTTGATCAAGCAATTTACCATGATGCGGAAAATGATGAAACGGTTTACTGGATCAGGCAAGATGATGAATTTGGCAGGGCTTTTCCGTTAGCGTACACCACCCACCGATAGTGTGGAAGGAGGTGCAGATTTGGCAGTTCGGATAAGATTACAGAGAATGGGAGCAAAAGGTAGACCTTTTTTCAGGATTGTCGTTGCAGATTCCCGAGGAAAACGTGACGGGGCTTTTCTTGAAAACATCGGTTATTTCGACCCGGTTGCAGAGCCTGCCAAGATCGAACTGAAAGTCGATCGTGCTGTCGCTTGGCTGGATAAGGGTGCTATCCCTTCGGAAAGCGTTCGTAATATACTGCATAAAAAGAATGTGCTCGGTGCCCCTCAGAGTGAAGCTGAATAGTTTTTTTCAGCCGTCCATCTGGACCAAATGGGAGCATCTATCGTTGAAAACTCTGACGTTTCCTCATTCTCTCTTATGATGGCTCAAATGACCAGGAGGTTTATCAGTCATGAAAGATTTAGTCGAATTCATCGTGAAAGCACTCGTTGACAATCCGGACCAGGTGACTGTTTCAGAAATTGAGGGTGAAAAAACAACCGTCATCGAACTTCGTGTCGCTCAGGAAGACCTCGGTAAAGTGATTGGACGTCAGGGAAGGACCGCCCGTGCTATTCGGACATTGTTGACTGCTGCTGCAACCAAAGATAAGAAGCGGATCGTGTTGGAAATTCTGGAATAATGACTAAAGTGCCAGGGACACTGGTTACGATCGGGACGATTTTCTCAGCCCACGGTCTGAAAGGTGAAGTCAAGATCAGACTTTTCCATCATGATCAACACAGACTCGAATCTCTGAGGACTCTCTTTCTGGTTTCAGCGGATGAAGAGCAACCTCACCCGGTGACGATTCAGAGTATCCGTTATCTGAAACAGATACCGATCGTCCGATTTTTCGAGATTTCCACCAGGACTGAGGCCGAATACTTGCGCGGTAGTGCACTTATGGTTCTCGAAAAGGATATGATTACTCTGGCGGATGATGAATATTTTTGCCATGATTTATTGGGGGCCACGGTGTATGATCGGACCAACAAGGAGTATGGCGTGGTGACCGAAATTCTCGAGACAGGGAGTAACGATGTTCTTGCTGTGGTTGGAAAGGAGGGAGAAGTCCTGGTGCCTTTCCTCAAGTCGGTCATTGTCCAATTGGATAAGGACCGGCATCGTTTGATCATTGATCCGCTCCCGGGATTATTCGAAGGTGATGAAGATTGATGTTTTGACCATTTTCCCTGATATGGTATCGGTTCCGCTCCAACAAAGCATTCTGGGAAAAGCACAACAAGCGGGTCAGATTACGATTGACATTCATGATATCAGGACTTTTACGATCGATCGTCATCATACGGTGGATGATACACCCTATGGCGGTGGCGAGGGTATGGTCATGAAAGCTGGTCCAATCTTTGCCGCGGTTGAATCTGTTACGACCGCAGACTCGACCGTCCTGCTCTTGTCTCCCCAGGGCGAACCATTTCAGCAAAAAATGGCGGAAGAGTTGGCCCGCTTGACTCATCTGGTCTTCATCTGCGGGCATTACGAAGGTGTTGATGAACGGGTCCGATTAGGTTTGGTCCATCGTGAAATCTCACTCGGGGATTTTGTGACTTCCGGAGGTGAATTTCCGGCCCTGGTCATCATTGATGCCATCTGCCGGCTTCTCCCCGGTGTCGTTGGGAATGTGCAATCGGTCGTGAACGAATCATTCTCGACCCCGTTTTTTGATTATCCGACCTATACCAGGCCGCAAGTCTTTCGAGGTATGGCCGTGCCGGAAGTATTGATCTCCGGTCATCATGAGCACATCAGGACCTGGCGGAGAAAGCAGGCCTTGGCTAATACCTATCGTCATCGCCCGGATCTACTCGAACGAGCACAGCTTTCACCTGAAGATCTGAAATTACTTGAACAGATAAAAATGGAATATGAGCAGAAATGTTAACACGACCCAATGTCCATCTTGCAGTTATCCATTATCCGGTCTATAATAAAAACCGCGAAGTGATCGCCACATGCCTGTCGAGTTACGATCTCCATGATATTGCCAGGGTTGCCCGGTGCTACCGGATTGGTCGACTCTATTTCGTCAACCCGATGCAGCAGCAACATGATCTGGCTGAACGCATTATCGGGCACTGGCTGACAGGTTACGGTGCCTTTTACAACCCGACCAGACAGGAGGCCCTGCAGGTTATCAGCTTGAAAAAAGAGTTAGGCGAAGTTACTGATGAGATTGAACAATTATACGGACACAAACCAATACAAATCGTTACCACGAGTAAAAAAAAACAATCCGGTCTTGCATATGAAACATTACGTGCTATGATCAACCGGAATGAGCATACATATCTGATCATCTTTGGGACAGGATGGGGCTTGGCTGACGATGTGATCGAACAGGCAGATTATTTACTGGAACCAATCATGGGTGATTCAGATTTCAACCACCTGTCCGTACGAAGTGCATCGGCCATCGTCCTGGACAGATTGTTAGGTGACAGAACAAACGGAGGACAGGAACATGCTTGAAATGCAAGCAATCGAAAAACAACAGATGAAAGAAGATTTACCGAGCTTTCGACCGGGTGACCGGGTCAAGGTCCATGTCATTGTCCGTGAGAGCGGTAAGGAAAGAATTCAAGTTTTCGAAGGAGATGTGATCCGCAAGACAGGAAACAGGGTCCGTTCGGCCTTCACCGTACGCAAGATATCCTATGGCGTCGGCGTTGAACGCATCTTCCCCATTCATTCACCCAACATTTCCAAGATCGAAGTTGTACGATATGGGCATGTTCGCCGTTCGAGGCTGTATTATCTGCGAGCTCTCCGTGGTAAAGCCGCCAAGATCAAGGAAATTCGAAGGAAATAATCACAGTTACGACGTGAAACAGCAAAGAATTCGTCTGTATTTCGAGACCGAGTCTGGGACTGATAAATGGTCCTTCGAACACAAGTATAACGAGATCGGTTATCGCAATATTGCCGGTTTTGATGAAGCCGGTCGAGGCACACTGTGCGGACCGGTTGTTGCTGCTGCCGTTATGCTCGCCCCTGACTCGGACCTGCCCGGTGTCGATGATTCGAAAAAACTTTCAGCAAAGACCCGCTCAATCCTGTTCGACCTGATCAGGACCCGCGCCAGGGCTTGGAGTGTGGGACTCGCCCATAACACCGAAATTGACACTCTGAACATCCTCGAAGCTACACGTTTGGCTATGCAACGGGCCCTGGCTCGATTAAAGACCAAACCCGATCTTCTTTTAACTGATGCGGTCGATTTACCCGCTCCAGGTATTCCCTACCAGGCGATAATCCACGGTGATTCACTCTCCATCTCGATTGCAGCCGCTTCAATCATTGCCAAAGTCACACGTGACCGAATCATGACCGCGTACCACCGTCAGTTTCCGGTCTATGCTCTGAATCGCAATAAAGGCTACGGCACCCGTCACCATCTCGATGCTTTGGACCAATATGGCCCCTGTCCCATCCATAGAAAAACGTTTAAAGGTGTCCGCGAATTCTTTGAACAGCCTCATTTCTGACTCTTCAACCAGGGTGCCCTGTCATGTGGTCTCCTCCTCTTTTCAAAAACATGATTAATCTCTTCTCCACACAAAAGCCAGAGCAAGGCCTGAAAAAACGTCCACATCGGTCAGTCAGAGCCTGGCTGACGCCCCATCTCAGACTCGGTTTCCTGGCTGAAAGACAAGCATGTGCCTACCTTCAGAAAAGAGGTGTAACCATTATCGAACGGAATTACTGGACACCTGAAGGGGAAATCGACCTTATCGCCCGGGACCGCCAGAAAACGATTTTTATCGAGGTGAAATTCCGGTCCTCATCACGTTTCGCACCGCCGGAAGCCTCGGTCGATCGTAAAAAACGTCAGACCATCAAACATGTTGCCTGCGAATATATCAGGAAAAAAAACCTGGATTCGAACGCATGTCGTTACGATATCATCACCCTCGTCCGCTCCTCGCTCTGGGAAAAAACCAATATTCGTTGGCTGAAGGACGCCTTCTGATTTTTCCTGACCTGCAGACAAACCCTACAACTTTAAAAATTCACGGGCCGAGGTCTTGCCTTGACCATGATCATAATCGGCCCAATCGACTATGGTCAAATGCGGACATTTGACACGTATTCTGGCCAATATCTTGGGATCAACTTCTTTCTGAAAACCTCGCGGTTTAGCCGTGACATAGCGAAACTCGGTCTTGCAGGACGGGCAAACCTTAGCTGTTTGAATATCGATACCAACCTCGCGACACACGGCACATGAACCCAGTGATTCGTCCGAAATGATCAAATGCTCCTTCACATCATTCATATCCAATTCAACCCAGATTCTCACGAACTGTTTCTTGTTCTGTTTCTCGGTCATAAGTCCCTCGTGTTTCATCCTGATTAATCTCGCCCACTAAAACGATCGGGCCAGATCGTTATCGATCACATAGATACAAACCTCACGTGCACCCTGTTCCGTATATCTGAATTTTTTCATCAGATTACCGATCAGAAAGCTGATATCCTCCCTGATCCGCTTGTCATAGGTCCGAAAAAGGTCTGTCCCATAATCCTTCATGGCCCGATTGAAATTTTCGTTCTCGAGAAAGGGCTCGAGCACTTTCTCCTTTATATTATAGACATAACGCTCGAAAAGTGAGCCATACAATTCTGTCTCATGAATGGATTTCTGCTCGAGCATGATCTCCTGGGTCAGGGTCCTGGTCGTATATTCTTTCTGTGTATCCTGGCGAAAAGCCAAACGTCGCAGTTCACCGGATTGTGATCCCAGAATACGGTTCTCGATACCACCCAGGAAATCTTCGGAAATTTCCAGACGATCACCCGTATAGGGACAGCGTGCGGTCGTATCCAGCTCGAAATTCACGGCAAATATGTAGTTCATGACATCGCGGGCGATCTGCTTTTCGTTATAATAATAGAGGGCTTCCTTGACCTCCTGGACTATCGTATAATTATACATATTGTTGAGTGCATTGAGGAAACCCTCGGGGATGAATTTCGAAAACTTGATCTGGACTTTTTCGAAGAAACTGCAGAGATTGGCCATGGTAATCAACTTGTCGTCACGGGCATACGTCGAATAAAAATCGCTGAAGATTTTGATAGAATCTCGACCGGAGAAACCCCGTAAACCCTCCTTTTCCGATTCGGCTATGATGCTTCGACGCAAAGGTGCATCGAGCAATTTCCGGTCCTCTTCGCTGAGCCAGGTCGGGATTTTACCGCGATACATCTCCATTTTTAACAACAGCATGTTCTCATCGCAATAATGGGCATAGTCTTCGGGAGCCGTGATCCATCGATCGAGTGCCTCGGATTTGATGTTAAGTCGACTCGATATGATGACCCGGGCAAAATTCTTGAGGACCCGGGGCAGAAAATTGTTCTCGATGTGACGCCCGAAAATGGAACGATAAATCTCGACTTCGGTATTGAGGTCCAGAACATAATTGATTTTTATGTAATCAATCCGGTCGGAAAATGATTGCGTGCCCTCGATATTTGATTTGTCCTCAGGATTCATCAAAGCAAAAAAGAGCGAATTGACATTCTCCTCGATATCATCGACCTTGTGTACACCTTCCGAGATGATATTATGAAGCGCGTTGATCCGTTCGATATTATGCAATTTGATATCCATTAACGCGTATATGCCATTGTTCGTCTTAGCATATCGGGAGAACAGATACTGGACCAGGTTGCTGTCCTTTAAAAGTGCATTAAGCCGTTCTTGAAGCATCTTATTGCTCAGGATGAAATCACGGGCGTGCTTGTCACCGGGATTGAATACCGAAATACCTTCGCCTAATCGACGATTGAATCGGTATTTGCGGGTATAGACCATATTGAACAGATTGGTGGGTTGAGGCAATTTGTCCAGTAAAGCCTGGATCAGGGAACTGCATATTGTGCAGGGATTCTGCCTGAAAACCCACTCATATTCCTTCTGGGTGAACAGGTTCCATTTGAATTCATCGTTTTTGAGCAAATCATCCAGAAACTCTCTGCGATGTTGTTTGGGAATGAGCAGTATCGGATTGTCATGACTGGGACAGGGTATTTCAAGATAATCATCTGCCTGGTGGACCTGTTCGCCCAATTCCAGCTTACCTGGATTGAGCCCTAATTCAGGTTGTTCTTTGGGATTATTCAGCTCGAGGAATTTAAACAGATTGCCGATGAGTGGGCTGGATTCATGGTCAAAATAACCACCCAGGGCACGACAATTCAATCTCCAGACCACCTCGTAGCGACAGCCCTCCTCCGTATTGGCATATTCCTCGAACTTCCGTAATAGATTGTTCAGAAAAGTACTCTTGCCACATCCCGGCGGTCCCTCGAATATGTAGATCTTGTTCTGCTGAGCACCGCGGCGCATGGATTCGATATGGTTGATGAAACGATTGGCAAACAAGCGGTCGGCAAAAAAAGGGTTGTCCGCTCCCTCAACGAAGAGGTCTCGACAATCATATGAAACAAAGTTGATCGACTCGGGATCATCAGGATATTCCTGTAATCCCTCACCTACATAATAACGGACCATATCATGAAAAACCTGAAATATACTTCGGATAACCCGACCCGGCTTTTCAGTCATGATCTGTAAGAAGTCTTCAAATGTGATCAGGCTGTGTTCTTCCCTTGCTTGGATATGGTGATCGAGTCTTTTCAGAAAACCGTTCAGCTCTTCCATCAGTAGTCCTCACTCAATCCATCATCATCGTCTTCTGCAGATAAGGTTACTTTGGACAGGGTATGATCATCCATTGAATACAGAACACGCCGATAGCCGTATTCCTCTGATTCATCATGTCCGCTCGGCTTTTCACGGTCCGGTTGACCCGACTCTTTGCGAAAAACCTCGGTCGTCTCGAGCTTGATCGGGCCACCCCACAGGAACTCGAGTCCGAGCATGGTATTGCTGATGTAATCGCGGACCAGCGGTTTACCCTCGAAAACATGCTTTAGGTAAAGGGTTGAATTGCTACTCTGGGCTTCATCGATAACGATATGAGGCGGATGATAGAGGGCATCGAATAACATGTGTCGGTAATCCTGGACTTTCCTGCTCTTGACATAATACTGCCAAACCATACGCTGCTGGTCCAAATGTCTGCCCACCACAAACAGTTTATTGAGCTTCATGAAATCCTGATCGACAAAGGTACTGATAAAGACATAATCATTGAAATTCTCACGGACCGAAAAGATGGCCTGCTGGCCTTCATTCAGGTGAGTATTATAATTCTGACGAGCCCGTTCATCCCTGAGTCGATCATAATCATACGTCAAGCGACCCTTATTGGCCATGTCCTCGATGTAGAAAAACAGTCTCATCCCGAGAGCATAGGGATTCAGACCGACCCTGGGCATGGCCGTTACACCGGCATTGACCCGGGCAAAATCAACCTCATGCCCCTTGATCCGATCATCAAGTAAAAACAGCTTCTCATGCCAATAACTGGCCCAGCCTTCGTTCATTATTTTTGTGCGAATCTGGGGTTGAAAATAAAGCGATGTATTGCGGATCACATGAATGATCGATTTCATCCATTTGTTTTTATTCTTGTTAAGAAAGGGCGATCGTTCAAGTAGAAATTCGAGTAAATCCTGCTTCTGGACTCTCTTTTGACCACTCGATTCGCGAAACAGAGCCTCAAATTCGGCGAATTTCTGACCTATCTCACCGAAAAATATCTGTTCTCCGCCCGGACCATGCTCCCGAACGAGTCCATTATATCGTTCAATGAAGCCAATATAATCATGTATGGTCACCTGCCTGACCTGCTGCAGAAAGACATCGAAAAAATAATCGAGTCTTTCTGAAAATGAATGCATCTCCGGAGAAAATGTGCTGTTTAATTCACGGTAGTAACCAACAAGATTGTCGATGCCGCGACAAAATTCGATCACATAGTCGACCCAGCGTCCGTGTTTCGAACGCAAGTGGGCGATGAGTCTCTTGTCCGATAAGGCCTGACCCGTAAAATCGAAATTCCAGGTGTTCTTGAAAAAAATGTTGTTCTGAAAGAAATCGATATGACCCAGCACATGATAAAAAATCATGACATTCAACCAATCAGGATTATTATCATTATAATATGAAACGGCCGGACGTGTATTGATTACAGTTTCATAGGGATTATTGGGATAGAGTTCGTAGCGGCCTTTCTCCTGAAGGACTTCGACATCATGGACCCAGTAATCATACATGGTCGGGATCATATTCTTGGGCGTCAATTCAAGGATATCACGATTGGTCACAATATATTCCAGAGTCTCGTCATCGAAACGCAGCCCATGTTCGCGAGCCCGCTCTTTGCAACCCTCCATAATGCTTTTCGTATGTTGATCTATCAGCTCCATAACTAACCATACCCTCATTTTACTCGGAAATGAGCTGTTTAATGCCCTCGATCAGTCGCTTTTCATCGGCATCTTCCTCGATCACATCCTGGCGAATCTTCTTGGGAAAATCCTCTAAAAGTTTCGATTTTTTCAGGTAATTTTCAACTTCAGAACCATTGCTCGCACTGTAAGACTGCTTGGCAATGGTTATTCCGATCCGACTGCTGTACTGCACCATTTTCTTAAGCTCGGGCACGGCTTCCCGCCCCTCACTATCCCAATCATCACCGTCTGTCCCATGAAAAATGTATATGTTGTAATCACGAGCCAGGTTCTCCTGCTCGACGATAGCATTGACCAGCCGATATCCCGAGGCGACTCGGGTCCCGCCCGCAACGGCAGAATTGTAATAGGTGTAGAAATCCTCGACTTCACGTGCTTCGGTGTCATGGAGAATAAAACGGGATTCGACCTGATTTTCATACTGATAGGTCAACCAGGAATAGATCAGCACATGCTGTGAGACCACAATCTCGGTAGCTTTGCCGGCCATCGAGCCCGAATAATCACGCACGAAAAAGACCATGGCCTGCGATTCGTAATCCTTTTCCCTGGACAGCACACGATAGATTTTATCATCGGGTGCAATAATGAAACGGGAAGGATCAATCTGTCCCACATCAGGAATATTACCGAGATGGATGTTCGTCTCCACGATTTCGCGCAGGGTCGCCTTTTTATCGAGTATCTGTCCAAAACCTCGATGTCTATCAGTCAGATCATAGGTATAGCGGGTCAGAGATCGCTTTTTACCCTTGTCCTGTAAGTTGGGTAACTCGAATTTCTCGGTCAGGACCTTACCCAGATCGTATGCATCCGATTCGATATCATGTTGACCGGCATCGCCTTCACCGGCACCACCGCTTCCCGGCCCTGCAGTCGGGCGGACCGGCTGTTCCCCGATAACCTCGCCCTCTTCCCCATCTCCTGTCCCGCCGGATTTCCCCGATTCCTCGTCTTCGAGGACCTCCCGGCTGTGGATGAATTTCTCCTCCACCGTGGTCGGCACGATCACGACCTTGTTTTTACCACCCTTGCCCGGCTTGACTAATTTGCCAACCTTGATCTTCCTGGGAAAACCATCCTTTTCACGAAGCTTATCCCGTTCAAGTAACTCGTCGACTGAACGCAGGCCCATTTCATAACTCCGCCTGGGATTGTCCATGCCCTGGAGCTCTTTCAGGTCCTGAAAATCGTAAAAGGACCGGAACATACCCTGATGACGAGCGGTTTGACCAGTTCCGTCCGGCAGAGGGACACGGTGCTGACGCTGATCGTGAAGCTCCTCGATGATTCGCTGCTCACGTTCGGCAGACAAGCCCCGTTTCTTCAGTTCCCGAAAATATGACTCGTTCGTGTCAGCCATCATGTCCTCTTTAACCTGAGATCATCCCGTTCATAGACGAAATAGGGCAAATCGTGCCGTGCTCGTTCCGGTGCAATCCGTCACAATACGAACTCGACAGACCCGACCCTGGTGTGTCCAAAGCCGTTCTCCTTATCAACGATCTAGTTTTCATCGACTTGCGTACAGAAATACTCGATCGTCTTCTTGGCACAGGTCTGGCAATAATGAAGTTTCTTCAGCATGGTCGTCAGCATTCGATCATAGAGTTTCTGATTCTCCTCATTGGTCCTATTCGCCAGTGCCCCGATCAGACTACCCGCTCCAGCAATGTCCGACTTCAGTCGAACATCGGTTACCGCCTTGACTAATTCAAGGTTGTCCATGAAATCATAGTTCGGATCAAGAGACATCTTCTGACCATAGATTTTTCGGATCGTGGTCCGGAAAGTTTCACGCTGCTCCTCAGATTTCAGGCCGAGACGCTCCTCGACACTCTTGATATAGCGTTCATCGATTTTCAGGGCCTTCAGCTCCTTGGTCTGTGGATCGATATATTTCCACATCTTATCAGGTCCCAGGTTTTCAGCATCGATCCCTATGATCATGTTGACATAATTCATGACGTCTTTCCTGATGGCATAAGGCTCATCCATATAGGCATCGAACATCTCGGTCATGATCCGTTCACGATACAGCCCCTTGGCGATCTTGATGTCCTCGAGATACTTGATCCGATCATTCGCATCCGAGACATAATCCAGAACGATCCGTTCCAGCGCTTTGAAGATATCATAGGCGAACATGCACTGGCCCTCGTTTGTCTCAGAACTCTCAATCAATAACTGGACGGCCCGACCGAGATTACGCTGCCCCAGCCCCTTCTGACCAAACCGCTTGGTTATGTCAGGGTCCTGATTGAGAGTCGCAATGACCTCAGCCAACGTTTTGATGCTCTTCTCACCAGCGATTTCACCGGCGGCCAATTTCATGGTTTCAATCGGAGTCAGTTTCTCTGACCTGGGCAGACGAGTCAAGACCACGGCTACCGATCCTGCATAATTAAGGTTGGGGTCCTGATGTAATACCTCCTTGTTAAAAGTCGTCTTGGCCTCGCTCCCGATGGCATAATCGGTCAGATACTTCTGGAGTTTGTAATTCGTGTTGTGGGCCACATTACATATCCTGCAGCGATCGACGATCGGAGCCTCTTCGCGTTCGGCCAGGAACCGGTTGAATTCAGAATTGTTACTGGTCGCAATGATTAAAGTGTCAATCGGCCATTTATAACCATCAATCTCGATGACTCGATTCTGAATCACGCCCAGGTAAACCTGGACCAGGTCCTTCTTGTTCTTGAAAATCTCATCGCTGAAATGAATCCCGCCACCACCAACCCGGGCCAGTGCTCCCCGACGCAAATCAAAACGATAGGGATTGTTCGTATCTGTAATATGTAACAACCGCTGGATCGACTCTTCACCCAATAAATCCACTGATGACGAAGTGATCTTGTCTTTGGCCGGATATTTGCCCGTGACCGTCCCCATGCTTTCACTCAACGGCACCGGCACGATTTCGATGAAGCCAAGCGACTCCTCGATATTCCCATTCGTAAAGCGCATAAGATCATGCCAGATATAATCGCTGCACGCACCTAACGGACGGTAGTTCTCCCAGATCGTTTCGAGTTCTTTATCGTTGAAACCAAACGTCTTGGCTAAATACTCCTTATTCTCGGTTTTATCGAAACACAGATTCATGGCCAGGATCATCGGGTCTTCATAGGTCTGGCTCTCAATCTCACTGATTTTACCATAATGCCCTAACGTGTCCATGTTACAAAATTTGAACGTATATTTATGGTTCTCGGGTTGAGCTAAAAAAGAACGATACTTCGAGCAGATATATTCAACTAAAAAAGTCTTGCCATTGCCCGGCTCACCAACGAGCACATAAGCCATTTCACTCGATGAACCGCCTTCAGAGGCGTCCTTCACAAAAGATACAAAACTGTTAATCTCCTCAAACATACCGATAACATGTTTCCGATCTTCACGGAAAATCTTGAAATCATACGTGGTCTGACCGTTCACCACAACCTTATCTATCTCTTTTTCAAGTATCATCCGGGCCACACCCTGAAAAGCGTTCTCAAAAATCCGCTTCCCCTGTTTGACTGCCTTGATGTGCTCCGGCAATGTCGGTCCGATCGCCTTTTTTTTCATATCTCCTCCAATAGTATGACTGAGATAACGTCGTGATTGTTCGTGTCTGGTTATGAGTACACACTACTCGATTACACCCCATTTGTCAATGATCTTAGACTGGAGTCGAGTACATCGAGGGATACGAAATGGAATTGCTCACGCCGAACGAAATCAGAAGACTTCCTCGTACAACCTGTAGTCGGTTTCGTGCATGCCCAAGATACGATATGTCTGCTGAGCGTTCAGATTGTCTCGATCAACATAGAGCCGCAATCCGCACACATCTGAAGTCGATTGTGCCTGCTGCCTGACAAAGGAGTACAGACTTCTGAAGAGACCCCGTCTTCGGAATTCAGGCCGAATGTAGACACTCTGAATCCACCAGAAATAACCGTTCCGCCAATCACTCCACTCGGTCGTAACCATGAGCGAACCCACAGGACGCCCCTCAACTTCCACTATGATATAAAAACCCTTGGCAGAATCATGTAAGACCTGCTTGACCCCCGAGGCAACGACAGCTCTATCCAGTGACTTCTCTTCGGTCTCGAAAGCCATCAGACAATTGAATTCAACTAAATATTCATGGTCTTCAAACACGGCGGGCCGAATGCGAAACGATTCACACCCTGCATTCATGACTAACTCTCCAGTTTTTCAAAGAATGGATCGATTTATGGGTCACCAGGTTTCTGAGTCATGTATTCTTGTCTGAGTGTGAATCTCAGATGAGCAAGATTACTGTTAATATTCCTGATACTCGCAGTAAAGGCATTGGCCAGATTTCGCAATACTTTGATCTCGAGCCCGATATTCTCTGACAGGACCTTGTCGTAACTACGCTTGCCAATTACCAGCAGTTTGCTCTCCTCGACTGTGGTCACTGTCGCTGAACGCGGCGATTCATCGATCAAAGCCATCTCACCAAAATGAAAACCGCGATCGAGCACGACCAAAGTATCCTCTTCATCATCCAGCTTTATGCTGATTTTGACCGCACCCTCCAGAATAATAAAGAGTGAATCACCAACCTGGCCACGCTCGAAAACAACCTGGTCCTTCCGAAAATGCACTTCTTTGGTGATCCTGAGGACCTTTTTGATCTCCTCATCATCCAAATTCTCGAAAAGTAAACATTGCTTCAGTATATCTACCCAATACACCTGTCGTATCCTCCACAATAGGTTACGGACCATCTCTTACGATTCTACCCTCGAAGACGGTCTGAACCAGTTTTTTTCGGTCTGACGGTACTTCTCGTTTCTGCAGATGTAAAGGCAATGTGTCTTTAGCTGCACGGTAACCTATGGCGCACATGGCTTCTACCGAATAGGACTCTGTCAATCCCAGTAAACGATGTGCCCCCTTATAATCAAAACCGGCCATGCCATGGACCACAAGACCCATGAGTGAACCAGCCAGAGCCAGACTCATCCAGGCTGCTCCACAATCGAATGAATGCGTCCGATTGGCCCTGCCGTTCGACTCAAACACGTTTAATGATAGAATAATGACGAGCGCAGCCGCATTCTTGCACCAGACCTGATTGCCTTCTGCCAGCAAGCCGAACATCTCTCCGAAATAGTCCGTGTCTCGCAATGAATACACAAATCTCCAGGGTTGATTATTCATCGATGATGGCGCCCAACGTGCCGCTTCGAAAAGCTGCATCAAGACTTCAGATTCTATTCGCTGACCCGTCATGGCCCGAGGCGACCAACGCTTCAGAAAACACTCCTCGACCGGATATTCAGATACTCGAACCAGATCGTCTTTACTCTGATCATTCCATTCTGTCATTGATAGCACTCCTCTAAAGGTCACTTCTTACTCCTTCACCCATGATAATGACGCATATAAAAATGTCAAGAAGAATATTCCGGGGCCCTATCTGTTAGATCATGTGTTTTTTGCGAGTATAGAGTCGACATCGGTTAGGGTTTGCTTTCCTTTTGAAAGTTAAGACATCCCCTCACGACTGGCGATGTTCTTCAGCGATGTCTCGTTCCGCCTGGTACAATTGTTCGTAGTTCCACGTTGACGTGGGCTTTTTCCCGCTCAACTCTAAAGAGCTCACTGAAAACGATAGAGTAACGAAAACGGGTAAAATTTGGGACAGACAAAGTCAATATTGCTTCAACTGCTGAAAGTCCTTGTTTTCCTCATAAGGCGGTGAGTCTACCTGCATCAGTGTCATTTCTCAATATGGAACCCTTCTGAGGATAGGGGTAGGAAAGACGCATTGGTTTGCGTCTCCCCTACCCCTATCTCCCACCTTGATTGCCAGCAAACATTTCAGATATGGAAATAGGCAGCTTCGCAGCCCAGGATTCCTGTTCGGACCGAAACCAGGCTGAAGCCTGGTTCTTCGGACCTGCGGTGCTTGCTGCTACGCAGCAAAGAGCTTGAAACACTCCTTTTTATCTCTTTGCCAACAGAGTACAGCAATACATCTGAAAAATCTCAATTAAATGATGCATAGAGCCATAAAACAAGAAGCTACAACCTCTACAGTGTATTTTAGATGGATCATATTCGAGTGTCCGGGTTTATACATCAAGTCAGTGAAGAATGCGTTGAGAAAATCAAAAAGCACGTGTGTGCCCTCTTCATGGTTCATACACACAGGAAAAAACATGAAATTGATGCGCCGTCCTTTTATTGCTCAGTCATCTTCAGCTCTGTTGGTCCTTTTATTAACTTGACACACGAAGAGAGAATAGATAAAGAAAGAGAGCAATATCTCACGGAAGCGAGGGGCGCTCGTGTCAAGGTTGAAATATCGCGGTTATAGACGAATGTGCGTGCTGTGTATTTCATGTTTTTTCTTTTTTCTCTTTTTATTTGGACCAGACACAGCATTAGTACAAGCAGAAGAGACTGAACAAGCCAGCGATGATGAAAAGGTTGTTACTGAACCAGAGCCTCTAATTGAAGAAGACCATGATACTGACGATGTTGAAAACAGCGAGTTACTTGAAGGGATGATCCCGTCCTTAAAGCTTTATTGGGGTGCCTATTACAAGAATGAGTTTTCGTATTGGGAAAGGTCGGGGCTTCAAGAAAAATGGGGTGATTTCAATAAAATCAGGATGATGTTTGAGGGTCGCCTGAAGCAGGAGATCACACTGCGGGCTGAATTGAACATATTCAGTTTCCATGGGAACACGCGACTGTTTTATACTGATCATGACACCATAATTTTAGATAGGGCTTATCTCGACTTCAGACGGAATGCTTTTCATTTCACGATTGGAAAACAGGAGATTCGTTGGGGACCGGACTCATTGTGGAGTCCGACGGACATTTTCCAACCTTTTGATTTGACTGTTTTTCATGATGATGAGCGTGAAGGTGAGAGTGCATTCAAAGCTGATTATACATTCAATGAAACGTTCAGTATGACGGGAGTTTTCACACCATCCTCGGAGCAGGATTATTTTCGCAGGGCTTTGCAGCTTCAGGCGATCATCGAGAATAGTGTCCTTCAGATATCATATCTTGATTATGGTGAAGAGGAGACCGAGAAACACTATCAGTTCAATGCACTCGCGGTCCAAAATGACTATAATTCGGGGAAATACTGGTTCGAAACAGCATATGTCCGGGAATCCGGACCGATGGAAACCCATGATAAGAAATATATCAAGAGCAATATTGGTTTCGAATACATCACGCCCATCGGTATTTTGCTGACGGGAGAATTATTTTACGATGGCGGTGCTCATTCAAAGCCGGCTGATTATACTGAGGATGAATGGCGGGATTATTTACAGGGTCGCATAACAAATCTTGGTCAGACCTATGCCTATGTATCAACTGCGTTCTTGATGACTTATTCTCTGGTGATCAGCACCGGTTATATCAGGAATTTTACCGATCACAGCAGTTATTATTACATCATTGGACAGTATCTCATTGCCAAGAATACAGAATTACATATTGGATTGGACTTGACCCAGGGTCAGAAAGGTTCGGAATTCGAAATATTTGGCAATAATATGAGTATCGCCTTGAAAATTCAGATTTGATCTGACCGAATTTCAACAATGCTGTCGTATTGAACATTCTTCTGGTTTTGAGCAGGAGCTGGACAAAGCGTCTTGATACATGCTAACATAATACATGGATATTATCTCTTATCACGTATGGGGATTCTTTAGCAAACGATGAAACTGACAATAGTCATTCCCATTTATAATGAAGAAAAAACCTTGAAAACCATTGTCGAGCGCATTCTGAGGATTGATTTTGGCTTAGACAAGGAACTTGTACTGGTCGATGATGCTTCTACCGATTCCACGGCTCAGGTTATTCGAGAGTTGGAGCACAATGATCAGGTCCGGGCTCTCTTTCAACCGAATAATCAGGGCAAAGGGGCAGCCCTGCGACGAGGAATACGTGAAAGCACCGGAGATCTGGTTATCGTCCAGGATGCAGATCTGGAGTATGATCCTCATGATATCGTCAAGCTTCTCCAGCCGATTGTAGCGGATGAGGCTGATGTGGTCTATGGTTCACGATTTTCCAAGATGAATCCGCAGGTATT
Organism: bacterium; assembly: GCA_016934675.1. Lineage (GTDB taxonomy): Bacteria > CSSED10-310 > JAFGSJ01 > JAFGSJ01 > JAFGSJ01 > JAFGSJ01. Next base: position 30,282 of record JAFGSJ010000095.1, on the reverse strand, counting down.
ATCGTATTTCCATTATCTGGGCAATAAATTGCTGACTCATGTCTCGAACATGTGTACGAATTTAAACATGACCGATATGGAGACCTGTTACAAGCTATTCAAGGCTGAGATTATCCAAAATATGGACCTGCAAGCAAACCGTTTTGGTTTTGAACCGGAAGTAACTGCAAAACTTGCCAAGATCAGAGTGCGAATCTACGAGTTACCCATCAAATATTTTGGGCGGACCTATCGTGAAGGCAAGAAGATTGGCTGGAAAGATGGTTTTGCCGCACTGTGGTATATCTTTAAATTCAATTTTCTGACCGATTTCAAACACTCGTTCGACTCAGGACTTCCGGAACAATATTGGCCAATTGGACTGAAGCGTTGAGTACTATAGTCTCCTGTTTTCTTAAAATTGACACTGCCCGCAATCATTCTCACATGATCTCATTGTGTCGTTGATAGAACGCAGTCTGTCTACCTTGTCTTTCTTGAAAATCACAACTCAGTTTGTGATGCGCGGTCAACCAATCAAGCCATGATTTGACTCGGGCATAGCCTATAAAGGCATATTCAATCGAATTGAGATGGGGCCCCAATATTTTTTTCGTGACCTGATAGGCGCTCCTTGGTTCGTCCAGAACACGTAGAATCGAGTTTTCCAGGTAATAGTACAGTCGTCGGGCGACTTTGGTAGCGATTTCAAGAGAATCAAAGGGCCTTCCATGAGCGGGAAGAACAAGTGTTGCTGCAAGATTATTAATGTTCTGCAAAGAATCGAGGTACAACTGATGATCATCGCCCATTGCCTCGATGAGTGAAGTGCCTTCACGCAAGATCAGATCTCCCGAGAAGCAAACCCGATGTTCACGAGAGTAAAAACAGAGATGATAGGGATTATGACCGGGAGTCTCGATAATATCGAGAGCAAGCCTTCCAGCCTTGATAATGTCTCCGGAATAAAGCTGGGATGATGCGAACGGAATATTTCCCGACGTTGGGAAACAACGCCGGGCAAATTCCTCGACCTGATCCTGGTTGTATTCCATTCGATATTCAGGGACTTCCAGCCAAATCTTCTGAATGAGTGCATGGACATTTGTATGAGACTCTGTCCAGTAATTCTCGCATTTACTCAAGTCACCATGATAGGCGACCTTGATCGAGTCCAAGCAGCCCTTTTGAGCAAGCGCAACACATGCGCCTATATGGTCGACATGAGGATGTGTGCAGAGAATGTGTTCAATTGTTCCAAATTTCTTGGTCAACGACTGAATGACGTGCTCGAACATGGTTGCTGCGAAAAAATGCCCTGAGTCAATCAAGGTATGAGGAGGGCCCTCGATAAAATACACATTAGTCGGTCCATAATAGGGTTGAGGTATAATGAATCGCCAGATATACTCATGCATTTGTTCCGGAACGATCATGATTCTTTCTCTGGTCATTGAGGGTCAACTGATTAGATTAGTTTAGTTATTGCAGCGCTTGTCAAATATAAACCCTTTTGCTAAAATGATTATGAAAAACGTGCGTATTACCATAAAATCGTTGCATTTAGTATGGTTTTCTGCTAAAAACAAGATTCAGCAGTATTGTGATAACATGATCAATCGGATACAATAGGGCCATGCTCGGAAAAAACAAATATTGTATACAATGCGGAAAGCTTATTGAAACCAGTTTTCAGACGAAATACTGCAGTCGCAAGTGCTGGGAGGAGTATAAAAAGGAACACAGCCTTTCAGTAGCACCTGAACGGCAGGCAACCGTTTTTTTGAAAGCAGGTCTAGGCGAAGAGGAGCAGAAATTTGAAAATGATGATGATGTTCGGATCGTCCCCTTAGATAAAGCGTGGAAATCACTTTCAGATAAGAATGACCAGGTGGAGGAACAGCTTGTCAGGGGAAAAGCAGAAGAAGAAAAAACAGGGGGCGGTACCCTACGGAAAGAATACGTTGAATTTCTGAAACGACGTTTGACTGAAAAAGAAGTCGAGGTCAGACAATTAAATGAACGCGTCCACGAACTGGAGGAAAAACTGGCAGAGGCCCAGAACAAACTGAGAACTGTTGACACGGCAAAAATGGTCCCACCTCTGTTTGAGGAAGACGAAGAGATACTATTTAGCGATGAAAAGCCTGCCATCGAGCTGCGAGAGGAAGAGAGTGACACGGATATCCCCAAGCCTCGGTCATGGTTGCGTCGATTTCTGGGGCGTTGATCTATTCACTCAAAGCCCTCCCCCTGCAGAGTATTGGAATCCTATTATTGTTTTTTCCCTGTTCATCCATGTGAGAGAAAGGCAGCGGTAAGTTCGTGAAATCAGAGAATATCAATTTGAGCATCACTTTTAAAATCCTGCTTTTTTTGGCTGTTCTGATTGGTTCGTTGGGTGTGACGCAATATCTCACCTCTCGGAAATCCAGTATTGATTTATTATCTCAAATTTTCATGGAAAAGGGTAAAACGATTGCTTCGAGTATCGGCAAGAATTGCAGTTTTTTTATTATCGTTGGCGATCATTCCCAGGTCCTCAATATTATCAAATCATTTAAGGCTGAATATGATTTGACCTTTGTCCATATTTTCAATTCCGAGGGTGAACTCATTATTTCGACCGAACCGAATGATGTTCCGGACGCACCGTCATCATTACAATCCCTGACCAAGATTGATATTCACATCAGCAAGTTTGCAGATAACAAGGAATTTCTCGATATTGCCCTTCCCCTGTACGATGATTTATTTACTGGAAGTGGTGCTGCCGAAAGCGACGACTTATCCACGGGCTTTGAGATGGACCTGAATTTTGATGAGAATGCTCTGACGCAGGGTCCAGGTACATCGCACCAGATAATGGAAAAAAATAAGATTGGTGTTATCCAACTTCAAATGCCGATCAGCATGACCTCCAGATTCGAGAAGATAAAAAGGGGATTGATTTACAACAACATTCTGATTTTTCTGATTGTCTTTGTCATAGCTCTTTTGGGACTTAATCGGATTATCAAACCTTTCAACGAGATAGTCCAGGTATTACACTATATCACCTACAAGAATGATCTGACGGTTTCAGTAAAAATACCCAAACAAAAAGAAATGAGTATAATGGCCCAGGCGTTCAACAGTCTGATCGAGACCTTAACTTATCAGATTCAGAATACCAAGGATGCGGCTTTAAAGATTGTCAATGCGATCCAGGCGATTCTGGCAGCATCCGATGAGCAGGAAACCGCCTCGCGTGAGCAAGTTTCTGCCGTGACCCAGACTATTGCCTCCATGACTGAGCTCTCCCAGAGTTCTCGCCTTATCGATCAAAACTCTCATAAAGTTGCCAGTTATGCCGATTCGACACTCAAGAGCGCCCAGGAGGGTGTGGAGGCTGTCAGCAAGGTTGTTGATGCCATTTCACGAATCGAACAGAGCAGTCTCTCGATCAATGCCTCGATCAATGAACTCGCCGAGAAAATCAAACAGATTCAACAAATAATCAATATTATCGAAGAATTTACCGAACAAACCAAATTGATTGCCTTTAATGCTGCCATCGAGGCGGCTTCCGCCAAAGAGGTCAGTCGTCGCTTTGCCGTTGTGGCCAACGAGGTCCGCAAATTAGCTGGTGATATTGAAAAATCATCGCGGGATATCACCCATGTCATTGTTGAAATCCTGGACACAAGTGATGCAACTCTTAAAATTTCGCAGGATGGTCAGGAGCAGGTTAAAACAGGCGTCGAAATCAGTGCGGGCGCCAAGGAATCAATAACCCGCATCTTCAAATCAGTCGCTGAAACGACGAATATCACCAAACAGATCTCGATCTACACCAGTCAGCAGATCGCATCGAATGATGAAGTGGTTAAGGCAATGAAAGAGATACTCTCTTTGGCTGAACGCTCGAAACAGAATTCAGCCGAGACCAACAAGGCTGCCGAGAACTTATCGGAATTGTCTGAAACCTTGACGGAAATGGTTGAAAAATTCAAAATCCAGGCGTGATCAGTGTTTTTTCAAGAGGAAATAGACATCTCCCATGGAATTCAGTGAACCAGCCTGGATTGCCGCTCGTTCGCCAGCGCCACAATAGAGGTCGACATGTTTACCGATAATGGCCCCGCCAGTATCCTGATCAAGCACAAATCGCGAACAAATTTTCTGAGGCGGAGGCTGATCAAGATCATGCTCAGGCACGGGAATTCTTGCCTGGATAAGGCATAATTCACCACCGGGAAACAGTTTTTTGTCCATGGCAATCGTGCGTTCTGGTGTCACAATAATACCAAGAGAACCATACGGACCCGATGCTGCTTCCTCATAAAAAACATAACTTTCATTCTGGGTGCAATAGGTCTTGATCTTTTCAGGGTGTCCCTGGAAATATTCCTTTATGGCATGCATGGACATCTGATCCTGCATTATTTCTCCGTTCTGAATAAGTAATTTGCCAACGCCTACAAAGGGACGACCATTCTTGCCCGCATAATTGATATTGATCCGTGTCCCATCAGTCAATTCAAGAATGCCACCACCTTGAATATGCAGAAAAAACTGGTCGATATAGTCTTTGAGAAAAGCGATCTCGAGCCCTGTTCCCGCGAGCTTCGCCTGCCAATCAATCTCCTCCCGCGAAAAATACGGTAAAAACTTGTTCCGGACCTCATCAAAGCGGCCCCAGATCGCTTTTCCAGCCAGAGTTGGACTGAAAAGAGACAGATCGACTTCAATCAAATTGGGCGGAAGCCGGTAGAGTGGATACTGGTATTCAGCCGTTTTTACTCGTGAAGCTTGTAAAATAGGAGTGTAATATCCGGTAAACAGAATGTTCTGTTTTTGTGTGCCCCCCACTTTATAAAAATCAAAACTGCGGACCAGTTCTGCCCTCAATCTATGAGAATCGAGCTCCTGACTGTAAATTTCCTTGAAAGTGGTCAGGGTATCGAGCATTTCCGCAATCCCGACCTGTCGCTCAGCAAAGTGCCAAGTTAATGACTTCTCTCCAGTGGTGTCGAGCTGCAGTTTGTATCGAAACCAACGCTCCTGCCGTTCGATGGCTTCAATCATAAGACCCCGGTCGTCCACATCTTCCGCAAAGAATTCCAGCGGCGGAGCGGCAGCTTTAATCAATCCGACCTCCTGACGAGGACAGCCTGTGGAAAAAAGCATGAATACCAAGATAATAGTTTTCGATAAATATGACTGAGAACCAATCAATAATTGTGAGTAATGCGTTTTCATTCAAAGTCAATAATCGTTCGTTGTTTTTTGATCCGGGCTCGATGCGTTTTCTGTGCAAGACGCCGTAACTTGGATTCGGTTGTTGGGCCCGTCCTGATTCTTTTCTTGGGTTTGAATTGGGCCTTCAAGACAAGTGTGATGAAACGTTGAAGCGCATCGCGTTTGTTTTGAAGTTGAGATCGAAACCTGGAAGCGTTTATCTGTAATACTCCATCCTGATTCATCCGGGCACCAGCCAATGCTGTCAAGCGTTTTTTCACATCAGCGGGCAGTGAGGGCGAATGCGATACGTCGAAACGCAATTGGACCGCACTCGAAACCTTATTGACATTCTGGCCACCCGGTCCGGAAGAACGCATAAAAGAAAAATCCAGTTCATCTTCAGGGATTGATAGTGTGTCTGATATCTGAATCATATTTGTAGTGTGCCTGTGATTGACCAGTCTCGACCCGATAGCGATTCAAGCCCTCGATTGTATCACTCGCCTTGTTCCTGGAAAACAACTTTATAAATTTCATGATCAACAAAAATGGAAACAAGTTCTTTATCAAGATGATTATCTTTGGCTTCATAACCAAGAATGTCGAGCGCGCGGTTGACCGGAACAGCTTTTTTATAAGGTCGGTCTGAAGCGGTTAATGCGTCAAAAATATCGGCGACCGCCATGATTTTACTTTGAATCGGTATTTCAGCTTCCTTCAAAGCATAGGGATAGCCGGTCCCATTCAATTTTTCGTGGTGTGTCCCGGCAATCAAGGGTAAATCCTTAAAGCGTGTGCCCCAAGGAATCAATTTCAAAAATTCATGCGTCTTACGCGCATGTGATTGAATTTCATCGATCTCTTCAGGAGTTAATGTGCCTCGACGGATTTTCAGACATTCGAGTTCTCGATCACTGAGTATACTGATGGATCGACCCTGTTCATCAAAAAAATCCAATAGGGCAATCTGATCGATTATCTCGAAGTCTCCTTCCGGTAGAATAGTCGGTTCATTAGCTTTTCTTATTATTTCCTTGTATTGTTGTAAGGAAGACTTGAGCTGTTCAAAAGTATGCCTCAACTTCTGAATATCAGCGGGCGAATCCCCTTGCTGAAAAGCAGAAATCACTTGATTCAGATACTTGCTTTCCTCATAATACAGAATCTTATCTAATCTGGTTTCGATTAACTCGAGGTTAAGCGGTTCCAGTTTCGACGCTTTGGTCAACACCGTTTCCTTGACCCCGATCTTGCCAAAATCATGCAATAGTGCGGCTATTCTCAGTTCCTCTATCTCGGTCGGACTGAATTGGACCTGAGCATAAGGACCGGTATCGACTTGATTCAGGTGACGGGCTAACTCGACACTGAGCATGCTGACACGTCGGGAATGACCTGAAGTGGTTGGATCACGTTGCTCGATTGCATGGACCGATGCACTGACAATACCATCAAACATATCCCTCAATTCGTCATACAAATGAACATTCTCGAGGGCAATTGCGGCCTGTGATGCCAGAGAAATCAGTAAATCATTGTCACTCTCGTCAAAAGCTATGACTTCTCGTGTATAATCATTTCCGGTTACCAATCGAACTGAATAGTCTCTTTTTTTGTTGATCAGTTGGATGACACCTAGTATCTCACCACGATGGTTTATCATCGGTGCCGTCAGTATGGAATGCGTTTCATAGCCGATAGTGCGATCGAGTTCGGTCGAATGCTTGAAGTTTAACCCAACCGGCATCCGATACGCATCCTTGATCATGACAGGTTGACCGGTCAGGGCAACGGAACCGGCAATGGAATCATGTGAGAGCTCAAGAAAAAAATCAGCCTCCGGCATCGGGACCGAATCATTTTGTGACAGTCTGAAATGGAGCTTGTTATCACCATCTTGATCTGCTTCCAGGACATAAAGACTACCAGCGTCAGCCGAAGTCAACTCCCGGCTTTTCTGCAAGATCAAGGCTAGCAGAACATCGATGCTTTTTTCCGTGGAAAGAAGCCGGGTAATTTTGAGTAATTCAAATAAACGCTGAGCATCAGAACCTGCTCTATCAGAAAAGCTAGTATTATCCGGCATGAAAGGGTCCTTTCCCAAAAGGTAATCCCTTTGATATCACAAGCGTGCTTAAAAGTAAACCAGTGCTGATTGAAGACATATGCTCCGGCTGCCATTGATTACTGCGCTACAATGGCCGATATAATCATCTCAATTTGAAGTTGCAATTACCAACTGGATCGGATAATGAACGGATATCCGGTTAAAACATCATCCGGACCAGAAAAGAATCTGACACGTCCAACAGGACCATACCTGCAGAGAATCGGATCACTAATCATGTTTACTTGGGAGTAACAGACGATTGAGGATGACTGTGGCACAATGCGGCACGAACACCAAATTCTTTGGGCTGATATCTCTTATTATCGTTGCGTTATTGTGGTCAGGTTTGTCACCATTCGGACTCAAAGTCGATTTTTTCGACGACCTTGATCTGTCCAGAACACCGTTTCAATCCTCTCAAACCGTTTCACTTGAAACGAACGATCGAATCCTGTCCGGCGATTTCATCAAGGGGGCCCGTTTCAGCATTCATTATCACGGATATGTTCTGATCTTGAAAAAAGCCCGTTATCGCTTCCGTTTGACCAGTTCAGACGATGCATACCTGAAAATAGATGGGCAGTTCATCGTCCGAACCTGGGAAAAACAGGGCCTTCATCAGAGTTCAGAGGGCCTCGAACTAACCGTAGGCTTTCATCCGATCGAGATCGGCTTCTTCGATCAAGGCGGGTACTTTTCCTTCAAACTCGATTTTAAAACCTCTTTTCGAGATTATTCCGCCATTCCGTTTTTTCTACTCTATCCGGGACTCGATTGTACTCTTCAACATTGTGCCTTCAGCGTTTTTTTTGTTCTGCTGGTTATGAGTTGGCTTATTATGAGCATCTATCATCTCAGGACTTTCTGGCAAACACGGACAACAAGCTTGTCATTCAAGCTTGTCACTCTGATTATCATCTGCGTCTCCACGGCCCTGCTTTGGCATAATGTTGCCCTGATGAGACAACATCGGCAAAAAGCTGTTCATGGTTGCGATACGTACGGCTATTTGCAGGCAGCGATACAAATGACAAAGAACGGGTTTACCGGTACAAGTCTCTACGATCCAGCAATTCCGCCCGTTTTCAGAACATTTACTCCAACTGTTGACCCTCGTGAATTGGTCTTCTTCCAGGGACCTCATGCGTATTATATCGATGACTTTCAAACAGGGAAACTGGTCAATCAATACCCACCGGGCTTCCCCGCTCTGATTGCTCTGGTTTACTTCCTCAAAGGCGAAGCAGCAACCTATTTCATCAATATCTGGACCATTGTCGCCCTTAGTCTCAGCGTGTTGCTCTTCTTTGCCCGTTTCCAACAGTGGACCATCGGAATGATTGGTGCGTTGTGTATTCTTTATGAACCCATCCTGTTCGAACATTCTATCCTATTGATGAGTGATATTCCTTCGGCTTTCCTGATCTGCCTCAGTTGTATTCTGGCTTATTCCATGAGAAGCAACGACCTGAAACCACTCATAACAGGGACCTTAACGGGATTGGCAATCCTGATTCGCTACTCCAATTTTCTGTTGTTCATCCCCCTTACGATTATTCTGCTCAAGAAGGGTGAGAATAGACCGAGACAGGCCCTATTCTTCTTTCTCAGTCTTGGACTGTCCGGGCTTGTGCCCTTGCTGTTGTATCACAATGCCGTCTTCGGTTCTCCCTGGCGGATTACGTATGCTTTCACCAATACCAGTAAGGTCGCCTTGACTAATGTATTCACTGGCCTGAGTTATTACGGTTCCGTTTTTCTGGAAATTCCAGGTCCGGCGATACTATTGTTAGCACTATCTGGCCTGCTTCTCGGGATTTACCATAAGAAATACTCGATACTCTGCTGGGCTATCTGTGCTTTCTGTGTTTCTCACCTTCTCTACATCAGTACCAACGCAATCCTTCTGCCGAGATATCTGGTCCCGATTATACCATTGCTCATTCTCTTGGGGGGTATCGCTCTATACCACTTTTATGAGCTGATCATTGCCCGACCATACGCTTCGATTGCTATACTCATTGTCTTTAGTCTGTTCACTGCCCATTGCCTGCTGAACGCAGCTCATTTCCCATGGGCTGCAGATCGAAAACCAGAGGAGAACTCATATAAAATAGGACAGCATACCCAAACCAATGCCCGAATTCTGGCAGACGATTTGACCGGGGCACTCAGAATCTATGGACAACGTTTCGGTTACAGGGCTCTGCATATACCTTATCCGCTTCTGCAACAGTCACTCGAAGCATTACTCGAGTTGGACTACCCTCTCTACCTTGCCGTCGACAGCAACTTACTTTGGCAACTGAAGCGAAATCTCACCGACAATTTTCAACTCGAATTGGTCCAGGGGGATACGGGTGTGCCTCTCTATCGCATTCTGCCCAAAACCAATAACAAGGAGTAGAGTCATCAACCGAATCCTGATGATTCAGCTTAGCCTCAGCGTCAGGAACAGTCCGGATCAGACTAAACCATACTGCAGATTCAGCGCTGCGTCACCGAATATAAAGTATTACTTTAAGAACTCGGGGGTAAATTCACCATTTTCCTGAATAAGCAGGTCGTCGAAAAAGATTTGGCCATTGCCCTTGAGATTTTTCAGAATATCGATATGAATGGCTGATCTGTTCTGACCCGCAGTTTCTGAATATGAGTCACCGAGAGCGATGTGAACAGTCCCGCCCATTTTTTCATCGAGGAGCATGTTCCGGGTGAAACGATTCAGTCTGAAATTGGTCCCGATACCGATCTCGCCGATCTGACGGGCACCGTCGTCGATGGCCAGGATACTGTCGATGACTTCCTGACCGGAGCGGGTTTTCGCTTCGACCACCTTTCCTCGTTTGAATTTGAGAACGAGGTCGTCTGCTTGTTTTCCATTGAATATAACGGGATAACTGAATTTAATGCTCCCTTCGACAGTTTCTTCGACCGGTGAGGTATAAATTTCGCCGCAGGGCATGTTGACGCGTCCCCAGCTATTGCAGATAATGCGATTTTCGATACTCATGAACAGGTCGGTGTCTTCGCCGAGAATATGGATGGTTTTCGAGCCTTCGAGTTTTTTGACCCAGGTATCCTGACGGGCCCTTACTTCGCGCCATTTGCTGACTGGGTCCTCTTCATTGGCGAAACAAGCAGAAAAATAGAGATGTTCGAATTCCATCAGGGACATGCCTGCTTCTTGAGCAAAGGCATTGGTTGGGAATATACAGACGTTCCAACGGAGATTTTCTTTTTCGTATCGTTTTAATTCACGTCGAGCCAATTGGACGCGGGTCACTTTATCCAAGTCCACGGAAGCCAGATTATAGAGGTTCGTGTCAGCCGACACTTTCAAGGTCACATCGAAATTCTGTTGAATGAATATTCTTTCAACGGGCACATAATCAAGTTGATGCTCCGAGGCTTCCTGATAGAAAATTTCAAGCCGTTCCGGGGGTTCCATGATAATGGTTGGATGAGCGCCGCAACGAATGACCTCACGATATAAAGCCAGGATCAGTGGTTCGGCAATTGGCGGTCCGCTGATCAGCACTTTTTCACTTTTCTGAATTTCGGTCGAGTATTGTGTGATAATGCGGGCCAGTTTTGATAATCGTGGGTCGCCACGTAGGACTGAAGTCATGGACATGAGTCACTTCTCCTCTTAGGACAATGAAAACTGCCTTTTTAGTGAGCAACGAGCATACTGTTAACTATGAAATGTTTTATAGCCACGCATCAGTCGAGACAATCCCCTGGGATTATCAGCTTTTGACATCATACGCTCGAATACCTGGTCAAAATCCTCCTGACCAAAGCAAAGCTGATCGAGGAGTTCTTTAGCATATTTTTCCTGCAATAAGCCGAAATAACTGGCATTCACTATATGTGAGGCCAGTTTTGACCTGTAATCCGAAATCTCTCGTCGAATATCGCTGCCTTGACGAGCGTGTCCATCAAACAGGATGAGATTGAAATAACCTCCGACGCCGATATTGAAACGGGTCGCACCGTTGACAGCATTAATCATTGAAAAGAGACCATCAACCGGATCGATGTCACCATTCCGCTCCGGAATACTGACATTATTGACGAAGTCTGTCATATATATCATGGCCACGTCTCGACCGGAGCCATCGTTCAAAAAGATTTCCTGGACCGGCTCACATAAATATTCGATAAGGGATAAATGGAAGATACGAAAACCTTCAGTGGGTTCATATCCGGCAATGATGCCTGCATTCAGAAAAATTGAGGTCATCTCACCCTTGCGATCTTTCCAGATCAAATCAGCATGGACCTTGTTCACAATTTCCTTCTGATTGATTTCAATCTTGGTCCCATTTTTGACATATGAGCCGGCTAGAAAATCATTCCGGGTAAAACCATATCTGCCTCGTAACGTTTCGTCGATATGGCGATGCTTCAAATCTGTTTGGATAGCAAAAGCAATATTGGCCAGCTCCTCCATAGTCATGAAGCTGTCAACCTGCTCACCTTTTTGCTTGATGATCTGCTGATAGCGCTGCTGAACGGCTTGGGCAATCTTGAATTTTAATTCATCACCGATCGAGGACGTGCCGGTATTACCATACGAAGCCGCAAATCTGAACTTGGACTCTGTCGCGTGTGAACTGACCGCTTTGATTTTATCTGCGGTCAGAATGGCCATGTTTTCCTCATTCCAGCCCCGCTGCTCATCACAGACCATGGCACCCTGATAGTGATTGAACTTAATCGCATTGATCGATGTCATTGAGCACCTCTATTTCTTACCGGAGACTTTCTTGCCGGGCATTGGTTTTGTTTTTACGCGAGAGACTGTGGCTTCGCTGTCATAACGCTGATCAACATCGGCTTTAAAACCGCTCAACCGTAACTCGAGTACTCGAGCATTACCAGCGGCCCGATAAAGGCCTTCCTCGACCTGGTCAATCGACTCGAAACCAAAAATGAGTCGATCGAGTAAAGCGAAACAGATCTTGCGCGGGATTTGCTCAATCCGGTGAGCATGAACGATTTCTGAGGCTAACTTTGCCCGATCACCCTGGATCGTCTTGTATTCCGGCAATTTTTTCTGGTCGGGTTGACTCAGAATGACCATGGCAAAATAACCCCCGACTTCACAAAATGACTCGGAAGCCAATATCGCTGAGTTGAAAAGCGTGTACACCCCCTCGACGGGATCAATACCTGTTCTCCGTTCAGAAAGGTTTTTGGTATTCAAGTATTGCCCTAACGCAATGCCCGAAGCATATTTCCCCGTGCCAATGGCTTCAAATCCACCCGAAACAAAAGCCAGGATCGATTGATCATAATTAAGATGATACGCGCTAAACCCAAATTCAGGATCGATGCCCATCAGAACGCCACGGCTTTTGTAGAGGGGTTTGAGCATTGCATTACTGCCCTTTTGCAGGACAATCTCAGTGGCTTCATCGATAACCTTCTGCTGCTTGAGATCGTATTTTTTACCCTCAATTTCAAAGAAACCGCGATTGACATCATCAATGGTCAGGCCATACAGAAAACGCAAATGATCATTGACCCGCCGTTGAATGGTGTTCTGGGCCTCTTCGAGCAGCATATAACCGATCAGCTCGGTATTGGTCGGCACTTTGTCTCTTTGCTCATTCGCAACAATTGTCTGTAACTTTTTCTTCAAATGTTCGACCAGTTCCATATGAAAGGGCGGATACACTGTCCCACCATAAAATAACTCCATGCCCAAATGCTCATTCAAAGGTGCGTCCGTTATCCGATAGATATGATCCGTAAAGAATGACCGACGACGACCCCAAACCCAATATTCTTCGTCCGAAATCATCGCTCCGGCACGATCGTTGAACTTCAAAAGATTGACAATTCCCACAAGCCACCACCTTCCAAATGTGTTCCACTTTAACGAGTCGCCTTCTGACTGTCTCTCACATCGTCCCCTTCAGGACGAATAGTAACAACCTCATCATCGCATTGACCCTGTCCTTCTGTTCAGGTATGCCCTAAACCGAAGCTGACCACGCGTCAATGCAATTGAGAATTCTCACTATGATAGTTCAAAACAAATTTCAAGTTCAATGCGATGTGCAGACTGTTTTTCTGTGAGAATGACAAAAAACGCTGTTCAGCTCACTCTTTTTCAAGATCAGCTCGGGTCGGTTGTGAAAGCAGTCAATTCGAACTGAAAATGCTGAATCGGTGGACCAAGTGAAATAGTCACTCGCTCCGAACCATGGGCACTTTTGGCGTTCCAGCCATCCTGCCTTGGCCAGGCTATAAACGCTAAACCATAACGATAGTAATCTTCAAGCGCAATCAAGAGACCAAGCTGCCTGAGGCATTGACTGGCCTCGGCGGTGAGTAACGCTGACGCTTCATCACAGACCGCGCCTGCTACCATGCCTCCCGGTTCGAGCTTATCGAGAAATTCCACCATTCGAGTCGATGCCGAACGATCTGCATGCGTATCAAATACCTGATATCGTACGATTTGACCAGTCTCCGGACTGATGACTGCCAGCAATAGGCCCCTTTGTTCTGTCCTCAATGTATGACCGTTTATACTGATCAGTGCCTCTCTGAAACCATCCTGACGCATGGGTTGACTGACGACATCGATTCTGAATGGCAATTGTTCGAGCTCCTTCTCAGATAATCGATCCAGACCTTTCTCGGGCATGGTGAAGCTGGTCTCGAGCGTGAATTTCAAGGAAAGCGGCTCCCTTTTCTCATATAACATAACCAGGTCCTGTTGGGCTACCTTGAAATCAAGACTGTAATTGTTCTGATCGTCCAGCGACGAACTTAGCAGCACTCGATGAGGAACTGCAACCTTCATGCAGTAATGGGCTGACTCAAGTGGTGCAATCAGCCGTAACGAAGCCTGCACCCCGTCCGGACCCAACTGCTGCACGGGAATAAGCCGCAACAATTCTGTACCCCTGCCTATCCGCGACAGACCATAGACATGGTCCTGATCAAAACTGTGTATATGGCTCAACGCGGGAAACTCCCCGATCATTCTCTGCATCCGTTCAAATAGTGGCTGATGCATCAAGCCCTGATGAAGAACAACATATTTAACCGGGAATGAAGCCTGTAAAGCCGCTATGCTTTGATGTGACGGGAAATACTTCATCTGTTCGGCTAAATCGACAATTGCCCGAGGATAATTGCTCGAATGAGCAAATATTATGGGTTGCCAGTGAAAGATCGACCACCATTCATAGATTGAATTTTGTGGCATGAACTCATAGACCGGCAGATGCAGAACACCACTATCCTCGAGTGCTTCACTTAAAAAATGCATCAGTTCAGGATTGGGCTCAGGTGGCGCTTCGTAGGTTGCCAAATGTATTGGTGAGAATGTTTCTATCATGATAATGAATGCCAGAAATGCAGTTATTGCAATTTTCCAGACCATGGACCTCTTCTTGAACATCGAAACACTGAACAGGGCCGAAAAACCCAATCCGGCGAGCACAACCACAAAAATATACGTGAAATGTCCGAACCGAGATAAGGCCCGGATCGCACTCAAACCCGGTATATAGGTATAGAAAATGTGAAATGGTAGATTTCCCAGCGGTTTGCCGGCCCAGGTAATGACCGGCCCCAACGATAAGAGAAAGGTGATCAAACCTGAACCGATCAAACCCACATAGAACGCAAATACCAGTTTGTCTTTTCGCCAACCGCCTCGTAGCAGAGTGATCAAACCAACAACACCGAAAATCGCGATCATGACTCCGGGAAAATGACCCTCAGTGATCATGTTGTGGCCACTCCACTCGAAGTAAAGCCACGAAGTTGAACAAAAATAATCAATCAAGTCAGCAGACAAGGACTCGATCTCAGTCAATTCCTTTTCGTAGTCTATCTGGTTTGCTGCCTCGATATGACTGTAAATCAACGGGGTCAGTATGAGACCAAGCGCAATAATACTCAGGATCAATCCGAAAAATCTGCGCTGATCGCACCAGCTCCGATCGATTATGATCAGCAACGGACCGAACCCAAGCATACTTATAAAGAAAAATACCGAAAAATAGAGGTTTGAATAGGCCAGCATGGCCAATGAAATCACTAAACCTACCAGAGATCCGGCTCTACCCTGCCTGATATAGCCTACTAAAAAATAGAGACTGAAGGGCACCCATTGAAGCTGCAGTGACTGGATATGAGCCAACTCCGAAAAATGCTCGGGTGGGCTGAGTACGGCTAGACCGCATAAAAACGCCGCCTTCTGGTCCTGGACCAGTGCCCGGACCAGTAAAAAAGTGGCTATGCCGGATAAGGCCACTGAAAATAGCAGAATACAATTATAAGTCAGAATGATATTGCCCGTAAGAAAATAAGGCCCAAGTCCAAGGAGCGTCTCTCCTATCAATGTCTCCGAGTAGGTCAAAGCATAGGGATAGGGAAAAAATAGAGGCGCATGAAACCATGAACCTACATCATTTGACAGGGCCTGATATGACCAGGCGATGACCATCAGGAAAAAACGGACATCATCATGATTTGCATAAAACGTCTTATGGCTAATATCTTGAAGGAGCGGATAATGCAGGATAACCGCCACTATGCATAGACACACTATGGAACCTATGGTTCGATAACTCATGGTCCGCTTTTCTCTTCATGGAGTTTAGTCCCACCAAGCCCTCATTTCAGCACCTCATTATAAGAACACACTCGAAACCTGTCAACCTCAATTCCGGGACAATTCGGGGACAGTCAAAGAGCAACACAACCGGAATCCACAACCAGAACAGTTCAAATTCACTCTGGGTTCAGATGGCTTCCGAGATACTGGAAAAGGTGAAATCCGAGATCTTCATTGCGGGCATCAGGACCATCTGCATCCAGAGATTGCGCAGTTGCGGTTCGCTCATGGCCTGGATTTTCCCGAGTGAGATAAAGGGACTTTCATTGAAGCGGAAGTTTTTGACCGGTCTGGTGATAGTCCCATTCTCGATCAGAAACGTGCCGTCGCGGGTCAAACCAGTCAGCAACAGGTTGTTCGCATCGACCAATCTGATGTACCAGAGCGAATTGATGAAGATACCGCGTTCGGTGGAAGCGATCATTTCACTGACCGACTGTTCCGGTTCCAGTGATTTGAATGAAATCAAGCTGGGATGACCGATAGGTTGGACATTGTTTTTAAAGGCCCAATAATGTGAATAGAACAGGTTTTCGAGTCGGCCCCGATCTACAAAGACCCTGTTCTCGGTTGGCAAACCGTTACTGAACATACGGGCCGCCTGGCTCTGACCACCCATAAAATCGAAACTGAATGCCGGATTAAACGGTGCGACCGGATAATGAGGGTCATCGGTCACACTTATAATCTGAAGTTGTGATGAAAAAAGCTGTTTATCCATAAGCGCGGTGTTGTCGCCATTGTTCAGATGAGCGAAAACACTGCGACCCTCAGTGATCATGCGGGCATCAAAGGCGAACAGAATCTGGGCCAGGTAGGCTGCGCCCGCTTGCGGAGAGAGAATGACCGTATAATCACCAGGTGGGAGTTCGATCGGGTCCTTTGACCTGAGCGCGGTGTCCACTGCATCTGTGACCATACGATCAGGGTCCATGTCTTTCAGAAAAAAGGATTCCTGCTCTTCCCTGCCGCTGCCACGTCCGTCAGCGGTTTTGACAGTCAGACTCCAACCGGCTTTACTCCAATCATACAAAGCCTCAGTATCGGCGGAGTTGGCAATAGCCCGCATCCCATGGAATTTCCAATGCGTTCCGTACGCATTTAAATCCTGCTTTTTCACCGATCTACAAACCCGGGCGACGTTTTCAGCCAATTCAATTGGCGTCATAGCCAGAATGCTCTCGTCCAAAGCGTTGACAGAACGATGCTGTGTGATCGAGACAGGAGCAAGATGTTCTTCGTTCTCGTAAAAAAATCGGGAATTCTCGACACAACGCCGGACCAAATTAATGATTGAATCAGGCTCATAACCTGAAATAGCCAGAACACATTCCTTCTTACCCAGGGACACAGCTAAATGCAAAGTAACTGAGTTCCGCTCCATGTTTTGAATGATGTGATTGCGGGCAAAACGGGTAAACAGGTGATTACTGTATTCAAGACTGGCCGCCGCTTCATCTGCGCCCGCTTCAAGCGCCTGACGGACCGCAAAACGGACAGCGTTCTGAGCTTGTTCGTGATTGATAGTCATACCCGTGCCCTCCCGATCTTTATATTTCTTAAACGAAGTGGCGCACTGCCATGTGTCAACTGGGCCCTTTGAGTAGGTTGACCTTTTCCGCAATTGACTACGCCGAAGGCTTGCCATTCCGCTTCCGGTGCAATGGCATCAACTGAGTTCCAGAACTCCGGATTATGAGATTGATAGGTCATCCGCCTGATAACCTGACCAGGGACACCTGCTTTGATCAATCGGCAATAATCACCGCCGAATTGGAAGTTGATCCGTTGATGGTCAATGCTGAAACTACCGCGACCCTCGACCAGAATGCCATGATCAGTCGATGCAATGATATCCTCGAGGCTGGGCGAACCATCAGCTCCCGGTTCGATCGAAACATTGGGCATGCGTAAAATTGGTAAACTGTTCCAGGAGTCCGCGTAACTACAGGCCCGACTGTGCTCATCCCCGATGAAATCAGCCGTATCACGCGTGGTGGCATACGATTCGAGTACGCCGTTCCGGATGAGATGCCAACGCCCGGTAGGCACACCGTCGTCATCAAAGGCAACAGAAGAACGGCCATGCACCAGAGTACGATCACCGACCACATTAAACAACGCGGAACCATATTGCAGCGAGCCGAGTTGATCGACTGTAGCAAAACTGGTCCCAGCAAAATCGGCCTCCCAACCGAGGACCCGATCAAGTTCCGTAGCATGACCGATGGTTTCGTGAATGACCAATGCGGTATGACTCGGTAACAGAACAAGGTCCGCTTCCATCTCGGGACAGATCGGGGCGTTCAACTTTTCAACAGCCTGTTCGGCTATCATCCTGGCTTGCGACAAAAGCAGCTTGTCATCAATGTGCTCGAAGCCCATGTTCCGGGGCATATCCTGATAAGTTCTGGTCTCGAAACCTTTTTCATTGACCGCGCTGGCCGTATATTCGCAGTTCGCACGCATCAAAAGCTGGTCTGTAAAAGTACCCACTGTCGAACAAAATAACTTATGTTCACGACTGAAATGCATGGCCGATACTGCCTGTTTCACCGTCGGAACCAGCAACATCTCTGCATTAATTTGCATCAATAATCCAACCTTCTGCTCCATCGGAACTTGAAATGGATCGATCCGAAAAGGGACCTGCCAGGTCGCTTCATACGCCTCGACCGGTGCCAATCTCAATTTCTGACTGTTTTGTTGTGCTCCAGCCCGGGCTATCTCGACCGCAGTCTTGACTCCCTTGATCATGGACTCGAAATCTAAAGCAACATTACTGTAAAATCCCCAATATCCATCACAAAAAGCTCGAATCCCGAAACCAACACTCTCTGAATCGGTCAAATCAATCGGGACCTTGTTTCTGACAGAAACCTGCTGGTCTCGATAAAAACCGATCCGAATATCACCATATTCAATTCTATAGTCCCGTAAAGCTTGGACCACTTTCTCCATTAACTCTCGCAAAGATTTCCCCTTTCAAATGATTTCCTGGAAGTAGGTTCATCATCTTAGAGAATTCAATACAACCCAACCTAGCCGGTTCATCATTGCGACGATATACCGACTCAACCTGTCCCATGATCCGGACCATCGATCCGATCATTGTCCGGTTGTTCTCTCTTACCAATGTCTATGTATCATTCTTACCGTCATAAAAAACACTAGAACAACTTATGCAAAATGCAATATCATCCAATCTAATCTCTAATACGTAGTTTTTTAAACATAACCTGCAAATTTGAGAGAGAATTTGATCGATAATTGACTGTCCCAGAATTTGAGATGATGATGAGAGTTGACTGTCCCGGAAACATCCAGGCTTTCATTTTTATTTGTGTTCTGCTATGAATACACTATCGAAAACTTCAAGGAATCTGGATGGTCCTGCTTTTAAGATTCATTTCAAGATTCATTTCAAGGTTCGGAAAGACACATGAAGCGATTACTGTATTCTTCAATTATGACGACGGCCATGTTTCTGGTGGTGTGCTCTATGGTTTGTTGGGCACTCGATCCGGTCAAGTCTATCAGTCAGTATAACTTTGATATCTGGAACACTGAACGTGGTCTGCCTCAAAATTCAGTGATCGAGGTTATCCAAACCCGGGATGGTTATATTTGGGTTGCTACCGAAGAAGGCCTGGCTCGTTTTGACGGTATCCGCTTCACTGTTTACGACAAGAAAACAACTCCGGCTATCACCGATAACTATATTAACGATCTTTACCAGACCCGATCCGGGGTTTTATGGCTCGGAACCAAGGACGGTCTGATAAAAATGGAACAGGGTATTTTTTCTCAGGTCCAAGTACCTCATGCTCTGGATGATGCTGAGATCAATTGTTTCTTTGAAGATAGTCAGGGAACACTCTGGATTGGGACTTCCAACCGGGGTTTGCTTGTGCTTGCCGATAATGTCTTCACAAACATATCCTTGACCGATCCGGAAACCGATTATTCAAAAGCCTATTCGGTCCAAGCAATCAACGAGGATAATCAGGGCCAAATCTGGATCGGGACCGCACGAATGGGTATGGGACCTATCGTCCACGGCACGTACCAAGCCATTCCGAATCAACACGGAACAACGGATTATTCAGTGCGTTCTCTCTTTTTTGATCAAACCGACACTCTGTGGATCGGGACCGCCGGTGCGGGACTCGGACGATACCATTCAGGAACCTGGCAGTTCTATACTCAAAACGATGGCATCCTTGATAAGGTCGTGACCTCAATCATTCAGGACCGTGAGGGCAACTTGTGGGTCGGAACCTTTAGAGGTCTCAACCGTCTGATTGGTGATAAAATCGAGAGCTTCAGTAAAAAACAAGGCTTCCCCTACGATCTCGTACTCAGTATGTGTGAAGATCATGAGGGAAATCTCTGGATCGGGACTTCAGGCGGTGGCCTCTGTCGTTTGAAAGACGGCAAATTCACGACCTATACCGAAATGTCCGGTTTATCAAATAACGATGTCTTCTCAATCTGTGAGGACGGAAAGGGCCTCATCTGGATCGGGACCTCGGGCGGCGGGCTGAATTGCCTTTCTCAAGAAGGAATCGAAGTCTATACAACCGAAGATGGCCTGAATGATAACAGGGTCTTTTCAGTCTACTCCGACCGCGATGACGTGATCTGGATCGGTACGAGCAGCGGTTTCAGCATTTTACGGGCTCTTACCATCAGTCGACTAAACCAACCCGCATATCTGACTGACGTACCAGTCATGGTAATTTATCAGGACCGAAACGGGACGATGTGGTTCGGGACCGAAGGGCAAGGCCTGATCAGTTACAAAGATGGACATTATCTCAATCATCATAATACGGATGGTGTGTTGAGCACAATCATTACCTCTGTGGTCGAGGACAAAGACGGTGTGATCTGGGTCGGGACAGACGGAAACGGTCTGGATCGTTTCAGCCAAGGTGTCTGGCAGAATTATTCCGTTGAAGACGGTTTGGCCGGACAGATCATTATGTCTCTCTATATCGATAATCTGAATGTGCTCTGGATTGGAACATTCGGAGACGGCCTCTGTCTTTACAAGGATGGAATTTTCAAAACGATGACGACTCGGGACGGACTCTTCGACGATGTGATTTTTCAAATACTCGAAGATGACCAAGGTTCTCTGTGGATCAGTTGCAATAAGGGTATCTATTCTATACCGAAACAGGACCTGTTGGATTATTTCCCGGAGCATAGCCCGACTCTCGCGCCCGTCACCTACGGCACTATGGACGGCATGAAAAGTTGTGAATGCAACGGTGGCGTTCAGCCAGCGGGCTGGAAATCTCGCGATGGCAGACTCTGGTTCCCCACCTTGAAAGGTGTGGCTATGATCGATCCAGCCCATATCAGGCGCAACCCCGAACCACCCCTGGTCATTATCGAAACCGTCTACGCCGACGATATTGTCTTCTCATCACCGAAGAATTTCTCACTTCCACCCGGAACCGAAAAATTTGAATTTCACTATGCCGGACTCAGTTTCTATGCTCCTGAACAGGTCACCTACCGATATATGCTCGAAGGCTTCGATCGAAACTGGGTCGAAGCCGGTGTCCGACGTGACGCTTATTACACAAATATCCCCCCTGGTCACTATCGCTTCGCAGTCACAGCCCGGAATAGCGATGGTGTCTGGAATGAAACCGGAGCATCCGTCCAATTCTATCTGGCCCCTTACTTCTATCAAACCTATACCTTCTATTTCCTGTGTCTATGCCTCCTGCTCGCCGGAACCTTTCTGGCTTACCGACGCCATATCAGCACCATTCAGAAACGCCAGATCGAACTTGAACGACTCGTCAGCGAACAAACAAAAAAATTGAACGATCGAGCCCAGGAACTCAAAGAAAAATCAGACCTGCTTGAAAAACTGTCCCGCTCGGATGCTCTGACCGGAATCGCCAACCGCCGCCGTTTTGAAGAACGTTACGATGAGGAATGGCGCCGCTCGGTCCGCTTGAAAACCCCCCTGTCCGTCATCATGATCGATATCGATTTCTTCAAACTTTACAATGACACCTACGGTCATCAAAGCGGCGATGAATGCCTCAAACAGGTCACACACTGCATCGCAACCGAAATCAACCGGCCAGGCGACCTGGTCGCCCGATATGGTGGTGAGGAATTTGTGATCATCCTGTTCAATACCGATCTTTCGGGCGCCACAAACCTCGCTCAAAAACTTCGGGCTAAAGTCGAACGACTGCACATCCCCAATGAAAATTCTTCGATCCATGATTATGTGACCATCAGTCTGGGTGTCGCCGCCCTGATTCCTCTGATCGCCCTGCCTACCTCTGTCCTGATCGAACAAGCCGACAACGCCCTCTACCTGGCTAAAAACCAGGGCCGAAACAGAGTCATCGCTCTAAAACAAGCAAAACCATAAATAACTTTCCCTGCTACAATGACCTCTTTCACACCGGGTCAATTATTGACCCACTTCGTCCCTTCCTGATAGCTATTTTTAGATCAACACCTTTCTCTTTAATGAGTTAGACCTGGGTCAACTTTTGACCCACTTACGAATCGCTGAAATGGCTATTTTACAGCACTCTCGGCCATAATTGATCAAATCCTGACCCAACCACTAACCAACTCACGATAAAGTACCTCTTTAAGAAATATCTCCATAAACCTTTTATTATAAATAGATCCAGAATTATTACGATCGAATTACTCCGATGGCACAAAAATTGCTTATATTGAAATTAGTCGCAATTTTCTGTTGGAGGTGGACCATGAAAAAGTATGGTATTCTTTTCACTCTGCTGATAGGTATCAGCGCAGTTTTTATCACCGCTCAATTCTGGGCATGTTCTGAAGACGATGACGACGATGAATATTTTCCTCCTCCTCATCCACCTATCGAGATCATTATCGAGTTTTATTCGGTCAATGGCGAGTATTCGTTACCGGCTGATAACAGCTCGACTTTGGAACTGGAGGCCAAGGTCACCGATCAGCATGGGAATCCGTATAGTTTAGTTCGTATCGAATTTAGCACAGATCTCGGGACATTGACGCCGACTTCAGCCACCACTGATAACCAGGGGTTAGCCCGAACGGTTTTGCAGGCTGGTTGTTTTCCTGGAGGAGGTTGTGTCACTGCATATACAATTGGTCGCTTGGCCTATCTTCAGATTAACTATTATGGGGATTCCCCGGAAATCAAGATCGAGATTCAGGCTGAAAATAATGCTTCAGCCGGAACATATTCGCCGGTACATATCAAGGCCTGGTTAAACTGTTCCGGAGTGCCTGCTACTGATTTCAGTCTTGACTTTAGCTCAGAGTCAGGCTGTTTCGTCGATGGTTGCAATCCACGACTGTCTACGACGACCGGTGTAATCGAAACGGATTGGATACCTTCCTTCAGATTGGCTGAAGATCAGGAATGGTATGATTATAATCAAATACTCTCGAATGTCATCCGGGTTAATCTGGTGCAAAACGATATTGCAATTGAGGATATCTTTGCATTTGCTGAATTGTATCTCTATCCGGTCCATATTGATCTAGGTTTTTCCGATTATTCAGGTTTGGGGAACACCTTCTGTTTTTGGGTGCATCCTTTCGGGTACGATGGTACGGGTTTTTATCCCTTGACCGGCATCCCTTTTAACTTTCACGCAAGTTGTACCCAAGGCACGGTCTGGTTTGATGAAGATCAGAATGACAGTGGTACTTGTGTTCATTGGACAGGTGATCAGGGGCAGATCGATATCATTGTAACCATGGATTACAGCGGACCGGGCGATTGCTGTGAGGACCGGCCCGACCTGATCCATTGGGAACGTCACATCCGGCTCACCATTGATTATCAGTATTGGACTGCCGAACTGCTTTAAAATCCTGGACATCATTTGAGGATATGTAAAGATCAGCAAATGCTTGCTATGAACTGATCAGGAACTGACGAATTATTTTCTTGCCCGCTTTTCTCATATCTGATATACTCCGCTTTCACCTGCAGACAGGTTCGACAACTCTAGGTTCAGCAAGGAAAGTGAGGCGGATTGAGATGGAAGGAGCAGGCAAGCCTTTGATTGTGCAGTCAGACCAGACCATACTGGTCGAGGTCAATCATCCTCTGTATACGGTAGTCCGAGACAAATTATTGACTTTCACCGAGTTGGAAAAGAGTCCCGAGTTTGTTCACACGTATCGTATTACTCCGATTTCTTTGTGGAATGCTGCTTCCTCTCTGATTACGACTGCTCAGATCGTTGCTTTTTTAGAAGAGCATTCGCGGTATAGTCTGCCTCAGAATATCATTTTTTTCATCAACGATATGATGAGTCGTTATGGCAAGCTTCGCCTGGTGAAGCATGGCGAAAAGAAAGGCTATCTCGTCCTCGAGAGCGATGATCGCTTCATCATGGAAGAAATCTGGAATGTGCGTGGTATCGAAAAATTCCTTTCAGAGAGGTTGAGTCCTCTGGAGATCGAGTTCCAGGATTTTTATCGGGGTCGGCTCAAACAAGCCCTGATCAAACTGGGTTACCCGGTCGAGGACCTGGCGGGTTATCTCGAAGGCGATCCGCTTGAAGTCAGGTTACGGCAAATGACCTTGTCTCAGAATGAATTTGGCTTGCGAAATTATCAACAGGAAGCGACTGATATTTTTTATGCCGGTGGTTCCGAGCGGGGTGGCAGTGGCATCATCGTTTTACCGTGTGGTGCGGGCAAGACCATGATCGGTCTCGGCGCCATGTCCCGGCTGAACTGTCATACTCTGATCCTAGTCACGAACATTACGGCCGTACACCAGTGGCACCAAGAAATATTGGATAAAACATTTTTGACGGAAGATGATATCGGTGAATATACCGGCGAGTGCAAAGAGTTTGCACCGGTAACTATATCAACCTATCAAATGGTAACCTATCGTCGGCGTAAAGAAGATGAATTTCCTCATTTCAAGATATTTACCGAACGGAATTGGGGGTTGATCATCTATGATGAGGTCCATCTCCTGCCTGCTCCTGTTTTCCGGATCACCTCCGAGATTCAAGCCAGACGGAGATTGGGTTTGACTGCGACCCTGGTCAGGGAGGACGGTCTCGAGAGCGACGTTTTCAGTCTGATCGGACCAAAAAAATATGACATTCCCTGGAAAGACCTCGAACGACGCGGTTGGATTGCTCAGGCCGAGTGCATCGAAATCCGCTGTGCTCTGCCCGATGAGCAACGCTACGAATATGCGACCC
The DNA here is from genome assembly GCA_016934675.1 of bacterium. Classification (GTDB taxonomy): domain Bacteria; phylum CSSED10-310; class JAFGSJ01; order JAFGSJ01; family JAFGSJ01; genus JAFGSJ01. The sequence goes on along the minus strand of JAFGSJ010000095.1, from coordinate 5,078 downwards.
TGCCAATCCGGCGAAAATATCGCTTGGCTGCTGAAAATCCGGAAAAAATGGAAGTTATTACTCAACTGCTGGCCCGACATCAGGGAGATCGTGTCCTGATCATCGGGCATTATCTGAATCAATTACGTAAAGTTGCCAAAATGGTTAATGCTCCGCTTATCACCGGGCAAGTCAATAACAGCGACCGTGATATCTTGTATGACAAGTTCCGGCGGGGTGAAATACCGGTTCTGGTCGTATCCAAAGTGGCGAATTTTGCCATAGATCTTCCCGATGCCAATGTGGCCATTCAGATTTCCGGGACATTCGGTTCCCGTCAGGAGGAAGCCCAACGTCTGGGACGCATTCTCCGACCAAAGGATAGCGGCAAAGGCGCCATTTTCTACACCCTGGTGACAAAAAATTCACGTGACCAGGACTTTTCAACTCATCGTCAATTGTTTTTAACCGAACAAGGTTACAAGTACACGATCAAGACCTACGATGGTCAGATTCAATAAAGGTAATCGTTGAAACTCCATGACATGGTAGACAATCTGTCCAGGATAACAACTGCCTCGAGAGAAGAAAAACGGTGATCTCGATTATCATCTTTACTGCTCTAATCGTGCTCAACCTGGCCGTGTCACTTCCGTCATCAGGTCAGCTCGCAGCCTTATTGTATGAGCACTTGCCTCATGCTGAACCCCTTATATTCCTGGTGTGGAGAATTGTCTGTGTGACAAGTATTATCGTTTTGCTCTGGGAGCTGGTCAGAACCAAAAAAAGATGGACCAGCCACTCTGAAAACACAACGACACAATCAGATCGATTCTGGGTATTGATCACCCATCCCATGTCGACCTGCATCCTCTATATCTGTTTCATATGTCTGGTTTTTTACATGTTATCACCCTTGAAACTCGATCAACTCATTTACCATGGTGATTTTCCCTATCAGTATTATGTCAGCATGCGCAATGCAGCCAATCTGAAAGCCGGAGTTCTCTTTGGCTGGGAGCACAATTTTCTGGGAGGCTATCCCTCCTTTCTGGATTTCAGTAAGGACCTGTCATTTCTGATGTTGCCACTCATGCTCGTGTTTGATGGGCCGGTTGCTTTTCATCTGCTTGTTTACTTAGCCTTATTCTGTTTGCCCTGGGCTTTCTTGATCTGGGTGACAGCATATAACCAAAATCGACGCTGTGCTTGGCTGTTCACCAGTATCTTCCTGATATTTCTGCAAATGAATCTCAGATCGTATTTAAACGGCATGGTCACCGCTCTTTATGGCCAATTGTTTTTCTTCATATGTACCGCCACTTTCAAACTGGCTTCCACTCAAAAGAAAAAAAGCTGGTTACTCGTGACTTTGTTAGGAGCTGTCCTGGCTATGCATATTCATACCAGTTTCTTCCTCTTCACCATGCTCTTCATGGCTGGAGATTTTTTGATCAGTCTATCTTACGATCCTTTAAAAAAACGAAGATTTTTGCTTTTTCCGATTATTGGCCTGGCGATCACACCCTATCTGATCATGCATTGGCAACTTCATAATCTGGCCATTACTTCGAGCAAAATTGCCGAGGAAGGTGTAATGTTCAGTCTTAAGCAATTTTCTATGATGCTAGTTCAACCCTATTTCTGGTCCGAGTGGGGCACACATGGCCTGCTGCTGCTTTTTCTGATACCGCTAACCTTCAGTCGTGACTATTCTCAAGCATTGAAATTCTGGCTGGGCATGGCCTGGTTCTTTTTTATGATGCTCCCCTTCAAAACGACTGAGATAATTGGATTCGCCATCAGTCGCAGTGATTACGTCACCGGAACGCTTGCATGTGTTTTGATCGGGTATTTTATAAAACAGTCCCGGTTCGTGAAACTATGGCTGGTGGCCCTGGTCACGCTTCTGTTTATGTTTCTGGCTTATCTGCCTTTTCCGCAACGGATTACCCAGAGACCGATCTCCTCTTTTCAACCCTTGATCGAGCTCATCCAGGATTCAGGACCAGGCCGGGTCTTGGCTGAAAATGCAGCCCGCTGGAATGCTTCAAGCACTGACCAAAGAAGTGAACAAGCCACCCTTCCCCACTACCTGGGTTATCTCCAGTTGCTGACAGGTCGAGAATTTCTCTCGAATCCCGGTGCTGACGCCTATCATTATTCGCGTTTCCGGTTCAACACCATAACCTCTGGCACTTTTTACGGTAAACCGATTACTCAGTTTACTGATACTGATATGTACAATCATTGTCAAAAATGGAATGTAGCCACAATCGTCACCTGGAGTCAATGTGCCACGCATTTTTTCATCGAACATCCCCGGCATTTTGAAAAAAAGGGAGAATATCAAAATTTGACTGTTTTTCGGGTGCAGGATCGCGATCAGACGAGAGACCTCCAGGTCCTTGGGTCGGGGAATGCTACCTTGACCAGATACGGCCCTTTATTTCTTGATATCACTCTGAACCGTGTAACCGGTGACTCAAAGATCGTACTCGATCAAAACTTCTGTCCATATTGGCGACTGGCCTCTAAACAAATGCAATTGGACCCGATCGAAATGAATGGCCAACTGGCCTTTAAAGCACCTATGCCCGGGACATACTCCATCCGGATGAATTATCCCAACCAGGTAGCGCTCTTTCTATCCTTTTTTCTGGGTGCATGCCTTGCTGTTTTGATCCTTGTTTTTTAGATTCATGAATTCATCAGGATGGGATCAGAATTAGTGCTCCCGGATCATTCTGATTGGACAGGTTCTGATACATACTGAGCATCAATGATAGACTCACGAAAATTCTAAATTATTTTTATCAACTCATGGCTAATATTTCGTCAGCCGTCATCATTCCTGACACGGTCACGGCTACAACACCTGCTCCGGGAAAGGTCGAGTCTCCAGCCAAAAACAGACCTTTGATTGGGGTTCGGTTTGGCAGGTTGCGAGCCTGCCATTGTTCAAGATTTGACTTGGGGCCGCCGATCGATCCGAAGTCACGACCAGTATGCCGTTCTATTGATATTGGTGTAGAGGTGGCAAGGACTTCGGTCGAAGCACGGAAACCGGGCACTCGTTTCTCGATCATTCCTAATATTCTTTCTGTTTCAATTCGTTTGCGTTCCTGATAATCAGATTTACTCTTCCAATTACTATACTGGGCTTCGGTATATAACATACCAGCGTGCTTGCCTATGGGTGCTGCACCGTTATCGATCAACGAAGGGATGGACAACATCATCGCTGGTAGACCATCACCTGCTGACCAAATATTGTGGACATCAAATCCCCCTTCTGTGAATTGCCTTTCCATCGAGAGATAGATAATGAAAACAGATGATGTCGGTTTTAAATTGTGTACTCGATTCAATAATTTATCAGGCACATGCTGTTTATCGACCAGTTTACCGAAAGTCGACCAGGCACTGGCATTCGAAACCACCAGACTCGTGTCAATAGAATTGCCATCAGCTAGTTTCAGACCTCGAACTGAACCATTCCTAACGATAATTTCAGTCACCGTCGCAGTATAGTGAATCATTCCTCCATGAGCATTAATTGTCTTGACGAGGCTTCTGGTGAGTTCACCCGATCCGCCCTGAGGATAATAAATACCACCCCGGTGTAGCTCAGTAAAAAGAAGTGCTCCCAAAATGGCCGGACAATCACGGATATTATCCATTGCAAATACTTGAAGTTGGGCTTCAATTACCGATCTGAGCACTGAACTTGTGACACTTCTTTTCAGAACATCGAAAATAGAACGATTATCATTGACTATAAAAAGTGGGATGGTCCAGAAATTTTTAAGAAACCAACCAAGCTGAGCAGAAAAACGAAAAGGACGGTGAAAGGGAAGCCGATCGATAGCTTTCCTGATCTTACCTATCCGTTTGTAATATGCCCTCATCTGCCCCGAAGCACATGGAATATGCTCTTCGAGATCACGCAGATAATGGTCAAAGTCGCCATGGACCCGGATAACACTCCCATTCTTCATAATCTTGAAACTTGGCTCCAACTCGATGGATTTCGGTCCATGGCTGAACTCCTTGTACATTTGATATAGAGGATTATATCCTCTGTCCCCAAGACCGATGAATATACTGGCTGCAGCATCGAACCGATGTTCTTTCCGCGTGAAACTCTGACAACACCCCCCCGCTTGCTGACTCTGTTCGAATACTTCAACGCGAAAACCACGTTGAGCACAATATGCACCCACTACCAACCCACCAATCCCCGCTCCTATTATCGCGACTGAATCCCTGTTCATCCCATTTTCCCTTTCCTATTCCTACTCTCTACTCTCCTACTCTCCTCCTCGCATATTCTCCACCCTCATATCATGATAATCAAAAACTGGCAATATATGGTAAAGAGGGACAGTCAACAAGAGAAGTCAACAAGAGAAGGGAGAAGAAGGGAGAAGGAGAGAGAAGGAGAAGGATGAGAGGGAGGAGGGAGGGGACAGTCAGAGGAAATTATGTTATGTGGTATGTGGAGAGTGGGGTGTGTAGTGTAGTGTGTAGAGTGGAGAGTGGGACATTCGAATATGCTTTTCTGGGACATTCGAATATGCTTGTCTCAGTTGGCTTTTGTAGTTGAACGATGAAGTGCCCATGTAAACATGGAACAACAAACCATATCATTGTTGCAAAAACACGTTTTATTTTGTTATTTCATCCATGACAGGCATACTTGTTCGTGAGAGATATGAGATAGGGACATTAAGATAAAGCACACTAATGAATTTTTGGTGGTTTTAGGTAAGATATAGACGAAGCTTGATCAAAAAAATGGAAAAATATCCTTGAAAACTCCTCTCAATCGAGAGACAGATCAGCTACTGAGAACACACGTGTACCTTGTACTCGAATAAAGATTAATTTTCCTTCAATAATTATTGTTTGAACAGATAGCCGAGATAACGATTTTCAGGATGACCGGAAAAGAAAAGAATGACTCAGGTCAACTTCCGGATGGAATAGATATCCAGGAGACCTCCCGGCACTGCCGCCCGACAGGACTGGATCGGCTTGCCCTCTCGCTCCTTCTTGGTCTGAAAATACGACCGGAATTCACTGAATCGCTGCTG
>JAFGSJ010000094.1 GCA_016934675.1 bacterium | reverse complement strand
AGTTTTTCTGGGTGGCAAGGAATTCTGTCAGCAGCGATTCAGTGAATTCCGGTCGTATTTTCAGACCAAGAAGGAGCGAGAGGGCAAACCGATCCAGTCCTGTCGGGCGGCTGTGCCGGGAGGTCTCCTGGATATCTATTCCATCCGGAAGTTGACCTGACACTTTCTTATTATCCCGGTCAACATGAAAGTCGTCATCACGGCTCTCTGTTCACCCAAGCACAAGAATTAGGGAAAATTATTCTTTATTCGTATTCGAGTACAAGGTACACGTGTGTCCTCAGTAACTGATCGGTTTCTCGATTGAGAGGAGTTTTCGGGAATATTTTTCTATTTTTTGATCAAGCTTCGTCTTTATCTACCCAAAACCACCAAAAATTCATTAGTATGCTTTATCTTAATGTCCCTATCCTTCTTTCTCACGAACAAGTATGTCTGTCGCGGATGAACAAAAGAAAACGTGTTCCATTCTACAATTATATGGTTTGTTGTTCCATATTCACGTGGGAGACGATCATATTCGAATGTCCCTTGTTCTTCCTTGTTCTTCCTTGTTCTTGTTCTCGGGACAGTCCAGAAATAACTTTCGTTTTTTTCCTTGCCAAGACCAGCCCATCCGGCTACAATACCCACCTAAGAACTCAAGTAATTCAACATCAAGTAACTGTCGTTATACGAACGATAGTATGCCAATGGGTGATGTGGAAAAAGGAACTTGAAGGAATGAGGGAAAGCATCATGAGCATTATTCGATCTTTGGTATTTTTCAGTTTCTTGATTCTTACAATCAGCGGTTGTGAAAAGCCCCCTGATCAGTTGCACGCAAGCAAGCACAGAGACCCGCGGTCGTCAACTACTCTGCAGCCGGAACAATTACTCACTGTGAATGATGTTCCTGCCGAAACAATGCGCGAGCACCTTCGATCAACATATCGCTTGAAACCCGATCGCAGATTTCTGACCGCTGTCGCAGCAATTCATGCATTCCTGAGCGATGACAAGATGGTTACGGTGGAATGCACCTTTAAAGATGATATGTGGATTTTATCGTATAATGATCTTCAGGTCGGGAGAGTTTCAGAAACATCTGATTATCCGGAATTAGCTCGGGTCCTGTTGAATTGGTCTCGGCAACTTCTTGAGCGATATCCATTATCTTTCACTTCGGCAGATGATTCGAGCATACAAGCAGAAATTGCTGAGTTTCGAGAAAAGTATCTTGCCAGTGAATTGATTGAAGCTTTACAGATGATCGATAGGGAATGGCAAGCTGGAAAGCATCAGCAAGAGTTGCTTCTTGAAGCGACCCGCCTACTCATACTCCTGCATTTTCAGGCGATGGACCTGACTGAAGTTGGCGATGATCTGGCCGGTCAAGCCCTGGCTCTGCTAACCCTATGCAAATCACTCACCGAGTCCGATCTGAACCGTGAAGAATGTATATTAGCCTGGACCCTGGATTATACCGTTCATGCTCACGCATGTGCTCAGTATTTAACAGAAAATGATCCCTTTCGTCTGTTTATTACCCGGGACGATACAAAGCTGTTCGACATCATGACAGGAAAATCATCAACCCAAGAAGCACGTTATTTATGGTTAAATCGTTTAGCTATGAAAAAAGATATCGATCTATGGAAATATTGGCTTGAGAAATCCTTTCCCGATGATGGAGCTTCTTTACCCTTGATAAAAACCATGACCCTATCTGGACATTTTTCAGCCAGTACGGAGTCGGCCCGGATTTTGCCTGAGCTCGTCATGTTATCTCTGAAGCGAAAATCCGGATTGCCTGATATCAACGAGCAATTCTTTGGACTTTTAAAAGGTAGTATTGTGGGCGAGACTATAGGCGAGTTCAAAAATCTTATTCTCGATAAAGCAGGTATAGATGATCACATTACTTTTGACGCTTTAGAAAAGGAGCTGGCTATTATTGAACAGACACAAACAGGCCTGTTCTTTTCCGCCAAAGCGCATAGTGCCTGGTACCGGTCCTATTTCTATTCCGCTGTATACCTCTCGGGGATGCACTACCTGGACAGATTGGCTTCGGTTCAAGCAGCACAGGAATATGCCCGGGAACTTGGAAACTCAGATCAGGGGACAGCACGTGCTTTCCAAACCTGGTATAAGCATTTGGCAGAATTTGCGGGAGGCAATGCTGATCCCAGGCTCCTGCTGGGTGATTTTAATGTAATACCGTCAATCGGTGTGCCACTCATGTGGCGGTCATTTAAAGAGCTTGAAGAAGTAGTAGCCATGGGCGATCCTCAATTGCTTCAGGGAGCCCAACTCTTCGCTCGAAATCTGGATAGCCGGCCACATCACCGGGTCTATCTAGCCCGGTTAGCAAAGTGGTATATAATGGACCTCAATCTTGCTGAAAAAGCATTCACAAGCTTATGTCAGATTGATGTATCAAAATATCAACAGATACGTCCGCTATTCGCTTTTCTCAATGAGGATAGTGCTGCTTTACGAACGCTCTTGTCCGATCAAGACCTTGAATTGGTTTATAAAGCGGATGTGATCGACTACTTGGATAAACTCGAAGCCCTTTCAGAATCCGATGTCAAGCAGGAATACCGTAAGCTTCTTGAGCAGGACCATGTGGATTGGAATCTATGGTCCCAGTATAGTAACTACCTCGAAAAAAAAGGTGAGTACCAGACTGCCCGGGATTGTATCAACAAGTGGCTTCATTATAATAGAGACGAACGGGGTTTCCCTTATATCTATGCCCGGACCGCTCTGGCTCGGATGTTCATGTTGGAGGGGCAATATGAACAGGGTCTCGAAGCAGTAAAGCCGGTTGTGGATTCGTGTCAACTCGGAGCAATGCAACGCTATGCTTTAATACTGGCTAAGATAGGACGCACAGACGAAGCGGAGGCAATGTTTCATCGAATATATGAACGCTATCCCTCGTCTGTCATTATTCTGGCCAGTCTGACCCAATTGAAATGGCATCGAGGCGATAATGCAGCCGCGGCTAGTTTGATCGCTTCGCATCGTTATCCCCTCCAGGTATTTGATTGGCGGGATGAGATAGGTTCACGCTTTGCCGAGGTTTATAAAGACAAGCCCCTTGAACAAGGTCTGGCCGCTTTTAGCGAATTGCTAGCTCTACACAAATTCGAGATAATCTCTACTTCAAATGTGTGCACTCGAGTGTATCAGGAAGGAAATCCTGAGCTTGCCTTTCAGATGATCTCACTGCTTCGTTCGAGAAATGCCATGCAGGATCTGACCTTGAAAGTGGAAGCCTACAACTTCCGCAAACATTGGACTGACGAAAAAGAAGCTCAAGATTGGTTGCGGAGTGTTATCGATGTGAAAATGTATCAGCCACTCAGTCAAGTTGCTTACGATCGACAATGTTATGAATTACTGTGGGATTTCATCCCGTTGAAGCCAACACCGGGTCCATGTGAGGAGTGTGTCTGGCTCAGCCGTGCCGCTGCTTACCTGAAAACGAAATCTTCCAATACTGAACAACTGAAAGCGCTCCGAGATTACTTTAAGAACGACGGTAAAAGTATTTATTACCAGTTAGGCCGATTTCTCGTGGGTTTGACTCAAGAATCAGATGTGTATCGTTATGTCAAAAACGACAAGGACCGTTGTAGTGTGGGTTACTATTTCGGCTTGAAAGCACAATCAGAAGGACGCTACAATGACGCTTCCGATTGGTATCGCATCAGTATTGAAACAAGACGTCAAAATACACCTGCCTATAGCTGGGCTTTCCTTCAACTTTCTGATTGGAACGGTTTTAATAGAACACTTGCAGTTCTGGCCCGAGACCATAGGTAACAGCGGTCAAGGACGTTTTATCCAACAGTCGGAATATGTATCAATGGCACTCCCTCTGCCATTAAACTTATTGACAAAGTGCAAGCATTCTGTCATGATGGTTCCAATTTTCCGATGATTTCAAAAGTGACGAGTGAAGTCACATCGCCATAATTCATAAATAAGGAGGCAGACCATGGTCGATTATATTATTCCCAAGATTTTTCTGGAAACAGTCGAGAGATGCGCCCGGAAAGTCGCGCTTCGACATAAAGCAGAAGGTGTGTACAAGGACATAATCTATCAAGAGTTCAGGCAAAGGACCGAAGCTGCGGCTATGGGTTTACTGGCTCTTGGCCTCGAGTTTCAGGACCGGGCCGGGATCATCTCGAAGAACCGTCCGGAGTGGGCCATGGCGGACCTCAGCACTCTTTGGCTGGGCGGTATCAGCGTTCCGATTTACGACACCCTGATTGCGCCCCATATTGCCTACATTCTGAATAATGCGGGAGTCAAGATAGTCTTTGCCGCTGATGAGGAGCAATTGGATAAGTTGCTCTCGATCAAGGATGAAATCCCGAGTCTGAAAAAAATTATCGTTTTTGATACTGTTCCTGCCGAGAAGAAAAAGGACTATGTGCTGACATTCGCTGAACTGATCGAACTGGGTAACACCTCTCGAGATAAATACGGTCAGACCTTGACCGATAATTTGAATAAAATTGCCGAGGACGACATTTGTTCGCTGGTCTATACTTCTGGCACGACCGGTTCACCCAAAGGGGTCATGTTGACCCATAAGAATTTTGTGTCCAATGTCATTGATACTATTACCGTCATACCGTTGACCGGCGATGATACGCTCTTATCGTTTCTGCCCCTGAGTCATGTTCTCGAACGGATGGGCGGTTATTATTCGATGATTATCCTGGGAGGCACGATTGCATATGCTGCCAGTGTGGATACCGTAGCCGAGAACATGACCGAGGTGCATCCCACGGTTATGATCAGTGTGCCGCGTTTCTATGAGAAGATGTATTCACGCGTTCTGGAAACGATCGAATCCAGTTCTGCGATCAGGCAGAAAATCTTTCATTGGGGCACCCGGATCGGTAGTCAGAAATTCCGAGCCGACAAGGCCGGTCAGAAAATCTCATTCCTTTTGAAGCTGCAGTTTGCGATAGCGAAAAAACTGGTTTTCGCGAAATTGAAGCAAAAAACGGGTGGTAAGCTACGGTTCTTTGTCTCGGGTGGCGCGCCCCTGGCCAAGCATCTCGGAGAGTTTTTCGCTTCAGCCGACATCATCATTGTCGAGGGTTACGGCTTGACCGAGACATCGCCGGTCATTACCTGTAACCGCTTGGAGAAATTCGAATTCGGCAGCGTTGGCCTAGCGATTCCCAATGTCGAGCTCAAGATAGCCGAGGATGGTGAGATACTGGCCGCTGGCCCCAATGTCATGAAGGGCTACTACAAAAATGAAGAAGCGACCAAGGAAACACTCGAAGAAAGAGATAGGAAAATCTGGTGTCATACCGGTGATATCGGCTACATTGACTCCGAAGGTATGCTGTTTATTACCGACCGGAAAAAAGAAATCATCGTGATGTCCAACGGCAAAAACGTTGCCCCTCAACCCATCGAGAATCTGTTGAAATCCAACAAGTACATTTCGCAGGCAGTAATGGTCGGTAACAGTCGCAAATTCATGACCGCTTTGATCGCACCGGATTTCGCCGCTCTGACCAAATATGCTCAGGAGAACAGCATCTCCTTCTCCGATAACGCCGATTTGATCGAGAAACCTGAAATCAAGGATTTCTATCATCGGGAAATCGAGCTATTAATGAAAGACGTGCCTCGATATGAACAGGTCAAAAAGTTCCGCTTACTGCCGCGAGAACTGACTCAGGAACAGGGTGAGTTGACACCGACATTGAAAATCAAGCGGAAAGTCGTGGACCAGAATTTTGCTCGTGAAATCGAAGAGCTTTATAAAGAATAGCCTTGTCTGGCTCTCGAAACGGACCCTTCAGTGGAACTGCATTCCCTGAAAATCGGATTTATCGGGACAGGACGGGTCGGCACCTGGTTAGCCCGAAACCTGGCCGCTGCTCAGCTCCACATCTCGGGATTGTATGATCTCGACCCTGAACGGGCTCGAAATCTGCAACAACAGTTGCCGCAGTTGCAGAAAATTTCGATCCATGCTAGTTTGGCAGGCCTGATCAACGAGAGTCAACTCATCTTTCTGACCATCCCGGACGATTCTCTTGAACGGGTCATTGCGGATTTAGCGATCCTGGCTCATACCCCGATCCGACGTTATTACCTGCATACCTCGGGTTATCATTCCAGCCGGATTCTGGCCCCGTTGCGATCGGAGCATACCGCAGTCCTGTCTCTGCATCCCTGCCGCAGTATCACCTGGGCAGACACATGCTCTGCAGCCGATACGGCTTTCGTGCTCGAGGGGGATGACCAGGCAGTCACGATCGGTCTCGAAATCGTCTCATGTCTCAAAGGCCGGGCCTTCAGAATTCAACCCGAGCAGAAGCCGATCTACCACCTTGGTGCGGCCCTGCTCTCGAACTTCACGGTTAGTATGTTTTATCAGGTAGTCAAGCTCTACGAGCAGATCGGGGTTGACTCTGAGCAGGCCCATGCTCTCCTGGTGCCGCTGCTGGTCAGCACCTTGACCAATATCGAGCAGAACGGGGTAGACAATGCCTTGACCGGCCCGATCGCCCGGGGCGATCTCAAAACGGTCCGGGGCCACCTGCAGCTCATCCGCCAATCAGCACCGCCTTTTGCCGAAGCCATGAAACATTTTTTCATGCTGACTGTTGACATGGCCCGACAAAACGGCTACATCGAAAGTAATATTGCCGACCAATTGAGGAAGGAAGTTGAAGAGTGAGTCTGTCGAGTGATTTCTGCCAGTGAAAACGGTAGCATGCGTCAAGTCCTTTCTCTTCTGTCTCACGCCCGGAAGGCGGTTGCTCTGACCGGTGCCGGTGTGAGCACACAGAGCGGAATCCCTGATTTCAGATCACCGGATTCCGGTTTGTGGAACCATATCGATCCCAGCGTCTTCTCGAACGATTTTTTCATGAGCCATCCGGCTGAATTCTATAAAATCACCGTGCCGCTGGCCGATTCGGTCCGCAGTGCCCAACCGAACCAGACCCATCAGCTCCTGACCAGGCTCGAACAACTGGGCCTGATCAGGGGTATCATCACCCAGAATATCGATGGTCTGCATCAGATGGCCGGCTCGAAAAAAGTGATTGAACCGCACGGTAATGTTCATGAAGGTTACTGTCTTGATTGTCAGAGCAAAACAAACTGCGCCGCGATCGTAGCCAAAGTCAAATCAGGCCAGAATCCCCCCCGCTGCGACCGATGTGACGGCCTGTTGAAGCTCAATGTCAAACTCTTCGGCGAACCCATGTCCTTCGATTTCGCCGCTGCGGTCCAGTTTCTGTCCGATTGTGATCTGCTGCTCGTGATCGGGACCTCACTGTCGGTCCAACCCATGAACACGCTCCCGGATATTGTCCAAGAAAACAATGCGCCGGTTGTGATTGTAAATCGCCGACCGACCTATTTTGACAGCCAGGCCTCCCTGGTCATCCATGACGATCTCGGGCACTTCGCTCAGGAACTGACTGGACTTATCGCTACTCTCCCGCGCGAAGACTGATCAGGCTTCAGACCGTATCCGACCAACACTGGATTCAGGAATGTGATCGTGAAGCCTGATCGGTATTACCATAACAACCCATGTTCACCCGCGACCCATTCGGCCTGGGCTCGTTGGCATATTCAGCATAGGGCGGATCCGGACTGCCTGCATCGATACAGGGGCTATCCAAGGCATCTGATGACCAGGCACCGTTATGGTAACTGCCCACTCGGCTTTGTAGATGAAAATCGGGACTCGAGCCGCTGTCCGGATCGACGAAACAGGGATCAACCCGGTCCATATTCGTCGAATCGATCTCGTACGGGACGGTCATGAATACTCCCTCGGGCCCGAAATCGAGATCATTATAGCCAATATTGAGCTCTATCCCCAGCGAATTCCCGTCCTGGTCATTCTGCTGGAGAAAAAGATCATGGCCGTGTTGTCCAGCTTGATTCGACCAAAAGATGTTGTTGTATATATCCGCTCTGCCCCCGTAAATCATGAATTTGAGAAAGACTGCACCACCGCTATTCGTGGCGTAATTTCTGGAAAAGGTATTGTTGATCATGTGAAATAATTCACCACAATGACAGAAGAGTCCTCCTCCCCGAGTATTGCTGTTATCAGTGAACAGGTTATGACTGATGACAACTTCCGAGAATCGATCGATGTACACGCCTGATTGACCGCTAATCACATTATGGTCGAAAACCAGTCGACCATCTGCATTATTATTTTTCAAGCAAATACTGCCATAGCCATTAGGGTCTACCTCTGCCTGACTTTCGAGAAATGTGTTTCCTGTAATGATATAAGTACACTCGGAATACACGGTATTTATCATAAGATTATGACCTCCTAAGCCCGACCGGTTATCGATCATTACATTACCTGCCAAGGTCACCATTTCCAGCTCATCGCAGTAGCTTAGAAGGACAGCTCCACCATAGGCCGCTGTAGTATTGTTGGCGAAATAACAATCAATTATTGATATGGAAGTCCCTTTAGGTATAAATATTCCGCCAGCATAAATGCCGGAGTAATTGTCCACGAATCTACACTGAATTATGGATATCGTGCCTCCCCAGAGCCTTAATCCTCCGCTATACCCACTGGTATCATGACCATTCTGAAAGGTCAGGCCCCGCACGGTGAGATTAGCTTTGGAAAAGGATTCCAAAATCAAAGGCAGACAATAAAGCTGAGCATCGATTATTGTATTGCTCGGATCGAGCTCCTGATTGAGGCAATCCTGATCATAGCCACCCTCGATGATCAGACCATATGGCTCATCAGTCTCCTCATACCTAAATCTGCCCTTATAAGTGCCCTGGACAAGCTTGATAATATCAGGATATCCATTACCGGCCGCGATATCGAGTGCATCTTGTAATTCCTCGACAGTGCTCACGCAGAACTCCTGGACCATGGGATCGCTCAGAGTATATGACCCTGAATTCTGCTGCTCAGTACCCGAGCAAGAAAACAGACCACATACGGTCCCCAACCAACACAATCCAAGCAATGACATGACCCACAGTCGTCGTATTTTTCCGGGAGCACCAACTAAAACAGATGTTTCACCTTTCCTCGTGATTCGCTCATTCTCAATACATGTCATTCGTGCCTCCTTGCTACGTATTCTCTTCAATGATCCTATTCGAGATTTCTTCTTCAAGTGGCAAATTCTATGCCATCATTGAGGACATTTGGCAGGAACGACCTGATAATCAGTATTCATAAGGTCTGAGCTATGAAAAGAACCGGATTTGATCAGGGAAAGGCATGTTCAGAAAAGATGCGGATCGCTGATATATGTAAAGATTTGTTACAGGTGCGAGGCTCTTCTTGGGACCCTAACATGAAGTCATGAAGCAGCATAAGCAGCACGACATTTCCTGAATCATGCTTCACGAGACACACAAAGGGCTCGTGAACGAGAATCATTATTGCCAGATGAGTGAATGGCAACGCTCGACTCATTCCTGTTTTTTGTTCTTCTCTATGAAGCGTTCGATATTGGACAGGGCTTGTTTGTGAGCAGTACCTTCAACGGTCTTGACAGCGATATCCTGGACTTTGCCATAGGCATTTTCCAGTTGGGTAGAAAGAGTATCGAGCTGACGAGCCTGATCTTTGATGGTTTGTTCGAGACTGGTAATTCTCGTTTCCAGCACCTTTCGATCTCCCTCGGCCTCTTTCATCAGGACCAACTCGTTGCGTTCCGCTTCCCTCTTAAGCCGTTCGTTCGTTTCTTTGACTGCTTGATTGATTTTCTTCTCAAGCTCGGCCGGGAATGAATCGACCTTGGCTTGAAGCCCATCGAGATGAGTTTCGCGTTCTTCGAGCATCTTTTCACGTTCGAGTAGTTCCTTTTCCTTCTCAGCAATCGTTCGCTCGAATTCCTCCTGCTTGAGTGCAATTGTTTTCTCAAGTTGCTGCAATCGATCAGTCAACGCGTTTGTTTCCTGCTCCTGTTTCCGGGCGAACGCGTATTCGAATTCCTCAGTTCGTCTCTTTCGGGCCATTTTTTCTTCGCGGTCCTGTTCATCCAACTGTTCCTCGTGGGCTTTTTTCTCTTTTTCCCATTCAGATTTCAGCGTCGTTATATCCTCTTCAAGATCGTTTTTCCTGCGGGTCATGTTCGATTCCAGCTCCGCCATTTTCTTTTTATGGGTTTCGATAAGAGCAGCGAGCGTGAAAGCGGATTTTTCGATCTCATAGATATCCTGGAATTCCTTTTTCTTGTATTCGATAGCTTCAGTTAGCTTCTTATATTTCAGTGCTTCACTTTCTAATTTTTCGGTCATACTGTTGAGAACAGAGCTGAGTTCCTGTTTCAAGGAGGTGATCTGGCCGGCAATATTATCCGACACCAGACTATCGGCTATCGAAATAGCTTCTTGTTCCCTTTTCTGTTCTTTTTGCACTTCCGGTTTCAATTCGCCTTTAGCTTGCTGCTCGAAGATCGCTTTCAGTTCGTTATATGCATCCAGCATCTCTTTTTTGGTATTCGACATTGAAAGCTCGGTTATTGTCGGTTCCTGTTTACTCATAATGCGTTTCAATCCTTTCTGTGAAAGAGTGTGTTATCAGTATCTCCTGACAACTACGTAAGACATTGCTATCATCACGAAAAAAGCAAAAAGAATAGAAAACAATCCCAGGCCATACATTGCTTCGGGTCAGATTTCTGATTCCAGGGCAGTCGAGACATCGTTATCGAGCAAGATTTTTTCAGTAGCGGCCAGATCATGGGTTTTGAAAACGATTGAGGCATGATGACTGGTCCCGATCAAGGGGTAGACATAGTCGATATTGATTTTGTTCCGGGCCAGGATCGAGGCGACATGATGGAGAGCACCGGGCTGATCGGGCATTTTCACAGCCAGCACCTCTTCGGTCTCGTACGAAACACCGGTTTCCTTGAAAATGCGCTCAGCTTTGATCGGGTCGTTGACGACCAGTTTTATCTGGCCCTGTTCGCCGACATTGGAAATCATGATCGAGCGGATATTCACACCGCCGTAACCAAGATGTCGAATGGCATCGGCCAGAGCGCCTTCTTTATTCTCCCCTGAGATGGTAAACTGTTTGATAGCGGGCATAATGTCCCTCCCTTCTCTGAAGAATGGCGGAAAATGTCCTGACGGACATGAGTACTTCATTGTATTTCTCGTTCTACCAGTATTGTACTACCGTATCTGCAAAAAAACATCAAGCCTTGATATTCTTTATGAGTTCCGCGGTATAGACACCTTTGCGACGATAGATAATCAGCGGTTTTTCGATGATAGCACCCGGGCGGGCCCCTTTGATCGAAACAAACAGGAACTGTTTCGCGGGAGATCGGGAAAAGGCGTGGATCAACCGAAAGCGTTTAGGTTCAAGCCTTTTTTTTCTGAAGGCTGACACGACCTCGACCAATCGCTCGGCCAGGTGGAGAGTGACGCAACGACCTCCGGTTTTAAGTAGGTAGGCGGCCGCACGAACAAAAGCATCGAGGTCCGAGCGTAACTCATGATGGGCCTCCGCTCGCTCTGGGACCGGGCTCACCTTACCAGTCCCGGGGACACGAAAGGGCGGATTGATCACCACCGTATCGAATGATTCCGCTGGAAAATATTGTGATATTTCAGCTACATTCACGGTTTGAAAGGTCACCATTGCCGATACCCGATTCAAATCAGCGCTCCGCCGGGCCTGATCAATCGCGATGGCGTTGAGATCGATGCCGGTCACATGCCCGGTCCGGGCAGCTCGGGCCAACCAGAGGGAAATGATGCCGTGGCCACAGCCCAATTCCATGATCCGGCCGCGGGAATAGTGACTCGCATACAAGGCGAGCAGGACCGAATCGATAGCAAAACGCGGACCGCGTTTGGGTTGGATTACCTGCAGACCGTCCGGTCTGATCGAATCAAGGGTTTCATCGCACCTGATCAACCCATTTTCTGAATTCATGCTTCTATTCTCCACTCGATCTGATTATGATTTTTCACTTTCAGACGCATGTTTCAAGATTGGTCCGCGGGCATCCGTCCGCCACGGGTTTGATACCCTGTTCATTTCATAGTAACAGAGTCCGCCCAGGAGACAAGTCCCTAAAAAAGGTGTCGATATCAGGGGCCATAACGCTCGATATTGTGCCAAAAAAAAGTAGGTATCCAGGCTGAAAGTGAGATTGATCAAAGCAAATGAGACCAGGAACAGCCCAACCCGAATCGAGCCCAGCCCCGTCTCCAGTAGTGTTCTGGCATAGATCAACAGGGGAAATATCGTAAAAAAGTAGTAATGGTCCCAGGAGACCGGGAAGACAATAAGCATCAAACACATGAACAGGGCCAGTTCAAGATTGATCGCGTCCCGATCAAACCTGTTTCTGCCTCCAATCTGCCAACCAAGCCAAAGCATGATTCCGACCACGATGAGTATCAGCGTAATCGAAAAAAGCATAGGGACCGCGACCATATCCCAGCCCAGTATGATCGGACCTTCGATGAATCGCATCAGGAAAGCGAATATATTCTGATTGTTATAGGCCAGAATAGTCTGGCCCATGTTTGCGACAAATGCACTCGAAAGATAATCACGGTGGAGTTGCAGCCCAAAAAAAAGCAGTGATAACCCCCAAAAAGCGAGGTAGCCCTCCAAAAAACCGAGACCAAGTCGCCATTGCCGTTTGATGAGAAAATAGATCAGAACAAGCAGGACCGGCATCTTCAACACAAAAGCGGCACTGAGCACACATCCGGCCAGCATTTTCCGGTCACGTTCAAAGAGGGCGATCGCCGCCAAAGTCAGCAATACTGCCAGCGGCGTCAATTGCCCGAATTGTATGCAAACCAGCAGGCCATGCGAACAGACAAACAGGAGTAAGACGAGCCAGCGTTCGAGCATATTTCGAGCCATCGAGCGTTGCATGAGCCCAAAACAAAGAAAACACACGACGAGATCAAATATGATAAAAAGAATACGACTCGTTTCCCGGTCGAACAAGCCGAACGGGAGCAAGAGCAGGCCCACGGCCGGCATGTTCTTGAAGCCTTCGTAGACATAGCTGAAACTGCCGGTCCGGACAATATCGACCGCAACGGGATAATAGGCTTTATGAAAATCGAAATGGGGAATGTTGGTGTACAAGGGCGCGATCAACAGGAACACGATCAGGATGGTATAAATGAGTACAATCCGGTCCATTTCTGGGCCAGTGCGGCCTGGTCCCATGGTCCTCTCCTTGTTACGATACTGATTTCCCGAGCAAAAACGTGCCTGGACATGATCAGATATACACTAACTTGTTGAGCATTGTTTTATAAGAAATGAGCTCGAAAAGTCAATTCATGTGGTTCGTAAGCAACCCAGAGGCAGGACCCCGTCATTTGGAGACCACGTAGTGTCTGCTTGAGCCGGCTTTATTTGAATTTCAATGAGGTAAAAACAACCGCCTGAGCTGTTCCGAGCCCAGTCGTGGGAGTTGGGAGTGATTGTGCGAGAGCCTTGACTTATCGTCCGATTTATAGTATGGTTGCCCCTATATTAATGATTGTATTGGTCCAGCTCATAATATGTTTGCAGGCATGGACTTTAGATCGAGTAAATGTTTGACATATTGCGGCGAATACTGACCATTCCAGAGGGAGAGCATTTTAGGCAATGGCCGGCTCTTTACTCCAACGGACAAGGTTAAACTTTTATGGCATATCTCAACGCGCGTGATGATTTCATAAATGAGGATTCAGATGGTCCGTAACGACCTGCTTCAGATGAAAAACCTGGAAGAACAAGTGACTCGGGGCACTGTTCCGCAATTCATTGTCTTTCATGGCGAGGAGACCTGGCTGATTCATAATGCCTGTCGGAAGGTCCTCGATTTGGTCCAACCGGACCTGCAAGCAGGGTTGGATTTCAGCAAATGGGATGGCGAAAGTGATACATTCGATGCCTTTCTGGAGGATATCCGCAATTATCCTTTCCTGGTTGAGCGCAAGATTTTCTTTTGCCCTGCAGGGGAGGTGCTTCTGAGTAAAAAAGGAAACGCCACTCTGCGACAGAAGTTCGAGGGTTTGCTTGAACGGGACTTACCAGAACAAAATGTTCTGATCATATCCTGTTCCGGGTCTGCGGATAAATCATTGAAAGTAGTGAAAAAATTATCAAAAGCCGGTATAATGATCGAGTTTCCACTCTTGAAAACATATAATCCCGGCGATCCTCACAAAGACGAGGTCTACCCCTATCTTCACGAACATCTGGACCGTTGCGGCTGTGAGTTGATGGCCGATGCTTTTTTTGAACTCAGAAAACGGGCACCCGACAACCTGTGGGCCTTGATGAACGAAATCGAGAAGCTGTTGGCTTTTGTCGGTGAACATGAAGTGATTACTATTAAGGATGTCAAGACAATCACCGCCAGAAATAAAAGCGAGCAGTTTTTTGATCTGACCGATGCGTTGGGTGCACGTCGTCTGGACGAGGTCCTGGCAATCTTCAATACGATTTTGACTCGTGAGCCGAATGTTTTGGCTTTGCACCACTTTCTGGTCCAGCATATGTATCGTCTTTTTCTAGCACGTCAATTGATCACCGATTCTTTTCGGACCGGCTTACCACGGGGATTTAATTATAATACCCTGGTTCAGACATGGCTGCCCCGATGGAACAAGCAGTTCGATGAGTCAGAAAAAGAAAAATGGGCACCTGTCCTCAAACTGCATCCCTTTGTTCTGCTCAAGACACTTCAAACAGCCGCAGCATTCAATGATAACGAACTCCTGTCGTTTATTTCAAACATGACTGAATTAGAAGTCCGGGTGAAGAGTGGCATCATCAATCATCAAGCACGGCTCGAACTTCTCCTCGTACGGTTCTGTAAACAATGAAAGCACAGTTTTTCACTGAACAGATTTTCAGCCATCAGGCAGTATATGAGCATCTGATCCAAGCTTCGAGTGAGGCCCGACCGCAGCAATCATTCATTTTTGCAGGACCGGATGGCATCGGGAAAAAGACGGTAGCCTTGCGCTTCGCCCGCCATCTGCTCTGTGATCGAAACATAGCCGGTGGGTGTGGAACATGTGCTTCCTGCCGCTTTTTCGATAAGCCGTGGAGCTGGCATCCGGACTTGATTTTCTTCCAAAGATTCGAAGAACCTGTTCTCATCCCGCATTCTGAGCTCGACCCCTATGTCGATCATGACAGGGGTACAATAGAACAACTCCTTCAACAACTGGTCGATGATGACTGGATCGCTGGCCATCATAATTGCAGTCAGGCAGGATCGGGCTTTGAAGCCGTGTCCTTGATCAAAGACCTGGTCTATGAGAAAAATGCTCAGAAACCGCTCCCAGTCAGAACAAGACTCGAAAAGGAACTGGAAAAACTGGCTCAAACTGACACGAGACTACCTGAACTGGTCCAATATATCTATTCCTCGATCTCGCCTTATACTTATAGCGGCACATTAAAGGTCGATGCCATCCGACAAGCTCTTATCCTCAAAGTTGGTGAAAAACCGTTCCTATCACATCGCAGGGTCTTTATTCTCGATGGGGCCGATACTATGACTACTGAAGCCCAGAACGCCCTACTTAAAACCCTCGAAGAACCTCCTTATGCCACGGTCATTATTCTGATAACCGCAAAAAGGAACATACTCCTGCCCACGGTCAAGTCCCGCTGTCGCATGCTTATGTTCACACCACTCGAACACACAGGATTGACCGCCTTGGTCCGAGCATTGACAGATTTGCCTGAACCTGAAGCTGGGTTCCGGGCCCGGGCGGCACACGGTGATGTCCTCAAAGCTTTAATGATCGATCCGAAAGCTTATTCAATCCAGAGACAGCAGATGCTGAATATTCTGAAACATTTCAACCACTATACTTGCGCTGACCTGACTGCGGACCAGGCCATGCTGACCCAAGACCTCGCTCGTTCCAACCACGAGTTGTACATCACTTCCATGCAGATTCTTGAAAGCCTCATCAGTGACATTCAATACATCTTATCTCATGACCATCGGAAACAAACTGATCATATTCTGGTCCATGAGGACATCCGCGCTGAACTCGAGACCATAGCTCAAAAATTCAGTTTCGAGGACATCGCCTATCTGGCTCATGAATTTCAGAAGCTGGACCGTCGCCATCATTCTCATGTCGTGGACCAATGGAACATCATCACCTTCCTGCAAAACATCAATCTCCATTTCAATGGAAGAAAACACCGCTGATTCGATTCTGGTAATACAGGTCAGGATGAAAAAATGGCTTTGCCCATCATGATAAGAGAATTCTGAACCGAAACAATAGTAAAATAGATTTCCCTGAGTCTCATAAGAAGATAAAACAAGTTGTATGCGGACCTGATCGGTCTTTAATCGTCCTGTAATTTGAACAGGAGAATAGTTTGTCCGATCGAAACTTCGTCATTGTCAGCCAGGGGCATTTGGGTAACGCGTTCACCGTTCACAAAGGTCCCATTCGAACTGTCCAGGTCCGTGATAATATATTCACCGTTTTCATAAGAAATCCGGGAATGGTGTCGGGAAACACTGGTATCGTTGGCCAACTGAATGTCGTTATCCGGACCGCGCCCGATGGTTAAAACGTCCATGGATAACTGGAATTCAGCCTGTTCGGAATCACCTTCGATCACGACAATATGAGGCCGCAGATCATCAGCATCAATTTCTGCGGGTGTATTCTCATCACGCTCAGACCTGGCTGAAAGGTCTTGCTCATAACTTTCTTCAAGAGTCTGGTCCAGATCACGTTCCTCTTCGGCAGAGTCATCCGCCGCATCTTCCGAGTCGTCATTCTCTTCATCGGCATCAGCCGAAGTTTCCTGCCAACTATCCAGATCGTCACTCGCCCCTTCGACGGGCTGAGCAGGACCTTCAGGCTCCTCTTCGAAACCCTCCTCATGATCGTGCTCTTCATCCGGTGAAGGTGTCGGTTCGACATGCTCGATTTCTGATGGCTCTGTTCCCAGAAAATCAGAATAAACCCTGATATTCTCATTCAGGATGGCCATTTTATCATTGATTTCTTTGACCTGAGGACCGAACTCTTCCTTTTTGGAGTTGTACTCGGTTTCATCAACTTCTCCGGCTATGAAACGTAATTCCAACTCCTCGAGCTTCTCGGAAATCTGTTCAAGCATTGGGGTTATCTGTGTCTGCTGTGCCACAAACTCAGCCATTTCGCCGTTCAACTTCTCGAACAGTGGCCCAACTTTCTTTTTATAGCTCTTTATGTTGCTTTCATATTCACTGGACACTTTTTTATATACTTTTTCCGAAAATTTCGATTTGGTTGATTTGACTTTTGCAAGTCTTTCCTCAAATATGCTGATATTTTCAGTCAATTCCTTGTATTCTGCGAAGACTGGATTATTCTGGGTCCGATCAACGATCGTCTCGAGGTCTTCTATGCGTACCATGGATTATTCCTCCCATCACAAAAATGTGCATCATTTCAAAGAGAGAGCATAATGAATCGCGTTGCTGATCACATCTCCGGCAACAGCCAATATGTGAATTTCAGGTCTTTATGAAACCTGATCATGTACCATCTAGTATACTTGCCTGGAAAATCGGTGTCAAGTTGTTTTTACCCAGATACTGCGGTTGGGATCGTCATGAGGCGAAGAAAATGCTCGCGAGACTCGTAATCTCAGCGAATTCACAGGTGAGTCATATGCGGAACAGATCCAATGTGGTGTATTTGGGCTTCTCATTGAGATTGACCGGACCCAGAAGATGAGGTATAATAAACAAAATGCTAGTGTTATTTTCGTACAAAGGGTCTGGCCCCTGGAAGCACGATGAAAACGAAATCACCATCAGAAAGAGCTGACCGAAGAAAGCCTGCTTTGATCGGGCACAATGCGGTCAATCAGCTCCCTCACAAAAGCTATGCCTTCAGCAATGGCCATAATCCTCACATCCCGGCAGATTATTGGTTCCAGTCACCCCCTGAAGGGTTGACCCTTTTTGTGGTCCTGTATACACGAGCCTGCCGCTGGGCCCGTTGTCTGGGGTGTAATTTGCCCTCGAAAGTCTCACAAAGTCCCGTTCATTATTCCCAGCAGATGAAACAGATCGATTTCATCTTTGATTTTCTACTCAGCCCTGAACAGAAGCAGGACCTGAGAAAAATCATCCTCTCGAACAATGGTTCAGTGCTGGACCAGGAGACCTTATCGACCATGGCCCTGATTTACTTCGTGGCGAAGATGAATATGAATTGCCCCCATGTTTCAGTATTATGTCTGGAGACCAGAGCAGAATATGTTGATCTGACTGAACTCGAGGTTCTATCCCGGGCCCTCTCGGAAGCGGATGTTCCGGCCGACCTCGAGCTAGCGATCGGCTTCGAGGCTTTCGATGAAACCATCCGAAACGACTATTTTCATAAAGGATTGTCCTTGCACACGTTCGAAGAACTCGCTCGCAAGATTGCAGAGTATTCATTCCGCCTGAAAGTGTATTTCATGTTGAAACCGGTCCCTCAAATAACTGAACAGGAGGCCATTGAAGATGTCCAAAAGGGCATCCGCTATCTCGACTCGATCGCCCGTCAATATAAGCTTGCTATCAATCTGCATCTGAACCCTACATTTGTTGCGGCAGGAACACCGCTCGAACAAGCATTTCAACAAGGTCGTTATCAACCACCCCTGCTTGAAAGTGTGCGACAAGCCGTTCTTTCCGCCCAAGGGACTACTCTTTCGGTATTCATTGGTCTCAATGATGAGGGATTGGCTGCACCCGGGAGCTCATTCATCAGACCGGGTGATGAGAAACTCCTGGCCCGACTCAATGAATTCAACTCTACTCAGAATTATGCCCTGTTGAAATAGGCCTGGTTATCAACCAGGTTTTTCGGCATAAGCCCTGATTTGATTAATGTATCGAATAAGCAAGTCCCCGTTCGATCGCTTGCCATAAACGACGACAGGCTTCGAGTATGTCCGTCGCCTGAGTAATAGCAGTCACGACCGCAATCCCGTCACAACCGGCGGCAATAACCTCGGCAGCATTATCGGGTTTGATACCACCGATGCCCACAAGCGGGCGGGTCAGCCTGGTCCTGAGTACACGGACGAACTCGAGTCCGAGTGGTGTGCCAAGATCGTTTTTTGTTGCCGTCGCAAAGACCCCGTTCGCAGCGATATAATCCACAGTGGCGGCTATAACCGGATCAACCTGCTCGAGACAGTTAACCGATAGGCCGATTATCTTGTCTGGGCCAAGCAGCTTACGGGCTTCCAATACCGACATGTCACTTTGGCCAAGATGGATACCATCGCAATCAAGAGCCAAGGCCAGATCAACTCGGTCATTGACCAGAAAAATCGGTGGAAATTTACTCACAGAGATCAACTCTTTGATCTGTCGGCCTGTGTCAACGAGTTCCTCGAATGTTTGTCCCTTGTTCCGAAGTTGAATAGCACTCACCCGACCCGCAATAGCCTGGCGGACGATCTCGATTGTGCTTCGACCCAGAGACAGGGTGTGATCTGTCACCAGATATAAACGTAACGAGTCAGGATTGCACCTGTTCAAGACGAATTCCCTCACGCAAGTGCGTATCGTTCAACCGATAAAGCCAATCAAGCAGGGCTATTCCGAAACTTCCGGGAGCTTGATGATCACGGGCGGCATATTCAGCAGCCAAGCCGTAATAGGCCAGCCCGGCAGCGGTCGCGATTGCATATTCGGACCTGTCCTGGGTTACTGCCAGAAAAGCTGCGATGACACTCGTGGCACTACAACCCGTCCCAGTCACCCGGGCCATGAGTTCATGACCGTTCCTCACACAATAGTGTTCTTCACCATCGGTAATAAAATCCTCGACCCCGGTGATCGCAACCACAATCTTTTTTGTCTGAGCGAGATTGACAGCCTCACTTTTGACTTCATCCACGGTATGAATGCTGTCTACTCCCTTAGTTGTCGACCCCTCCTCGATTAAGGCACGTATCTCCGAACTGTTCCCCCGGACAACCGAGGGGACATAACAGTCCAGTAAATGACGCGAAACTTCAGTCCGGTATTTCGTTGCCCCAGCGCCAACAGGATCAACGACAATAGGGATACCTTTACGACGGGCCGCTTCGCAAGCCAGATACATCGCCTCGATCCAAGTTCGCGATAGAGTCCCGATATTGATCACAAGAGCGGAAGCCAAGGCACTCATTTCTGCCACTTCTTCCCTGGCATGGGCCATGACCGGTGAGGCACCCATGGCTAAAGTCACGTTCGCGGTGACATTCATGACCACATAGTTGGTAATATGATGGACCAATGGTGATCGTTCGATGATCCTCTTGCGAAAAGCAATTACTTTTTCTGTTAAGTCCATATGTTTCTCTCCTCGTGTTATTTGTCTACTCCCCAATTCGTCGAGATCATATCTGTCCCATCTACTGTCTGTTTCTCTTTTCTCGTTCTCACTATGCCATCATTTGGGTTATGTCATTACTTGTATAAACGCAAGGGTGAGCACATGACCGGACCGAGTCTGCCCTGCTGCATTTTTCGATTTGACAAAAATGCAGTCATAGCATAGATGTTATGGCGGTAGAGTAAACGTGAGACAACATAAAAAGGGAGGCAGTAGAAAGATGAGACATATAAAGGCAACTCTAATAATCGCAATTTTCCTGGTAATTATCAGTCATGCACTCTTGTTTCTCTGTTGTAGTGGTGATTCGGATGATGATGATGATAACAGTCAGCCTACTCCCACACCAACCTCGGTCGTAAACACTCCGCCTGACACAGAGATAACTTCCGGGCCTGAAATTGCAAATTCATTTCCGGTTGTGTTCACTTTTACAGGGAGCGATAACGAAGACACGCTCGAACAATTGGCATTTTCGTTTCGTATTGATAGTGAGGATTGGTCAAATTGGCAATCCGAGGGCTCGGCATCGTATGATGAATTGAGTGAAGGTGCCCACGTTTTCTCGGTCAAAGCCCGGGACAGTGGTGGTTTGGAAGATGAGACACCTGCAGAATGGCCGTTTACCGTGTATGTGTCGACCGATAGCCTTCCGCCTGAAACGTGGATTGTGTCCGGGCCTTCGGGAACAATAGCCGAGACCTCTGTAACTTTTGTCTATTCTGGAAACGATAACGAGACTGATGTCTCGCAACTGATGTATTCTTACGAATTCAGTGATTGGGGTTGGTCGGAATATGATTCTGCAACCCAAGTCCAACTGACCGGTCTCACAAATGGGAGCTATACCTTTGGAGTACGTGCCCGTGATCAAGCCGGCAATGTGGACCCAACTCCCGATTACCGGACCTTTACCGTTAATAGTGCAGAATATGCCATTTGGCTCGATCCCTCGTCGCAGTCACAAAATGGCAACCCGGGTGATGAATTAACCTACCAGGTGAATATTCAAAATACCGGCTCGAAGACAGGCACCTTTACCTTCGGAATACGTGACACTTTTCCCTCGACGGATTGGTCAGCTTTTTTCTGTCTGAGTGATGAGACCTGTGTTGTTTCCGGGACCGTTGATATGACTTATGGGCCAGGTGAAACCGATTGGATGATTATCCACATCTTTATCGGTAGCAGTGCCGGTTCAGGCGATCAAGGCAACACTGTTTTATCGGCACAGTGCATCGAGGACAGCACTGTATATGAGGAAAGTGCTGCTTATGCTGAATGCAATTAACGCTTAGCCAAATCATATTCAGGACTGAGTTCAGGTTTTTTTGAACATCAATTGTCGAGGTCTGCTATCCGCTTCACATCCCGGCTTATCAGGCCAGCACTGCCCGGGGAGTAGTTTCGATATTCCTTTACCTACCTGATAAGAAACAAGATCAATGAATAGACTCGTCAATCTGTATAGCCCAGTACTTTAAGACTTTTTTGAAGTTCATCGGGAATCTGATAGTCCTTCGTTGCTTCTTTCTGGTCATAGTCCTGTTTCCACTGAGAAAGAAGTGATTGATACAAGCGGATTTTATCAGGATATTGACCAGAAATATCAGCTTCAATATTGTCTTGATCGAGGCTGTATAAAAAATCCTGTTGTTCTTGCGAAGTCAGGACCTGCTTATATTTTGTCCTGCCATCAACCAGGCTATAGTAATGCTTGTCCTCTGATGTGGGATGAAATTCACTATAGCAGTATCTCTGAGAAAATGAACGCGTTTTTTTCAGCAGGCGATACAGGTCCTTGCCATGAAACTCAGGCTGTGGATGCGAGATTCCACAGAGTCGAATGAGGGTGGGCAGTACATCGATCAATTGGACCGGTTCGGTAATAATTTCATGACCCTGTGCATCGGGAAGCAAAAACACATAGGGTATGGTAATCACCGGTTGTCCCAGGTCGACCATATGCTGATAATAGTAACCATCTTCCCCGAAATATTCACCGTGGTCCGATACAAGGATGACCAGAGTATTTTTATCGAGGCCTTCCCGATAGAGAAGGCGGATGACGTGCTCGATCTGTTTGTCGATATAGCTGATTTCACCCTGATAGAGGGCACGTGCAATCTCAAGGTCGGTCGTGTTCGTTTCACCGTGATTACTGGCAGCAAATGCCTTATCCGTTACTGTCATTTTCCTGCTTTTTTGAAAACTCTTTTTCCCTTTTCTCGACAGACCCTCCCAGCAATAGAACAGATCATATGGTGCCGGTGGATCATAGGGATAGTGAGCATCAAAGTAATGGACCCAGAGAAAAAAAGAATGATGTCGTCGAGAAGCTATGAATTCTGTCGCTTTTTCAGTGATGAGTTCACCGGGTCGCGATTCAGATGCAATGAGATGATCATCATAATATGAAAAGCCCTGATTAAAACCGGTTTTGGCTTTGAAAATACTGGCAGCGACGACAGCACCGCAGTAAAAACCATGCTTGGTCAAAACATCCGCTATCGTGATCAGCTCATCATCCAGATGAGGATGAGGCCGAATGGCACCATGAGTGCGTGGATAGAGCGACGTAAACAGAGAAGCATGGCTGGGGATTGTCCAGCAGGATTCTGCATAAGCATCACTGAATTGGTAACCTGAGCGGATACAACGATCAAGCATGGGGGTTTTTATGGCAGGATGACCATATCCCCCGAGCTGGTCCTGACGTACTGTATCAAGCGTAAAAAGAAGAATATTCTTGATGGAAGTCACAGGTGAAGATGCAGCACAATCAGGGCCGGACCGGACCGTTTTATCCTCAGGACCATTACCGGTCGGGCTATTGCCCTGACAAGAATAGAACAAGCACAGAATAAACAGGGCGGGTACGAGTGTACGGGGTCTCATAGAGACTCAATCCTTGCCAGAAATGGAGAAATAAATTTGTGTAATTCTCTTTTTCTTTCCTGTGTGTTCACGTGAATATTCATCCTCAAAACCCCCTGGAAGAAAATGTAGTTACAAAGAAAGAAAAGTCAATCCTAGGCAATATTCACGACTGATCTGATGACCTGATTGGAGATTTGATCAGGGACAGTCCAATCACATGCAATGCTTTTCTACGCTGCAACTGCAACAGTGTGATTGCATCTCAGAATAATGTATGGTATATGGTTGGAGAAAGGATCGAGTATGAATATGCATCTTTATTACAAACGGTATTCCGATTATGCGATCGTCTATATCGAGGGTGGCATCGAGGCATACGATCAGAATTCCTTTATGAAGCCCTTCGTTGAATTGGATACGATCAAGTGTTATAATTATATTCTGAATTTTGAGCAGACCCGTTTTCTCTCTTCATCGATCATCGGTTCATTGATTCAAGTATGGAAGACAGCCAATGAACACGGGGGTGAACTGGTGATCTGTTCGCCAAATAAGACGGTCGAGCGGATATTCGAGGTGACCAATCTACGGTCAAAAATCAGGATATTCGAAAGTGAGCGTGAGGCTCAATTGATTTTCAGCAGGAGCGAAAAAAATCGTGAAGAGAATGGAGGTTCCGGTCGCAGTTGAACGGGCAGTATTACTACTGCGATCATCCACGCCACGACCGGAAATCCTGCTTATTTTTGGTCCGCTTGTTCGATTTTGGCCCAGGTATCGCGGAGGGGCACGGTTCGATTGAAAACGAGCTGACCGGGCCTGGTGTCAACCGAGTCGACGCAAAAATAGCCCAACCGTTCGAATTGCATGATATCGCCAGGTTTCGCAGTGGACAGACTTGGTTCGACACGGCAATTTTCAAGGATTTCGAGAGATTGAGGGTTGATCATATCGAGAAAATCCTGACCCTCCTCGAGATCGAGCGGGTTTGGCTTGGTAAAGAGGCGGTCGTAGAGCCGGACTTCGGCTTTGAGAGCGGCATGGGCCGGGACCCAATGGATCGTGCTTTTGACTTTTCGGCCATCCGGTGAAGAACCGCCACGGGTTTCAGGATCATAGGTGCAATGGACCTCGATGATTTCCCCTGTATTCTCATCTTTGATCGCTTCTGTACAGGTGATATAATAACCAAAACGGAGTCGAACTTCGCGACCGGGCGATAATCGCCAGTATTTCGGGGGTGGTTCTTCCCGGAAATCGTCCTGCTCGATATATAAAACCTTGGCGAACGGGATTTTGCGTGTGCCACGGGATGGGTCCTGGGGATGGTTGGGCACCTCGAGTTCCTCGACCAGGTCATCGGGATAGTTAGTAATGACGACGCGGAGAGGTCTGAGTACGCCCATAACCCGGGGAGCACTTTGTTCGAGGTCCTCGCGCAAGCAGTGTTCGAGCAGGGCGATATCAACCACACTGTCCCGTTTGGCCACACCGATGCGTTCCATGAAATTCCGGATTGCGCTGCGAGTGTAACCGCGTCTTCTGAGTCCGGACAAGGTCGGCATGCGTGGATCGTTCCAGCCCGAGACATGGCCTTCCTTGACGAGTTGGAGCAGTTTCCGTTTACTCATAACCGTATAATTCAGGTTGAGTCGGGCAAACTCGATCTGTTGCGGGTGATGTATGCCGAGGGCATTGACGTACCAGTCATACAGCGGTCGATGGTCTTCGAATTCGAGTGAACAGAGCGAATGGGTAATGCCCTCGATCGAATCCGACTGGCCATGGGCCCAGTCATACATGGGATAAATGCACCAGGTATCACCCGTGCGATGATGTGGGGCTTTGATAATCCGATACATGACCGGATCACGCATGTTCAGGTTCGGTGCATTCATATCGATTTTTGCACGAAGGACGCATGTGCCTTCATCGAATTCACCCGCCTTCATTCTCCGGAAAAGGTCGAGATTTTCCTCGATCGAGCGGTTACGGTACGGGCTTTCCCGACCGGGCTCCGTTAAAGTGCCCCGATATTCCCGGATTTGTTCGGCAGTCAGATGACAGACATAGGCCTTGCCGTCAGTAATCAATTTAAAGGCATATTGGAAAAGCTGTTCGAAGTAATCGGAAGCATAATATTCTCTATCGTCCCAATCAAAGCCGAGCCAATGGATATCCTCCTTGATCGCCTCGACATATTCGACTTCTTCCTTGCTGGGATTCGTATCGTCAAAACGCAGGTTGCAGCGTCCACCGAATTCCGCGGCCATTCCGAAATTGATATTGATCGCTTTGGCATGGCCGATGTGCAGATAACCATTCGGTTCCGGTGGAAAGCGGGTTACGACACGGCCATCGTTCTTGTTATTTCGGACATCCTCGATGATGATGTCCCTGATAAAATGTGAAGAACCGGGTCTTTCGGTTTCGTTCGAAGTGTTCAGATCAGGTCCTTTTGTATCATTATTAGGTGTCATGATGAGTTCCCTCGCTATGGTTATGATCTGATGACGTACTATTCTTTTCGGCACTGGACTGAGTGCAATATTAAGACATTGTATTCTTTACGCAAATCCTGTTCCGGTCCGCATTTCACTTTTTTTGTTCAAAGAACGGATGGGGCAGATACGGTTGCCGGGTCGGTTTCGTTTCCCTGGCTGACAATTCCATTTCCTCAATGATCAGGTCCGGTGCAACGACGGACATTGGCAACATGCCTTCCATACGTTCATTTGAGATGAAGTTATGGACATTCAGGTCGGTACTGTGGGCGACAATGTCTTTGAGCACGCGGTAATTGACATCGGTAAATTCCATGGGTGAAAGCACGTTCATCGTGCCTGTTTTTAGATCGAGCAGATAGGCTTCGAGTGGTTCAGTCAGGAGTTTCAGCTTGGTCGATCGTCCTCCGAAAAAGGAAATCATTGCGGAACGATCATCGAACAGATCGGGCGGTACCTGTGTTTTCAGCCGAGTAACAATAACTCCGCTTTCCAAGCCCAAGTCTTTGAGTAGATTGATAAAAGTATCCTTGAGGGCCTGGTCTGACAGTCCACTCTCAGCCTGAACAATGAGGTTGCCCACCCGGGCAACAGGCTGGCTGAATGAACCGCCCC
The DNA here is from genome assembly GCA_016934675.1 of bacterium. Lineage (GTDB taxonomy): Bacteria > CSSED10-310 > JAFGSJ01 > JAFGSJ01 > JAFGSJ01 > JAFGSJ01. Next base: position 9,175 of record JAFGSJ010000094.1, on the reverse strand, counting down.
GTGCATGTCCGTTAGATCGGGTCACCTTCTTGATGGGGGCACGACTCATGAGGACCGTCTCGAGTTTACCTGCTTCGACCAGTTGCACTTTCTGGGCCTTGACACCCTGATCATCGACCTTAAAACCGCCGATCAAGTGATTCCCCTGCCAATCATCCAGATTCGGATCATCGTAAACCGAGAATTTCTCGGGCATGATCTGCAATCCGATCCTGTTGGCCAGAAAACCATCGCTCTCATTCTGCATATAGCGTGAGAACATCTCGTTCTCGTATAATGGAGTCACTGCATTTGACACTCCCTTGCCGATTATTTGATACAAGAGTTGAGCCGCGGCTTGATCGGTAAACAATACCGGTCCGATATACGATTTTGTTTCCGCCACTGTGGTCAAGGAAGTCAGGAGTGAGCCCATTTCCTTGAGTGAGATTTCAATAGGACCGAGAGCGGTCAAAAATTCTGCAGCTGTCCGAAAATGGAACTCCCGGAAATCGTCCAATTCATGCCCATCCTGGGCCTGGGTCGAAGCATATGCATAGAGGGAAATGGTGGTCTTCCCTTTCAGGTGCTGACTTCCCTCGCTATCGACGAAATAGTGATTCGAAGCAGTGGCAGTCAGCATGACTTTTGATGATTGCAGCAGTGGAAACTCTCTGAATAGGCCGGACAGGTCCCGAATCGTCTCCGCTAACCTGGTCCGATCGAGGTCCAGCTCAACAGCCTGTTCCAGCAAAACTGTCGGCTCGACCCTGGAGAAATCGTCAGGTCTGTCTTCGATCAATCTGTTCTCGATGGTCGCTTTTTTCCGGGCCAGCGTTTCAAGAGCACTTTTGTAGGCCCGATCGGTAGCGAGCCAGATTCCATGCCTGATGGCATCGTAATCGTTTTCGATGGTGACTGGAGAGTACATGCCCCGCCTGCCCCCGAAATCCTGGCCGATAAAATGACTGTTGTCCAACTGGTAATCCCCGACCCGCATGTCGATCAATAAATAACGTTGCCGGTCTCGCGTATCTTCAGTCAAGGCCCCAAACACTGCTTTCATAAGCACATAATCAGCTTCATTGATCTTATACGAAACATAATAGGGTGCTTCGAAGCCTTCCATCTTCAATTGGTCCATCGTTCGGGACAGCTCAGCCTCCATGGCTTTGAGTATGGTCCGATCCACGGTTTCCGCGGTCAGGATCGTGCTTTGGAACAGGAGTCCGATTGCGATCATACCGATTACAACAGTTTTGACTGTCATGGTTTTCTCCATTATCAATTTTCTTCCTTTCAGCCCTGTTTTGAGCATGTGTGTTTTGTGTCGGCTATTCGCTCAGGGATTGTGGGCTGGAGGCGATAGAAGAGGTGGTTTATCCTGGTCCTTGTATTTCTTTTCGATCTCGATCTCAGCGACTAAGATCGAAGGTGAAACCGCACTGACCGGGACCATCCCCGATTCGGCCCCGCAATAACCGTTAAACACATCGACATCATCGGCAGTGACCAGGATTTTCGAGAACGACAGCAATGGAGTCCCGACAATATCGACCCCCCGGACGATTTCATCCGGACGACCGTCGGTGTAAACTTTCTTGGCCAAGAGCGGGATCACCTTGAAAACCTGGGCGTAACTTCTCTCGGTCACCGTGAAGCCACCGGACAGATCATCAAAAATGAGACCATACGGTTTGTTCTGCCTTGTGCATTCCTCGATAAGCATGGCTCTCAAGCGCTCGAACGGTACTGTTTTTTCAGAATGGACGATCAGATTGCCCTGTCGACTGACCACTTTCAAGCCGTGCTCCCGGCGACCGTGACCATTGGAACGATTGAAGCCCTGAATGGGTGAACGTGACATGAGGAAATTCTTCAGGATGCCCTTGTCCACCACCAGGACTTTTTCGGCAGGCATGCCTTCATCATCAAAACGGTAATAGCCGTTCAGGTCAATATTTTTCCATTCTTTCAGGGTCGGATCATCATAGACCGAGATAAAATCAGGCAGAATACTCTCCCCGACTTTGCGGGTGAAAGTCTGGCCTTCTTTGGTGCTTTTCTGACGATGTCCCTCGATCCGATGACCGAAAATCTCATGGAAAAACACACCGCTGGCCCGATTCATAAGGATGGCTGGACCGGTGTACGGTTCGACCAGTGGTGCTGTCCGCAATGTCTCGAGGTCCTTGACTATGTCTTCGAGGCCAGCCATCAAAACTTCATCCGAGGGTAAGCCTTCAAGTGTGTGACAATCGAAGGGAAGGTGAAGATAAAGCTCCATTCCGTCATCTGCCATGGTCTGTGCGAAGGCGCTCAATCGGAAATGAGGAACGACCTCCTTGATCCGTGTGCCTTCGCTCGAAAGCAAATATGTGGTCGCAATCTGGGCCCGAAGAGAGACACCGGAATCGTAAATCCAGGGATACTGCTTGAAAAATGTGGAGATTTTCTTGAGTCTCTCTGTCCAGAACGGGCTATCGACTTCAAGCAGAAGGGACTGGTCTATGCAAACTACTGGTTTGGCCTCGGAAAAATCCGCCGAGGTATCCTCTTCTTCCACCTTGACCATCTTGTTGGCTTTGACCTTGATCAATCGCTCCTGAGCGTTCTTGTACTGCTTGTCCGTCTCGCTCCAGATAACCGCCCGAATGGCCTCGAGATCATCATCGATCGGAATTTCTACCTCCTGTGGCATAAAATCGCTGTAATCATAGCCATCATCACGTAGTTCATGTGTATTATCGAGTTGCATTGAGCCGACCCGAGCGTCTACCCTCAGATAACGTTTGTGCTCGAGCCGCTCGTGCTCGATAGCTCCCAGGGACGCTGAGACAGCATAATCATTGTCCTCGACGATGGCATACTGCAGATAATACAGCGGTTCCTGTTCCGCATTGCCCAGAGCGCTGAATGACCTGTTCAATTCGAGTTCCATCGCCTTCAGCAGAATGTCATCCGCTGCCCGTGTATCAGAGCTGGACATAAAGAACATGATCCCGATTATAACCAAACCGATCAACACAGATTGTTTCATCGTTCACCTCGTTCCCTCACTAAGAATTGACACCATTGCCTGCCGTAGCTCTCTCATAATCCTTACTCATCTGAAACTCAATTCAGATTATAGTATTTTTTTCAAAATCAATCCTGAGAGAATCGAGTCCTTTCTCGCTGAAGAGCTGTTCATAAATCTCACGAATCTCGTCTTCTTTCTGTATCCGCTCTTTCAGGTCCATTGACCGGATGGCCTCCTCACCGTATTTTCCGATAAAATCCCGAAAGGTCAGACGCTCAATCAGTTGGTCCCAGAACGTATCGTTCTCGAATTCATCGAGATAGCTCCTGGCTTCACTCTGCTCCTCATATGCTTGTGTCGGGAAATAACCTTCCAGATGCTCATCATACACGATGAATTCAGTCAGCCCATAATTGCCGGCGAGTGAAAAAATCTTCTGCTCGAAATCCCGAAACTGCTGCATTTCAGGTCTTTCTGATTCGTTATAATGAGCATGAATAATCCAATCCGCTATCTCAAGAATCGATAACAAGACCTGATATTCGGATTTACTAATTGAAATTTTCCTGCTTTTCATCATTGCCTCCTGTTATGTTCAAAGTATTTATATAGCCCTGCTTTATTTACACAACAGCAGTCATATGAAGCGGAGCACAATCAGCCTCTATGTTGCGTGGTTACCATTCATGGTGAATCGGGACCGGCACCGTAACGGGACTGACTCTTGAATGCCTGGCAGGGATACAGACAGGAGATTATTCACATTTATTGTTTCAGGGCTTCTCTGACCAGTTTTAACAAGGAAGCAGAATTCAGGGGTTTCTGGAAAACGCCCGAAAAGCCTAATTCATGATAATCAATTGCACCCTGCAGGCCGTCACCGGCGGAACTCAGCAGGTAAATCGGTGGAGTGGGACCAATCTGGCGCAGTTTTGTGACAAACTGTGTTCCGGAATCGATCTCTTCCATCATCAGATCGACGATGATCAGGTCCGGCTTGATCTCACCAACATGTTGCAAAGCTTCCGCAGACGAATGAGCAGTCTCGACATGATAATCATCAGCTTCAAGGATGACCTTTAGTGCTTCAAGGATATCGACATCGTCATCAATGCACAAAATCACGGATTTTCCATTTTTCATAATCATTCTCCTTAAAATGAAGGAGTGAGCGCCACACCGTTCTTCAGATCACTATGGTGATTGCGTATTTCTCCATATTCTGATGATAATGCAGTTTCTGCTCGAAGCTTTCTCCTCCGAAAACAGTTTATCATCCTATTCTCTTGTACCATGTATTATAAAAGAAGAGTAGAACTGTCAAGTTGAAATCAACACGATTTGCAGTGACTTATTATTGTTTGATGTGTTGAATTGGATGGCTTAATATAATCATAAAGAACAGGACTGATTATGAGAAAAAACCGTCAGCGTGCACAGGAATATCAAACATTGCCGGTCCTTCTCGAAGAATGGAAGTCACAATCGAAAAGAACGGACAAAGCGGAACAGATCGCGGATGAATTGTTAACACAGGCACAGGCCTTGAACACCGGGTCTAAAATACGGTCTTTAGGCAGGGCGGTCGGGCATGATTTTTTACATGTGACCGGTCAGACCGGTTTTCTCAAGAAACTGGACGATCAAGCACGAGACCGTTGGGCCGAGACAGCCTTCCGCTTTGTTCGATTCTCGGATTACTCGCTCAATGTGCTGTTCAACAGCAGAGTAAAACACTATCCGGACCGGATTCTGTTTCAGGATATGTCATCACCCATTCCGGTCCAGTGGACCTATGCCGAGACCGATCGTCACCTCCGTGAAATTGCCGGGGCGTTCTATACACTGGCTCGGGGCACAGGCAGGCCTCCCCGAGTAGCCATATATGCTGAAAACCATCTTGAAACGGCTTGTTGCGATTTGGCCTGTCTGATGTATGATATTCTTGATACGCCGCTTGATCCCCATTTCAAAGTCGAGGAGTTACGCCTGATTTTCGATCGTCTCGAGATCAATCTGGTCGTGACCGATAGTGCGAAACGTATCGCTCTGCTCGAAGAATTGAGGGAATTGACCCACGTACCCTTTCAGATCATAGTGACCGGGCCTGGTCATGATCTCAGGTACAATAAGCATGTCGTGCTGGGTCCATTATGTAAAAGCCTGAACATACGAACCATAGATGCCATTCTGGCTCGCCGGAAAAGGTTCAGGCTGAACGAGACCTCGACGGTCATGTTCACCTCGGGCAGTACAGGGCTGCCCAAAGGAGTAAGCTTTTCGAACTATCAACTGGTAACCAAGCGTCTGGCCAGGGCGGCAGCCCTGCCCGACGTGGGTGAAGACGAGGTCTTTCTGTGCTTTCTACCGCTCTTCCACACATTCGGACGATACTTCGAGATGCTGGGGGCCATATACTGGGCCGGTACCTACGTATTCACCGGAAACCCCTCGGCCGAAACTCTCTTGGCCCAATTTCCCCGGGTGAACCCAACCGGTTTTATCAGTGTTCCGATACGCTGGCAACAACTCTATGAACGATGTCTGGAAATGATAGACGGCCTGCCCGCAGACAGTGATCCCGTCCCAGTCGTCCGCGCCGTTATTGGCAAAAGACTCCGCTGGGGTATTTCCGCTGCCGGCTATCTGGACCCACGTGTCTTTCATTTTTTCGAGCGAATGGGTGTGGACTTGTGCAGCGGTTTTGGTATGACCGAAGGCACTGGAGGGATAACCATGACCCCGCCCGGCAGATATGAAGACAACACTCACGGGTTGGCCTTACCGGGAACGCGGGCCCGTCTGGCCGATAACGGAGAATTACAGGTCAGCGGACATTATATCGCTCGATATCTCGAGGACCGAGGGCCCGGTGACCTCATCCCCTATCCGAAGAATCCAAAGCAAGATTACTGGTTAGCCACCGGGGACGTTTTTCGGCTGTTACCAAGCGGTTATTATCAGATCGTCGATCGGATCAAGGACATCTACAAAAATAATAGGGGACAGACCATTGCACCACGCAAAATCGAGAGTAAATTCGTCGGTGTTCCCGGGATCAAACGGGTATTCCTGATGGGCGACGGTCGTCCGCATAACGTCCTCTTTGTCGTGCCTGATGACAGCGATCAGGACCTGCACAAGGGCCTAACTCTGGAAAATAAAAGGAATTATTATCGTCGGATCGTGTCAGCCGCTAACCAGGACCTGGCCCCGCATGAACGGGTGATCAACTTCACTCTCCTCGAACGTGATTTCGATCTCAATCTCGGTGAATTGACTCCCAAAGGTTCGTTTAACAGGAAAATGATAGAAGCGAATTTTCAGGAGCCGATCGACGAGCTGTATCGGAGCAATCATGTCGAACTGAGCAGGACCGATCTTCTTGTTCACCTGCCCCATTGGTTTTTTCGCGATCTGGGCATTTTACAGGATGAATTGGTCTTGACCGATCAGGGCTTGCACGATCTCAGCCGTCAGGTGCATCTTCCTCTTACAAAAACAGATCATGCCGGGGTCTGGCAAGTGGGCGATCTCGAATATAATCTGGGCGGTGACCTGCTTGATCTGGGGCTGTTTGCACGTCAACCTTTTCTGTGGTTGGGCAATCCGGCTCTGATCCAGTTTTGTCCCTGTAAAAACGGCTGGGATGTGCCTCTGGGCCACGTCTCCGATAGGGTTACCCGGCCTTGGACAGTCTATCGAAACTATTGCCGGAAGGAGTTAACGGATTCAATCAGGACCGGCGATCAGGAATTACATCGACTCAATACTCTGGTCTCGCTGACACTTTTCGCCTCCCCGGCTGAAGCTGTATCCGCTTTAGAAGAGATCGAACAGCTTTTCAGTGAATCAGAGAACCTAAGAATATCAACACTGTTGCGCCGCCGATTAGAGGCATTGGCCCGGCATCCCGAGGAACGTATTCGCTGCTGGGCTTATAGACTGCTGCTGCTCGATGAGCCCAATCCCGGTTATGGTGAGTCTTTACCCACATTCGTCCATTCCGGTCTCTCTTTTCTCAACGAGGAATCGATCAGGCGGATTGTATCATCACAACTGGGTCAAGGGCGATTTGATTCCCTGCGACAGAGGATGCTGGCCTATCGCCGGGAACTGGAATGGCCGGCCCGAGAGCCCCAGCGCCGCCAATTTGAACAAATATTCCAACTATTTGTGGACTTCGCCCAGGCATACCCGGCTTTTCATGCCAGTGTGCGGGCCGAATTGGCCGCCTGGATTCTGCATCATGACGATCCGACCCTTTCTGATACTGCCAGGACAGCCCTATTCAACTTGCATGAACATTATTACAATCAGGATTCGTATCGAGACAATCAGTCTGGAGAACAAGAGTGGACGGCCCGAATTGTCCACGAAGAGGGCCTGACTGCCACTGAAATCACCAGGCTTCATGATATCCTGTCCGAACCGTTCTTTCTGAAACAATCCATATTCCTGTCATATGATGGGGAACAGTTCGACCCCATTGAAACAGGACCGGGTGGCATCTGGGTAACCCGGATCAATTCGGCCACCGGTCGTTTCCATTATCGGATCATGATCAACACCTTAACGGGCCGTCATTTTGATCTTCGACTGGTCCAGGGTGAGGACTGTCGGTCTGAATTGGGCATCGAAACCATTCTCTGGTTATTGGCACTGGCCCATCATCCCTACGGTCGAATGATCCTGCCCCGCATCGGGGCCTGGAGAACAGATCTGGGGGCCGTGACCTGGCGCTATGCCAGCGATCCCACGGTCTGGGAAAAAATCCGGGAGTTTGCCAGCCGACAGGATACCGAAACCGGTCCGCCTCCCTCACAAACCTGGCGAAAACTCTTTATTGATGCTTTCGCTACATTTTTCAGGGCAGCAGATTATAGCGGTTTTCAAATCGTGCCGGGGCTGGTTTCGCCCACAAACATTATCGTTTCAGAAATCGATTTCCGAGATGAATCGATCATCACCTCGCTCGAAGGTCGAAAGCCCATGACTGATCCGTTGAGTCTGATCAGCCCCATGTATGATAACTTTTATCGACGGACCATAGCCGGTTATCCCTGGACTGCGAAATTGCTCGATGTCACCTGGATTTTTGAAGCGTGTTATGAAGCTTTGGGGCGTGAGAAAGCAGAGACATTTCTGCATGATCTTCACCGTCAGTTAACTGCTGAGCAGCGCTCTGATTCGTGTATCAAAGAGCTTCTCCCGTCGCTCGAATCCTTTCTCGCTTATTTCAGACAGAATTTCATCGTCCCGCTCCATGTCCTCAATGCCATCAATAAATACAAGGAATGGACTATCTCTCACCATCTGACTTCGTCTGAAACCAAGGAAAAGAAACTCCTGGATATTTTTCAACTTTTCGGACTCGTTCGTTATCCCGAAGTGGTCCGCTATTATTTTTATCGGCACACCTATTTTGCCAGCATTGATGGTCGGGTATCGGCAGCCTTCGATCGTCTGCTCGATAAAATGATGACCCGTGATTCCGGACCGGCAGTCCAATTGATTGAACTGTCCGACCTTCAAGCAACCCTGAATCAGGACTCCGATCGACGCATCTTCAGCCGGATGGTCTTCCCGAGCTTGCCCAGCAGTCCCGGTCTAAACATTGTGAAAATCGGTGACGAGGGCAGACGCCAGGTCATCGTGCATTCACGCATACACGATGTCACCGGCGTTGCCTATACCCTGAGCGAGACCATTGACCCGGCTGAAATAGGTCAGATTTACCGCCTGTTCTTCAAAGAGAATTATCCCAAGATTGTTTCCGAACAGGACCGGCATTATGTGGTCAAAGATAGTCAGGATAGAGTCGTTGGTGGTCTGTGCTATCATCTGATGTACCACAATGTAATCTTCATCGATGCAGTCGTGGTCAGCTCGAAGGGACGCGGTCTCGGACGAGCCATGATCGACGATTTCTGCGGCCGAATGGCCGGACGGAACATCGGGGTTGTTGTGACCCACTTCTATCTGCCCGCCTTCTTTCTCAAAGCCGGTTTCAAGGCTGATAAACGCTGGGGTGCCCTCGTCCGCTTCCTCTGAGAATAGAGGTAGGAAAGGTGCATTGATGTGCACCCCCCCTCCCTCCGAACCGTACGTGCGGTTCTCCCGCATACGGCTCTCCAGTCGATGGTTCACCGTTTCACGGATTGGTAAGCTTTT
>JAFGSJ010000093.1 GCA_016934675.1 bacterium | reverse complement strand
TATTGATAAGGTCCCAGGTGGCAGTCGAGGGATCGCCACTGCCTGCATAATCAGTCGAAATCAGGACATTGTGCTGTTCAGCGTAATTGCCATATTCGACGAGTTCCCAGTAATTGAGACGCGGATCACGCAAACCAGTCAAATCTATCGCTGGGGAAATCAACCAGGAATCCTGATCGCTTTCGAAATAGGTATGCAAAGCCGAGTATGACCCGGAGTGAACATAATAGGAACTCGAATCCCAGGGATCGCCCTCGACCTGATAGGTGAGCCAGCCTGTCGGCGGAAAGTCCCCATCAAAACCTTCTTCCTGCACGGGCTCTACTTTGTGAGTAACCGTTTTCCTGATCCGGCGGCCATCGCCATCATAGGTCATGGACACGGAAATACGTTCAGGTCCGGATGATTCACCGATAAAAACATCGTCGATATTCCAGAAGACACCCGTGCCTGTTTCCTGATCATACTGAAAAGCGACATAGACTGATTCTTGGGCATACGCTGCCAGCGGAATCGCTATTTCCGACCAGGAAGAGGTAACATTATCAGTTATTTCGCGTAACAAGGTCCAGTTCGCTTGTGCGGGATCGCCGCTCCCGGCATAATCGGTTGAAATCAAGGTCCTTCGGTTTGTCGGCGATGTGCCAGCAGTCGCCGCCTCCCAATAGATCAAAAACGGATCAGCGAAATAATCCAGATTAACAAGGGGGGTGATCAACCATCTATTCTCGTGATTCCAGTTATTTTTGATTGAGCAGCATTCACTGTGCGCTGTGGATGAATCTATTTTCCAATAATAACTATCAGGATATACTGTCCAACCGGCGGGGGGAAAGGCCCCCAAAAAGCCGTCAAAACTTTCCCACAGATCATAGGCATTGGTATCGAGGCTGACATCAGTGATTCTATTGAAGTAGCCGAAATCGATATACCTCGTTTGACCGTTGAGCAGGGGGGATTCGATAAGATTATAGTATTTTTCATAGACAAAACCAGGGGTGGTGATTGTATCATAGTAATTATATTCCAGGCTCCAACTCGGGTGATCACTCTCAAGGATGGCTGAGCTGGTCCGGGTCAATTGATTGCCCCTGGTATCATAGGTATATGCAAAATATTCCGGGTCGGCTTGACCTGAGGGGACACCGTAATCAACCCGGGTTAATCTGTTGAAATTGTCATAAGTAAAGACATCCGGCGAAACAGGATTGGGACCATAACTCGACGAACGTTCGAGCTCCCAAATATTGCCCATGTTGTCATAGCTGTAATCCAATTTCATCAGGGTGTTGCCGCTGTAGCCTTTCCTTGTCTGAATATAATCCGGCCTGTTGCGAAGATTTTCATCCGTGGGGATTTCCGTGAAGACACCGTTGGAAAACTGAATCGTACTCATTCCACCGGCTGCATTATACTCGACGGAATCGACTCTCTGTGAGATCGAGCTGATCCGATTATCGCAGCCATAATCGAATTTCTGATGAAAACCGGCCGTGGGATAGTCAATCTCGTCACAATTGCCGAAATGATCGTAGCTGTATCCGATCGTGTGCGTACCCACCGGATCGGGGAATTCGTAGGTAACTTCGAGCAGTTTCCCCAAAGCATCGTATCGATTGTAGTTGATCTGACCGGATAAGCCACTGCCCGGACTGGTAAAAATCTGCTTGTTCATCTTTCCCAGACAATTCCGGCATTGTGAAATATTGTCATCATCATACTCGAACTGAAAAGTATGACCGTCGTCAAAGGTCTGGGAAGTCAAGCGGTTGTTCACATCAAAAGTCTGAATATAGTATGAGCCATCGGTGATTAGTGCCGTCATCTTGGTGATATTGCCGTTATCATCCAATTCATATTTATTCGTGCCACCGCCACGGGGCTGTTCTTGTAACAACCGCCCGGCCGAATCATATTCGAACTTCGCATCCCAACTAGTTGGGCTACTTTTGTAAATTTTGGTCAGATTATTCAGAAGATCGTATTCATAATGAAACGTTGTCCCACCTTCATCTATAACTTGGGTGATGTTACCGAACGGGTCCTTGGTGATGGTCTTGGTCGTGGAATTGGGATAAGTGATGATCGTATCCTCGCCATCATACACATAGGTGGTCGTGCCGTCCGGGGTGGTCTCCTGGGTGACCCGGCCCAGAGCGTCATATTGGTAATAGGTGCCCGGACAGGTAGGCGTTGAACACAGGTCACTATCGAAAAAAGTCGGTTCCGACTCGAATGTTTTATTGCCAACGCTATCGTAGACATAATGAATGTAACTATACCCAGAAAAGCCACCCAGCTTCTTTCTGATTTTTTTGACCCGGCCGAGATCGTCGAAATATTCGACGATTTCACTGTCAGTCAGGCCGCCACGTGTAGTGGTCACGTTATCGAAATAATCATCGTTCGGATCAAGCGGATCTCCCGGATCAATATTATAACTGATGTTAACACTGGCATCGATGGGATAGTTGATCTCGGTCAGACGACCGAGCGGATCATACCCAAACGAGGTGATATTACCGTTCGGGTCGGTTTGGGTCTCGACCAGACCGGTGTCATAATTGATGCTCCGGTCGAAGCGGTCCCAGCCCGCCGGCGTAGTGATGGATTTGAGCGTCGAATTCTCCCAGGCATAATACGTATCGTGATCATTGGGATCATTGATCCGAATCAAGTTGCCATCATGATTATCAAAATAGGGTGGAATCGTGGTGTCCAATTCCTCATATTCGTAATATGTATGGAGAGCTAAATTATCGGGATCAATTGTTTTCGCCATCAATTTCCCAAATTTACATATGTAAGGTTCCTCTTCTGTCCATCTAGCACCTTGGTAATACTGGTTCTTGACATGATAAACAGTCGATCCCGACCCTTTTTGTATTTTTTGGTCAAGAGGAAGTCCCGTGATATGCCCTGAAATGAATTCATGCGCGAAAATTTCATCTTGTTTCCAAACATAGGAGGTAACAGTTTTTCGATAGGGTTCGGTACTGTTGAAAAGCGTCTCGACCATTTCGGTGACATTGCCATAGAGATCATAGGAATTATAAAAAGTTGAATAGTAATCAGAATTTAAAGTTATTTTCTGCTCGGATAGCCGCGGTTGTCTGGCCAGACATTCCGCGGCATGACAATCACTGACCCATTTACATTGTGATATCGGAGGATCGTGATGACAATCATCATCAATATCGTTTCCAAATAGATGGCCGTACCAGGTCATTTCTTCGGTTTTCAGTAGTGTCGTTAAGCCTTCATAAAATTCGTTTTTGTAATTTAAACCTATTTCCCACCGTCCCAGGTCTGATTCATCGCATAATCCTTTAAAGAAGTGACGCGATATATTCCCAGCAGGGTCCAAAACCTGAACATAACAACCCCCTGTGTCATAGGTATAGGTCCAGGTCCCGGTAACGATATCACTGCCCGAGTACGTTTTGGATATAACAGTGTTAGTGCGAATGTAGTCAATGGGACATAAAGCTGGACCATCGCTGATTGGAATGTTTTGGACCGCATATTCATAGTGTATATTGCCACCGAAGGGGTTATTGACATTAATGAGTTCACACGGCCATCCCTGGGGGTCCTCATCATAAGAATAGATAACAGGCGGACCAACAGGCGGTGTCACCGAATACAGCAATTTGGTAACACCATCATTTTCCTCATCATAGATGATTTGAGCAACCTCATAGTAGATATAGACAACATTACCATTGGCATCCCTATATTGAATGCTTTCCAAAATATCATGATCTGATTCATTCGTGTTGAAAATGACCTCGGGATTTATACCGACTTCATCTTCAGGATCGCCGCCGATCTGTATTCGAGCCAGATTCCTTTTTACGGTTTGATCATAATAAAAATAGATAGGGTTGCACCAACTGGGATTCATTATATAACGAAGGCGTGCGAAGTAATTCCCTTCCTCATCCGGTACGCCATCCGTATATGGATTATCGTTAAAATCCCAGATGGTACCGTCCGAGAAAAATATCTGAACATGCAAATGTGAAATCCAACGAAGACCCCAATTCTCCTTGCTTCTATAGATGAAGGATGAATCGGAGTGTTGTTCAATATCAGGATAAAACCTATGTCGTGAGCCATCAGGCATTTCAAGAACCGGTTTTGCAAGGGGGATAATAGCAGTACTATTATACAGTCTACCCGGGTGCAGGGTCCAACCCAGGCCGACCCACGAAGCTCCATTCAATATAGATGCAGAGCCAGACCATTTCCTGACCTTGCTGTTATAGACCCGTTGGAGGACCAGATCGTTGCCGTCATTGCCCGGAATACGCAGATCAACGTATGACAGGATGAGATTACCATTAAAAAGGTTGATCGATTCCTCACCGATCCCGAATTGTGTGTTCTGGTTCGACTTGAAGCCTTCCTGGTCGAAATACCAGTCCTGTTCATACTCCTGGGCGGAACAGTCCATACTCAGAGGAACAAAGCTCATGAGACATAGCAGCACGATACCTGTTAAGATTACACGCATGTGTATTCCCTCCTTCATAAACAGAGAGTGACTTTTTCTGTGGGGATGATTTATTTCGGATGTTATCCGTGTCATATGTTTATCTCTTTGTTGATTGAATACTACTGAGTCCTATTTCATCATCAGCTTCGTTCCAATTAATAATGAGACGGGGTCCAGGTCGGATCGACGCCCCTACAGTGAAGATCAAGACTGACCCTGACAGCCATGCCGGCCGTAATCGTAAAATCGGTCCCACTGAGCGGATTGGTATAATCGATATAACTATCCGAGTCAGTATCCCAGATAGAAAGTGTTTCGACCTGGCAGGGCGGAGTGAGATCGGCGTTTATTTCGGCCATCAAGGAGCTGGCGTTAAGAGAACGGGAATGATACGGGATTGCTATCCAGGTGTAATGTTGCGAACCTGGTAATACAAAATACTTTAAATCCACTTCGGTTTCGGGATTATGAGTGCCCACAACGACCCAGTCAAAGGACTTGATTGCCACGGCCATATACGCTTCACCGGGCCAGATTGTGAAATTGGTGCCAGGATTGGGGTAATGGCCGTTCCAACTCTCCATGGTGCCAGTTCTAGAATTCCAGTGATTGACTGAACTCACATTGGGTCCGGTGGCGTTAAGATTACTAAGAAGTGTTTGAGCATTCGTGAATGTGGCCCGATAGGGCAAGGAAAACCAGTTTTGGTGCAATGATCCGGTGGCCCGAATGGGGATAACCAGACGAAAGCCCATGTTCGAAGCCTGTACAATCGTACCTGCAAGTATTACCGTAATCACGAGCAAAAAAGCAACCTTTTTCATCATACCTTTCCTCCTAGTCTTCATGATATCTACGTATTTTGTCACAGGAAAAACATGCTGGGTCCGTGAGCAACGTTGCATTTCTGCAAACAATACAACAAAACATACTCGATCGGGGATCGTCTGACGTATGAAGAGAGGGAAATAAAGCCGGAGCTTGGAATGGATAGCCTGGATAGGAAAACAATCGAATAGGAGCCACTCTTTTCCCTCCTCGTAGAACAAAAAAACCGTACAATTGTTGCAGTTTCATACCCGCATAAATTATTGAAGTCTAACGAGAAAGATTATAAACAATAACAGCGAATTATGTCAAGGATATTTTTCGATGTTTGGGACAATTTTTCGGAGGACTTCTGAAATGAATAGAAGAAAATGAATCCTGTTATGTGATTCATTACTGATCACGAAGCGAAGGCCGGTACGGAGTACGGGGAGAGGAGCTCGAATAACTTTTGAGCCCAAGTAAAGGAACAGCTAGAAAAGTGCCCCCGTTGTGTGTCCCCGTTCACCCCCGGTTTCCCAGGTAACTCTTTGGTTTTCATGTCTCTCTGCGGTCCTCGGCGTTCTCTGCGGCTCTGCGTTCAATTATTTTCTGAGGTGACATATCATATCCCATGAGCCATGGTGAAAAGGTCAGCCGCCGCTGAAAGCAGTAGGTTGAAGTGTCCGAGATAACCGCACGCTTATTCAGGTAATGAGGGCATAAATGTTCTCAGCAAGACTACTGCAATAATCAGAAATACTATCAAGGCATAGGTGGTTTGCCTCGGCTTGTGGATGCTTCGATCAACAAGAAAAACCTTTAGGTATGACAGCGCAATAGTCGCGAGCACAATCCAAAATACCTCGATAATGTTTGCCAGGCTCTGAGCCCCGTATCCTAACACAGTCATTCCGATCCAGATCGCGATTGCCGGGAGGGCCGATACAAGAAACCACCTGGACTCTCCACCTTTTCGTTGTGAAGCCAGATATGCGGGTGCGCAGAGTAGGCCCACGATAAGCACCAAAACCAGAATCATTGCGATCATAAGATGTTCCTAAAACTTACGGTAGTCGGTCATGTCGCTGCTACTTTTTCGTTCATCCCTGTTGTGCAGGCATATGTCTCGTTCGCTTTGCCCCTTTATACTGCTCGTTGTGCCAGAGCTGCTCGCTACTCCTTTGAATGAAAGTTTTTTGTGCACATAGGCCAATGAGATTCCACTGTCACCAATGCTCAACGGAAAGACACCACCTTACTCTGCAGGGCTCTTTCATCTCCTACTCCTTTTCGGCTTTCAACCGGCGATTTTGATGTGCCCCTGTACAGCTTAATTTCCTTACGATATCATTGAGATTGAATGATAAACACATATGAACGCCTATTGAGTCTTTTGATATTCCTGCAACAAGAGCACAGTCAAAATTATCAGCTTCTAATTTCTTTAATTTATTTCGATTCTTGAAAAATAAATAGGAACCAATTCCCAAGAATATCGAACCAACACTCATAAAACTGACACCCATTTGATAGGCTGGATAATCAAGCCCTTTTTCATTGTCTTTATCCTCAAGATAGTCATTATAATATAGGCTTCCTATTCCAAAAACACCCAAACCAATTGATGAAAAAACAAGACCGCTTCTTTTGAGTTTTTTCAATCTGTAAATATCTTCATTATATTCTTCATCTTCATAATAAATTTTAAATTCATCAGCAAATATTTGTTTATCTAATATAATTGTATTTATAAATAATACCAATATTATAATACATATCTTTTTAGACATTATCCCACCCCTTTCACATATCTCTATTTTCTACTTATACTATCCTATCCTAAAACGGTTTATGCATCACCACCACGATATATATGCCAGTTACAGTAACAGCCCTGACTATTTGCCTATGCTTTAAGGTTAAGCGTGAAAACCAAATTTCAGAAAAGTACATAAGAGATAAGTTCCTGAACCTCAGTATCTGCAATTACCTTTTGGAAGAAAAACCATGAATAATATAAACAGCAATGGGAAAATGATTTTATGGATATGTTGTGTATTTTTCATTTGAATAATCTCCCTCTACTCGATAGCAGGTTTAAAAGAATCATTGTGAATTCGATGCAAACATTTATTCCAGCATTATAAATATAGTTTTTAATCCTGTTACCACAACCCTTAGTGCTAACTGTTAGATGATTTCAAACATATGCACTGCAAAGCCTCCTTTCTTACTCAATTCGGTTACCTATAAAGAGGCAATTTTTGTGCCAGTTTGGGGTTACCCGGGAAGAGCGGATCCACATCCTGATTCGATCAGGGTTTTGGGTTGGTGTTCATTCAAATACTGTAATCAATCTTCTGGGCTAAGTGGGTCAAAAAGTGACCCACCTCCGAAACAGAAACGGGCCAAAGCCGCATAGATCATGGGATACTGCCTGGGTCACATTTTGACCCAGCGTGAGCAATCAATGCCACTTTTCATACTGATGCTGACTCACTGTCTTGATATTTCAAAGTTATCTGTTGATAAAAAAAGTAACCGCAGATTTCGCGGATAACGCAGATTTTTATCTATAAAGTCTGCGACATCTGTGGATAATCTCGTCTGTTGAGACCCTGTATGCATGTGAGCGATCTATCAGTATCCAGCCGACAAACCAGTCCAGAGGAAGACATCATCAATCGTGAACTGTTGAAGGATCAAATATTCAGTCACGCTAGCGGGAATGGTCATCACTGTCGCATCTCCTTGAGCCTCTCGATCTGGAGGCCATGTGAGTCGTTCGCTTCATGAAAGTCCATGCTTGATAATAGCTGGGCTGAGTAGTACAATATATAACAGGCAGAACGAATTGTGGAGAAATCATTGATCATGCCTCGTTATGACTATAAACATCTTGGTGAGCCCTGTGACAAGGGCGAGGTTTTTGAGATCATACAATCGATCAGGGATGAGCCTTTGACCTGTTGCCCGTTCTGTGGTGGTCCGGTCCGGCGTCTCATCTCGAAGGTGGTCATTCTGACGCCCACAACCAATACCGAATTGAAGGAAAAGGGTTTCACCAAACTGGTCCGGCGAGACAAAGGGGTCTATGAGAATGTGACCGCTCACGGTCAGGAAGCACGTTATTTTCAAGCCGACAAGCCCGAGACCATGCCCCACCTGTCCAAGAAGATCAGTGATTGAATTTACTACGAGCCTGACGAAGCGGTGCGACTGTTCATAAGGGCCCAGATTTTTTGCTGGCATTGGGCCTCGGTTTCGAGTTCACCGGTATAGATAGCCTCGCGAACGGTCTGAAGGATTTCGCCTAAATCCCGGCCCTGTCGTAGACCGGTCAAGCCCATGATATAACGTCCGCTGATGATCTCGAGCAGGGCTTCTGCTGAAGGTCTGGCCGTGTTCAGTTCAATCAGAACAGCCTCGAGCAGATTCAGGAGAGCGTTCCAGGGCAAACCAGTTGCTTCCTCCGGCGAGATGCCGAGTCCGAGACAAGCGATCGGGACCGCTTCCCGGTAATGAAACAGTAAACGTCGCGTCTCGTGAGTGCTCAGGGGCGAGGCCGGCTCGAGATATTCGACCAACCGTGCCCGTGCTTGCCACCATGTGCTCAGAATTCGCAGGGCTTCATTGGCTAGGGTCAAATCGTGACAGGCCCGTTGCAGGTCCTTCAAGTCGGTCTGCGTTGGAAAGAGCAGGAAATAGCGGAAGAGGGCCCGGAGCGTGATATCACCGCTCAAAGTCTGTTTGAAGTATTGGTGTAACCAGGCCTGGTTCTCGGGCGATAAAGCCGGCAATGCCGGGCCGGTCCCTTCAAGTTTCTGTATGAATTGTCCCAGCTTGATGAGTCTATCGGGACAATCGGTGTTGATGCCGGACCGACCTGCGATAATCGTACTCAGGACACGATACAAGCCTGAGCTGATCATCGGCTGGATGGCCAGGTCCAGGTGGCCGGCCAGTATTCGGAAAAGCTCGTGGACCGTCCTCTCCGGGGAGACCTCGACCAGTCGCTGCCGGTGTTGGGCCACAAACTCGAGTGTTCGTTGCTCAACCTGGCAATCGAGCTCGACCATGAACCGAAACACCCGTAACAACCGTAACGGATCGTTCATGAACGCTTCAGGTCTAATCACGCGAATGGTCCGGTCCCTCAAGTCCGCATAACCGTTGGTCGGATCGATCAACGCCGGCATCAACTGTGAGATGTCCTTGATCGAAGCGATCTCGTCCAGAGATACGGCTAGTGCATTCATGGTAAAATCACGATTGAACAGGTCTTCCCTTAAAGTGTTACCCTGCAGGGCCGTAAAATCAAGGGTGTATCCTTTGGCCGGTATAGCCCGGAATACCCCCATTTCCTTATGCATCGGAAAACCGGGGATATGTTCCCGCCGGGTAAACGTCTGCACGAGCCCGAGGCAATCACGCGGTATGATCAAATCGAGGTCATAAAGCCCACGCCCGAGAAGGAGGTCACGCACGGTCCCACCGACCAGATACAGCTCCTGGCCCTGGAAAAAGCGGCAGAGACTCCCGAAACGTGGAAATTCATGCAGTGCTTGCATGTTCCTTTCCTTCTCTCATCTGCTTTTCACAATCAGGAATGCAGCCGTTATCAAAGCGATACAGCACAGTGACAGAAACAGACCGATGGCTAATGAAAATGGTTTATAGACGAAAGAAATTTCATGATGGCCCGGATTGAGATAAAGGGCCCTGAAAAAGCCCTCGGAGCGAAGGATGGGCACTTCCTGGCCGTCGATTGATGCCCGCCAGCCCGGATACCACGCCTCCGCAGCCCGTACAAAGCAATCATGGTCGACCCGGGCTTTCGCGTGAATATGATGGTGCTCATAGTTCAGCAGTCTGAACTCACCCACATTTCCGGTCGCACGATCCGGCGAGGCTGTTTTAATGCCCGGCAGAGGTCCTTCGAGTACGAGCCGCCGGCGGATATCGATACTCTCGGAATGGATGTATTCAGGAATGTCGGAACGTTTCTCTTTCGGGACCACAATCCAGTCCGGCACGATCATGAACCGGGGCAGACAGAGCTTGTTCCGATAAACCAGGACTGGCTGTTCAGTCAATAACTCGAAGCGTTCATCAGCCGGAAATGGCGTGCCGGTCACAATATACTTGATATTGAACATACTGATCAGTTCGAGATGGTCCCGAACCAGGGACTGTTTCTGCTGCATGTCGTACGGATGAATTCCTGTTCCGGTCAGGTGCAACCACTGCTGGAAACGGTCCATCATCAAGGGACCGGGCGTGAAGAGAGAGGAGAGGCCGAAAATGACATTGAAACATGGTTTGAGGAGTTCTTCCTCTTGGGCGCCCCTTCGATCGAGCGATAGATAGCGAAACAAGTCCTGGTCCTTTTTCAGCAGCACGGCAGTGGCAGGTTCATCCAGCACTGAACGGGCCAATTGACGCAGGTTATAGCCATAGCTGAACCAGCCCAGATCCAGGGCCCAGATGACTAACAGAATTCCCAGGGCGAGCTTGCGAAAGCGGACCGAAGGTCTGGCCAATAAAAAGAGGACCAGGACGCTGCCGATCATCAGGCCGAACTGTTTACCTGTCTGAGGGTTGAGCAGATCGGTCGAGACAAGTATTCCCCCAAGAGCCTGGTCCACCTTGTGAAAGTAGCGTTCGGGCGACAGATGATGGCCCGATTTGCCGATATAGTGCTCGCGGACAAACTGGTGCGCGCTCGACTGGACCGTATCGCCCTTGAGTGTGAACACGATCTGAATCACGGCGAACAGACCTGATACAACAACAATGAACACGACAATCCGTTTCAGGAGCCTTTTTGTTTTAAGAGAATTGGCCTGATCGAGCAGGCATTGCAATCCGTTACCGGCCAAAACTGAGACCATCAGGGTCCAACCCAGTAAGAATCTGCTCGGAAAACGTAACCGCTCTGCTCCGGGAAAGTAATGAAACAGATAGGCCAGCAGTCCGAATTTTCCCAAAGCCAGGACCAGGCTGATCAGACCAACGATCAGATAGGGCCTTGATCCTGCTTTTTTTCGGCTGAACAAGGCAATAAAAGCCAGCATTAATGATAGCAAGCCGGTGTAGCCGCACATTTCCCAAAATGCCCCGCCTTGTCCCCAATACTCTGGTGTTACAAAACCATAGCCCGGGACCTGATCAGGTCGGACCAGCCCGAAAAAAGCCGGGAATAAAAGGGTCACCAGGTGCTGCGGTTGCAGTGAGCCCTGAAAACGGAACGAATGGCTTACCTGCTCATTTCTGATGGAATAGTGTGCCGCCTCAAAAGTAGGTATAATCTGGACCAGGGCCAGGCCATATCCGAGAACCAGAATAATCGCCAGAGCAACCAGTTTCCGAGCCCAGGTCAGACGGGCTCCGTCATGGTCCTCGAAGCGATTGACCGCGATGAACAGGCAGCTCAGAAAAACGGATATGACCGCGATCTGTGGATGTGAAGCCAGCAATTGCAGAGCGATCACTGCACCGGCAGCACCGCAATACCACCATTTTCTGAGCCGTGACCACTTTTCCAGAAAAACAAAAACAAGTGGTAACCAGGCGGACGCACAGATTATGCTGGTATGGACCAGATGACAGATAAAAAACCCTGAAAAAACAAAGGTCAAGGCGGAAAAGAGGGCAGGCAGGCCTGTCACAGACCGGACCCGTTGCAGATAAAGCATAAAAATTCCCGCAATGAGATAATGAAAGATGATCAGGAACTCGAAGGCATACAAAGAAGGGAATAGCAAGGAAAAAAGCCAGTTGAATGGATAAAAGACCCCGATCTCGGCAGCGGCATGCACCGGAAAACCGCATGATGATAACGAACTCCACAACGAAAGGGCTCCCTGTTCGAGCTGCGTGCCAAAAAAATGATGGTAGGGGAAATAAAACGTTTTGAGATCGTGGCTGAAAAAACACTGATCCCCGAGCAAAACCGTGCCAAAAAACAGGGCCCAGCACGCAACGAAAACCAGTAATGAAAAGCTGAATTGACGTGTTACTCCGCTGCGAATTGTTACCATTGTCTTTGTTATCTTTCGTTCCCGTCCATCACAGGCACTCGGTTTGACCCGGTGTATTGACCGGTTTTTTCCCGCAGAATGTATTGTGTATTGTATGCTATCTCACACTAGACATCAAGATTGTTGACAAGTTGGCTTCATGCATGAGTTTAGAGTATCGGAATTTCAAGGTTCGGGGAGAAAATAAAAAGATAGCACCGACTTTGCACAGAGCACAGAGTCCTTCAACGCGAAATCCGTGCTGCTTCTGTTTTCATTCATCAACATGCGAAACCATGTTCAAAAATAACTTGAAATTATCTGAAAGGGACTCTAATTTTTTTAGATAATCATTGAAACATGTTTCAATCTACTCTTTCTGGACGATTATCAGAAAATTTCGGAAACAATTGAACAGATCGTATCATCCTGAAAAAGTGAACGGGATCGGGATCGCTATCGGAGATAAGAAAATGTCGTTCGGACATGAACAACGTGATGTCTATCAAGTATCCTTGTTGTATGTCAAATCGAACGCGATGGCGATAGCGATCCCGATACCGGCATGTCTTCTGATGGCAATCCTGAAATCCTGTCCGGGTTCAGGATGCTGAGATATTACGTTTTTAGAAAGTAATTGAAATGGGAGGATTGCTAGTATAGTTATTAGATATTATCAAATCCTATTTTGGACAAGAGTTAATCTGGAGGTGGGTTTATGAGAAGAATCGTAATGTTTTTAGGGTGTATTTTTGTCATTGAGGTCCTGATGGTACTGCCTGGGTTCGGTCAGGAAAAGGATGCATCCGGATCACAGTATGTCGAAGTCGCCAGATATTATCCCGACAGGGATGCCGCACAAGACCTGGCTGATGCTCTGGCCGAAGCGAAACGGACCAATAAGAACGTTCTGGTTCTCGTCGGCGGTCGTTGGTGTGAATGGTGTCGGACCCTCGAGAAATTTTACGCTGAGAACCCGGAGCTTGTCCGTTTCAGGACCGATCATTATGTTCAGGTCAAGATAAATTATGGTTCCAAGCAAAAAAACGAACAGGTCTTGGCGAATTTCCCCGCGATTCCCGGATATCCCCACTTTTTTGTCTTGGACGGTTCCGGGGCTCTGTTGCATTCGCAAGGCACGGAAGAGCTGGAGCTCGACAAGAGTTATGATCTGCTGAAGTTCAAGGCCTTTCTGGAAAAGTGGACCAAGCAACCCGCCGGTGCTGCACAGGAGACACACAGCCAAGACACTGCTCAGCCCTCAGAGTGCCCCAAATCCAAGTAATGACCTGATTCGGTCTTCACGCTCAATATTCGGGTGGCAAATCCTGCAGTTGGGCATAGGTGAAGACCGGCCCATCCTTGCAGACAAAATATTTGCCGACATTGCAGCGGCCGCATTTACCCAGACCGCATTTCATCCTGTTTTCCAGGGTGGTGAAGATGTTCTCGGGTTGAAAACCGGCTTTGGTCAGGACCGGAAAGGTGAACTTAATCATGATCGGCGGTCCGCAGACGATGGCGATGGTCTGATCGGGTTTGGGATTCATCTTTTCGAGCACGGTCGGGACAAAGCCGACATGTCCCTTCCAATCAGGCGTTTCTCCGCCGGGGTCCACGGTGGTGACCAGAGTCAGGTCCTTACGTTGCGACCATTCCTCGAGTTCGTATTTATAGACCAGATCAGCCACACTTCGGGCCCCATAGAGTATGGTAATGTCCTTGAAATGATCGCGGAGGTCGAGGGCGTTCCAGATCACGCTGCGGAGCGGTGGTAAGGCGATGCCTCCCGCAATGAAGAGCAGTTTTTTCTTATCCCATTCATGCAGGGGAAAGATATTGCCGTACGGTCCGCGGAAACCGATCGTGTCCCCCACTTCACGGTTAAACAGGGCTGTTGTGACCCGCCCAGCCTGACGAAAGGTGCAATCGATCGATTCGGGCCGCGTCGGTGAGGAAGCGATACAAAAGGTGCTTTCACCTTCGCCAAATACGGAATACTCAGCGAACTGCCCGGTTTTAAAGGTGAATTGTTTACCTTCTTCTTCGTTGATGAACGAGAGTTTAAACGTTTTGACACCGGGTGCTTCATCGATACTCTGGTTGATCCGCATCAGATAGGGTTTATAGATATTCACTGCCGTCATACGTTAACCTCCGCAAGAGCTGCCAAGCAGGTGAGCAGGTCCATACCCGCGGGACAGGAGCGTGAGCAGCGACCGCAACCGACACAACCCATGGTCTCGAGGCGGTCGGGCAGATAGGAAAATTTATGCATCAGACGTTGTCGCCAGCGTTGGCTCTGGACTTCTCGGGGATTATGACCGGAGGTGTGCAGGGTAAACAGGGAGAAGCCGCACGAGTCCCAGCAGCGGAGCCTGCGTCCCTGTTCGGCGGTGCCTTCGTCCTGGATATCGAAGCAGACACAACTGGGGCACACGAAAGCACAGGCCCCACAACCGATACAAGCCTGGGATTGTTCAGCCCAGATATCGCTGTTAAAAACGACATCAATGTGTTTACGGAGCTGATCGAGCTCAAAGCGGACCGGCACATCGGCCAGGACCGGCTTCAGATCAGCCTGATCGGGCGGGACCGCCTCGAAGAATTCAGCCATCTCGGACAGAAATTCGCGGCCCTTGTCCGTCAGGAATTGGGCGAGATAATCACCATCGGCCAGAGGCAACAGCAGAATATCGCTGCCGTCAGGGTTGTCCGGACCGCCACCGACCGAAGTGCAGAAACACCATTGGTCCGCCTTCTGACAAGCGACGCTCATGATCGTGCATTTCGCGCGTCGGGTCAGGTAAAAGGTATCGGGATAGTCCCATTTGAAGACAGCTTCAAGAGTCAGGAAGCCCTTCGCGTCACAGGGGCGGACTCCAAAGAGCACCGTTTCCGGAAATGAAGTGGCGTCCCGCTCCTCGAGATGCAGCTCATTGTTCTCGTCAGTGCTATAGCTGAACAGCTCTTCAACCCTGGGAAACAGTACGAATTTGGGCGATTGCACCGTTTGAATATAATCGAAGGTCATCTCGGCGGGATCGGACAGAAGCTGAAAATCCACCAAATCGTTCTTCTTTACGGGCGCATAGACCTTTTTCCCGGCCGTCATACAGCGGGACAGCAAGGTCGCAACATTGTTCCTTTTCAAAATTCTCGTTTCAGTCATAATCCTTCCTCTGCGTCTGACCGGGAACACGGTGATGTGTGTTCCGGAGGCATGGGGATTTATGTGAGAAGCACATGGCAGTTCTTGTCATATCATTTGCTTTCTGATGTTAGATAGCGACATCACCCGATAAAATCTTCCTTATCTTCGTTCTTAAACGTTCCCAATGAATAGGGACATGAAGCCGATACGCCAGCCTGCTCGTTGAATTGAGTAAAGACCACATCAGCCATTTTCTGGGTGAGTAGATCAATCGGGAGGTTCAGGGGGCAGGCATGTCGACAGGCCCCACAATTGATACAGCGGCCGGCCAGGTGCATGGCCCGGTTGATATGCCACTCGATATTCCCCAGCGTGTGGGAAGCGACCGGTATCCATTGGGGCCGGTTGTCCTCGACCACACAGCGTTCGCAGTAACAGAGCGGACAGGCGGCCCGACAGGCATAGCATTTGATACAAGCCGATAACTGACTGGTCCAGTAATCAAAACGCTCCTGCGGCGACATCCGCTCGATGGCTTCGAGTTGCTGGCGTTGCTCGGGAGTCAATTGCTGCTCCTGTGCATTGACACTCTGTTCCAATGCGGCCACATCCGTCATTTCCTTAAAGGGCATGTCGCGGTCGATAGCCAGGATAATGACCCGGTCCAGATCAAGCTGGTTCTCGACGAGATACTGGAGCAAGGTCCGTCTGATCGGTACGGTGGCCATTATGGCCATTTTCTTGATTTTTTTCAGCTCGGGTTTGGTCAGGTAGACGGCCAGGTTGAGGCCCTGATTATCTTCAGGCAGAATGAGCGTATCGGTCTGGGCGGGGTCCTTGATAAAGACCGGCCGGGCTTTACCACCCGGTCCGGCCGCATAGCCCAGGACAACGTCGACTTGTTTGCTCTCGAGTAGTTCTTTGGCCCGTTTTTTCAGCGTTTCCATGTATGATATCCTCAGGCTATTCCGGCGCCCTGTAAAAGGTGGTACTGCTGGAACGGTCCGAGTTCTCGGATATTCTCGACCGTTGAATTGACGACATCGGCCCATTTGGCCCCCTCAGCCGCCGAGACCCAGGTGAAATGTATTCGCCGGACATCAATACCCATGAAATCGAGCAGACTGCGAAAGACGATCCAACGGCGTCGGGCGTGGAAATTACCCGATGTATAGTGACAATCGTTGGGATGACATCCGGAGACGATTATTCCATCAGCTCCCTGAGCGAACGCCTTGAGCAGGAGCATGAAATCGATGCGACCGGTGCACGGTAATCTGATGATCCGGACGTAAGGCGAATACTTAATTCTACTCGTCCCGGTCAGGTCCGCGCCCGCATAGGTGCACCAGTTACAGACAAAGGCGACGATTTTCGGTTCAAACTCCGACATGGGTCTCTCTCCTTGAAGCTAAAGCCTGAATTTCCGCAAAGACCTGTTCATTCGAGAACCCCTGCAGATCGATGGACTTGGACCGACACAGGGAGACACAGGTCCCACAACCCTGACAGAGGCCAGGATTGATTTTGGCCACAGTTTTAATGAGCTTTCCGTCTCGGGTCAGGATATCTTCCTTTTCAATGGCCTGATACGGACAGACCGTCTGGCACAGGAAACAACCCACGCAGGTCGAGTAGACCGGTGGGGCGGTCCGATTGACCACGGCGATGACCGGTTCACGGGTCAATTCGTCCTGCGAGAAAAGGATGGTGACCTTTGAAGCGGCACCGGAAGCCTGACTGACCGAGTCCGGAATATCCTTGGGCGATTGACAAGCCCCGGCCAGAAAAATCCCAGCCGTGTTCGTTTCGACTGGTCTCAATTTGGGATGGGCTTCAGCATAAAAGTGGTACGGATCATAACTGATATGTAATTTCTGGGCAAGTTCTTCAGAGCCGCAATTGGCCACTCCGGCGGTAGCCAGAACGACCATGTCGGCTTCGATCTCGACCGCCCGGGCTCCAAGCAGCGTATCAGCCCCCTTGACGATGAGCTTGCCATCCCGTTCATAAATCCGCGAAACCCGACCCCGGATGTACTGGACGTCATCTTCCTCGATGGCCCGGCGAACAAATTCCTCATACATTTTACCGCCTGCCCGGATGTCCATGTAAAAAACGTAGGCCTTGCCGTGATGGACCTTGTGCTTGTACAGCATAGCATGTTTCGCGGTGTACATGCAGCAAATCTTGGAACAGTAGTCCCTGCCTTTAGCCGGGTCACGCGAGCCGGCACAGGCAATGAACACCACAGTCTCGGGTATCTTGCCGTCCGAGGGACGCTGCATCACGCCCAGAGTCGGACCGGATGCCGAGGCCAGCCGTTCAAACTTCAATCCATCGATGACATCGGCATACTTGCCATAACCATACTCCGGAAAGGCAGTGGCATCAAGAATGTTGAAACCGGTAGCCACGACGACCGCCCCGACCTCGACCTCGATAATCCGCTCTTCTTGCTCGAAACAGATCGCCCCGGTCGGACAAACCTTTTCACATAATTTACATCCTTTACCCCGCTGGAAGAAGAGACAATTTGGCCGATCAATGACCAGCTTATTCGGGACAGCCTGGGGAAACGGAACGTAGATGGCGGTACGTGTGCCGAGTCCGGCATTAAATTCATTCGGGATTTTCTTGGCCGGACATTTCTGAGTGCAGAGTCCACAACCCGTGCACAGTTTCTCGTCAACATAACTCGCCTTCTTGCGGATTTTGGCCTTGAAATTGCCGATGAAACCCTCGAGACTGATCAACTCGGAATAGGTCATCAACGTAATATTCGGATGCTGAGCTACCTCGACCATACGTGGCGTCAAAATACATTGGGAACAGTCAAGGGTCGGAAATGTCTCGGATAATTGGGCCATATGCCCGCCGATCGACGGTTCTTTCTCGACCAGAATCACCTTGTGACCGGCATTGGCAATGTCGAGACTGGCTTGGATACCGGCAATACCACCACCAAGCACCAAAGCCGTTTTCGTGACCGGGACCTTGATCGGGAAAAGGGGCGTGTTACGCTTGACCTTCTCGACCAGGACCCTGACCAGGTCAATCGCCTTTCGGGTAGCTAAATCGCCCTTCTCATGCACCCAGGAACAGTGTTCACGAATATTGGCCATCTCACAGAGAAACGGGTTCAAACCGGCATCGGCACAAGCCCGGCGAAATGTGGGCTCGTGCATGCGGGGTGAACATGCCGCCACGACCACTCCCGTCAACTTTTTTTCCTTGACTGCTTCACGAATGAGGTTTTGACCGGGATCAGAACAGAAATATTTATAATCGATGCTGTGGACCACGCCGGGTATTGCCGCACTGGCTTGAGCAACCTGAGCACAATCCACCGTGGCCCCAATATTCTCACCGCAGTGACAGATGAATACTCCAATCCTTGCCATGGTTCACTCCCTCGAAGCCGTAGTCGGAACTTCACTTGTAGTCGATTCGCTCTTGACCTTCTTTTCAACGGATTCGTCCGCGCTCGGAAAGGTGACTGGGACGAAGTGCCGCTGCAAACCCAATTTTTTCGGCTCAATACCCAGGGCAAGACCGATGGCCTGGGTGATATATATGACCGGCAGCCCATAACGACGCCGAGCCAAACGTTCGATTTCCTTGCGGCGCATATCCAGGTTGGTATGACACATCGGACAAGCCACAATTATGGCTTCGGCCCCCCGCGAAACCGCATCGTCCAGAATGCGATTACTCAGCTTGGCCACGGTTTCGGTCCGGGATATGGATAAACCCGCTCCACAACACTCGACCTTGAAAGCCCAATCAATGGGCGTGGCGCCTAACTTGGCCATGATCCGGTCAAGACCCATCGGGTCCTCGCCCCGTTCCGGTTCCAAGACCCGGGCCGGCCTGACCATCAAGCAGCCATAATAGCAGGCCACCTTGTGCTTGAAAGGAACAATATCTTTTAAAATATCCGCAGTCAGCGAACGTTCAAGCACATCGATGAAATTGATGGGATGGGCCTTGGCCTGATAATCAAGCTCGATGATAGTATTGATCTGCTGACGCAAAGCCTTGTCCGCAGAGAGCTCATGATAAGCCATGGTCAAGCGGTTGAAACAGGCTGCACAGGGCACCATGATTTCAGTCAGGCCCTCTTTCTCGGCCAAAGCCAGGACCCGGGCCGGCAAGGATAAGGACAAGGCGTGATTAAGATTATGGGCCGCACTCGCACCACAGCAATTCCAGTCCGGAATGTCTGCAAGTATCCAACCCAGCCTGGGCGCGATTGCTTGGATCGATTCATTATACTCACGCGAGGAGCCCAGCAAAGAACATCCGGGATAGTATCCGAACTTCATGGCTTGTTCTCCTTAACCTGGCCCGCCTTTTCGATGATCCGGCTTATGGCTGAACGGCCCTTGATCACATGCGGAAAGGGATTAAGCTTACCCTTGGCAAACATGACCGGAGCGACAAGCAGGTCCTGCCAGAGACTGAGTGAGCGGGCCTTGTAGCCGGCCACCAGACCGACCTCATATAACCTGCCGGTCAGCCCGACCGAATCAATAAATGCTTTGTGAAAAGCCAATATTTTTTTGGCTTTACGATTGACCAGCCCCAACTCCAACGACTTCGAGCGCAGATATTCCATGACCCTGGTTATCTCGATTTCCATCGGGCATCTCGTGGCACAGGTCTCACAGGACAAACACAACCAGATGCTCAGCGAACGAAGGACCTTCTCCTCGAGCTCGGGATCGCCCGTCTGGAGCATCCGCATGATCATGCTTGGAGGATAATCCATCTCCCCCGCCAAAGGACAGCCGGCCGAACACTTGCCACACTGATAACAACGGGCCACGGAGACCTGAGTGTTCGCTGCTAGACTTTCAGCCAGAGTCGGTTTCTTTCCTCTCCCATTTGCCTCTTCAGACATCGACATCTCCTTTAACAGCATTCTAAGGGTATCAGTCTCTGTTTTGACAATAAGTTGATAGTGCTTCATAATGACAGCATTTATTGTCCCTAATCCTTTTATATGACTATGTCAACCTGATAAAACTGACCCGAAAAAACCCCGAAATGGAAATAATGACCTGCCTGGGCTATTATGAAATCAGATGCAGTACCGTGTCATCCGAAAAGCGGATCGAGCGGTCTCGAACGCAACCGGATTACCGTTTCCGACCCAAGTGATCTGATGAGCGATCACCGGGTCCTTTCATGATCCCAAATCTGGACTTGTTATTATGAGGGAGAAAAGCAATGATTATCCTATCATCAAGCACAAAAACCAGGCACAATCCTTTACCATCCCTTTCACTCGCACTGACAGGATTCTTGTCCGGTCGGGGCACGGCCCTTGTCATGATTGGTCTGCTCCTGATTGCATCGATTGGTCTCGGACCATCACTATCGGCCCAGGAAAGAAAGGAGTTGCCCATGGAGCGGATTGTCTCCGGTAATAACGAATTTGCCCTGAATGTCTATCAGAAACTGGCCCAAACTCCCGGGAACATCGTTTGTTCGCCCTATAGCATTTCTTCCGCTCTGGTCATGGTCTATGCCGGAGCACAAGGCCTGACCAAAGATCAAATGTCGGAGGTCCTGCATTTTGAGGACATCGACACCTTTCATTCGTCCTTTGCCGCTATGCACGACCATATCCGCAGCGCAATGGAAAATACATCTCTCGTGGTACACCTGGCTAACGGACTCTGGTTTCAACGTGATTTCCAACTGCAGGAAAACTATCTGACTCTTCTGAAACAGGTCTATGATGCAGCACCGCATCAGGTTGATTTCAGCAACGCTTTTGAAAAAGCCCGCCTGGAGATCAATACCTGGGTCTCCGAACAGACCCGAGCCAAGATCACGGAACTTGTCCCGCCCGGATCACTCTCGGCTGTGACCCGGCTCGTCCTGGCCAATGCCATCTATTTCAATGCCGATTGGGCACGACCGTTCCCGGAAAAAGAGACCCATTTACAAGCTTTTTGGATTGGTGACGAACAATCGATCGAAGTACAGACCATGCACCTGTGCCATAACTTCAGGTTTTTCGAAAATGATGATATCCAGCTTGTCGAACTGCCCTACCTCGGCAAAGAGTTCTCCATGCTGATCGTTCTCCCCCGGGCAAAAAAAGGCCTGGCACAGCTCGAACAAAACTTGACCTATCAAAACCTGAACTCGTGGTTGCAGTCCGCTCAAGAGAAAAAAATAGCCCTGGCCCTGCCACGCTTTTCATTACGGTACACGAGCCTGCCCGAACAAACCCTCAGCACCATGGGCATGCCCCTCGCTTTTTCCCAAAAGGCTGACTTCACGGGTATTTCGCCGGAAAAGTTGTTCATCTCAGCCATCATTCACCAGGCTTCGATCGATGTTCAAGAGAAAGGGACTGAAGCGTCCGCCGCTACAGCAGCCGTGTTTGCCCTGGCCAGCGCCGTCCGGCCTATCGAGATGATCGTCGACCACCCCTTTCTGTTTTCTATTCGCCACAATCAGACCGGGGCAATCCTTTTTCTGGGACGAGTAATCGACCCACGCTAACGTTCACGCTCATTCCAATACCGACTATTCTCGTTGCTCCCTGGTGCGGCTTGACCCAAGTAAGCCCACCATGGAAAAGTGTCCCACTCTTGTCTTTTGAATGGAATAATCTAAATTGCTTTCTTGCTTTTTCTGCCCGGTTGTTCTATACTTTCATAACTACATCATATCATAAGTATGCGCAGGACCCGATCCAGATGAGGCCATATCCGGAAAGTCTGATATGATAATACTGAAGCATTGGCTGATCTGTTGAGACCAGGGCCTGCCTTGAGGAGGTTTACCGTATGAGTCGGTGGTTGCGGCTTATTGTACTCCTGTTCCTGTTTGGATGTGCGACGTCGCACAATCAGAAGGACTTTGTTTCTGAAGGACCCAAGCAGGCTGTCCCCGGCTCCGAAGATAGTAGCAGCATAGTGGGCGACGACCAAAGTCAGATACTATCCGATGCAGATTCTGCCACAAAGGAATCGTGTCACGAACTTGAAGAAGAAAACGCCGGCCTGCAGTTACAGCTTTTGGAAAAGGAGGCGTTGATTCAAGATTTATCCGAGCGTATTGTCAAGACGCAACAGGAATTGACCAACGCAGTCAATGAGGTTGTGCGAGTCAAGTCCCGATTAAAGAGCCTTGACAGTCGGGCCGAGGCTGCCTCATCCTTGGCGGAAACTGAGATAGCCATTCGAACATCGAAAAAAGCTTCTCTTGAATCGACTGAGGATATTCAGACCGTCGAGAACTTGTTAGAAGCGGCAAATGAGGAATTCAAGAAGGAGAATTACAGTGGTTCTTTATACCTCACTAATCGGATACAATCACTGTTGCAGCCCACTCAAGGACCTACACTGGATATTTCCTTCAACCAATCCGAAGAACGTTTCAGGGTACCGTTGAAACTCAAGACAACAACCCGAAGTAATATCCGCGAGGGACCCGGTCTCGAATTCAAAGTCATCAGTACCCTTGAGGCAGGTGTCAGTGTGCTGGGCATTTCCGTACAGAACCGCTGGGTCCGCATTCAGATGGAGAATGGTGAAATCGGTTGGATTTATTACCGTTTAGCCATGAACAAATAGTCGAAGTGTGAGACAGGACTGTATTCAAGAGTGGTCCGCTATCGAGCGAGAATGACCCTGTTCCTTCCCTCGGCTTTAGCGAGGTAGAGTGCATCGTCAGCGGCCTTGATCAAGTCTCTCGGTTTGGTCCCATGCCGGGGATAGCCCGATACTCCCACCGAAATGGTCACGCTTAACGGACCCTCATTGTTTTTTTCAAGAAAGGGTGTATGCTCGATAAGTGCCCTGATGGTTTCTGCGAGCTTCAGGCAATCATCCGGAGATGTTTCCGGTAAAAGTATCAAAAATTCATCGCCACCATATCGGGCTGGGAAGTCGATATCCTTGAGTGAGGCCCTGATCAACCCGACAACCTGAATGATGATTTCGTCCCCGGCCTGATGACCATGCGTATCATTGAAGACTTTGAATGAATCAATATCCACCATCATGATTGATAGGTCCTTGTGTTCATTTTCCGCGGAGTTGACCATGGAATGAAAGGATTGCATCAGATGTTTTCGGTTGTACAGACTGGTCAGAGAGTCGGTGATGGAAAGGTATTCGAGTTGAGCATGATTTGCCAACAATTGTCGGACCATTTCATTGAATTTGCGTATGAGATAAACGGTTTCCTGGGGCCCTTTCGGTGTCAGAGAGACCGTCAAATCACCCTTGGCGACCTTACGGGCACCGACGATCAGCCGATGTATGGGACGGACAATGGTCAGACTGAGTAGAGAACCCAGTGTGGCGATGACAATCAGGACCATCAGGACAATACACAATGCGGCTTTTTTCTGCTGGTCCAGTTTCAGAAATGCGAGTGCGGTAGTTTTTTCTGCCAGAATGGCCCAGCCGGTCTGTGGTATCTGAAACAGAGTCCCAATAACAGAGGTTTGCCAGATGCTTTGATATATTATGGGTTTGCCTTGATTCTCCCGTAACCTGCCCAGAGTAGCCCTGTCAAGTTTGAAAGACGATGTCGCGGGTGTCACCGCATCACTGCTGATCAGACATTGACCTTCGTTATCGATCAAATGGATCCGACCTGCTTGGGCCAAGGGATGCGCCTGCAGAATCCTGATTATCCCTCGCAGGCTGACCGAAATAGCAAATATGCCCAAAGTTTTTTCAGCGCTATCCACGATCCAGGCCCCAACCAGCATGGTCGGTATGCCTTGTGACATCGCCAGTTCTACTTTGCCCAGCATCCGCTCCTTCGTAATTCGAGTATCAGCCCAGTAGTCCGGTAACCGGGTAATCGTTGGTTGCTCGACATTCGAGGCTACCAATGTGCCCTTTATATTGGTGATCAACAACTCTTCATAATCCTGATACTTGTCGTGAATCGAAGCGAGATACATGGTCATGAATTTTTTTGCTTCGAGCGACATGTCGGTTTTACTGCCGAGATGACTGTATTCTTGCAGGTTCTCGGTAACGACATATGAATTGGCGAATACGCCGGCATCAAAAAGACGTTCGCGCAGCCATAATTCAACCTCCCGTGAAATATGGCTGGTGGCGCTCTGAAATTCCTGTTCAATGCCTTCTTCGAGTGAAACGCGGGTATATTGATAAGAGATGAAACCAATGGTCAAAGTGGGAATCAAGGTCGCCAATAAAGCAAAGGTCAAAATGTAGGCCCGGATACTCAAATGGCCGCGCCATTGCTTCGCATCCTGCTTATCGGAAGGTCCTCTGAGGTCGAAATCGGTCATACGCTGCTCTTGGTCCAGTATCATGCCATTCGAAAAGGTTAAAAGTGTCTGAGGATACGTGTTCTGGCCTAAATGACACTTGTGTTCATCTTTCTGTTACTAGTATAAAGCCATTTAACGATCTGGGCAAAAGAGATTCAGGTTTTTTTCAGAAACAGTTCTGATAGTGATTTTGTATTGATAGCCGTTTTTTCCGGTCATTGCGGCTCTGTGAATGTTTGCTCTAACCCTGATACGGAATTCAGCCCTCGAAGACAAAGATCCGTGCTCTCGATCCCCCGACCTGTCCCGAGCTTGTCGAGGGAAGGGGGAACTCATACAATTGTACCAGGCAGTATTTTTGCGTGCATTCGAGAGCGAATTGGTGAGAGCTCGTCTCTCATTGAATGAGGAAAACATGCCCTCCGGATCGGCGTCCGTCTTCAGCGTTGGCCCGTCCTGCTCCTACTTGTGTAGATTTCCTAAAGCTTTCCGGCTTTGTCCGTCACTTTCGGTTTGACCCAATTTTCTCTCCGTGTCTTTGTGGCTCCGTGTGAACAATGATCTTTATCGAAATCCCCTCATGTGACGATATTTTCCAGTTTGAGAGGTAATTCACGAGGATCGAAGGGGTAAGCCAGATATTCAGAGGCCCCTGCTTCGAGGGCCCGGTCCATATAATCCTGATCATCAGCCGGGCCACAGACAACAATGGGTATTGTGTTCCAGTGCTCGGTATTCTGTAAGGCGGAAATGATCGTCAGATTGTTGTTTTCACCACTATTGAGGATGATAATGTGAGGATAATCCAGTTGCTTGAACTTACGCCACGAGCGAAAGGGATAGCTTTCAATCCGATAATGAAGCATTTTCAACATGGGGGTGATGGCATAATCCACGGGCAGGTCCGTATCCTCGAGAACAACAAAACTCAGATTCCGATAAGTGCTGAGTTCTCTGGTTGCGGCAGAATAGTTACGACTCCGCTTCTGGTTCGGTTTTATGCGCGAATGGTGACAGAGCTGGAGTTTTTCAGGCCAGCCTTTGAGTGGCAGGATAGAATTTATAGCGAGCCTGAGGGAACGAATCGAGTCGTACCGGTCTGCAGGGTCTTTTTGCAGGCAGGTCAGACTGACCTCCTGTAACCGCTTTCGTAATGGATCATGCTTGCATGAAGCTTTATCGAACCGGGGTGCGGGTTTATAGATATGCTCGAGAAAAATGGCCATGGTGGTTTCGCCAGTCATGGGTACGACCCCCGTGAGCATTTCATAAAGAATGACGCCCAGTGAATAGATATCAGACTGGACCGAGATCAAGGTCCGGCCTAAAATCTGCTCGGGGGACATGTAATGTGGCGTTCCGGTGATTTCACTATCGATCAGGCTGTCTTCCTGATGGATAAAGGACTTAGCCAAGCCAAAATCTAGAATTTTGATATACTCGTCCTGCCCTGGTTTCATCACACAAAAGATGTTGGCCGGTTTAAGGTCTCGATGAATAATACCGGCATTATGAGCCACCTCGAGGGCTTCCATGATTTCAGCCAGAATGTCCATGATTCTTTCGGTTGAAAGAGCCCCTGCTTTGGTTAGTATCTGCTTCAAGTCTTCACCCTCGAGATATTCCATGACGATATAGGTAATTTCCTGCCAGACCCCAAAATCGAATATGGTGACGATATGAGGGTGATTCAACTGACTCAGAATGTTCGCTTCCCTGAAAATTCGTTCCTTGGCCAGAGCAGGTGGTTTCAGGGCTTTCAAAATCACGTTTTTCTGAGAGATACTATCCTCAGCCAGATAGACGACACCCATGCCACCCGAGCCCAGCCTCATCAGACAACGATACCGATCGGCGACATCCTTTCCGGCAAATTCATCCAGAGAAGAGTCAAATGATTTCATGGTTTGCTCCCAAATCTGTCCGAGACATGCATGTCAACTTTTCTCTCTATTTTAAATGATTTTGATTTTTTTTGCTACCTTGATTTGACCCTGATACTTTTTAATGCTATGTTTGAGCACTGATAATGAAAGCAATGCGTTTGACAAAACAATAAAGTGCACATATTTACAAAGCATTTTATTGATCACACTAAACAACACGGGGCTGGACTCTGTCATGGTATATCAGTCTTAAACCGGAAGCCTTTCTTTTGCAGGAGGAGTGAATGAAAAAGATACTCGTTGTCGATGATGCTCAAACAGTGTTACAATACCAGAAATTGCTTTTATCAGGACAGGATTTTGAGATCACGACCGCCTCGAACGGCATCGAAGCCCTGAAAAAAATTGAAGAGGACCCACCCGATCTCATTCTTATGGACCTGATCATGCCTGAAATGGATGGTTTGACCTGTTGTCGCCTGGTCAAAACCACCCCGAAAACGAAGAGGATACCCATTATTTTAGTGACTACAGTCACCGACAGAGAAAAAATCGAGGATTTCAAACGTGTCGGCTGCGACGATTTTGTTTTTAAACCGGTAAAGAAGGTTGAATTACTCCTGAAAATCAAGAAAGCACTCAACTGAGCTCTGACTAGCCCATCATTATCGCGTGAAAGTCAAGAACAGCCCCCCTGATTGTCCGTTTACGAACAGTTACCCTCTCAAAATCGGACACTTTCCCAGGATTGTTCTTTCCTGCATAATCGATCATCTCTCTGAGACTCCCAGCCCAGATACGCACCTCGCATCATTTCCGGAATAGTCTCCTGGTTTTGGCAGCAATTTTGCTATATGATGTGCTGGTTCCAAGCTTGGTAAGGGAGGGAAATATTCCACCACGGCGCAAACTACAGTGAAAACCATTGGTTCAAGGTAACAGAAAGGAGTCAGATATGAATAAGCGAGTGGCTGTAATAGTTATGTCAGTCCTGCTCTGTGTGATCTGGTCAGGAGCAACAGTGCTGGCTGGTGATCAGGAGAGTGTCAAGAAATATACGATTGGCACAATTCAGGTCATCCACTCAGATATTCTAGGAGAGGACCGTCCATTCTTTGTCTCGACACCGTTTGGTTATGAGCAATCGCAGGCTCATTATCCGGTCATGTACGTCCTGGATGGTGAAACTCATTTCCAGCACGCGAGCGGAACGGTCCGGTTCTTATCACAGAATGGCCTCATCCCTCAGATGATCGTAGTCGCAGTCCCGAATACAGCCCGGTATCGAGATTTCACACCGGTAAAAGACCAGAAATTAGAGCAGTCGGGTGGTGGTGAAAAGTTTTTGGCCTTTATGCGTGACGAGTTAATTCCCCAGATCAACAAGAATTATCGGACCGCACCATTCCAGATTCTGGTGGGACATTCGTTATGCGGCATGTATGCTTTTTACACATTGATCACGGCACCGGACCTCTTTGATGGCTATATTGCCATTGCACCTTATCTGGCGTTCAACGACGGTTACCTTTTGAAAGAACTGGAAACGGCATTAACTAAACAGGCTTCTCTCGATAAATTCATCTATATTACCGTCGGGAATGAGCAGGATGAGTTAGACAAAATAGAAGCATGCAGAACAATACTCAAGAAGAGCGCAGCTCAGGATTTGATATGGGATATTGCTCAATTCGAAGATGAGATTCATCTTTCGATTCCCTTGATTTCAATCTATCATGGTTTACGGTTCATCTATGATGGCTGGGCCCTGTCCAAACAGACATTTGATCTGGGTTTCTCAGGCCTGGAAACACATTATCAAAAACTCAGTCAACGTTATGGCTATCAGATCACGCCCCCGGAAGAAGTCATAAACATTTTCGGCTACACGCTACTCCAGAAGAAGGAAGATTCAGCCGGGGCCATAGCTGCATTCCAAAAAAATGTCGAGTTGTATCCGGATTCCGCTAATGTTTATGATAGTCTCGGTGAAGGATATGAGCAGACAGGTCAGTATGAACTTGCCCTCAAGAATTACACGATTGCGGTGGACAAGGCGAAAGAACTGAAAGACCCTAACCTGAAAGTATTCGAAGAACACATCAAACGGGTTAGCAGCAAGATTAAATGAGTGTAGACCAAAATAATTGAAGGTGTCCTGACCGCTCCAGCCTATGAGCAAGGACCTTTCCCATGAAAGGGCGGGTCGAATCCCCTTCGATCCGCCCTTTCTCTTATCAGCTCACGTCGTTGCCGTAAAGCCTGGGCAAAAAGACGTGGATAAATATCTCGGCGGAAGGCACAGAAACGGTCCACTTGATGAAGCGAACCTTTTTGCTGGAGAGCGATGCCGGCGCACCCGGCCTGGCAGAAATTTTTCCATGGACAGGACTGACATTGAGCGATTCTGTTCCGGCGGGAACGAATAGTCTCCCCCATCTTTTGAATGCCCTTTTTATCAAGTATGGCTGAAAGACTCTCTTTGAAAAGATTCCCGATTTTCCAATGCAGATCGAGCATGAGAATACAGGGACAAACCGAACCGTCAAAATCCATGACGATATTCCGTCCGATGGGGCACCATTGGTCCTCGGCCGGTCCCGGGACCGGTTTGAGCAATAA
Source organism: bacterium (assembly GCA_016934675.1). Lineage (GTDB taxonomy): Bacteria > CSSED10-310 > JAFGSJ01 > JAFGSJ01 > JAFGSJ01 > JAFGSJ01. The sequence continues at coordinate 25,247 of JAFGSJ010000093.1, read as the reverse complement.
TCCACTCATATAACCGGAGACGGTGGTTGTCCTGTCCTGGCCTATCATGAAGGGCAAAATATCGTTATAAAGAGCGATCAGTTCCTCATCGCTCGGAAAGAGCGGATCGTGAACATTCTCCGCCCGGCCCTGGACCATGAGGGGCAAAAAACGGACCAAGGGAATGCCCAGGTGAATCACCTGTTCTATCAAGGGTACGATATCGTCGAGGTTATGACGCATGACCGTTGCACAGATGACCAGACGATCATTGTAACCGGCATCTTGGAGCATCTTGATCGCGCTCATGGTCCGCTCGAAGGTACCGCTGCCCCTGATTGCATCATGCCGTCGAGGATTCGAACCGTCCAGACTGATTTGAATACCCTGGCAGCACTCGGTCAGAAGGGGAAGATTGTGTTTATTGATTAAGGTGCCATTGGTCAACAAACTCGTTTTATAATGTGTGGCTGCATGCCTGAGAATCTGTTCAAAACCGGGATGAATAAGAGGCTCTCCACCACTGATAGTTAAAACCACAGCCCCATTATCCGCACAATCATCGAGAATACGGATGATATCCTGGGTCGCAGGGACCCGGATCTCACGGTCAGGCTGACTTGATGTGTAACAGTGAGGGCACGACAGATTACAGGTACGATTGAGATGGAGAAATAGGTGATAGCGGGCCGGACTTGCAGAGACCGGTGACTGTGCAACGGACCCCTTGTTATTGTCGAGAAAGTCAGTCCTGCCTAAATTATTGAGAAAAGCGAGGACATCCGTTCGTGACTGCTCGAATGAAAGATCATAGAGTTGGGCAAATGCAGCAATGATTTCGTTGAGCGAGCGTCTCCCATCTGCCAATGCGAGTATTTCAGTTCCCGAGCGATTTGTTTCAATCCAACGGGGCATGGTCGGGTGCAAGATCAGCAACGAATTCGGCAAAATCTCGGTCATGTAGCCCGAGACAACGCGAGGGAAAACGATCGACGGGTCATATTCAGGATTGTCCATGATTGATGCTCTAATTTCCGACACGTGCCAAGTGTTTTCTGCCTGAATGGAATATTACCAAACTCAATCCCAGAAGCAGTAGGCCCAGACCACACCAGGAAATCGCCGGCAGGGTGTACTGATACCAGAGTGCCGTTTCGGTATAGATTTGAAGGGGTAAACTTTTGTGATAAACGGCTTGAATCTGTTCACCATGGCTTACTTTGAGAATTCCCTCTAAAGGGTTTGAAATGGTCGTTGAAAATTTAAGATTCAGGGCCGAACCGACATCAGTCCTGAACACACCGCTATCGGTCGACGTTTCCATCAGTGTCAGAGAGAAACCTGTCGGGTCCGAGGGACTTGATACTGCCAAGACTACTGTTTCCTGGATGAGATTACTCTGGTTCGCTTCTGCATCCCAAAGGACCAAGACAGCTTCATCGTCTTCACTGAAATATAAAGATCGATCAAATCCAAAAATCGAAGCCGGAGCACTGCCGTACCTCCTGAGCATGGTCAAGGGATCGCCCAGGTGGCTCTGCATGATCATATGTTCGATATCGAGGCCATCATACAAACAGGCTAAAATTTCTGCCGCGAACACTGCACAACCCGTTCGATGCTCGTCATTGATCAGGAACTGTTCGAGCAAGCGGCTGTTGAAAAGCAAGCCATTCTCGGCAGAGCTGAGTGAAGTCGATGATGTTACGACCATTGACCCTTTCTGCCGATAACGCTGCCACTCCTCGGAAATGGATTTGATATTGATATTATGAGCAAAATAGCCATTAAGGCACGATGTTGATGCTACCAGAGTCTGTTTGTACCCATTGCTCAACGACGATATGTCTTCGAGGTCCAGAAGATTGACACCCCAATTTACTATACTGCCATGACCCATGTAGAGGGTCAGCAGTTGACCGGAAGTGACCTGGGTGATTATATCCTGTGAAGCCTGATCTACATTACCACCATATGAACCCAGATAGACCTTGTTGGTAACGAGACCGCTGGGATCGAGATAATTTGTCTGCAACGTATTCAGACTATTCTCGAACACAATATCATCATCCGCAACCAATAAGACGTTATTATTCCAATTCGAGGCAAAAAACCTGGTTTCATAAGCAATTAACTTCATGATATAATCACGTAATTCTGATGCTTTTAATACTGTCACCCTGCCAATAAAAATGTCGGGGATGTCATCCTCTCCCCTCAACTGCGAAGCGGGATGGTCACTGACTGTTTCTCCAAAAAGTGGTACCGAGGACTCGAGCAGAAAGGTCGGAACACCATTCTTCAATCCGGTCCCATAATGGTCATGGTAATCAAAATTGGCTTCACCCACAAGAAGTGCAGCTAAAGGAGCAGGAGAATCCCAATAATCGTATGCATATTTCAGAAACAGTGTCAGGGCTTCGGGGTTGAAATGGCCAGCGCTGAATTCGTCGTAAACATTCTGGATGTCAGCAAAGAATACTGAATAGCCTTGCTTCATACGATGTTGTATCAGAGGTTCGAGAACAGTCAGAAATGGGCCGGGTGCAATAATGATCAGGTCCGCCTGATTGGACGTATCATGCAAGGAAGAGCCCGCATCGATCTGGATGTCTGATACCGTGAGAAATTGGTCTTGGGTCAGCATTTCGTATCGATGGGACTCGGTCAGGTCCTGTTCGAAAGTGAGTTTATATGTCGAGCCCATATCTTCGATGGTCGGATTGATAATTTTCAGCACATGTTCCTGATCGGTGATATCAAAGAGAAAGAGTTCATCATTTGTGAAACCGTCCACGGCCACACGTTGGGGACCGATTTCTTCGAGCTGGAATCGGAGACGATTTGTCTCAGTTTCGAATAAACAGGGATACTCTATTTCGAACCTGTTCGTATAGATAGACTCGTACGATGAACCGGTATCACCCGGCAGTTCGCATTGAATAGTATTTTGGCCGTTTGCGAGTATATCCGTGGAAAAGACAGCTTCACTTTGCCAGGCGAGTTGGCCATCCCAGTAGATATCGTCAACCGAGTTGGTATTCAGAGCGAGGAGCACATGATGGTCCGGGTCCACGCTGTCATTGTAGTTATTTCCATGAAACCAGGACCTGATCGTGGCGTCCTGACCGCTTACCGGAAAAGGAAGGTCCACAATATAATCATTCGAGGCCGGGGCCAGCACTTTATGCCAGAACCAATGGTCCAGCCCCGTCCCGTTGGGAATATTACTCCAATAGACCAGGTCTGACTCGATCCGGACTGTGTTTGTAAACTGAGTAATCAGCGGGGTTTCTTCGTTCGGTGTGCCGTCTTGACTCACCATTCTGTCTCCCATATTGTCTGACACGATCAGCCAGTATGCACTCTCATCCGAATAGGTCGTAGCCGGATGTGTTCCGTAAAACAGCAGCGTGTCGTCCGGATCGAATACGCCATCATCCTCGCCTGGTATAAGAATAGCTACTTCATGGTCCATGAAATAAAGGCAAAGATAACGGGGATCGGTGCTGGCCAGAGGGAAACCGGCTGCATCGAGTTCAGCGTAACTGATCCGGTACATGCCTGCTTGTTCAAGAGTAATTCTATATGCGGATTGAGTCTGCAAACCTGAAAGATCCCGATACTGCTCTGTAACTGCTTTCATATCCGGCTGACGTGGCATGAGGGGTATTTCCCCCTTTTCCATAGCCTGATAATTGATAGCCAAAGTCTTGAGAAAAGGTCGTAAACTGGCTTGCTCGTCCTTGGCCTTATAGACCGGATAACTATTGGACTCCTGCCGGCACCCTTTGGCCGGTCTGAATGATACCGATATCTCCAGGTCACGGTGAAAATAGGCCTGCTTCATTGCAGGACCAGCCCTGACCGGTTCGATCGCCAGCGTAACCAGACGATACTGCCGGAAATAACCATCGTGAATGATCCGGACTGGATTCTCCGGGAAACAGGACAGGTAAGCACTATCATATTGAGGACCGATCATATGAATCTGCTCGGTAAAGACCTGATCGGTTGTTGGGTCGCGTCGGGCCTGTAGCATAGGTTTAGGCACAGGCTTGACTGCAAGTGGGAATGTCTCGACAGCACCGGACCAACTCAAGGAGATATCACAATCCGGTGGCGCATAAAACGGGATAGTCAGGGCCGGAAGCTGAGGTTGACCAGGTTCTATCCGATCTCTGAGCCCAGGCAGCGAAATGCGAACATACGATACCGATCCGATTTTCTCCCGTTTCATTTCAAGATCGGGAAAGTGACAATGGAGGACCAGGCCCTGCCCGTCAGAATGCTTTACTGACCAATATTGTCTAGATAATTGAAGGTTTTCTCCTGCAAACGCCCGGTTGATCAGCAACAGACTGATCAAACAGGCCAATGAAAGTGTAAACCTCCTAAGCATGATACCTCCATAGGTAAACGGCCCGACCTGGTTCCCTATGATCATTCAATAGTGCATCCGCCTACATATTTCATTGACCAATGTACTGCGAGTCGTACTCAAAAAAAAACCTCCCGGTATGCGCCCCGGGAGGTACATTTCCGTCAGAATAACTAGTTCTTCAAGGCAGAGGTCTTACCAACATTGATCTCGACATCTGCCAGGATCGAACCTTTACTGTCCTGGCCGATTTCTTCGAGATAATAGCGGTAACGGGTTTTGGGATAGACCTGACTGTCAATAAGATTATATGTCGCCCCTGAATGAGCGGTGCCCTGAGAGGGGATAAGTGCGGCATTCACAACCTCGAGAATTTGTAACCCGCCTTGATTCTTGATGTTTTCCCTGAGAACATTAAAACCCAGCGAGTCAACTTCCGCGGCGGTTTCCCAAGTCAACTCGACACCCTGTGGCACCTGCTTGGCCGAGAAAGAAAGCAAATCGACCCAGAGGTTCTGGCCGATAGCGACATCGTCGACATACCACTCACTCTCCCAATCACCCATATAACGAAAAGCAATATAACATACATCTCCTGGTGAGGCATAGGTTGAAAGATCAAGGGACTGTTCAACCCATTCGGTCAGATTTACAGGGTATTCGGCAATCTGAACAAACTGGCCGTCATTGGGATCGCCACTGCCCGTTGAAATCATGACCGCGTGCAGTTCATAATAATCATAATCAATCCAGGCATTATCCTGCCAGAATACAAGCTGGTCACCTGCTGCATAGGTGAATGCAGGTGTCACAATCCAACTATCGCAACCATTGCCCGTACTCTCATCATTATGAAAAGCGAAATATGTACCTGAATGTGCTGTTGCGGGACCACCGTATGAGGTGGTGGTTACATTCGGATGTCCGACATAACCGGCATCCCAACCAATGATTCCATCTTCCAGTTGATATTCCATCCAACCGGTTGGAGGAACAGTCCCGCCATCAAAATCCTCTTGTATATGCCACTGAGCAGAGACAAATGATCCAGGTAGCATTACGACCATAATACATAGGAGAATGATGCCACTTTTCATGTTACTATCTCCCCAACCAAATTTGGTTTAATACATGAGAAAATCAGATGTCGTGTCAACAAAAAAATGCTGAGCCGACTAAAAAAATGCCGGTGTAGGACAGGGACTTGGTGAACAACCCTGGGCCACAATGATTTCATCGATGATCTCGTCACCAGTGTAACTGATGATCTCGGGAACTTCATAGATCACTTTTTCGCGCTTTACCTTATCCATCATAAGCCTCCTCGTCCTCCTAAGGTCCGATTGTTAGGTCGTTTATCATTGTAACGCTGAATACAACTTCGATGCAATAAATACATGATACATGATAATCGAATTCTTCAGTCTTGTCAAGTCTCTTGGCACGACGAATTTCGTTGAGTGATTGCTTGACACACAAAAAAACCTCCCGGCATAGTACACCGGGAGGTTTGTATTCGAAAGAAAGTCATTAGTTTTTCTGGACCGGCGTCTTGCCAACGGTGATCTCCAGGTCCGCCAGGATTGTACTCTCACTGTCCTGACCGATCTCCTCGAGATAATAGCGGTAGCGAGTCTTTGCCTGGACCTGGTTGTCGATAAGGTAATAGATTGCACCGGAATGGGCCGTTCCCTGTGAGGGAATGAGAGCGTCATTAATAGTTGTCAGAATCTGCAAACCACCCTGGTTTTTGATGTCTTCCTTGAGAACATTGAAGCCCAGCGAATCAATTTCCGCGGCGGTTTCCCAGGTCAACTCCACCCCCTGGGGCACTTGTTTGGCCGAGAAAGAAAGTAGATCGACCCACAGGTCTTGGCCGATGGCCACATCATCGACATACCACTCAGCATCATTCCAACCATAATAATGAAAGGCGATATAGCAAGTATCACCTGCAGTGGCGTAGGGTGAAAGGTCAATGATTTGTTCCGTCCAGGCTGTAAGTGACGTGGAAAATTCAGCCATCTGAGTATATTGAATGTCATTGGGATCAGGACTGCCCGTCGAAAGATAAACATCATGAAGTCCATAGTAGCCCGATTGAATCCAGGCATTGTCTTCCCAGAATACGAGCATATCACCGGGGGCGTAAGTGAAAGCCGGTGTCACGATCCAGTTGTCTGAATCCGGACTTGTGGTAAAATCATTATGAAAGGCAAAATATGTCCCCGAATGTGCAGCGGAAGGTCCTCCGTTTCCTGTTGAGACTAAATCTGGATGGCCAATGTAGCCCGCATCCCACCCTTCGTCGCTACCGCCCAGTTGATATTCCGTCCAGCCGGTTGGTGGTACAGCCCCACCCTCAAAATCCTCCTCGATATGCCACTGGGCACACACCTGTGCTCCGGGTAGCATAATCGCTACAATACCAATAAATATAATCAACTTTTTCATATGGACCTCTTCCTCGTGGTACCTCTTCTGCTTTCTGATTGATTAATTTAGTGTTGTTCCCTAAGGAATCTGGATGCACCATCGATTAAAAAAATGCGGGTGTAGGACAGGGACTGGGTGAACAACCCTGGGCCACAATGATTTCATCGATGATCTCATCACCAGTGTAACTGATGATTTCAGGAACTTCGTATGCCACTTTTTCCTTCTTCACTTCGTTCATGTAATCCTCCTTGGTTTTCTTTTTGCCACACACTACACACTGTTCATTTTTAAACTCTGCAGCCATAGAACTCACAGCCTGAGATATGATAATCGAAATAGTATGCCTTGTCAAGTATAAAATTTAGAAAATATGAATTGCACGGCCCGATCAGGATTTTTGAAGGACCAGAACAGTCCGCCAGGCTTTGGGATGGTCGAGAGGAGCAAGGCGGCACAATCAAATGTTTCATCGAGCGAGAAATCAACCATGTCGAGGCAATGATAGGAAATAGTAACCTCGCGGGCTTCTGCCTTTTTGAGACCATAAGCCACCATGGCCGGTGAAATATCGAGAGCAGCCGCTCGAATCCCTTGCTGAGCATATTCGATCGCATACCAGGCCGGACCCGCTCCCAATTCGAGAAAACTTGCGAGAGCTCTGCCATTCAATTCCCTAAAGATCGTAGAGATAAAGGCACAATGTTGAGGCACATTGCGGAAATCAAAAGCCAGATCGTAATACTCGGCCATTTCGTAGAAATCCGAATGATGCGCCATAGCAACCCTCACGCATTTCCAACGGTCACATGATCAGGACTGGTCCGCGGCGTCACCACCCTGATCAAGGCTCATCAGGTCAGGCAACTCAACGGGCTCACCAAACGCTACCGAAAGTTCCATCGAGGTCTGGCGCAAGCGCTGGGTCAGGACCTGGGTGAAATTCCAGAGAAATTTGATCGCGATATGAGGATTCTGTTTGATCAAATCAAAAAAATCATGACGTGACATGGATAAGATATGACAATCGGTCAGAGCAATAACATTGGCTGATCGGGGCGTATTATCGACCAGGGCCATTTCGCCAAAGTAATCACCGGCCTTCAATTCGGTCATGGTTGTCACGCCCTTTTGAACTTTGACCCGACCCTCCAGACAGATATAGAAGGTATCGCCAGGGTCTCCCTCGGTAATGATGTGACTGTCGGAGGGATAACGTGTTTCCTTCAGAATATTGGCGATCTGGGTCAATTGGCGATACGATAATTTCTGGAAAAGGGGCACTGCCTTTAAACTGTTGATCTTCCTTGTTGCGGAAGTGATTTTGTGCTCGAGCTTGATCTGCTCGACATTGACCAGAATGCCGGTGATGTTATCTTTACCACCACGCTCATTGGACAGATCTATCAATGTGGATAGCATATGTTCGAGCGGTTCCTTGTTGAACAACTCGAGTAATTCTTCTTCCTCGAAATAGCCGTGTAATCCGTCTGAAGCCAGGAGAAAACGGTCGTTCTGCTCGAGTTCAAAATCGATCAGATCAATTTCAACCCATTCTTGAACACCGACAGCCCGGGTCAACACGTTCTGATACGGGGAACTTTTGGCTTCCTCTTTGGAAATTCGTCCTTGCTTCAGATGCTGACTGACTAAAGAATGGTCCTCGGTAAGTTGATGGATTCGCCCATCCCTGACCAGATAGAGCCGGGTATCGCCCACATGGCCGATAATCCCATGGTTTTCGAGTAAAAGAAGGCAGGTAACCGTAGTGCCCATTTTCTTCTGGGCCGGATCCATCAGGGCCAGTCGATAAATCCTGTTGTTGGCGCTTTGAACGGCTTTTTCGATAAGCTCTTTGACCGCCCATCGTCTCTGAGCACTCGGTCCGTCTTGAAATGCCTGAATCAAGGCGCGGTTGTCCCCGACAACTTTCTTGATTTCATTGACCGCATTGGCACTGGCCACCTCACCGGCAGCGTGACCGCCCATCCCGTCCGCTACAACAAACAGACCAAGCTGGTCATCAACCAGTAAGGCATCTTCATTCTGAGACCTCTTTTTCCCAATATCGGATTGGGCATAGACTTGATAATGAATCATGGCTCTTTCCTTTCATTCGGTCGATCGGACCAGAGAGCTGCCGGGTCGGTTTTATCTCCCCTTATTGTATTTTAAGCGTGGTCCGGAAATGATTAAAGGTCTTTTCCAAACCCTCGGACAGGGATACCTTCGGCTCCCAATTCAATTCTGCCCGGGCCAGCGAAATATCAGGCTGCCTGATCTTCGGATCATCAATCGGCAGATCACAGAATGAGATCTCTGCTGTACTACCTGAAATACTCAGAATTTCCCGGGCAAATTCCAGGATGGTCATCTCGACAGGATTCCCAAGATTGACTGGATCATGATACTTTTTCTTCATCAAGGCAACCAGACCTTCGATCAGATCGGACACATAACAAAAACTCCTCGTTTGAGAGCCATCACCGAAAACAGTCAGTGGTTTGTGAGTCAAAGCCTGTGAGATAAAGTTAGGGACAACCCGGCCATCATTCAATTGCATCCGTGGCCCATAGGTATTAAATATTCGAGCAATCCGGGTATCAACGCCATGATAACGATGATATGCCATGACCAGGGCTTCAGCAAACCGTTTGGCCTCGTCATAAACCCCTCGGGGGCCAACGGGATTGACATTGCCCCAATAATTTTCTCGTTGAGGATGGACTAACGGATCACCGTAGACTTCCGAAGTGCTGGCCAACAAAAATCCGGCTTTTTTTTCTTTGGCCAAACCCAGCGTCTTATGCGTCCCAAGCGAACCCACCTTCAGAGTCTGAATTGGATACTCGAGGTATAACTGGGGCGATGCCGGTGAAGCTAAATGAAAAATGAAATGCAGTGGGCCCTTAATATAGATGTAATTCGTGACATCATGTTTGATAAAATCAAACCGTTCGCTCCGAAGATGTGCAATATTGTCAATACTTCCCGTGATCAGATTATCAATGCAGATCACCTCATGATCATCCTGCAGTAAGCGCTCGCATAAATGCGAACCCAAAAAGCCCGCTCCACCCGTCACTAATATTTTCATGATTCATGTTCTCCTATTCACTGTTTATGAGCCAATACGCAATCAAATCCGGCAAGGAAGCCAAGTTCCCTGTTTTTTCGCCCGATGTTTTTGGTTTAAGACAACATTGCCTGACTGTTCCTCATGTCCGACCAATAATCACTCGAAACAAACACAGTCCGTTATGATTATGATCCTGTGTATAGCAGTTTTACGTGTAATTGACAACTCTTATTCTGATCAATCATACTCAACCTGTGGCTATAATCCTGTTGTTGTTGACGCGGGCCACGTGCAAGACTACTATGTATACATGAAAAAAATGTGGATACATTCTGACCGAATGACCCATAACATGGTCGTTCCCCGGACAAACCCGATGGACCAGACTCATGGCACCACAGCTTTTTATCAAGCCGGAGCGTTGGGAAGACGCAACAGTCCGGCTTAATACCTCTGAAATTCACTATCTGCGGACCGTGATGCGCTTAAGTCCCGGGGACCAGCTCGTCATCGCCGATGGAACAGGTTCAAAATACCGGGCCATAATCCAGTCGCTCGAAAAGCGCAATGCCATCTTGCTTCGGGTTGAAGAACTGGGAAAACAATGCGAATCTCCCCTACAAATGACTCTTCTGCCCTGTCTGCCCCGCTCTTCAAAGATGGATGTTATTGTTCAGAAAACGACCGAACTCGGGGTCCACGCTCTATGCCCGCTTGTCTCACAAAGAAGTTTTCAGCCAGCCTCGGTGCAGATTGCAGAAAAATGGCGGCAACGCTGGCAAAAAATCGCTGAGGAAGCGGCTCGTCAAGCGGGCCGGAACATAGTCCCCCGGATTTTGCCAGTCCAGACATTGACCCTGAGCTTGCAACAACGTCTTGATCCTGTAACCGGTATCGTCTTGTGGGAAGATGAGCCAGACCAGGCCGGGAATGCGTTCTGGGAGACAAGACCGCATTCTGGGCAAGTCCAGCTTATTGTCGGTCCCGAAGGTGGCCTGGCTGAAAATGAAATCGCATTAGCCCGCTCATGCGGCTGGCAGACTATCGGCCTTGGGCCACGCATTCTCCGCGCCGAAACTGCCGCTATCGTGATCACGGCCCTGGTCCAGTTTTGCTGGGGCGATCTCTGATCAAAAACGACCACTTCCTCTGCAGGCAGCCCTACTGCCCAAAATCCTCTGCCCCTTTTGTGTCTCCGCATAACAAGAACCAAATGACTTGCATAGTTTTTGGATCAATTGTATCATAGGAGGGAAAAGGGACATAACCCTGGCTTTTTCTGAGAGGTCCATCATGAAAATACAACCGGAATATAAAAGTGCAAACATGCGGGTCTACCTAGCGGATACAGCAAACCAGATTGAGGGACGGATCGACGAACTGATTCGTGAGAACGTCATCACCCGCATCTGGCAAAGGGACCATACCGTCTGGAAGCCCGATCCGAAAGAGATCAGCAATCGCCTGGGCTGGCTCAACGCCCCCCAGAACATGATTCCCAGGATTAAGGAAATAAATGGGTTCTGTCGTGAGTTGCGTGATGATGGCTTCAAACACGCCATTGTCCTTGGTATGGGAGGATCGAGCCTGGCGCCAGATGTTTTCCAGGCCGTATTGAAAACAAAAAAGGGCTACCTGGACCTCGATGTTCTCGATACCACCGACCCGGGCGCTATCCTTGCCCTTGAAAAGGAACTCGAGTACGATCGAACACTCTTTGTTGTCTCAACGAAGTCGGGTGGCACCGTCGAGACCCTCTCCCTTTTTAAATTTTTTTATACCCAAGTGTGTCTCAAAATGGGCCAAGACCATGCCGGACGGCATTTCTGCGCGATCACCGATCCAGGCTCAAGTTTGCTGACTCTAGCCAATCAACTCAATTTTCGGAAAAGTTTTTTAAATGATCCGGAGATTGGAGGCCGATATTCGGCCCTGTCCTTTTTCGGATTGGTCCCGGCCGGGTTGATCGGGACCAACCTGGACCAATTTCTGAAGAACGCACAAACCATGACCAGGGAAGCCCGGCTGGAAATTGAACGCAATACTCTTAAAAACAGCCCGAGCTGGCTCGGGGCAATCATAGGACATTGTGCCGAGATGGGCCGGGATAAACTCACACTTTTCTGTTCTGAAAGACTCCGTCCTTTAACCATCTGGATCGAACAACTCATTGCCGAAAGTACCGGTAAAGAAGGTAAAGGCGTCCTGCCAGTCACAACAGAACCAATAGGCCATTATTCAGTCTATGGTCCGGACCGCTTTTTTGTCTTTTTGACCCTTGCTCAGGACCATGACCTTGATGACCAAATTCAAATTATGGCTAACGCGGGGTTCCCGGTCATCCATCTGACCATATCCAATCCGGCCTTTCTGGGTGCGGAAATGTTCCGCTGGGAAATTGCCACGGTTGTTGCCTGCCATATTCTGCACATCAACCCCTTCGATCAGCCCAATGTCGAATCCGCAAAAATCCTGGGACGTCAAGCAGTTCAAGAATTCAAACAAAAAGGTGGCATTCCCAGGCTGGAACCCTCGTTTTGCGAAAATGATATCGCCGTGATTACCACTTCACGCGCTAAGTCCATTACAACCGCTTTGGCCGATCTGCTCGATGTCACCACCGGGACCGATCGTGGAGGCAGACCCTATATTGCCATTCAAGCTTTTCTCAAACCTTCGCGGGAAATAGAAACACTCTTGCGGACCATGACCGAAAAATTGCGAGACCGCTTTAAATTGGCGACGACCTATGGCTATGGCCCCCGTTTTCTGCATTCCACCGGACAATTGCACAAAGGTGATGCCGGATTCGGAATATTTCTCCAATTTACGGCCCACATGCCCGAAAATATTGCTATCCCGGATGAACCCGGTCGCCCCACCGATACACTCACCTTCGCTGTTCTCAAAGATGCACAAGCGCTGGGTGACCGCCAAGCTCTCCTGGATAACAAACGCACTGTAATCCGTTTCGAATTGACAGATAACCCGGAACATGATCTCGATTACATCATCCGTTCCATCTCCTGATTCGCACCACAAACAGGAGGACTACTTATGAATGAACAACTGGTCCCTCTTATCCTGGGCATGATGGTCTTTTCCATACCAATTCTGGCCATTGTCCTGAAATCTTCAGTCGGAAAAGCCCTGGCGCATTATCTTGAAAAAAAAGCCCAATCCTCTGCTCATGAACTCGAGGGTATGCTAAAATCGGAGAACCTCTTACTCGACATCAGTGAACGACTGCTGAACGTCGAACAGGAACTCAATCAACTCCGTCAATCCCATGAAAAAATGCAACAGGTCTTGCTCAAAACGCATGATCCGAAGCAGCTCGGCCCCTGAGGCATAACAGAAGAAGCCTTTACGGCAATCCCATTTCTCGAGAGTGGCTCCGAGGGTTATTCAGACAAGCTCAATACCTGGGCCTGATAAGGCCCAAGATCGATAAATAATCCCAGCTCATCGATTTCCTGGCCGCTTGAATAAAAAAAACGATGTGTGAGCAGGTCATGTATGCGGACGTTTGTGTGACCGAACGGTTTCGATTGAAGACGGATTCGGGCTTGAATCTGCAGATTGGACCAGTTAATCGCAATCACAACCAACTCTGTTCCATATATCCATTGCCAGGTCAGGCAATGCTGATATGTATCATTGTCTGGCCAGGCAGGCTTACCTTCGAGTAAGGTCCATTGACCTTCATGGAATAGTGTGCCATGGGCAATTTCGAGGCATCGTCTGATATAAGCTGATAGCTCGGGCTCCTCTGGGTCCTCCCGCCTGCGACCAAGCTGAACGGGCAATCTTGTTCTGAGACCTTCCATCTGTCCCTGATGAAAAAAACGGGCACCGGGAATTGTTGAAATGAGGACGCTCGCGGCTCCAATCCGGTCTGAACCGAATGCGGTCAAAGCCCTTTCTTCGTCATGATTTTCAATAAACCTGAGACTGCGATTTTGATAGTCTGAATCCGCACGAAGATGGGACCTGATCGAAGCAGTGTCCCTTTCCCAGCGCAAGCGATCATACAGCGTTTTATCGTAGGTAAAATCGAACCCAAGTTGCTGCATCTCCCACTCTCGGTCCCAGTATACTTCAGCTACAAAAATGAAACCGGGTTCCTCGTCTTTAATCGCGCTGACCGCCTCCGTCCAGAATTCGGTCGGAGGCATGTGTATACTTGCCCTTGATTCCAGAAAAGCCCAGGTCCTGTGATGGACATCATTCAAGCAAAGCATAGCCATGTCACAGCGGACACCGTCACTGGTCCGGGCAATGTTTAACAGGGTCTCGATCATGGCCTGGCGAGTCGAGCTTTTGGCATAATCGAGTTGGGCGGTATCCGTCCAGGGCGGGAAATGAGGGTCTTTGCCATGGGCAATGTAGTGCACATGCTCCCGATCAATAACAGGAAAAAAATAACCCGGATATTGTGCCGCTTCAGCGTTTTGTGCACTGATAAAATAATCGGGCCGTTCCGTCAACCAGGGGTGGTCAATGGCCAGATGATTCGGGACGAAATCCACGATGAGACGGAGATCGCGTTGATGAAGCTTGGCCCGGGTAACCGATAAATCTTCTTGAGTACCGATCAGGGGATTGAGGCGATAGTCTGCTATGGCAAAAGGTGAACCAATAACGTCCTGCTTCGTCCAGTCCGGCAATGCCCGTGAATAGGCCTGTTGAAGTTCGGTTGCTAAGGCCTTCTGTTCTCGACCTATCGTGCTGACAGACCAGATTCCCATCAACCAAATCAGATCGAAACCGAGCTGGGCCAGATTATCCCATTCTTCATCGGGTACAAGGGCTAGGGTAATATTTTTTCTGTACTTTTTGCCCAGTTCCCATAGCCAGACACGTGTATTTATCTCTAAATAATGGGGATGCCTTCGTAGATTACCTACCATCGGCAGATGATTTCCCGCTCGATAGGTAACTGCTACTCCGGGTGGAGTAGCAGTTTCCTATAATCATACGTAATGACATAAAGATTAAGGATACGCTTTAGTCTTCTAATTCGTAATCAGCGACTTCATCTGAGAGTTCATAGTCATCCGGCGCATCTTCGGTCTCGACGGCATCAGGCTTAGCTTCCAATTCCGTTCCACTTGAATCATTATCGCTCGCATCTGTCTCTTCAGCTGTGTCGGCATTATCGACTTCCGGTTCGGTTTGAGCTGCGGGTTGCTCAGTTTCACCGGTAGCGGGTGCCGGTTCGGCTGGCTCAGCCGGAGCAGATGGTTCGGCCACGGATGTGTCGGCAGATTGCTCTGTTTCATCGGCAAGCACTGATTGGGATGTCGCAAAGTTGAAGCCAAAAACCATCAGAACCACACAAAATGAAACTAAAAGTTTGTTACTCATATGCATCCTCCTTTCAAGATCGATGCAAAAGACTTCCCTTCCACCCTTGACTATTTTTCTATTCACGGTGGTTGCTTTCTCCCTCAACTAAAATATATTTTCCGAACACATGTTTCAATATGTTTCGCTAATTTATTTTCAATCAGCTTCTAAACAAAGAAGCAAATCCTGTGCCATAATTGAGAACAATGCTTGTTGCAGAGTATATAAGGTTTCGATGCCCAGGCAATGGTCTTGTGCTATTCACCGTGTTGCCGATTTAGGGAAATTTTTTCCTAAAAAGAGGACACAGTGCATCGGCTGTTTCCATTTAACAGGTATTACCTCGAAATCGATTTGATGTATTTTATCTTGATTTTTATACTATCAATTCCTATATTCTGACACTAAACGACAAGGAGAACAGAACATGAGCATCACGAAATTGATCCGGAAGATGAGATATGGAGCACCCCTCATTGTTGTTTCAGGTTTGCCCCGTTCCGGGACCTCGATGTTGATGAAAATGCTCGACGCGGGCGGTTTAGCCATCGCTTCGGACGGAAAACGCATGGCAGATGAAGATAATCCCAAGGGATATTTCGAGATGGAACGGGTTAAAGAATTGGATAAAAATCTCGATAAAACCTGGTTAAAAGAGCTGCGGGGAAAATGTGTAAAGATAATTTCATATCTGCTGAGAGAATTGCCAACGGATAACAATTATAAGGTTATTTTTGTCGAGAGACACCTTGATGAGGTTATCGCGTCACAAAACAAAATGCTAGTCCGGCGCAAACAGACTGGTGGTGAAGCGAGCGACGACAAGATGGTCGAAAATTATCGGAACCATCTTTGGAAAACCAAATACATGCTTGAGCACGAGGCGCCTTTCGAGGTCTTATATCTCAACCATCGTGATGTCTTGAAAGAGCCCGAGTCGATGGCCATACGCATCAATAAATTCCTCGGCTTGAATCTCGAGGTCAAAAAGATGGTCGAGGTCGTTGATCCCAACCTGTACCGTAATCGCGCCCAATAAGAGAGCCTGGTCTAATCCTGTATATCAACCACTTTCACATCCTTTATGGTGGTTGAGTGCGAAACATAACCGATGGCATACCTGTTCGTTCTCACGTATTCGACGACATCTTTTTCTGTTTCCTTGACGACCGGAGGGACAGATTTACCGGAAAAAAGCAGGTGCATCCACGTCGCCTTGATTTGAGAAATAGTCTTGTCAAGAACAGTGACGCAAAATGATTCCCGGGCCGCGGAATCCTCTGGAAGATCGACCGGTAAAATTGTTCCTCCATCCTGCCATCGAGTCACTTTCTTCATAAAAACATCAGCTACTTCATCTTTGGAAAGCATTGTAATGGGATTATCGGGATTGACGATAATTTTTATATCTACTCTATCGGCTGACGCGGGAGAAACAGTCAGGCACCAGTATAGTATTATCAGTATAAGAGAAGCTTTTTTCATGATGTATGTCGTCTCCTTTCAATCATGTTTCTGTCTTAGGATGCTCAAAAAGTGTGATCATTTAAAATTGTATCGCGACTGAACCTTTGAACTCGGTATAATCGTTATCCTCGTCGCCAAAATACTGGTTGTTATCACCGGCTTGTATGGTATCAAGCTCACATTTAACATAGAGATTGCTGTTCATTTTCACATTGAGACCATAGATGAACAGAGTTGCCTGATCATCACTGATCTCATCATCAGGATCAAGGTATTCATATCTGATATAAGGCGTGTAACGATCATACAGCTTATAAAAAACCATGGCGGTATAAGCATAGCGGGAAACGGTTTCGCCTTTGGACGGATCAATACTGCCGGTGACGTATTCCAGTTCGAGACCGATCGTGTCCGTTGTCCATTGACCAAATATACCATAACTACGCAAGGCAGTCCGCTCGTCCGTGTCTTCACCCTCATCGTCCAGTTCGGTCAGACAATCGGTATAAAACGATAGGCCCAATTTCAGATCAGCGAGGGGTGACAGGATAAATCGACCGGCAAAGGCTTTCTGTTCATTATCATCTTCTTCATAGGGATTGGTGTTCTCTTGATCTCCATTGGCAATCTGGAGAATATAATCGTACTCCATATCAGAGATATGGCCGTTACCGAGTACGGCCAAGCCGGCACACCAACGCGGATAAAACCGTAACTCACTGCCAAATTTAGAATTCTTGTTGGTGCTCATCGGTTCTTTTACTGTTAAAAAAGCGGGTTTCGCCGTATGAATCTCGTTGTAGATACCGAAATGAACAAACATTTTGCCGGCTCTGAACTTTAACCAATCGTACAGGGTCAATTCGCCAAATGCATATTCCAGGGCAACATTCCCATAATCATCCTCAGTCGCAGTCCCGTGTTCCCAGCTGATATCAGCGGCCACTCGAAACTGGGAAACAGGCACGATATTTAGGACGAGATCAAACAAGTCAGCATCGAATGACCCATTGGGATCACCTTTGCCCTCATCACCAAATTGGTGCTCATACTCAAAGCTCGAGTAGCCATTAATCCAGATTTTTTCACTGATTTGAGCTGAGGTCGAGGCAGGTATGCCCATTAGAAGTACAATACCAATCACGATAGTGACATTTACAAGCTTCATTGTCTAACTCCTTTCTTTAATCCAATTTTTTATCGACTTCGACTAACGAACTGTTCCGATCAGGTGTCAGCTTATAACCGCGTCTGCGAAAAAGCTCGATCATGCGGACATTATCCGTGGTGGTCTGAGCAACAATTCTGGTAAAGCCGCGGTTCCGGGCTATTTCTTCGCAATAATCGGTCAAGAGAGTACCCAGCCCTCTCTCTTGCCATTTGTCAGTGATAAGAACAGCGTACTCTGCTTTTTCCAGATCGGGATCGGCAACCAGTCGACCAACGCCAAGAAGAGAGCGACGATCATGTTCATGGTATTCTGCAACGATGGCAATCTCGCGATCGTAATCATTGTAACAATATCGTGTTGCGACTTCATGACTGTCCCAATGAAAGAAATAGCGAAATCGGGCGTAGATCGACTCCCGTGAGCAACTCCCCAGCAATTCGAGCCAAAGCGGCTCATCCTCGGGTTTTATGGGGCGGAGCAGTATTTTGGTCCCGTCCTTCAAGTAGGCTTGACGGATGAGTTCTTCAGGGTAAGGCCGTAAAGCGAGATGTGAATACGGTTTGACAGGTCCGGTCAACAGCTCCCGATCGATTATGATTCGGGCATCAAGTGCAAAAAGATCACTACCGGCGACAATAAGAGGATTAATATCGAGTTCCTGTATTTCCGGATAATCAGCGACAAGATATGAAAAACGAACCAGGATTTCCACCATCCGATCAAGATCGATACCGGGTCGCCCGCGATATCCTTTTAGAATCGGCCATGACTTCAAGGATTCAAGCATCAAACGGGCCAGACGCTCGTTGAGCGGTGGAAAGCCCAGAGCATGATCATCAAAGATCTCGGCAGCAGTGCCGCCCATCCCGGCCAGAATGACTGAACCAAAGACCGGGTCCTTTTTCAAACCGAGAATAAACTCAAAACTTGAGGGGAGTCGGACCATTTTTTGAACGGTGACACCCGAGATTGCGGCCCCGGAACAGTGCTGTGAAGCTGCGGCGACTATGTCTTTGAATGCAGTTCGGACTTGTGCTGCTGTCGCAAGATTTAAACAGACTCCCTGAACGTCTGTTTTGTGGGTTATATCGGGAGATAGTATTTTCAAAACGACTGGATAGCCGATTCTTTCAGCATGTTCGACCGCCTCTTCGACCGAACCGGCTGCACTGGGCATGACCACCGGGATTCCATAGCCCTGCAACAAGATCTTTGACTCGATCTCATTGAGAACCGAATGGTCGGGGGGAATCAGGGTTAAAAACTGTTCTCTTAGCTTTGTCCGATCGAGACTAAAGGTCAACGGAATTTCGCGGGGCGTTTCATAAAGAATTTCAAGGTTCTGGGCATAGGCGACCAGGGTCATGAATGCCCGGACTGCTTGTTCTGGTGTTTGAAAAGTAGCAATACCTGCCTGGTTTAGAATCTGGATGCCCTCACGCATGCTCCGCCCGCCCAACCAAGCCGCCAGGATGGGTTTGGTCGCCGTTTGGGCTATCTCACTGATCGCTTTGGCTGAGGCAGTCGGATTAGTCATGGCTTGTGGTGTCAGTATGACCAGGACCGCATCGGTATTCCTGTCCTTGCTGACGATTTCCGTCGCTTTGCCGACCAAACGCGATTTGGCATCACCAAGAATATCAACCGGATTGCGATGAGACCACATGGGGGGCAAACAATCATTTAATGCCAGGATACTGGCATCAGTCAATTGGCTGAGCACTCCACCCTCGGCTATAAGGGCATCAGTGGCCATGACCCCTGGTCCGCCTGCATTCGTGACTATCCCAAGACGTGGTCCTTTGGGTATTTTTTGACGACCGATCAGATCAGCACAATCGAATATCTCACCAATATCAAACACCCGAGCGACACCGGCCCGTTGAAATGCAGCATCATAAACCTTGTCCTGTCCCGCAAGAGCACCGGTATGCGAGGCGGCCGCTTCAGCAGAAGCCGGGAAACGACCAGCCTTATAGGCCACAATCGGTTTGCCACGGGCAAAAGCACGAGTAGCTGAAATAAATTTCCGGGCATTCTTGATCGATTCTATATACAACAGAATGGACTTGGTCTTTTCGTCCTCACCAAAATAATCTATTAAATCGGCACAATCGACATCGAGTGAATTCCCAATCGAGACAAAATGCGAAAAACCGATATTTTCCTCGAGCGCCCAATCCAAAATCGAGGTGCATAAGGCACCTGATTGCGAGACAAAAGCAATTGTACCTGCTTTGGGCATAGAACCCGCAAAACTGGCATTGAATCGAATATGCGGTGAGATGATCCCCAGACAGTTCGGACCAAGTATCCTCATGCCCGGGTGTTTCCGCATCTCTCGCTTTATTCTATCTTCTCGCTCGATCCCTTCAGGTCCCGCTTCCCTGAAACCCGCAGATAATATAATAATTCCACGCACACCTGCTTGACCACAATCCGCTACAACATCCGGTACTTGCTCGGCCGGAGAACAGATGACCGCCAAATCAGGAATCTTGGCAATCGCACCAAGATCATGATAACAGGGCATGCCCAACACAGCCTCAGCAGTCGGATTAATCGGATACACCGCCCCGCGATAACCGGAGCCAACCAGATTTCTGAGGACAACGCCGCCAACACTGTTCGGATTAGCCGTCACCCCGATCAAGGCAATACGTTCAGGATTAAATATGCTCTCAAGATTATGAATACTCATCTCCTGGTCCCTTCAAATCCCATACTACAACGAAATACATACTAGAATTCACTATTGGGTCTGTCAAGTTGGCACACTCCTTTTCGTAGGGGCCTGGTCCATTTCAGAATGAAAAGAAAACGGGTCCGCGCCTGATTTAGATTGCATAATCGGCTCAAGATGATTATAGTGAAGGTAAATATTGTGATAACTGTTTGTAATCACAGGCAAAGAACTTCAGAAGCACAGGTGTCTTAGCTGAGAGTATAGGATGTTCAACAGGTATCATTCCAGGAAAATTGCGGTAGTGTACGTGGTGATATTCCTTTGTCTGGTCCTTACAGGAAATCCCTCTTTTGGTCCGCCCGGGGTCGAAGCAGCCATCAAACCGGAATATGGCGGAAAGTGCACAATTGCTCTGGCTCGGACAGAAATCGATCTGGATCCGCTCAAATGTGACAATTGGGAGGAGCACTGGATACAAGATCAGATGTTCGAGTGTCTGTTCACAATGGATCATGGGCAGGTATATCCGGAGCTGGCATCGCAGGCAAGCAGTTCAGCCAACAACACCATCTGGCACATTCAACTACTGCCCGATGTTCTTTTCACCTCACAAAAGCAGTTGACCGCCTATGATGTCAGCTACAGCCTCCAGCGTGCCGCCCTGTTCCAATCCCAATCCCGGCTGGGTTTCCCCGGCCCCCTTCATGATTTAAAGGGTTATCATGATTATGTTCACGATGACGCTGAATCGATCTCGGGGATTGTAGTCCATTCTGCAACTGAGTTGGCCTTGCATTTCATTCAAGCCCAACCATTCTTACGCGAAGAATTGAGCCGCATTGAATATGCCATAATAGCTGAAGGGTCTTTTTGTGAGACCCATCCGATCGGAACAGGACCCTTTGGTCTATCACCGACCATGGGGAAAAAAACCGGACTGATTGAACTGGAAGCGCATGCAAGTTATCGTCGAGGCCGCCCCTATCTTGAACGGTTGGTTTTCTTGTTAGGAACACCACCGTCGACTGCAGCTCACCTGTTTGAACAGGGGCAGATTGACCTCTTTTTTCAATTGTACGGTCAATGGCCGACCTTACAGGCTTTTTTGAATACGGAACTCTATGAGGTTCAGATATTGAAGCCACCAGCTTTAGTTTTCCTCGACCTGAATTCTCGTAACCCCTGTTTGCAGGACCATTCTATCAAACAAGCTCTTTGCGATGCTCTGGAACGAGACGCCATGCTCACGATTTTGTTATCGGGACAGGGTGCGATCGCTCGAGCCATCATCGATTCAAATTTTTCACCGTATTTTCCCCTTTTTGAAGTTGATACTCCCGATGATCAGCCCCCGGAGAAGAACATTGCGGAAAATACGCTCAAAAAGTGTGATCAACCGTTGCAGTTAATAGTCCCGGAAAGATTCCCCATTCTTGAAAACATTGCTGACAGAATACAGGTCAATCTTCTTAAAAGCGATATTCTGGTCCGTATCGAAAAATTACCACTGTCTCAATTCGAGAAGCAACTGGCGAACATGACCTATGATTCTGCTCTTCATTATTCGATTTTCGATCAGACTGAGCCAGCTTTTATCCTGGAGCAGTTCGTTCTGTCGTTATCAGGCCCTTCTTCCGATCGATCCGGTGTCTTGAAGCCGTTCTATGACCGCCTGCTCTATTACAAAAAGAACAAAACCACTGAGTCCAAGGAACTTAATCCTCTTTATCCAATCGAACATGATCTGGTCCAGTCCAAATTCTTTTTCCCGCTCTTTCACCCTCATTTCGCCGCTGTAACTACAAAAAGGATGAAAGGCATGAACTGGACCGTTACGAGCATACCTCGTTTTGAAAATGTCTGGTTTATGCCTGACATGTTTGACGAGAGCAATGCGCTTGAAAACAGATAAACAGGTATTCGAGTAATAAGCTGATGTTAATGAAACGATCTGGACTGAGTTTTGTGCAAAAGCTCTTTCTCACCTTTGTCATGATTGCTCTTGTGCCTTTGTCCGTTTTCTACTTCTCACTCAATTTTTCCTTGAATCGTCTGAACGAGTTATCGCGTGAACATATGCACGAAAAGGGGGCCCAGCTTCACGCCGAACTTGACGGTCTAGCCCGGGAGATTGAAAGGGTCATCGAATTGATCAAAAGGTCACAGGACATTCAAAAGATGCAACGAGCCCTTGCTGCACAATCCTTTACCCAATCCGAACATCTGGCAACGGCAAATCAATTCATGCTTCAAGCAGGTCTTGATTTTCTCGATATCTGTGATCAGAATGGCATCATTCGTTCAAGCGGTCATTGGCCCATGGCCTGGGATTCGGTCGAAGACTCTGACCTGTGGTGGGTCCGACACTATCCGGACCAACCCGTTTATCGCTGGGAACAATACAAGGGACTGCAAGCAGTATCTCTCCAGGTTACCAGCACCACGGAACCAATTCAGGGCCAATTTCTGATCATCAGTGGCGGTTATCGTCTAGACCGGCAGCAATTGATTGACCGCCTGGCCCAAAAAACAGGTTCACTCGTCTTCTTATTTACCCCTCACAATCAAAATTTGATCGCAGCGGAGCACGGTTTCAACTTAAGTGCGGGGGACCTCGAGCAAATAAAACAGGTCGGGACTTTGTCCAATCAGAAAACCGGATCGGGCTGCCACTATCACATGACCTTACACGAGCTGAATTATGATCTCGAATGTTTTCCTTTTTGGTTAGGTCCTCTGACTGAACAACCGCAGATCGAACTCCTGGGTCTGCTGGGCATAGGCCTCAGTCAAGATTCTCTTCAGGCACCGCAACAAACCTTAAAAAAAGCGATCCTGCCTTTAGTGCTGCTGACCCTGATCGTCTCACTTTTGCTTAGTATCTTTTTCTCTCGGCGGATCACGCGACCGGTCAATGCCTTGGTTACCGGAACACTCGAGGTCTCATCCGGCAATCTTGATCATCGTATTCCGGTCATGTCTACTGACGAAATCGGTTTACTGGTCGAGTCGTTCAATACCATGACCACGCAACTCAATGAGAGTAAAAAGCAGTTAATCCAAGCCGAACGGATCGCGACCTGGCAGGAAATAGCCCGTCGTCTGGCCCATGAGCTCAAAAATCCTCTTTCACCAATCCAATTATCAATCGAAACTTTACAAAAAACCTACCAAATAAAGCACCCTGAGTTCGACGAAATTTTTCAGGAAAGTACCCAGGCCATTCTCGAAGAAGTCAACCAATTGAAAAAAATCGTCGATGAATTCGCCCTGTTTGCCCGGATGCCTGCTCCACGGAAAGTCCGAACAAATCTCAATCAGATCATCATCAACACCCTCAAGTTATACACAGGCCTTCCCGACCACATCAATCTGCACACAACTTTGGACCATGACTTACCAGATAGCCCCATTGACCCGGACATGTTCAGCCAGGTCATCAAGAACCTTCTTGGCAATGCAATCGAAGCCCTGGGACAAGGAGGCACAATCAGCATTGAAACTGCCCAGCGGCAAACCGAGCGGGGTAACTCGATCCTGCTCATTGTCCATGATACCGGTAAGGGCATTTCAGAAAAAGAAATGGCAAATATGTTCATCCCATATTTCACAACCAAAAAGGGCGGGACCGGACTTGGTTTACCTATAGTCCATCGAATCGTCAGCGATCATGGCGGAATAATAAAAGTCAATTCAGCGTCCGATCAGGGCACGACCATTACTATCGAAATTACCATGCACTGACTCGGGTAACCCCGCATTCAGAACCCAAGTACAGGCGATTTGTATTATGTGCGTTTCCTGGGGTTTCTTTCACAATCTGGACCTCTTGCTACCAGTTGAAACAAAAGAAGAAACACATTGAAATTTCCTGCTCCAGGAAGGGATGAAATACACTTCATTTTCGTTCCCATCGATACCTTGCGCGCAGATCATCTCGGTATCGCCGGGTATTATCGTCAGACAAGTCCCTATCTTGACAGGATTTCACGGCAATCGGCCTATTTCCACACCGTACTATCGCAGAGTTCTTTCACTCCACCATCCCATGCATCGATTTTTACCTCTCTTTATGTTACCATCAGGCTCCGCGCATTGTTTTATTCGGCTTTTTCTTTTAAACATTTGTTGTTAAGCGTCACACTGTTTTGTTCATTCCCTGGTTCTACACTCAGGTGCTCTTTTAACGCTGAGAACACCGAGGACGCTGAGATACTCAGAGATTTATTCTTCATTTTCTTCCAGCCTGTTTACAATTCTGCACATTCCGGTTTTTAAGATACGTACATTACAATTTGGCACCGACTCCAGAAGCCCTGGCCCCAGCTATCTATGAACTTTAATTGCTGCACCAATTATTTTTTCTGTTGTTTCGTTCTCATGCATTCCTTTCCTCTGCGATTCTCTGCGTCCTCCGCGTCCTCTGCGTTGAATCTTGGCTCCGATTGCCTTATTCACGTGTAATTTTTGCCAGAAATACTCAGAGCCGAACGCCGGAGCTGAATGGCGGCAATAAAAAGGCAATAAATCGATCGATATAAGGCAGCCGTCTTATACCCGGAGATCTCAGTTCAACGAATCAGCGGATTGCCGTCCGTTCCAGCGATTGGTTAACTGTCTGTTTCATTGTTCCTGCGAATGTTCTGAGGATTATTCTCATCATCCTCCCAGTTTTTTGGATTGTCCCTGATGTATC
>JAFGSJ010000092.1 GCA_016934675.1 bacterium | reverse complement strand
TTCGTAGTTCCACGTTTACGTGGGCTTTATCTCGTTTTGTACCAAAGAGCCCCACTGAAGTGGGAACTACGAACGATTGTACTCCAACCACGGTTATCATGCACCCTGGTACAATTGTTCGTAGTTCCACGTTTACGTGGGCTTTATATCTTCTCACAAAAACGAATTTTCGGGTCGACCAGCATGAGAAAATCGCTGATTCTACCATGAAATAGTACAAATAAGGCTATCAAACTTAATTTCAGCATCGAGCCATATGTGTCGAAGATGATCTTGAATTGCAGGTCATCCCTTGTATAAGATTACCTGGATTGCTTACTATTCTAATTCCTTCAGAATAAGGCCCTCGATTCGAGAAAAGTGTCTATCCAGGGAAAGCAGGGCCAGACCATTTTCCATGGCAGCGGCAGCAATCCAAATGTCATTGGTTGGAAGAGGCATTCCCTTCTGCTTGAGAATATGAAAAATCTGAGCATAAAACTCTGCTGTCTGCCTTGTATGGTTGATATACTTGACTCTTGGTGTGTTACAAAAGGCTTCAAGCTCAGACCGATTTCGTTTCTCACGATCCCCACCCTTAAATCCAGCATACAACTCGGCTATAACAGTTGTATCCAAACAAATAGTATCAAGATGTCTGAAAAGCTCGGTAATCCTGGAATCGGCTCTTTTAAATGCTACGTAAACGTTAGTATCAATTAAAACACGCCTCATTGCCATTGCTCCGGATCAATCCGGCTACTCTCCTGAATTGCTTTTACAAAACTGGTCTCATCCTCGGAAGACCATGTCCCGGAAAGATGATCGAGATCCGTATACTCAGGAAATTCTATCTCTGTTCCCAAACCTAGAGCTTTATGTAAAATTGAGAGTGCAAGCTGATTGATACTCGTCCCATTTTGATAAGCCTTGTGCTTGAGTTTTTGAGAGAGATCAGAATCAATCCCGCGTATAGTCAGTGTTTTCATCTTAACCTCCACTCATGCATTTATTTTATGCATTCATTGTGCATTTATAATATACATCCTTGATACATAAAAAACAAGAGAATTGCGAAGATGATTGGGAACCCGGAGCTGGATCGCTCCGGGTTTTCGACTGGATCAGGGGGTTTGAGTGATTTTCAATCCTGTGGTCAGTTTCTGATGCCGGAGTTCTTCATACAGTGCTTTGTATTTGTTATGCACCTCAGCCGGTTGTTTGTGACCATTGACGATCAGTTTTTTCGGGGTCAGTTCGAAGGTATAGTCGTTCTTATCCCCGATAAGTCCGTCCCGATAGAGTTCATCTTTGACACGATCGAGAAAGATATCTTCGAGATTCAACTGGGTTTGATGATCGATCAAATCGATCTCAACATCCTTGAGGTCTGACTCATGTCTGCTCAGTGCCTGTTCATGGGCCTGCAACTCGGCTTCCTTGGCTCGTAATTCCGCTTCCTTAGCCTGTAACTCTTTTTCCTGGAGCTGCAATTGAGCCTCAATTTCTCGAAATTCCGCGTCTTTACGTTGCATTTCCGCATCTTTTCTTTTGAGTTCAGCATCCATTTTGTGCAATTCCTCATCGAGCTTAGCCAATTCCGCATTTAAGCGTTCTAATTCAGCATCGTGTTCTATCATTTTCGGATCAAGATCGGGTTCATGCTGTTCGACTGCTTCCTGAGCCAGAAAAATAGCCGGTTCTGGTAATGGTGATTCGGTACCGGGATCGTTCAAGGGTATGGTTGGTGGAGTATCGGCAGAGCTGCTGATATTGGTCAGTAAGATGGCCAGCATAATGGCCGTGATCATGAAACCAACCAGACCGGTCTGTAGGGATGATCGGGCGGACCGGCCGGCTAATCGACTGATTCGTTCAAAAAGCTGATAGCGCTGACCCGTGAAGGCCAGGGCGTATTGTCTGTTTTTCATCGTATATTCTCCCAATGATGCGAGTGCTTTCATCAGTTGACTGGAGTTACCGACCAGGGTCACGGCCAGGTCGTCACAACAATGTTCCCGGACCCGACGGACCTCTGCGGATATCCAGCGCACAGCCGGATGATAGAAATATACAATATCCAGCACTGACTGGAGCATGTTAATCAGATAATCTCGCCGCACGATGTGAGCAATCTCGTGGGCTAGAATTGCCTCAACCTGCACCGGTGGCAGACTGAAGACCAGACCTAACGGTAACAAGACGATCGGTTTTAGTATGCCGATCACTTGGGGCACTTTAACCAGATTCGATTCAAATAGCCTGATCGACCGGAATAGCCCCGCCCTTCGGCAGATAGAGATAAAAAGCCGGGTGATACTCACACTTACAGATTTCAAGCCACGCGTTCTGAGCCTATGGTTATACCAACATCCACCTGCCAAGCGGACCGACATAAACAGACAACCAACATACCACAAACTAACAATGAAGGGGAGATATCGATTTACCTCGGCCCTCAACCCGGAGGCGGTTGCGGCAACCCCGAGATTGGAGATGTTACCCAACGACCCAAGTGAGATAATGTTATAAGCCTGAGTTGATTCAGAAGCGATTTGATTAAAGAGACTGATAAATGTCACCAGTGAAATGCCGAACATGAAGACCAGAGCACATACTCCAGCCACATAGCGTGCCTTCATCCAGGTTCGATCAAACAAACCCACTACCATAAAAAACAGGATCGCTACCAAACTGCCCTGCCAGATCGAATGAAGCAGCGTCCAACCAAGTGAATGAATTAAGTGCTCAGAGAAAAATATGCCTGTGACTCTCATCGTTTAT
Source organism: bacterium (assembly GCA_016934675.1). Classification (GTDB taxonomy): domain Bacteria; phylum CSSED10-310; class JAFGSJ01; order JAFGSJ01; family JAFGSJ01; genus JAFGSJ01. The sequence continues at coordinate 19,315 of JAFGSJ010000092.1, read as the reverse complement.
CTCGTTCCAAATCGTCTAAAAAAATCCTGATCTGCTCGATTTCTTCCTCAGAGGTGTCCCGATTGCCCAGGACCTGCATGACCAGCTTCAAGGCCGATCCACTAAACGCAGTCTCCAGAAAACGGTCCAGCAACGCTCCCTGCGTCTCTTGCTCGGCCAACAAAGACCAATAAATATGGCTGCGCTGACTCGTATCACGCTCCAATATGCCCTTATCAAACATCAATTGCATCAACTTGAGCGTGGTCGTGTAACCAACTTCCTTGGATTCATTCAATCTGTCGTTCACAAACCGGACCGTAGACGGACCATGACGCCATAATACCTGCAGGATTTCAAGCTCCCCTGCGGTGGGCTTCAGATTCTTACGCTGTGTCATTGTTTCTACACCTCTCTGACGACGATGACTGGACCGCTTTTCCGAGACTCGCTCTGAGTACTTGCCGAAAGTCCAAATTGACTTCTTCGGCTTTGTTACCTCACTCTGTATCACCCAACTACGAAGCGCTTCGTAGTACAATATGGACTTCTGTAACATGTTTGTCAAGTCTTTTTACGAATTATTTCGTATTTTGTGTTTTTGTGGGGGGCAAGTATGAGCTGATTATGGACAGCTTGTATTTTTATATGCTTGGGTGGTACTATATGCAGTAATGATAATCGTGATAATTATAGAGGAAGATAGCAGATGGAAAAAAACATAAGTGCTCCAGGATGGAATGCGTCACTATATGAGCGGTTATGGTTTCTATGTTTCTTTCTGATAATTGTGGGGCTAACCGGAAACCTAGTCGCGGGACCATCAGTAAATGAGGAAACGATCTACTATGATGTTCGGGGAGCTACAGTCCAGGAATTACGGGCAAATATGAACACAACGAGTCCGATCACATTTAAGGGTAAGAAATATGATGCCTACACCGATTGGAAGGTCAATTGGAATTTTTGGTGGGATACCTTGGAAGAAGGCTGCGCGATCACGTCCGTAGAAGTCATTCTCACGGTCACTTTCACCTATCCGCGTTGGCTTGACCGGCAGGATGCTCCGCCGGCCCTTCAAAGTAAGTGGGAACGTTACCTGACCGCTCTGATCGAACACGAGGAGGGTCATAAGGCCATTGGGCTTGCCTGTGCCAGAGAAATCGAGGAGAGGCTGAGCGAGATGTCGCCATCTGCAAGCTGTGAGCTTCTCGAACAGATAGCAAACGATCTGGCCGATACAATTCTGCAGAAGCATATCAATCTGGAAAAAGACTATGATCGACGTACCGATCATGGTCAGAAAACAGGTGCTGTTTTCCCCTGATACTGCTCGCCGTTTTTTCATTGTACAATGGAGATGGCAGTATGCACATTGTTCGATCGACCATTGCCGGAAGTGAAATTCATCGTATTCTGACAGCACATTATAGTAATTGTCTGGAAAATGCCGTGTGTATGCTCGAATACCGTGGGATAAATGATATTTACAGATCCATCGAGGGGGGCGTATCATACTTTTTAAAAATATACATGAGAAAGGATATGACAAAGGAGTCAATCGAGGCTGAAGTCGAGATCGTCAATTACCTCTGGCAATCCGGACTGTGTGTTGCCCGTCCCATTGCATCGAGGGATGACAATTATCTCGTATCATTCGATACTCCGGAGGGTGTCAGGTATGGGGTCCTTTTTACCGAGGCACAAGGCAGCCCTACTGATAACGATAAGCTTGATGACGCAGGCACACAAGCGATAGCTCGTTACCTATCAACAATGCACTCGCTGCTCGATTCGATGCCGGTATCGCCCAAGCGTTGGCGACTTGATGAAGCATTGTTCCTCGATGCATCCCTGAATATTTTGACGCAATACAGCACATTCAACGATTGTATCGACCTGCCTTTTCTGGAAAAGATTGTCAAGGAGGTCAAAGCGCAGATAAGAGCAAATAGTGTTGAGTGGAAATGGGGTCTTTGTCACGGTGACATATATGCCGGCAATATCCACCGGGACAAGCATGGTTCCTTGACCATTATCGATTTTGATTTCTGCGGCTATGGCTGGCGTGCGTATGATCTGGCTTCATTTCTGGGTTTTTTTGGCAGCGGAATAGGTACTGAGGCAATCGAAAAACGGAAAAGACGATTGGACAGTTTTCTGCGGGGATATACATGTGCAGGCGGACTGTCGGAAGTCGAAATAGAGGCAGTCTATAAAACATTTATTCCCTTCCGCCGCATTTTTAATATGGGTTATCTTTATGAATCGCTTCAATATGTATGGGGGAACAGGCTACGCCTCGAGCAAATCAGGAATGATCAAAGACTTTTGAAAGAATGGATCGACTATTACTGGTAAAAGGAAGATGAAACTCCCATCATAGATAGCCGCAATCTAACACAGCGGATAGATTTACTCATACGGGACTGAGAGTAATAGGTTGAGCATAGGGTTAATCCCTCTTCTGAACTTGATTAATATCTGGCTCTATGCTATATTCGGTGAAATCATTGGGGAAGCCGACAAATGCAACGAGAGCAAGCCTTTTTGAACAATTTTCATCGTGTTATTTCGATTATGCTTTTCCTGATAATCGGTCTGACAGTTTTTACGGGTTGTGTTGCCCGTTTGATCAGGGACCCATGGGACAAAACATCCCGGGCTCGCTATTATGATGTGAACAGGTTGACCGGCAGTGTTCAAGCTCGATTTAGCTTTTCTCAGGGCTGTTCGGCGGTGGAACGGGCAGATTATTACCAGGCCGTTCAAAGCTTCCGAGACGCATTAGAGCATGATCCTGCTTTTTGGGAGGCCCAGTATGAGTTGAGTCGGGTCCAGGCAGCATGCAATGATTATCAGGCTGCTTTGGAGAATCTTGAATTGACCTTAATGAACACGACCGATCTCGAATTGATCAGGTCTGAGAGCGAGCGGATCAGGACTAAAGCGGTCGATTACTATTATAACCAAGCGCAGTCTGAGCTCGAGCGCGGTGGGACGCGATCGCACGCAGAATCTTATCTTAAGCAGGCCTTAGAAGTCGGGCCAGAGGATATCCGGGTCCTGCAAGCCTTAGGTGAGCATTATCTTTCACTCGAGAAGCCATTTCTGGCCGTCCATTTTTTTCGAAAGATACTCGAGATTGAACCTGATCGTGTGAGTGTCATCGAGAAACTGATTGAGACGTATGTTCAATTGAAGGACTATTCGAGTGCACGGCTTTTACTCGAAAAATGTCAAGAGTATCCGGGAGTTGCAGACACAATCAATCGCCTGGAAAAAATCATCGAGCAGGGTTTATTGTTTGAGCCGCAGAGTATGGGTTCTCTGAACATCGAGCACGAACAGCAGGTAAGCCGGGGCCAGATATGTGCCCTGATCGTCGCATTATTCGAGCCAGATCAGTATTCCTGGAAATCGGTTCCCGATGGTGCACATCCATTCATTGCACTTGACATCAAAGGTCACTGGGCCGAGGAATATATCAAGGAAATGATCAAATACGGGATTATGTTACCCTATTCGAATCATACCTTTAAACCTGATGCGAGTATAGTTCGTTATGAACTGGCCAGCATTTTGAATTATTGTCTTATAAATATCGCACCGGAACTCCTTGACGAGAAGCTTGCCAAGAAAGACATTCTGGTCAGGGATGTTTCGCCACGGCATGCTCATTATCAAGCTATTCGAAACATACTCGTGCTTGAGCTCATGAAAGTTGATCGGCAAAGCGATTTTAGGCCTTATGAGACCCTGAGCGGTCTCGAGGTCATCCGGATCATCAACAAGTTTAAATCGATCATAAACCCGGGGAATACTAGGGATTAGCAGTTCCCCAAGTTCAGGAAAAGGGAAGACCATGAAGAAGCATTTCCGGATTGGTGGAATATGTATCATTATTGTAGGGTTGTTTATCTGTTTTTCGTTACAATTGGGGGCCGATGAGAATGTATCGGTAACGGTTACGGGGACAGCACCCGTCAGTGCGGGGAACGTGGCCAAGGCCAGGACCATGGCCCTTCTCTCTGCCAGGAGTATCGCTATTGAACAAGGCGCTGGCATGCTTCTGTCCTTGACAGGAATGGAAAAGGAGAAAAAAGTCGCGTTGCAATCCCAGGGCAAAGTCCTTGATTACCAGATTATTTCCGAACAGGAAAAGAGTGGTATTTATTCTGTTACAATTAAAGCGACAGTGTTTTTCCCGGGCGATTTCGAGAAACAAAAGAAGCCGCTTGAAGAATATTCACACTATCGCTCACATGTGGTCGAGACCGAAAAGGGCAGTATCGATTGGGACAATGGCTTCGTGGTTGCCCGGGGTCGAAGTAACCCGGCCAAAGATGCACTCGATGAGGTCAAGTCACGACGAGTCGCTTTACTCGATGCGTATGCCAATGCCCTGGAATTGATCGAGGGACTTGCGATAAGTGCCGATACAAAAGTCAAGGATTTGAGCACAGACAAGCAGGTCTTGTCCGGACTCGAAGCTACTATACAGGGTGCCCGAATCATTGCCGAGCAAAAAGATGAAGTAACTGGTTCATTCACTATAATGGTCCGTGTTCCTTTCTGGGGTGTTACTGGGATCCAGCGTGTCCTTTTACCCCGAGTCATGGAATCGATTACGGCCCAACCCTCATCAAAGAAGCAGAATCCCGAACCATTAAACAGCCCTGGAGGTCAATCAGCCAATGTTGAAGAGGTCAAGGCAGGCGATACTCCTGATCAGGTGAAGAGTGAAGGTTATACCGGTTTAATCATCGATGCCGGTGACACTGACGCGCAACCCGGTCTTTTTCCGACTGTTCAGAGTGAAGACGGCCAGGATGTCTATTCGGTCGCCCAGGCGGACCGGGAGACACTCGAAGAAAACGGAATGGTTTCATATGTCGAACAGCCCGCGGCTGGTGCGAGCCAAACTGATGCTGATCAAGGTTCAGAGACTGGTCGGTCCAACCTGAAGGACCGTTCCCCTTTGCTGGCCTCACTGACTACTACCGGTTATCTTCACTATTCCGGATGGTTGCCCTGGTACCTGGTCGGACAATTCCCAAGCAGGACCGGCAATAAACCGCTGGTTATCAAGGGAATTTCAGCTCAGGGCTCGGAAAAAACGGAAATCCTGATTTCACGACAGGACGCCGACAAAATCAAGAATTCGCCCGAATTGCAGGATAGTTTGAACAATTGTCGGGTTGTGGTGGTTTTACGGAGTGAAGCCGGAGGCACAGAAGGTCGCCTTCATGATCGAAGAGGGTGCGATCTATTCGCTGTCAGGCTATAGTTACTACTTTGAATGAGGGGGATTGTCTAACGCATTCATGGAAATCGGTCAACGTCACACAGCAAAGAAGAGAGCTTATGTCTGCCTGATCGGTCTGTGCGTGACAATCATGACCGTTGGACTCTTTTATTTCGGTCTGTTTGAACAACTCGAATTACTCAGCTACGATCTCCGTTTTTCGTTGAGGGCCCCGATTACCCCACATCATCGCATTACTCTGATCGGGATAGATGAGTATGATCGGAATGTATTTCAAAAAAATATCAAGGACATCGATCGGGCTGTCTTCGGGCAGGTTGTTCGCAACCTCTGTGAGGACGATGCCTATGTAATTGCCTTTGATCTTGATTTCTCAATGCCGACTGATCCTGACAAGGACCGCGATTTTGCTCAGGCTATCGCTGAGTCGCAACGCGTTGTTTTAGGACGTTCATTGAATAAACCCCCGCTCGAACTCTTTCGTGCCGCCATTATTGCCGAAGGTGTCTACGACCTTCAACTGGACCAGGACGGGGTCCTGCGGGCCATCCATTTAAACCAACAAGGCCTAACGGAACAGGGTGAACTGGTCCTGCTCAGCCCACTGGGCCTGAAATTGGCCGAACTTTTCCTCTTTCCGACCGAAGCACCTGAAGTGCATATCACGGCTCATCAGATCCATCTGAATGATTATATAATCCCGCAAAAGATGTTGGTAAACTTTGCCGGACCACCGGGGAGCTATAGTCAAGTCCATTTTTCCGATGTTTATCGACAACTCTATAAAAAAGGAACATTTACGGGGAAAACCGTAATCATTGGGAATACCGATCCGTTGGCCCATGACTATTTTGCCGTACCTCTCACGCCTCGAGAGACAGGTGCAATCAGGGATATACACAGGATGTCGGGGCTGGAAATCCATGCCAACATTCTGGCGACCATACTCGATCGTTCCTTTATCCAACGATTTGACGGGCGAACGATTGTCTGGTCGCTTCTGGTTTACGGGCTTGTCTTCAGCCTGTTATTCTCGGTCCTGGGCAACAGAACATTACTATTTATCGTTCTGTTTTGTGTTTTGTCGAGCACCATCGTTTTTAGTAGCGTTCTCTGTTTCAACCAGCACAGCATCTGGCTCGATACGGTCCCTTTTCTCATCCTGACGGTCGTGGTTTTCATCGCTGCCGCCTTAACTCATTGGCGTCTGGATTCGAGGGAACGGAGAATCATCCTGAATCTCTTCGGCAAATATGTTTCACCGCAGGTAGCCAATATGCTGGTCGAAAAACCCGATCTGATCTCATTAAAAGGGAAAAAAGCGGTTTTAACAGTCTTTTTTTCGGATATTCGAGGCTTTACGTCTATGTCTGAAAGCATGGACCCGCAACAAGTATCCGAATTATTGAATGATTATTTTGCCCGCATGACCAAGATTCTCTTCAAATATGACGGTACACTCGATAAATTCATGGGTGATGCCATTATGGCTTTTTTCGGGAATCCAAATCCATATCAGGACCATGCTTTGAGGGCAATCAGCATGTCTCTCGAGATGATCGCTGAAGTTCGGGCAATGAATCAACGATTTACTCAAATGGGCAAAAAAACGTTCGATATTGGGATCGGGATCAATACTGGTGAAGTAACCGTGGGTAATCTGGGCTCACCGAGCTACTTCGATTACACGGTCATCGGTGATAATGTCAATCTGGCCTGTCGGCTTGAATCCATTGCTAAAGCTGGTCAGATTATCATCAGTGATAAAACCTTCGCTCAGGTCGAGGACCAGATAATCTCTAAAAAACTCGAACCGGTCCTGGTCAAAGGCAAGGAAAAACCGGTCCAGATTTATGAAGTGATCGCTTTGAAAAACGGGACTGATGTAACCTCGAAAGCGGTATCGGAGCATGATTCTACGTCAGGAGAGCAGCTTGTTTCGTGATCTCATTGGACCCACTTTTCGACTCCTTGAGCGCGGCTCTTGTGCCATTGAAACCTTAAGCACTATATTTGCTCTTTAGATAAGGCTCTGCTATGGTATCCCTGAATAAACGTACTTATATCTTTGCTTCAGAAATAAGGAGGAAATACATGACCGTGACACGCATTGTTCACATGATAATTCTGGTTGTGGGATTGGTTGCGTTGCTGCCGGGCCCGATCTTGTCACAGGAGCAAAAAGGTTCGAATGAAGTGGAGCAGGTAATGGACCTGGAACTGTTTCTCGATGAAGACATGTATGTGGTGACCTCATCGAAAATGAAACAGAAAATTACGGAATCACCATCTGCGGTGACAGTAATTTCCAAAGAGGACATCGAACGCATTGGGGCCACGAATATTATTGATATACTGCGTATGGTCCCGGGTGTCGAGGTTTATATAAAGACATACTCGGATATGGATGTCGGTATCAGAGGTTTCAATTATGATGAAAATCCCAAGGTCATGGTCCTCTTGGACGGGCATCGGATCAACACGCCTTTTCATTCGGGTATGCAATGGGCTCAGGTGCCGATTACACTCGAAGATATCGAGAAAATCGAGGTGGTCCGTGGACCGGCTTCAGCCATGTATGGTGCCGATGCTTTCAGTGGAGTGATCAATATCATCACTGTTCCCCTTGAAGAACGGAGAACCTGGACGAAAGCTGGTATTGGTGAAGATGGCTATTATCACGCCGAGTCCAGCACCAATTATCGTCAGGACCGCCTGACCATGAATCTGAACATGGCCATGTTGAATCCTGAATATCCCGGTCAAAAGGAATCGGATGACAACGAATTGTTGACCAATTGGGAGACAAAAGACGTAGCCGAACAGATACGTCTGATCGGTGAGGGTATGTATGCGTTCGAGAGTGGGGCACTGGCCAAACTCGGCGTTCATTGGGCTGAAACAAAAGGCGGTTACAACTCCGATCCTTCGGGGACCAACCTGGTCAATGCCACATGGAAGCAATATATCGTGCATGCCAGCTACGCACACCCGCTCGAAAATGGAGCTCAATTTGAGTTGCGCTATTCCGGCTACAAAACTGATCAATACAACCGTTTCATCGAGGAAGGATCCGTCATGGACGGTTATGAGGGCGCCTATACTTCAAACTGGGTGTATAATTCGTTCGCCCAGGACCATATGGTTGATCTCGAATATGCAGCCACAATCGCGGGCAAGCACCGGGTAATTGGGGCATATACGTTCAAATACAGCGATCAGGAAGCCACGTTTTATATTCCCTCAGGCAGCGAGACCTATGACGAGAGTCTTCATGCTCTGTCGATCCAGGATGAATTCGAGTTGAGCTCGAAATACCTGATGACCTTTTCTGCCCGTTATGACAATTATACCACAGTCGGGGGCCACTTCACGCCCCGATGCGGCCTGGTTTATATGCCCAAGGAGGACATGTCCTTCCGGCTTTCCGCGGGCCAGGCCTATCGCAAACCCAATATTGTCGAATTGTATTATTACGTGGATATCAATGAGGGCCAATACTTCACCGGTGACGAGGACCTCAAGCCCGAACTGCTGACTTCGTATGAATTGGGTTATCGTCAGTTATTTCAAGGAAAATACAATGTCAGTCTCGATTTATTCTATCAGCAGGCCAAAGATATTGTCGGCTATTCCGAAGGATACGATCCGGAACTGGGAAAGGATTATCTCGCTTTTGCCAATGTCATGTCTCTTTCCGGCTATGGGGCCGAACTTGCCCTCGATGCCCGCTTGAATACCAATTTGAGTGCATTCGCCAATTACAGCTATCAGCAATTTACCGATGATGATACCGATGAGGATATCAAAACCGCTCCCCAGAATAAATTCAATCTGGGCGTGCGTTATCTGACCAGGGACAAGTGGTCATTCGACCTGCGTTTTCACCATGTCAGTGAAACAGAAGACTGGGTTGCTCCGATCACGACCAAGCTCGACGCGTACAGTGTGATCAACGCCAGTATACAAAAAGACTTGTTCAACGATAATCTGCGGATCGCTGTATCGGTCTACAATCTGACCGACAGCGGTCATTACGAATATCCTGATTATACCGAAATGCATCGTAAATTAGTCCTCTCGTTCCGGTATCTTCTCTGACATACTCGGGTCGGACCATGACTCGATATCGCATATTCGACGGTCATAACGATACCATCCTGCGCTTGTATCGCACCGGCATGACCGCTCAATCATTCTTTGAAGAATCGAAGACCGGTCACCTGGATTATCACCGGGCACAACAGGGCGGTTTCAAGGCTGGTTTTTTTGCCCTTCATGTGCCGAATGAACTCACATCCGATCATCAGAGCAAAAAGGAGATTCTCCGCACCCCGGACGGTTATCGGGTCGATGCCGCACCAGCTATTAACTTCCAGGATGCACGCCGGGTAACTCAAGCCCAAATCGAACTGTTCGATGGCATTGTCCAGGCAGGGCAGGGGCGCATCGAGAAAATGTGCCGAACCGAACAAATCGAGCGGTTTTTCGATGAGGATTCCCTGCTGATGATTATGCATTTCGAGGGAGCGGAGGCCATCGATCGAGACCTCGAGCTGCTTGATTACTATTACGAGCGTGGTCTGCGCTCCATAGGTCTGGTCTGGTCCAGACCGAACTGCTTTGCGCATGGGACCCCATTCATTTTTCCGCATTCACCCGATACGGGGCCCGGTCTGAGTCAGGCCGGACGGAAACTGGTCGACAAAGCCAATTCAAGGGGGATCATTATCGATCTGGCCCATATCAACCAGCAAGGTTTCTATGATGTAGCCGCAATCACGAGCGCACCATTGGTTGTATCACATGCCGGGGTCCATGCCATCTGTCCCTCTTCACGTAATGTCACCGATGAACAACTCGAACTCATTTCCCGCTCAGGAGGTTTGATCGGTATCACCTTCTTTACCTCGATCATCAGGAAAGACGGCGAACTCGGTCAGGATTGCCTGCTGGCTGAAGTAATCGATCATATCGAGCATGCCGTGTCCGTTGCCGGTATTGACCATGTCGGCCTCGGTTCTGATTTTGACGGTGCCCGGGTCCCCTCGGATATGGGCGATGTACAAGGATTAATCAAACTGGTAACCGCCCTTCAAGAACGGGGTTACAGTCACGAAGCTATTGATCTGATCACATACAAGAATTGGCTCAGAGTCATCGAACAAACCTGGATACCATGAATTTTCACCTCATCAGTTCAAATGGTATTTCGGTTCAATGATTGCGTTCTGATATCGAATACAGGATTCATTTTCAACGAGGCCAAAAGATTGATTCTGAAAACATTCGACAGCAAGGGTGAATCGTCACCATAATTTCCCAAGGAGAAAATATGAGCGGTTCATACAAATGTCTATTGTTTAATTGTTTAGCTGATGTTGTCTTCTCAAGACTTCTGCTGCTTATCCTGCTTACATTCGTATCGTTTTGCCTGTGTCGTTGTTCTTCGGCCGAGAAAGATAATGAGGAACCTTCTCTCGGGACAACGTATTATGTCGATGGTCAGAATCCGGAGGCGAGTGATCTGAACAGTGGGACAGAGGCAGCGCCCTGGTTGACCATCCAACATGCCGCAACGGTGATTTCAGCGGGTGACACCGTATTGGTCAAGGAGGGGGTCTATCCAGAAAGGATCATGGTGCAGAATTCTGGGACGCCTGGAGCCCAGATTACCTTTTCAAATTATGCTGATGAGCTGGTCGTCATCAACGGTAGCATGGTCACGCTACCTGAGTGGGACGGTTTGTTCCAGGTCTTGGGAGTCAACCATATAACAGTGCAAGGATTTCAGATCATAAATTCCGGTCCATGGGGGACCAGTGTGGGTATTCAGGTCGAGGATTCGAGTCATATCGTCGTTCAGGACAATCATACCGCTTATACTAATTCATCCGGGATTTTCGTCTGGAATTCGAGTTCTGTCCTGATTGAGAACAATGAGGTCGAGCAGGCCATGACAGCAGGTGAAGATAGCCGAAACGAGTGCATTTCAATCGGTCGGTCGACTGATTGTGAGGTCTGCAATAATCATGTCCATGACGGCAATCCGGTGCGGGGCGAAGGTATCTGCATCAAAGACGGCACGAGTAATACGATAGTGCATCATAACCTGGTCCATGATGTACAGAGCGTGGGCATTTATCTTGATGCCTGGACTGAGCACACATTCAATCTCAAAGTCTATGCCAATCGTGTGCATGACGTTGCCGGCAATGGCATCGTGGTTGCGTCCGAGCAGGGTGGACTACTCGAGCACATTCAGCTTTATAACAATTTTGTCTGGCACAATCACTATCTCGGTTTGAATATCAGTAGCTGTTGTATCGAAAGCCATCCCATGACAGGCCTGAATTTTCTGAACAACAGTGTCTGGGGTAATGGTTTAGGCGATTGGGGTGGTGGATTTGCGATCGATCATGATCAGATAACCGGGCTACTCATCCGCAATAATGCCTGCGCGGGCAACCTGTCCTTCGAGATCGCTGCTGAAGGTCTTGATCCCAGCGACTGGACACTCGATCATAACCTGATCGACAGTTGGGACGGATATCCCGGTGAACTATGCGGGAGCGATTGTGTCATTGGCAATCCGCGCTGGATCAATCCTGCCGCAGGCGATTTGCATCTCGGACCGGACTCGATGGCGTTGGATCGCGGGACATCTGAAGCGGCTCCCGCAACAGATATTGATAATGAAGCCCGACCTGGTGGAGCGAACTTCGATATCGGGGCTGATGAGTATTACCCCCAGGCAGTCCCACTGTTATCAATGACAGGATTGATCGCTACCGGGCTATGCTTCGGTTGGCTTCTCCGTCGGCATTGCAGCTTGAAGTGAATGCTCTCTCATCGTGTATGCTTCCCTCCTGATTACACGATCACCTTCAGCGTGATTTCAACATTTCGATGAAGGTTTCGAGCCGGATTCTGGTCCGAGCATCCATGCGGGCGGGACGTTCACCTTCGAGGGTGAGTACCGGTACATCGAGTTCCTGGCGTACGATAATATCCTCGATCTGGCGGAAGCAGAAACTCTGAACATAGTGAATGATACCCTGAATGTGTCTGGTTTGTATGGCCTGCCTGATATCGGCGATCCGCCCGAAAATGTCGTAGGGATACGTGAAATTCAGATACTGTTCGACCAGATCGTCTCGGGCAGAGGGCATGCTGAATTGACGCTGGACTTCGTTAAAAACCACGGCACACTGTCTTTGGGCCAGAATATCGTAAAGATCCGTGATAATCGGAGGGACACCGATATAACCCAGACGAGTAAGCCCGGTTGCAGCGCGATCATGGTCTCGACTATGCCTCCGTTCTTCGAGGAAAGCGTCGAGTTCAGCCTCGAACAGGTCAGGATTGCCCCGAAAATCACTGCTATTGACCATGAACTCATGGTTTTCCTTACCAGTAACACATGTTGTCTGCCAGGTCAGCTCATCAAGCTGTTCGAGTTTGCGTCTGATTCTGTTCAATCGTTGCTGAACAGCCCGGACCTGATCGGGACTGGTCTGAAAAATATCCATGAACTTGTGCATTTCACGTTCAAGGCTGATCCGGTCTCGATCGTAGGGATAGGCAAACGGGATGACTTCACGACCGAGATAATTAAGTGTCTCCATCAAGGCCACGGCATTACTGCAATCGCCCCGGACCACGGACACGACTGCGTGAATGTCAGGCCGACTCAGACAAACCCCATACATACCCTTGATCCAACCGCAGACATTGTTTGGATATCCCGCTTCCTCGGCTGCTATCACATACTGTTCGGGCTGTTCAGCGCAGATAAAGACATTATTCAGGTCAACCGGAATACAACCGGCGGCAAAGATGATCTCGATCGGGACCGATGTGGTCAAACCGATTTTTGTTCCTGGCGGGAAACGAACCATGCCATCATCTCAACTGAGAGAAAAAAATGGGCGATACTGGATTTGAACCAGTGACTTCTACCGTGTGAGGATAGCACTCTACCACTGAGTTAATCGCCCTTCACCACAAATCTCACCGAATTTGGACAATCATGGAGCCTATAATAGTAACATTCAATGGAAAGGTCAAAGGAAATTTTCGAATCAGCGACTCATGGAAAAAGAGAAGGTGGCGCCTTGATCAAGACGAGCTTCAGCCCAGAAATGTTACGCATCGCGTGTGATTATCCGGTGGGGAAGGGTACAAATCGTGGCCCGGGTTTCACGGACAAAAGTACATACAGTGATATTGCAACGCTCAGCCGCATCAAGGGCAAGAGATGTCGTGGCTGAGACGGCAGCCACAAGTTCAATGCCTGCCCGGGCGCACTTACGTATCATCTCGAGACTGGTCCGGCCCGAGAGTATGACTCCTTGACCGGCGGGAGAAAAGCCGTTCAGCAGGCACATGCCGATGGCTTTATCGAGGGCGTTGTGACGTCCGATATCCTCGCCACGTGCTATGATTCGGCCCTGATGATCGAAGATACCCGCAGCATGTGTCCCACCGCTGGCTTGAAAAAGTATCTGACGATCATACAAGTCTTGTCCCAGAGTATGAAGCAATTCAGGTTTTATCCGAAAAGTATCACCCGAGCGTGATAGATTGGTGAGTCCAGTCTGCAGATCTGAAGAAAGGCAAGCACCGCCAGTCGAGATTCTATAAACACCGGCTTCACCTTGGTCGCTTGAGAAAAAGCCCTCTTGCAGCAGCACCTGGTAACATAAGCCGTCATTTGTTCGGGGCTTGATTTCCCGGATGTCAGACAGATTCCGGATCAGCCCCTCAGTCAATAGAAAGCCCACTACAAGTGCGTCAAGTTCTGAGGGAGTGCACATAAGGACGAACCCGGCCCTGTTCTCGACATCGATGGTGAGCTGAGCTTCAACGATGACGCCGAACTCCTCCTCGATGGAGTCGAACACGCCCGATGTTGAAATCCGAAGGCCTTTCTGCTTTCTGATCAGCCCATTGTCCGCATTATGTCTCTTCATGAGATCGACTGCTCATTTCTCTGTGTGAAGTGATGATAACATCCCCGGGAATTAGTATGTCAGCCAGCTATGTTTTCGATCTGGGTTGAAATCGAATGCTAAAGCAAGCCCCCTGATCGGTCTCGCTCTGGATCGAACCTCCAAGCTGTTCTTCAACAAGGAGACGGACCAGTCTCAACCCCAGGATCGGGCTTTTCTGGGCAGGTAATTCCCCGGAAAAATCGATACCGTATTTTAAGTGCTGACGACATACTAAATCATGCTCCCGGACTAAAAATACATTCTATCCTCGACATAATATTAGTATACCTATTTTCCAGCTGGATTGTTTATTATAAGCTAATCAAGACTCAATCATTTGATTGCTTCGGCAAATTGATGGAAATCCTTGGAAGAAAGATGATATTTTTCGAATACTCTCAGGGCCAAGATCACATGATCGGGATTATCTTCAACCAGGAGAATTGTCCTTTCCTTCATGACAAACCTCTCTGCATTATCATATCAGGTCTGCTTCTTGAGGCGCATCGTAAGACCGGCAAAACTCGAATTAAATGATACTTACCTTGCAGAAAAATGTCAAGATTCCCTCTTCAGACTTGTTTTTTATTGCAGATTCATCTCAGGTGTGATAAAATGAATTATTCCCAACAATATAATAGACATTGAGTAACTCCAGATAAACTCGATTATATGGGAATTAGTGCACTATATTATAAGAAAATATAGTCTGCTCTGTGCACCCAAGACATATGCAATGTGGGATTTGAGACATTTCTTTACAGCCAGGGAGGCAATTATGGTCTTTTTTAATTACTCGACCAAGGAAATAACGGGGAAGATTGTGTATTATGGTCCGGGTCTCTGCGGAAAAACCACGAATCTTCAGTATATTTATAAGAAACTGGACCCCTCGACCAAGGGGAAAATGCTTTCACTGGCTACTGAAGCTGATCGGACCCTGTTTTTTGATTTCTTGCCTGTCAAGTTGGGCACCATTCGAGGCATGAAGGTTCGTTTTCAACTGTACACTGTCCCAGGACAGGTCTTTTATAACGAGACCAGAAAACTGGTCCTCAAAGGTGCGGATGCTATCGTCTTCGTGGCAGACTCGCAAAAAGCCATGATGGATGCCAATATCGAAAGCTATACTAACATGGAAGAGAACCTTCGACTCAACGGTCTGGATCCCGATACAATTCCCCTGATCCTGCAATACAATAAAAGGGACCTCCCGGATATCTCCTCGGTGAATGAACTCAATCAGGAACTGATACACAGAGGTGATGTTACCTTTCTCGAAGCTTCAGCCATCAAAGGTGAAGGTGTGGTTGAAACATTTCAAAGTATCGGTAAACTGCTCATGAATGATATCGTTAAAAAATATAAAACAAAAGCGATTCCCGCAGTCGAGAAAAAACCGACTCCTGAAAAGAAAGCAGCAAAAGCACCCGTTGCTGCATCTGTGACTATTGAAGACGAGCACCCACACGAAATCGAGCTGGACGAAAATCTGGAAACTGAGGAGCACGAGATCGAACTTGAGGAAGAACCCGGAGAAAACTCGTTGGGAGATGAGGCCTCAGAATATGAATATGCCGAAGGTTTTACGGTCGAACATGAACTCGAACAGCTCAAGAAGCAAACCCCGGTCAAAAAAGCAAAGGATACCAGGATTCCGGTCAAGAAGGACACACCAACACCGGCACCCGTGAAGAGTGAAACCCCGGTTAAAATCCCCGCGGTTATCGATACCTCAGCAATAAAACGGGAACGTCAGGAATTCGAAGAAGCATTGAAGCTCCAGGTCGACGGCATCCAGAATAAAATGGAAACACTGGAACAAACACTGCAAAATCTGCAAAAGGACATCGTCTCACTCAAAGAATCATTGGCAGATTTTGGCGATAGTCTGCCCGGAAAATTCAATCTGGGTGAATTGCAGCGCAGGATTTTAGTCGAAATCGAAAACAAGAAAAACGAAATTATGGAACATCTGCCGGCAGTTAAGAAATCATGGCTGTCCAATCAGATTTTTTACCACGATAAGTAGTCTTCTGAACGGAGAGGTTTTCCATTATGACACTGAACAACTCTCAGAGTAATGATAGTGATAGAAATCAATATCTGCTCAACCATTTGAAGAATACTTATCTCTTCAATATCTTCAATGAGTCCGAATTGCTGACCATCATCTCTTTTTGCGAAGAATATACCATTCCGGCCCAGACAATCATGTTTGAAGAGGGCGATATACCCGATCATTTCTATATTATTACGTCAGGCAGAGTCAGGGTTTATCAAACCATCCGCGATAAGGAAAACATCACCATTTCTCTTCTGGAACAGGGGGATTATTTCGGAGAGATGTCCCTGCTTGACGGTTTCCCACGCTCAGCCACCGCCTGCACTGAATCCGAGACAGAACTCCTGTCCATGTCCTTTGCCAGGTTCGATGAATTGATGCAAAAATATAAAAATATCGGCATCAAATGGCTCTGGACCTTCTGTCGCATCCTCTCAGCCCGTCTACGAGACACAAACGAAAAATATAAAAGTCTGCTTGGACAAGAGAAATAATATCTTGAGGAATACCCTTTCTTGATCATACAATTCCCAAGCACCCATCAGTTTGTTCATGACATGACCTGGAAAGTCTTCAAAATTTCTTTCACACTCAGGACTTTCCCGGAAGACTTCACGACGCCGTCAACCACGAGAGCCGGTGTCATCAAGACGCCATAACCGGATATTGTGTTAATGTCTTCGACCTTCTCGATGGTCGCTTCTATTCCCGATTCGGCCACAGCCTGACGGGTTGCATCGAACAATTTTTTGCATTTGGGACAACCCATCCCTAGTATTTCGATTTTCATAAACAAGCTCCTCATCTAGGCGATTACTCCATAGAGCAAACCAGCCAGGGTTGAAAAAACAACGACATAGGCGACATACACGACCGTCTTTTTCACTCCCAGAACACTGTTGATCACCAACATGCTCGGCAAACTCAAAGCAGGACCGGCCAATAACAAGGCCAATGCCGGGCCACTCCCCATGCCTGCGCCGAGAAGCCCCTGCAAGATCGGGACCTCGGTAAGCGTCGCAAAATACATGAATGCCCCGACAATCGCGGCAAAAAAATTGGCACCAATGGAATTGCCGCCAACTACATGGGCGATCCACTCTTCGGGAATTAAGGCTGGTTTGCCCGGGCGGCCAAGCAAAAAACCGGCGATGAGCACACCGAAAAAAAGCAAGGGGATGATCTGTTTGGCAAAATCCCAGGTTGCGACAACCCATTCGGAAAGCTCTTCTTTCCGGAACCAGGCATACAAGCAAAAAAGAAGGAGAAGGCCGAAAAGCGAACTGATGGTCCATTTCGCGTTGAAAATAACGGCCCAGATTCCGGTCGTTTCCAACGGTTTACCCCAATTCATGAAGACCAGCAATCCGACCATCGAGAAAAAATAGAGACTGTCTTTCCATAACGGTCGGGAAGTCTCCAACTCACCGGGAACCACCATGCTGCCATTGTGGCGATCCCGTTCTTCTTTTCTGAAGGTGAACTGCATCAACAGACCGATGATAATGGCTATAAATAGCGCCCCGAACGCTCGGGCAATGCCCATTTTGAGACCAAGTACCCGCGCCGTCAGAATGATGGCCAGAACGTTGATCGCCGGGCCGGAATAAAGAAAGGTCGTGGCCGGCCCAAGTCCCGAGCCTCTGGTATAAATTCCTGAAAAAAGAGGGAGTACAGTGCATGAACAGACGGCAAGGACTGATCCGGAAACAGATGCAACGCCATAAGCAACAACCTTTCGGGCCTGACTGCCGAAATATTTCAAAACGGACGCCTGGCTGACAAACACCGAGATTGCTCCGGCAATGAACAAGGCCGGTACAAGACAGAGTAAGACATGTTCACGAGCGTAATCCCTGGTCATCGCCAATGACTCGGTGAGACCATTCTGAAAGCGGGACCAGTCGAGAGGAAGAAAATAAGCTGCCACAAACACGATGATCATCACCGACAATTTTTTCAATTCATCTTTGTTCATGATGTCCCTATTCTTGATTAATTTGTAAAATAGTCAAGAGCACGTCAAAAAAAATTATCTCAGCAAAGAAACTCGCTCCTCATTCTGGTTCTGAACAATCTCACTCACGCATCTGAAGAAAGAAATCGCGCAGGGCATGTTCAATCGATAGAAAACCTGCAGACCTTCCTTTCGGTCAGAGACTACACCTGCTTGTTTCAAAACCGCGAGATGCCGGCTGACATTGGACCGTTCTGATTCAACATAGTCAATGATGTCGCACACACATTGCTCCCCATCCTTGAGAAAATGCACCGCCGCCAATCGGATGGGATGGGCCAGGGCTTTGAAGACCTGAGCCTGCATTTTGTAGAGTTTCTTTTCTTTCTCGTTCATGGTCATATTCCTCCAGGTATTTTACTGATAGGTCAAATAGTAAACCATCACCACGGCGATGTCAATACTCCAGATAGTACATGCAGGAAAATCAATGTGTTAAGCATGATGAGCATGCCTTCACCTGGATGGGATTGGTCTTGATCTCGGTCATCCTGTTCATTTTCTGGACGCGGTGTATCATTTCTTTACTGGGAAGTGAAACCACGATGTGAGGGTGTCCTCCAGCCGTCACCCGCCACATACCGTCGCTGAAGCCGCCTGGTCAGGAGAAATGAGGTTTCGGGATTACTCAATTGCTCACGAAGCCGCGTCATTGTACCAGGCGGAACGGACCACCGCTGAAGCACAACGCTCGTTTCTGAGGGTATGTCTTTCCTCTTTCAAATCACCACGAACTCCACACGATTCGCTCCCGAATGCAAGCCAACAAACACCCTGGTGCAATAGTATGAGTTCCCCCTTCCCTCGACAAGCTCGGGACAGGTTAGGGGGTTAAGAACAAGAATCTGTGACTTCTGGGGTGTCATTGATTCTCAGGATTCTGACATAAGTTCGAGAAGCCGCGTAAAGGGGCTGTCGATTTAATCGAAAAAAGTGCCTTTTCTCTGTCCCCCTTTGGAGGGGGTCGGGGGGAGGATTATCGTTAAAAT
>JAFGSJ010000091.1 GCA_016934675.1 bacterium | reverse complement strand
TATGAAGTGTAAACAATGCATCATTCTTTTGTGTTACCTCTTTGTGGCGATCGGTCTTTCGGGATGTCCCGCCCAGAATGGGAACGATCCTGAGAACACGCCTACGCCGTTGGTCAAAACCTATCCGAACTGGCAGCAAGTCAACTCGACCCAACATCCCAATCCTCGGGTCCAGTACGGATTGGCGTATGACAGCCATCGACATGTGATTGTAATGTACGGCGGTCGGGGCTGGATCGGGAGCGGACAGTCAAAAGCTTTTAATGTCTTCGACGACACCTGGGAATATAGTCGGGAAACAGGTTGGATTAAAATTGAGACAGTGCATAATCCTTCAAAGGTCGATTACGTGGCCATGGTATACGATCAACAACGCCGGAAGGTAATAATGTTTGGTGGCATTCGTTATCAGCAAGACAATATTGAATGTGATATTAGTGATGAAACCTGGGAATATGACGGCACGGATTGGACCAAGAGGGAGTTCACCATAAAACCACCGGAGAGAGCCGCTCACTGCATGGTCTATGATAGTAGCTCACATGTAGTGTATATTTTTAGCGGATTATACATGAATAATAATGGTGGTTGTGAATACCGTGATGATACATGGTATTATAATGGGGATCATTGGACTGAGGTTAACACTGAGCACAAACCTTCAAGGCGAAATCGGGCCCAGATGGTCTATGATTCCAGAAGAGATGTGACTGTCCTTTACGGGGGTGATAGGGTGGGTGGTTGGGCACCGGATGATGTCTGCTGGGAATTCGATGGTGAAGATTGGACCCAAATCGAGACCGAGCACAAGCCCGGTCGCAGGACCCGGTTCGGGTTCGCCTTTCATGAGGGTATCGGACGGGCAGTGTTCTTCGGAGGTGATGTGCATATGGCATCAATGCGCAACGACACCTGGGAATACGATGGTCACGATTGGATCCAGATACCCACCGAAACCAAACCGGGCCGACGGACCACGGTCATGATCTATAACTCGGACCAACAGGAATGCTTCCTGTTCTCCGGTTGGGACGATAATCTGAACGGCTACAACGACCAGTGGATCTACAAGTATTTCGAATGACAAGACAAATAGCACGACCGAGAATATGGTGACTGCCTTATGACAAGAAATTCCCCTCATTCCCCCTTCATCAAGGGGGAGTGAGGTTCCAGGACTCTTTTAATGGCTCACAAAGCCGCGTAAACGCCGAACTACGAACAATTGTACCAGGCGGAACGAGGCGCTGCTGAAGCACAACGCCGTTCTTGAGGGCATGTCTTTTCTCTTTTACAGAGAGACGAACTTCTACTGCAGAGCACTCGAATGCAGGCAAACACACAACCTGGTACAATTGTATGAGTTCCCCCTTCAGGGGGTCGAGAGTTAGAATCATTGGCTGCGAGATTCGTGCTAAAGCCTTCAAGAAGATGTTCATTCCAACAGTGATACGTTCCTGATTGTCCCCACTACATAACACCTCGCGAAAAATTACCCAGAATCCGTTTGGTCAAGGATGAACTATACAATCGGTGAAAATCTTTCCTTCATTTTCTTTGTTGTTTCGATTATAATCCAGGTATCCGATCAGGACCAGATTAGGAACCGGATTGTTTTACCATTTATTGATAACGGTACTTGTGAGTGGCTTGAATATGAACAGAAGACACTATCCCATTTGGGTGATCATTATATGCGCACTGTGTTTCACGAATTGCAGCAATAACAATGACAATAATCCCGAGAACACGCCTACGCCACTGTCCAAAACATATCCGAACTGGCAGTCGATCGACTCGCCCCATCGTCCCAATCCCCGCCATCTATACGGCGTGGCTTACGATTGTCATCGGAACGTGATTGTCATGTACGGCGGACGAGGTTGGGTCGGACCAGATAACGATACGATACATTGCTTTGACGATACCTGGGAATACAGTCAGGAAAAGGGTTGGATCCAGATAGAGACGGAACATAACCCATTGATCGAGCTGATGATAGGTAGGAAAGGTGCATTGATGTGCACCTCCCCTCCCTCCGAACCGTACGTGCGGTTCTCCCGCATACGGCTCTCCAGTCGATGGTTCACCGTTTCACGGATTGGTAAGCTTTTTCCCAGGCTGCCCTTAAGGAGTACAGCCCGAGTTCGCCAAAGTAGGCATTGGGCCAGCGTTGATGGTCAATGCCGCGACTTCTTCCGCGCAGCTTCTTATCCATCAAGCTGTACCATTTACCTCCTTTCACTCCTGTTACGAGAGCTACCAACATTCGTAATGACCAGATCGATGGTTCGACCCAGCTCTGAAGCCACTGGATATCTCTGACCTGCTTAGCCGTCCAGGGCACTTCAATCAGTTTGTAATTTGCCAGCAGACTCACTGGGTACAGCCGGCCGTATCGAGTTCGCTTACGCTACAGACTGGTCGTTCACCTCCGGTTGCTTGCCACCCCACCTCGCGGTGACGCAGTTACATATTGTTTTTGTTGTAGTAATCTGGTAGAATACAGTCCAATGCGGCTGTAATTGAATATGCATCGAGTGTTGACAGAATTGTATAAGTAATTGTGTGTCTAGACGCCGGGAAGGAGGCCGATCATGCGGATATTGTTCGTGACTCCTGAGCTTTTTCCTTTTGCCAAGACAGGCGGTTTGGCTGATTATTCCGCTGCACTGGTCTTAAAAATGTATGAACTGGGTCATGATGTTCGGGTCATCATGCCACGTTACCGTTCGGTCATATCGCATCAAGCCGCATTAACGCCGACTCTGGCCCATCAGAGTATCACGCTCATGAACACTGCATTTGATTTCGAAGTGGTCCAGACCGATCTTCAGGGCAAGGTCCCGGTCTATTGTGTGGTCAATGATGGTTTTTTTGATCGAGATGAGTTGTATCACACCCGTTTTGGCGATTATCCTGACAATGCGGTCCGTTTCATATTCTTCTGTCGGGCTGTACTCGAGAGCATGAAAATGTTGGATTTCCGGCCAGAAATCATTCACTGTAACGACTGGCAGACCGCGCTGATCCCAGTTTATCTTCGGTCTTTGTATGCTTCAGATCCGTTTTATAAAAAAGCCTCGAGTATGCTGACAATCCATAACCTGGCTTATCAGGGGTTGTTCTGGCATTATGATCTGAAATTGACTGGTCTGGATTGGGACTATTTTACACCTGACACATTGGAATACTATGGCAAGATAAACCTGCTGAAGGGAGGTATCCTGTTCAGCGATTTGATCACCACGGTCAGTCCGGGTTATGCCCGGGAAATATGCACGCGAAGACACGGTTTCGGACTCGACGGTATTCTGCGGGAGCGAAAGAACACATTGGTTGGAGTGCTGAACGGGATTGATACGGAGTTATGGTCGCCGGCCACAGATGCATACCTTCCCATTCAGTATGATCGTGACCATTTAGCTGGGAAGGTTGAAAACAAGCATCTTTTTTTAAAGGAGTACAGACTCAAGCTGAGAAAGGGCTGGCCGTTGGTCTGTCTGATCACGCGTCTCGAGACGCTCAAGGGTCTTGATATCTTCCTTGAGGCCAGTGAAAAGCTGATGTGCCTGCCCCTGCATTGTATCGTGTTGGGCAAGGGACGTTTTGATTACGAGGAAGCCCTGTTGTCCCTGGAACGCAAGTATCCGGACACATTCCGTTTCCTGCAGGTTTTCGATGAAGCCTTAGCCCACCGGCTCGAAGCGGCTGCAGATATGATCCTGGTGCCATCGTTATCTGAGCCGTGTGGTCTGAACACCATGTATTCACTGCGATATGGGACTGTTCCCCTGGTCCGAAAGACAGGAGGACAGGCAGATATTGTCAGGGACACAACGACTCATGGGCCCGAAGCGACAGGGTTCATCTTTACGAAACCAACAGGCCAGGCGTTAATCCAGTGTCTGAAACGGGCACTGAGTCTGTATGCCAAGCCGCAGCGCTGGCGCCAGATTATGCTAAACGGGATGGATCTGGATTTTTCCTGGAACAAGAGTGCCCGTCAATATCACGATTTGTACGTTCAACTCAGTTCAACGGGCAGAGCTTCTGAGCGGAACAATAAATGACTCAAAGGGAAAGGTATTTATCGAGTTTGTCCATCAATTCCTTGGGTCCGAACGGTTTTGTCAGAAATTCGCTGGCACCGGCAGAGAATCCCGCTTTTTTGTCTTCACCGGTCAGTTTGGCGGTCAGCATGATCACAACACAGTTCTTGGTAAGGGGGTCTGCTTTAATTTGAGTGGTTGCCTGAATACCGTTCAAACCGGGCATCATCACATCCATGATGATGACATCGGGGATCTCGCGCTTGGCAATAGTAACAGCATCGCGACCGTTATCGGCTTCGAGCATTTGAATACCGCTTTTACTGAGAGTCGCGACGATAAGGTTTCTGATGGCTTTGACATCGTCAACCACAAGGACTTTTTTCATGACTGGCCTCTTTATCTCTTTTTCAATTACAGTAATCTGACGGATAATAGCGCAGGGTAATATCATTAATACAGATGAAACAATCCGTTTTATTTTTCAAGCTGTTTGGTAAAATTCCCATAGAGAGTACGAATTTGCCTTCCAGGTCAAATGGGCCAAGGGAATTCCGAGCAGGACAGGAGGTTGATGATATGACCGAAGAACAGAAGCAGAAAACAACTGATGCCTCTACAACTAATCAGGTTCGCGATATGATCGATCCCGTTGGTTATCCGACAAATGAAACACAAGTAAAGGAAACGTATGCCCGGGCCTGTGAAAGCTATGAACAACTTCCCGATCGCCTCACAGTTCCCTCCGGACAACTCATTGCCGCGATCTGTCCTCATGATGATTATATCTATGCAGGTCCGCTTTACGTTCCGATAATGCAGCGACTTACGGCGAAACTGGTATTTATCCTGGGCTTGTCTCATGGGCGACGGTGCTCGAAACAGGACCTGCTCATCTTCGATGACTATGCGGCCTGGTCCGGACCGTACGGTCCGATCGAGGTCCAGACAGACCTGCGTCAGCATCTTGTCACAGCGCTGGGTCCTGACCATTGTCAGGTCAATCGTGACTGCCATCGATACGAGCATTCGCTCGAAGCCATGCTGCCATTTTTGCAACACCTGAACAGACAGGTGCGGATAGTGCCGATCATGGTGACCAGGATGGACTGGACCGTCCTGGAGCAACTGGCGAAATGCCTGGCCAGGGCCGTCACTGATTATATCGGCCCCCGAAGAATGTTCTTGGGGAGCCAGGTCCAAATTTTGATCTCGAATGATTCGGTCCATTATGGTGATCAGGGTTGGGGCAGTCATAATTATGTCCCTTTTGGAACGGGTTGTACTGGTCTTGCCGCTGCCCGCACTCAGGATATCGATCTGATCAAGCAATATCTGTCAGGAGAATTGGTCCCACAGTCTATCCATTCATTGTACACCAGTCTGGTTGACCAGGATACTCGTGCCTCAAAGATAAGCTGGTGTGGTCGTTTTTCCATATCGTTCGGAGCCATGTTCCTTTATTATCTTTCCTCTTTGAATGCCGATATTGGCCCTCTTTCAGGACACTTATTCGACTACAATACCAGTGTTGAGTTGGGTGAGTTACCGGTTCGGCACTATGGTCTGGGCAGTACTGCTCCGGCGAATCTGCACCATTGGGTCGGATACACTTCCTTGGGATATTTTACGGATCAAGGAGTGTTACGCGGATAGGGAACGGGTGGTGAGATCAGGGATGTAATATCAGCTTTAGGTGAAGCCAGGCTACCCTTGATCGGTATCTCGACAGGTTTACCGTGCTGGGGAGTCAGAAAACTTGAGAACATGGCCAGGTCCAGTTTCTTCAAGCTGTCCTGGTCGATCCGGATATGTGCGATCAGGTCGAGGGAGCTGCGTTGCAGGGGCTGACGCAGATTGATCGAGCCATCGAGCTGGAGAGTAAGGTCCGGTCCTTCAAGAGTCAATGTTTTGACTGTCGCCAGATTCGACTCGATTTCGATGAGCAATTTCACTTGTTCGAAAATGATTTCAGGTAATTCGAGGCCTTTATAAGAAAAAGATAACAGCCGGGCCTCGTTGGCTTGTGCTTCGATCTTGCCGGTGCTGAGATCATTTTTATCCCAGGATATATTTCCATGTAGATCGAGTGTGCCAGCCAAATCAGCGATGGGATTCAAGAGTTGATTAAAGCTTTGGAGAGGGATTTCAGACCCGGACAGATAAGCGGAACCGGAATGGGCCCCTTTTCCGGAAGTGATTTCGCATTTCAGACGACCTCCGTTCAAATCGGCTCGGGTGGCAATTACCGTCTTACCTATCAGGAATGGAAGCAGATGAAGTGAACCATGAAGGTCACGAACAGAAAACATGACCTCTTCCCCACTCAGACTGTTGAGTTTGTAACCGGCCCCCGCGGCCCGAAATGACATGATGGGCTTAATAGCCAGATCGACTATTTCAAGTTTGCCATCGGTAGCAGATACGACCTCGCGCATGATTCGGTCTCTGATTTGGGTCCGCGGCAGTTTGATCACCAGGAATATCAGGCAGAAACATACGAAGACCGCCGTCAAACCGATGATTTCCCAGATCAGTTCATGATGAGCCTGTTTCGTCTTATTCATACTGTGCTCGTTTTTTAATCCAATGGGCCCTGTCGACCCTATTTCACGATAAGGGTTGTGATAGTCAGGGTTGCATCTATCCTTGTCTTGTCATCATAACGTCGTTTTAGGCGAACATTTTTTACAGTCAACATTTTCGGTGAATTCTCGATGCGATACAAAAATTTAACCACAGTATCGAGTGTGATCGATTCAAGTTTGAGCTCGATCTGGTCTTCCCGATATGTATCATCAAGGTCCACATTTTTCGGGACCATCGAAGCGATAATCATATCCAGAGCGGCGGCCTCGGATTCAAGATAGGATTGCATGAATGGTTCATTTCCACGTTTGTCGATCTTCTGTTTTTGTTCATCAAGTAATTGTTTCAGGCGATAATAATCCTGGATATTGTTTTTCAGCTCAACAATCTGTTGTTCCTTGAGAGGGATTCGATCTTTCAATTCTTCGAGTCGGGCCTGTTTGGGCTCGATGATGCCGAAATACAGCAAGAGCATGAGCAGAAGGACCGCACCACAGATCACTGTGTTTCTCTCACGGGGGGCGAGGTTCATTGCACACCTCCCGGATTCTTAAAAAGGGCGGTCATCTGAAAGATCAGGACTTCTTCGCGGACATCCTTGGTTGTTTTTCCCGTCGTCACTTGACTGACATAGGCCAGTTTCTGGATCTCATTTCGGACCAGATCAACAGATTTATAGGTATCGATCTCACCCTTCATTTCCAATTTCGTGTCGCTGATGGACAACTCGATGATGTCAAGCTTGATAGTGGGCGGAATGATCTGGCTGAGAGTCAGGAGAATAGAGAGATGGCTCGGTCTGCCCTGCTCGTGTTTCCCGAAGCTCTGCAGTTCCGAGGTCAGCTCGTTCAGTTTCTGCTTGACCAGGGGGAGCTGGTTTTCACCTGAAATATGGGCAAGATTGGGGAATGCCGTTTGAAAAATGGTCGATATCTCATTTTTCTTTTGTTCGTAGACATTCTCCCAGAGATTGACATGATAGAACAGGCTGCTGAAACCGAGGACCAGGACAAGGCCCAGGAGGATAGCGGTCACAATCAGTTTGCCTTTCAATAAGGCAATATCCTTGCGATAAATGAATTCACCCGAACGCAGGTTGCCCACTTTCGAGCTAAATCGATCGAGTCCATGCAGGCAGAGACCGAGCGCCGTGGAATATGCCTGAATGTTTTGTTCATTGACCGGACAATCCGGTGATTGGTTACGATTCCGGATCGAGGGATGATAATGAGTCAGGGGGACGAATTCAAACGCGAAATCCTTATTTAAAGCAGCCCAAACGGGTTGGGAGCAATTCAGATCGCCCGTTACCTCGATCTGTCTGACAGTATTGAGGTCCGTTTGGCCCTTTAAACTTTGAATTGTACGGATCAATTCTGTCTTCAAATCCACGAATGCTCGTTCGAGTTGTTTCTGTTGGTCCGGTCCAAGAGGGCTCGGATCAGACACTGGTCCGGTCAGTATGGTTTCAAGCGGCAATCCTTCTGGATGATCATGAGCCTGGGCCGCATTGAGAATCTGATCGAGTCCGATGGTAATGACCCTCTGCTGGACGATTGTGGGGCCTGATCTGACCACGATCACGGCATGATTGCGATACAAGGCCAGTATCAACCGATTTGCCTGTTCGTCTTCTCGGACCAATCCGGCAAAGGTGGACAGGGCTACTGCTTCCGGGTAAATGCCTCGGGGCTCGAGTCCGATCTGACCTAGTAGGGCGATCAGTTCGGAAATCTCGTTTTTACGGACCGCCCAGGCCAGCACTTTGCTTTGGTCCTTGTCCTGGACGATGGGCGTGGTTATAATGTGGGCCTGATCGATGGCATAAGCCAGGTGTTCTTCGAGTGAATCTGCCAGAACACTCTCGATTTTACGCCGATCTGAAAAAGGGAAAACCAGGGTTTTGGTTGTGACGCGAGCTGAAGGCAGTGCCACCATGAGATCGGAACCGACAAAAAAGTCTTCCTTGACCAGCGTGGTTAATGATTCAATCATGCCTGGCTGTCCCGTTTGTTCATGTTCCAGGCTTCCCCAGCGGAGCGTGTGGCATCTGTCCAGGACCAAGTCACCTCGGACCGTTTTTATCCTGGCCAGTTTCAGTTCATTCATTTCGATTGTCAGTCCAATTATACTGTGTGCCATAACACCAACCTATCAAAATCGTTTCCAAAAGAAGAGTTCACGTCCCTGTGGTCCGATCAAGGCTTGCACTCGAACGGTATAATCGTCAACCGTAGCCACAGACCGGGCCAGAAAAACATCACCCTTGACCGTGATATAATTATTACATTCTGTCAAATTTTGATACATGGTCTGATCGATTTCTGTTTCATCACCTCTTGATTTCAGCTCCGAAATATTCTTGAAAGGTTTGACTTCTCTGGCTTGGATGATATTCCAGGCTATTTCCTCAGTCAGGTCCTCGTGCAGAGTCTGGAGAACGATCACGTCTGCAGTATTGATATTGACCCCCAGCTCAGGCCGAGTCGTGACAAATTCAATCAAGCCCGGTTTATCTTTAGATCCAAAAAAAACCTCATCCGTTATTCCCCTGACCATAAGTAATTCATAGACCGTGTCGATTTTACCGTTTTTGCACTCATACGGTGGATTCAATCGCAGATAATACTGGTTTTCAGCATCACCTTCGCTATCCTGATCGACCCAATCCGAAATATAGTCGACGATGTTGACATCGAGATCGAGTAAAAGACATAATCGTTGGAATTGGTTGGAATAGGCCGGCCCATTGAGGCTATCGGTCAGGGCCAATTTGTTTACATTAATCTTTGAATTTTCATCGACCAGGCTGATTTCGACCAGACCGCCCTCAGCCATGACCGGCGGTCGTTCCGTGGCCCATAATTCATCGAGACTGTCCCAATCGTTTTTGTTCTCACATCGTAAAGCGCGGCAGGCTTCGATGCCGGACCTGGCCAGGAGATAAGCTTTCGAACCATTGCGGAAATTCGCTGCCGAAGTCATATTGAGTCGGACCAGATAACTGAAATCGAACGCCAGATAACCCATGATCGAAACGACGATGAGAACGAGCAGGAGGGCGACTCCTTGTTCATCCTTCAGATACAAACGCCACGATCGCTTATGTTTCTGAGTCATATCGGCCCATCCAGGCATATCATTTAGCCAGGGGAAGGTTGATCCAATTCGAGAAAGATTGGGTTGAACCGTCCTCGAGAGCAAGAGTCAGGGTTATCCGGACTGCAGAGGGCAAGGTAAAATTCGCACCGCGCCCATCCCATACATTTTGCCATTCATTGATATTGTAGAACTCGACATTAAACCCGAGGACACGGTCAATGATTTCCCAGGAAGTGCCGCCTTTATCCGGGTCGCGGTCCGGTGTAGGGTCGGTCCGGCGAAAGAGACGATGCGGCACGTTCTCCTCGTTCGAGAAGACCAGGCTATAGTCGACTTCGCACAAATCGCCTTCAGCAGCGTCCCTGAGCATTCTCCGGTGCGAGGTTGTCAGGAAATAGAGCCGATCGGCCGGTTGGCCATCATGCTCTTCATTGGTCCCCTGAAAAACATAATAATCGGTATAAGGTGAAGTATACGCACCCTGCAGGTCTTGTTCGATCAAGCTGAAAACGAGCCTGACCAGTTCGTAATGGTCCAATTTGGTTCTGGTCGCGTCCATGACATCCATACTGCTGAACAGCGAGACATAGATGACCGAGCTGACTATGGCCAGGATGCTGATGGACAACAAGACTTCGAGTAGCGTGAATCCCGAATTATCCTGCCACTCAACCTTGGAATATGAATTGGGTAAGAACGACATTTCTCTCTTCCTCACCTTCGACCCATTTCACGGTGACGGTAATCTGTTCGATCCGATTGAACACGGTCGCGGTAACGGTCCGCTCCCAGGAATAATCGCTGAATTCATGTTCACCCTGACCGCCGCCATTCCGTTCCGCGCCGGTCAGCAATAAGCCCTCACTGATCTTCTCACGAGCCAGCAGAGTCGCCAGGGTCATGGTTTTATCATAATCGGCATTATGCACGCCGAGAACAACCAGACGCAACAAAGCCACCAGAGCTATGGCCAGAATGGCCACTGCGATCATGACCTCGAGAAAAGTGAATCCAGGCTGATAGCGGCAAATACGTTTCATTTCAGGTTACCTGTTGCTCTGTTTCGGTATAGACATAACCTCGTTCAAAAAGCAGACGTCCGGTCAAAGGATGAAAAATCAAAGTATAGTGCTGTTTTTCATCATCGATCAAGTGGACCTGTGCCCCCGGAAACAAACCGTCCTGAAGCAGGATGATATAAGCCTGCCCCTCTTTGATCATCCCGGTCAAGGGCGTACTGACATCCTCGATCCGGATGTTACTCGGTACCTTTACCATTCTATGCAAAACACTCGGATCTATTTGATAGCTGAATTCGTCCTGTCTCGTCTCGGTCAATGTCTCGACAAAGAAAACTTGTTTTTCCAGATCGAGTACGATCCGATAGGGTTGATGGTGCATGATCGAACGCTCGCGACACGAGCGCACCGTCATGTGCAGTCGACGGGCAAATGTTTCGGGACCACTTGACAGGAAAGAGGACATCCGCGGCAAAACTAACATCGAGACAATACTCACAATAAGCAGCATGATCGAAATTTCGATCAGGGTAAAGCCATCCTGGCAGCGAAGGTCGGTCTGCTTCCTTACTCGAACATGTCTGGCTCTGCTTCGCAACACGGCACTCACCTCAAAGCATACATCTCACTCTCATTCGATGTTCCAGCTCTCGATATCCTTGTTTTCGTTCTCACCACCGTCTTCGCCATCCGGTCCGTAAGACTCGATATCATATTCCAGATTATGAATTCCGGGTGAAATATAGACGAATTGATTACCCCAGGGGTCGATCGGGATGATCCCTTTTTCCAGATATCCCCCTTCTTTCCAGTTCTTGGGGATTCGGCCCACGGTCGGTTGCATGACCAAAGCGACCAGACCCTGCTCCGTGCTCGGATAGAAACCGTTGTCCAGCTTGAAGAGTTTCAAAGCCCCTTCTAATTGCTCGATTTGCATGCGGGCCTTGGTCCGACGGGCCTCCTCGGGCCGCTCCATGATCCGGGGTAAAACCAGACCAGCCAGCACCGCCAGTATGACCACAACGACCATGATCTCGACCAGAGTAAAACCTGACTCAGATTTGAATTCTCTTTTCTTGTTCATCTTTTTTCTCCTGCAGGTATTGTGCGTGCATGTAGTATTGATCCCATCAAAAATTGAAATGCTTTCTGAATTTCCAAGTATCCAGTAAAGCAGTCGATCTTCTCCCTTGTTTTTCAACGAATTACCTGACTCATTTCGAAAATAGGCAGCATAATGGCGATCACGATAATGCCGACGACCAGGCCCATGGCCAAGATCATCACGGGTTCAAGCAGCGAAGTGAGTGTGGTCACGGTCTGGTCGACTTCGGCTTCGAATGTATCGGCGACCCGGGTCATCATTTGTTCGAGTTCACCGGTTTCCTCTCCAACCGCGGTCATGTGCAAAAAGACGGCGGGAAATATTCCCTTTTCGCGGAGGAAGGCGGTCAAACTGCCTCCTTCGCCGACACTTGTCCTGACCTCATCAATCAACCCAGTCAGGAAGCTGTTATTCATGATATTTTTCACAATGTCCAGGGCCTGAAAGAGGGACAATCCGCCAGCCAGGAGGGTACTGAGCGTCCTGGCGAAACGGGCAACGGCGAGTTTGAGATAGAGTGAGCCAAAGAGGGG